>CALLXD010000078.1 GCA_937766455.1 Vicinamibacterales bacterium | reverse complement strand
GAAGCCAGCGCCGCGGCACGCGAGACGCAGGTGGAGACACTGGGCCGCCACGCTGCCCGCCTCGTCGACTCCTCGCACCAGATGCCCGAGGAGGTGCACGGGGTCATTTTGGCAAACGAGCTGCTCGACGCACTCCCGACACACGCGGTCGCCATGACCGCAGATGGACTCCGAGAAATCGTCGTCGACCTCGAGCACAACCAGTTCGTGGAACGGACTGCCCTGCCTTCCACCCCGGACCTGGCCCACTATCTGGACCGGCTCGACGTACAGCTGTCCCCTGGCGGCCGTGGCGAGGTCAACTTGGCGGCGGTCACCTGGGTGCAGAAGGCGGCAAAAAGCCTAGCGCGAGGCTTCCTGCTCCTGGTCGACTACGGCCATCCGGCTGAAGCGCTGTACTCGGACGGTCATGCTACGGGCACACTGACGACCTTTCGCCGGCACCAGGTGGGGACCTCAGACACCGACGTCGAGCAAGGCGGCGGCCCCCCGTGGCTGGCGCATCCCGGCATGCAGGACATTACCGCTCATGTCGACTGGACCTCGGTGGCGGCGGCCGGCACCGGCGAGGGCCTCGACATGCTCGGACTCACCGACCAAACACATTTCCTGCTTGGGCTGGGCGCACTCGACGATGCTCCAACCGGAGCCGACATCCCGTCGATCAAGCATCGGCTCGCGCTGAAGACGCTGGTGGTGCCGGGCGGACTGGGGAGCACGCATCACGTACTGCTGCTTGGAAAGCAGGTCACCCCCCCGACCCCGTGGAACGGTTCGTTCAAGACCCGATTCTGAGTCACCACATGGCGAGCCCAGTCGAGCGTGAAGTGAAGTTGCGGTACCGCGGTCCCGCTGACGCGCGAACCGCGATTCTCCGCACGGGTGCCGTCTCGTGGCGACCGCGACGCCTGCAGAGCGACCGGTTGCTGGATCGCGAAACAGATCCACTACAGCACCGTCGGTGCACGCTGCGTGTGCGAGTCGACGGCGATCGCGCGTTCGTGACGTTCAAAGGAGCACCTCAACCCAGCACCATGAAAGTGCGAGAGGAACTCGAGACCAGTGTCGGCGACGGCGCTGTCATGGTGCAGCTGTGCGAACGGCTGGGGTTTCACGTCTGGTTTCGCTACGAGAAGTACCGGGAAGAGTTCACACGAGGCGACCTTGTCATCGCCCTCGATGAGTCCCCGATCGGCACCTTCGTCGAGCTTGAGGGAAGCAGCGAGGATATTCTTCGGATGGCGGAAGACCTCGGCAGACCGCCAGGGGACTTCTTGACCGACTCCTATCACGCTTTGTTCGAGCGGCACCGAGCCGCGCACCGATCGACCGCACAGCACATGGTCTTTGACGTCTCGTGATCTCGCCACTCCCCCCGGCGCTGGTCCTCGCGGCCGGACTTGGGACACGGCTGCGGCCGCTGACCTTCTCCCGTGCAAAGGCGGCGGTTCCGGTGGCGGGGACCCCCTTGATTCGCCATCACCTGACCAGACTGGCCGCACAGGGTGTACGGGAGGCGGTCGTCAACCTGCACCATCGGCCCGAGACGATCGCCGCGGTGGTCGGTGACGGCGTCGGGTTGGGGTGTCAGGTCCGTTTTTCCTGGGAGCGCGTGGTCTTGGGGTCGGCGGGTGGACCGCGTCATGCGGCGCCACTCCTCGGCAGTCAGTTCTTTCTCATCAACGGGGACACCTTGTGCGATGTCGACCTCGCCGCGCTCTTGGACGCGCACCGCACGCACGGCGCCAAGGTCACCCTCGCGGTCACGACGAATCCAGACCCGACGCGGTACGGCGGGGTCATCTCGGACTCGGTCGGACGAGTCACCGATTTCGCCCCCCGGGGCGATCCCCGGTGCCCGCCGCTCTTTGTAGGGGTGCAGGTCGCCGACGCATCCGCGTTCGACACCCTTGACGATGGGACGCCGGCGGCCTCGGTTGGGGGCCTTTACAACCGGCTGGCGGCCAGGCCGGGGCAACTGCGGATTCATGAGGTTGGTGGTCGTTTTCACGACATCGGGACGCCGGCCGACTACCTCGCGGCGAATCGGGCGATAGGCGAGGCCCAGACACCGCAGGACACGTGTGTCGGCCGACGATGCCGTCTGGACTCCTCCGCGCGTATCGAAGGGTCGGTTCTGTGGGACGATGTCCACGTGGGCGCGAACTGCCGGGTGACCAACTGCATTCTCACCGACCGAGTCCGCGTCCCCGATGGCACCTGGCTCGACGGGCGCGCCGTCGTGCCACTCTCTGCCACGGCCGGACACCACCGGGATACAGTCACCCTGGCTGGCGCGGAACGGCTCGGCGAACTGCTCACCGTTCCAATCATCGCGACGCCGGTCTGACCATCGTCACCGCCCCAACCAGTCTCCGCGCATGACCGCCGTGCCCCCTGCCCGCCCGTCCGCACCGCTCGACTCGATCGAGGACCGCGTCGGCGCCTACCTCCGTCGGACCGGTGTGACCGATGCCGCGCGCGTGAGCCGACTCCATGGCGACGCATCAAACCGCGCCTACCTGCGCGTCACGCCGCACCACGCGCCACCGTTTATCTTGGCCGTCCATCCGGAGCCGTTCCACGCCGGCACGCTCAGGCAGCTGAGGGTGTCGGAGCTGCTCGGCCGTCTTGCCATTCCCGTTCCGACGGTGCTCGGCCACGCAGGGGACCTGGGTATCCTGGCGCTCGAGGACCTCGGCCAAGACACACTGCAAGACTGGCTTGACGACGGCGCGCACGATCCGGCGCCGCTCTACCGCCAGGCGGTGGACCTGCTTGTCGCGCTGCAGGGAGCTCAACCGCAGCGGCACGCTCCATCCGAGCCACCCTTCGACATCGCGTTCGACCAGACGACCCTCACGCAAGAACTGACGTTCTTCCGATCTGAGTTCCTTGGCGCCCACCGGGGCGCGGCCATCAGCGCAAGCCAATCCCGTGCGTTCGACCGTGAATTCGGGTCCATTGTCGAAGACCTGGTCGGAGAATCGCGTGTCCTATGTCACCGTGACTACCACAGCCGCAATCTGATGGTGCGACAGCAGCGGCTCGTCGTCATCGACTTCCAGGATGCGCGGTGGGGACCCGACACCTACGATCTCGTGTCGCTCCTGCGCGACTGCTACGTCGATTTGGACCCGGAACTGGTGTCGGACATGACCGACCGATTTCTGGCCGCGACCCCACGCGGACGGTCGGATGGCTTTCGTGAGCGGTTCGATCTGATGTCGGTTCAGCGCCACTTGAAGGCCTTGGGCACGTTCGGTCACCAGATCGCCGTTGCCAACCGGCAAGGGTTCGCCTCGGCCGTCCCGCGCACGTTGCGGTACCTGCGACGCACGCTGAACGACCACGGCCGCTTCGCTCAGTTGTACGAGCTCCTGGTACCGCATCTGCCCGAATTACGCCAATGAGCAGCGGCAGAGACCGCGTCTCACGTTCGTTGGGCCGTCACGGCTTCCATGTGTGAGAATCGGCCTCGAGGAGGATTGGATATGGCTCATATCGACGAGATCGCGCAACACGACGGGCAGACAGTCACGCTGCAAGGCTGGCTGCACAACCGACGATCCAGCGGCAAGCTGCACTTCCTCACGATCCGCGACGGCTCGGGGTTCATCCAGGCCGTGATGTCCAAGGCAACGGTCGGCGACACGCTCTTCACGCAAGCGGGTCACCTGGGCCAGGAGACCTCCCTCACCGTTGAGGGCGTGGTCCGCGCGGACGCCAGAGCCCCAGGGGGCTACGAGATGGACGTGACGAGACTCGAAGTCGTCGGCGCGGCTGCCGACTACCCCATTACGCCGAAGTCGCACGGCGTCGACTTTCTGCTGGACCGACGGCACCTCTGGATACGGTCAGAGCGCCAGCACGCGGTCCTGCGAGTCCGCCACACCGTAATCAACGCAGTGCGTGATTTCTTCAACAGCCGCGGATTCATCCTGGCCGATACGCCGGTCTTTACACCGGCGGCCTGCGAGGGTACGACGACGCTGTTTCCCGTGTCGTACTTCGACACGACCGCCTACCTGACGCAAAGCGGCCAGTTGTACAACGAAGCAAACGCCATGGCGCTCGGCCGGGTCTACTGTTTTGGTCCCACGTTCCGGGCCGAAAAATCGAAAACCCGCCGCCACCTCACTGAGTTCTGGATGGTAGAGCCTGAAATGGCCTATGCCACGCTTGAAGACGTGATCAAGCTGGCCGAGGAGCTCATCACGTCTGTCGTCGCCCGAACGCTTGACGAACGGCAGCGCGAACTGGACACCCTCGAGCGGAACCGAGCACCGCTCGAGCAGGTGCGCACACCGTTTCCACGACTGACGTATGACGAAGCGGCCCAGATCCTGACGGACCAGGGACGCCCGTTTCAGATGGGAGGCGACTTCGGGGGGCCGGACGAGACCGTGCTCGCAGAGCAATTTGATCGACCCGTAGCCGTCCACAGGTACCCGTCGGCGACCAAGGCGTTCTATATGAAGCCGGATCCCGAGCGGCCCGATCTCTCGCTTTCGGTCGATATCCTGGCGCCAGAGGGTTACGGCGAGATCGTGGGCGGGGGCCAGCGGCTCGATGATCTCGATCTCCTCCTCCAACGGATCCAGGAGCACGAGCTGCCTCAGGAGGCGTTCGACTGGTATCTGGATCTGCGCCGGTATGGCAGCGTGCCCCACGCTGGCTTCGGAATGGGCATCGAGCGGGTGGTCGCCTGGATTTGCGGTCTCGACCATGTCCGAGAGACGATTCCATACCCGCGGATGCTCAACCGACTGCGGCCGTGAGCGATTGACGCACCGGAAGTCTGGTCGAGCGACGCCGGCTGCTAGCTCTCGTGATATAGTTCCACGGTTACGTTCCCTGTGATGAGCAAGGAGCGGGCATTTTCAGCCCGCTTTTTATTTTCGGGGCGGATCTGGACCACGCACTGCCCGTGTTCACGTGCGGCCGGATGAAGGCGCGCGTGGTCGTGCGACGCACCAGACAAGACAAGGCGGCCGGTGTGTCGGAGTCGCGAACTGATCGTCTCGGCATCATTCGAGAGATTGCGGAGCGGATCGCTCACAGTCACGGGCTGGAACTCTTCGACCTGCAGTTTCGACGAGAGTCGGCCGGCTGGGTGCTCCGAGTCGTGATCGACCGGGTCGGCGCGTCTGGACCGGAGCGAACGGGCGGGGAAAATGTAACGGTGGAGGACTGCGCCACTGTCAGTACTGACGTCAGCGCAGTGCTCGACACTGAGGTGACGTTCGAGCAGCGTTACACGTTGGAAGTGTCGTCTCCGGGGCTGGATAGGCCGCTTCGTGGCCTCGGTGACTTTGAACGGTTCATTGGCCGTCGTGTCAAAATTGTGACAGACGAGCCGGTTGACGGACAGCGGTTCGTGTCGGGTCGCATCGCTGGTGTGCAAGACCGAACCATCATGATTACGGACGGCAAGACGACGCGCCGGGTCCCAGAAACGGCGGTCGCGCGCGCACAGCTCGAGGTCGAGATCTAGCGTCCGACAGGAAGTCGCAATGAACAACGCGTTACAACAAACCATCGAGTCTTTGGCGAAGGAAAAAGGGATCGAGGCCGACGTGATCATCACGGCCATCGAAGACGCGGTCCTGACGGCGTCGCGGAAGTACTACAAGTCTGACGAGAACCTGCGCACAAAATTCAATTCCGAGACGGGTCAGGTCGAACTGTTCGCCGTCCGGGTGATCGTGGAAGAGGTCACCGACCCAGAGGCAGAGATCTCGCTGACGGAAGCTCGGGAACTGTACGGCGACGAGGCGGAGCCGGGGATGGAGATCGAATTCCCCAAACCGACCGACGTCCTGGGCCGCATCGCAGCCCAGACGGCCAAACAGGTCATCTTTCAAAAAGTTCGGGAGGCGGAGCGTGACAACGTGTTCGCCGAATTCCATGAGCGGGTCGGAGAGGTCATCAACGGCCTAGTCAAACGCTTCGAGAGCGGAGATATCGTGGTGGAGGTTGGGCGCGTGGAGGCGCTCCTGCCGCGTCGGGAGCAGTCGCGCGCCGAGAACTACACCACGGGCGACCGCGTGCGATCCGTCATCAAGGACGTGAACAAAAACACCAAGGGGCCGCAGATCATTCTGTCGCGAACGGATCCGGTGTTGCTCAT
Organism: Vicinamibacterales bacterium; assembly: GCA_937766455.1. Taxonomy (GTDB): domain Bacteria; phylum Acidobacteriota; class Vicinamibacteria; order Vicinamibacterales; family UBA8438; genus UBA8438. The sequence goes on along the minus strand of CALLXD010000078.1, from coordinate 17,263 downwards.
CAAGCTCTTCGAACAGGAAGTTCCTGAGATTTACGACGGCACCGTCGTCATCCGCGGCGCCGTCCGCGAGGCAGGCGACCGGGCCAAAGTCGCGGTCGCGTCCCGTGAGCGCGAAGTCGATCCTGTCGGTGCGTGTGTCGGGATGAAGGGCACCAGGGTACAAGCCATTATTCGTGAGCTCCGCGGCGAGAAAATAGACATCGTCGAATGGTCCGATGACCCCACCGTGTTCGTCACGAACGGGCTCAGCCCCGCCCGTGTGCAACGCGTGACCGTGGTCGACGAGGCAGATCGAATTATCGAAGTGGTCGTCGAAGACCGACAGCTGTCCCTTGCCATCGGCAAGAAGGGGCAAAACGTCCGACTCGCCGCCAAGCTGACGGGTTGGAGAATCGACATCAAGAGCGAGGAAGAGAAGCGCCGCGAGGTTGAGGCCCAGTTCGACGATCTGGGCGCGGAGCCAGCTCCGCTGTCCGTGCCCGGGCTCGACGAGGAAATGGTCGAAAAGCTCAACGCGGCCGGCATTGAAACCGTCGAACGGATGGTGTCGGCAAGCGCCTCTGAACTGAGCGAAGTCTTGGGTCTTTCCGAAGGCGCCGCGGAAGCGCTGAGGCAGGGCGCCGAAGCGGCCACCATGGCTGCCGGCGGCGCCGTCGGAAGCGGCACGACCGAAGCCGTGCCGCAGGAAGGCATCGACCCGCTTCCTGGCTCCCCACAGCCGCGCGCGGTAGTAGAGCCGGAAAGCCCAGAGAGCGTTGACGCCGAACCGCCTGGCGATACGGCTGAGGCGGAGACGGCACCGGCGGTTGAACCGGATAGTTCGGACGATGCTGGCGAAGGTGAGAGCGACGAGTCCGTCAATGAGACGGCAGTCGACGCAGGCGACGAGGCCGCACCCGAACCAGAAACGACCGAGAACAAGCCAGCGCCAGACGGCGACTGAACGACACGTAACGGGGAAATAGAGGACAACGTTGGCCACGATCCGGATTTACAAGGTCGCGGAGGTGCTCGGCATCCCGAGTCAGGAGGTCATGGACCTTCTCAAACGGGAGCATGGCATCGAGGTGAAGAGTGCCTCGAGCACCATCGAGGAAATAGTCGCGCGACAATTCGCCGAGCGGCTAGCGCGGGAGCGCGACGTCCGCCTGCCGACAGGTCCGCTGTTCTCGCAGAAGGCGACATCCTCGAGCAAGGGCACAAAGGGCGCGAAAAGCAAGAAGACGCCGGAGCCGGCGATGCGCCCACGGTTGGGCCCGCCTCGGCTTGTCAGGGCTCCGAAGGCTGCCCCCGCGGAGGACGCCGAAGAGTCGGTCGAAATCGCGGAGCCGCCCGTCATCGAGGCCCCGCCGCCCCCCGTCGAAGCACCACCGCCCCCCCCGCCGCCCCCGCCGACGGGTGCACCGCGGCTGCGCTCTCGGTCCCTGAAGATTGAGGATCCGTCAGCAGCGCCAACCGCGCCACTGCAGCCAACGGCCACACTGCCGGTCGCGCCGACGCCGCCGCCCGCAGCAACGAAATCCGCGAAAGCGGCACCTGGGGCGACAGAACCAGAAGCAGCGGCCGAGCCAGCAGCGGCAGCCGAGCCAGCAGCGGCAGCCGAGCCAGCAGCGGCAGCCGAGCCAGCAGCGGCGGCCAAACCAGCAGCCGCACCGGCTTCATCAGTACCGACGGAGGCCGTCACCGCGAAGGCACCGGCTACACTCGCAGAGCCGAGCCCGGCGCCAGCCGTCGGGTCGAAACCGGTCGTCCGGACCGGGCGAGTTGTACCACCGACCATGAGGCTTCGCGTTGAGCAGACGGCGCCATCGCTGGCGCCACCTCAACCGAAGACCACCGTCGTACCGCCCAGGCCCGTACCCGCCGCGCCCACGGGGACTGCGGCATTGCCACGGCCACAGCGGCCGCGACCCGGCTCACGTCCGATCGCCGCGGCGCCTCGTCCGACCACACCGCCTGGTGGAGCCAGGGCCGTGGCCCCGCGTGCGCCAATGGGCCGTCCGAACACGCCAGCAGTCGGCTATCGACCACACTTCAGACCGCCGCCACGTCCGCCGGGCGGCCGCAAGCGCCGTCCACCACATCCGTCCGCGCCTTACACGCCGGCGCCACCGCCCCCGATTACGAGATCCATCTCGCTCGCCGAAGGCATGACGGTCAAGGATTTGGCCGACAAGCTCGAACTGCGCGCCAAAGATGTGCTGAAGAAGCTGATCGAACGTCGGATGATGATGAACATCAACACGACGCTCGACACCGAGACGGCAACGATGGTCGCGCGGGAATTCGGCGCCGACGTCGAGATGCGCTCGTACGAAGAAGAGGTGGTCGAGGTCGAGTCGACCGTGACCGATGAGGGCGACCTGGTTCCGCGAGCTCCCGTCGTCACGGTGATGGGGCACGTCGATCACGGGAAGACCACGCTACTGGATGCCATTCGAAAAGCGCGGGTAGCCGAGCGCGAGGCGGGCGGCATCACGCAGCACATCGGGGCGTACTCAGTCGCCGTCAACAAGAAGCGCATCGTGTTCCTGGACACACCAGGCCACGAGGCCTTCACCTTGATGCGGGCCCGTGGGGCCAGCGTGACCGACGTGGTCATCTTGGTGGTTGCGGCTGACGACGGGGTGATGCCACAGACCAAGGAAGCCATCGAACACGCGAAGGCGGCCGGGGTCCCGCTGATCGTCGCGATTAACAAGATCGACAAATCGAACGCGAACACGGAGCGGGTCAAGACGGAGCTCTCCGAGCTCGGGTTGACTCCCGAAGACTGGGGCGGAACGACCGTTACGGTCGAGGTGTCCGCGAAGAACAATCAGAACCTCGACTCGTTGCTCGAAATGGTGCTACTGGTCACAGAGCTGGGCGAGCTCACGGCCAATCCGAAACGCAACGCGCGCGGCACGGTGCTCGAGTCGAAGATCGACCGTGGCCGTGGTCCGGTGGCGACGGTCCTTATCAAGGACGGCACCCTGCGGACCGGCGATAACTTCATTGCCGGATCGATGGTCGGGAAAGTACGGGCGCTCATCGACGATCGCGGCAAACAGCAGAAAGAGGCGGGGCCGTCGACTCCAATCGAGGTACTGGGTCTCACAGGTTTGCCGCAACCCGGCGACACATTCCAGGCCGTAGTCGACGCCGCGAAAGCACGGCAGATTGCCGTGGTGCGACAGGGCCAGGAAAAGGCGAAGACGCTGGGCGCGCGAGGTGGTCGTCTGACGCTGGAGTCGTTGCAACAGAAGCTCGCCGAGGGCGGAACGAAAGAGCTGCCGATCATTGTCAAGGCGGACGTGCTGGGATCCGCCGAGGTCCTCGCCGATGCCCTGAGCAAGTTGGGCGACGAACGCGTGAAAGTGCGGCTTCTCAGCAGTGGGGCCGGCGCGATCAATGAAGGCGACGTCGTCTTCGCCTCGGCATCCAATGCGATCATCGTCGGGTTCAACGTCCGGCCTGACCGCATTGCCTTGGCCATGGCGCGCCGCGAGGAGATCGACATTCGACTCCACCGGGTCATTTACGACGTGACCGAGGAGATCAAGAAGGCGATGGCCGGATTGCTCGATCCGACCATCAAAGAGGTCCAAGTGGGCACCGCCGAGGTCCGCGAGACCTTCAAGGTGCCGAAGTTTGGCACCGCCGCCGGGTGTCTGGTCACGGCCGGCAAGATCACCCGAGCCGGCGACACGCAGGCTCGGCTACTGCGCGACAACGTGGTGATCCACGAAGGCCGCCTGGGCTCCTTGCGCCGGTTCAAGGACGATGTGAGCGAAGTCAAGAATGGCCTGGAGTGTGGTCTCGCTTTCGAACGCTATGCCGACCTGAAGATTGGTGACGTCGTGGAGTTCTTCACCATCGAGAAAATCGCCGCGGTCGTGTAGGCCGCGCCCCGGTTATCTGGCCTCGCGAACACGTTTTCCAAAGTCACCCGATGATCGTCGGGCTTCTGTCCATCGAACTGCATCTCTCGGGTGCCCGCTCGCTCAAGGACAAGCGAGCGGTGCTGCGGCGACTGAAGGACCGCGTCGCGCGGCTGAACGTCGCCGTTTCCGAGGTGGCCCACCACGATTTGCACCAGCGAGCAGGCCTGGGGGTCGTCACGATCGGAGTAGACCAAGCGATTGCGGAGCGCACGCTCGGCGGCGTCGTCTCAGAAATCGAGCGCGCCGAGCCTGGCGTGCTGGTCCGCAGCGAGGTCGAGTGGTTGCTGTAGCGGGCGCGAGACCGTCGGCCCACGCCGCCGCAGAGTGGTGTACTCGCTGCTCTCGAGGAGCAGACGCGTAGAGTTCAGGGCGAAGCCCACAAGACCAATAGCGACATGCCAGGACGACCGGAGAGAATCGGCGACCAGATCCGGGCAGAGCTGTCCACGCTGCTGCTGCGATCGGTGCGCGACCCGGCCTTGCGACTCATCACGCTGACGCATGTGCAAGTGAGCCGGGACCTGCGGCATGCCCGGGTGTATTACACGGCGCCCATTGACGCATCAGCAATCGAGACAAAGCGGGGTCTTCGTCGCGCGGCTCCCTTTCTCCGCAGCCAACTGGGACGACGAGTTCGTCTGCGGCACATACCGGAGCTGACATTCGTCTACGACGACTCCTTCGAACGGGAGCAGCGTATTGCGCAGGTGCTGGAAGAGATCCACCTGAGCGCCCCTGCGGCCCAGGACAGCGATGACGACGGAAACTCCACAGACTGACGGGTCCCGCATACGGGACGCCTTGCTGACGGGCAGCCGCTTCCTGCTGACCTCTCACGCCCGCCCCGACGGCGACTCGCTCGGCTCGCAACTGTGTCTGGCCGCGGCACTCAGACAATTGGGCAAGCAGGTACGTATCGTCAATGCCGACCCAGTGCCAGAGTCCTATGCATTCTTGCCTGACGCGCCGACGATCGAGGTCGCCGAAGTAGTCAAGGACACCTTCGACGCCGTCGTCGTGCTTGAGTGCAGCAGCCTCGATCGAACCGGCGTGCGCGGACTCGAAAGTCAGACGCTGCTGAACATCGACCATCATGCGGGTAACGCGATGTACGGGTCGATCAACTGGCACGATGTATCAGCGTGCGCATGCGCGGAATTGGTAAGCGACTTGGTCGACGCGCTGGGCGCCGAATTGACGCCGGCCATGGCGACCCATCTGTATGTCGCCATCCTGACCGACACCGGGTCGTTCCGGCATGCCAACATCACAGATCGGACCTTCGAGATCTGCAGACGCATCGCCGCCACCGGCGCCAACCCGGCGATGATCGCGGCGGAGGTCTACAACAACGGGAGTATCGGACGTCTCCGCGTTACCGGCATGCTGCTGGGCCAGATGCGTCTCGAGCACGACAACCAGATCGCGGTGCTTACGTTGACGGACGGCATGCTCGCCGAGGCGGGCTGCGCGTCTGACGATCTGGAGGGCATCGTCAATCTCCCCTTGGCCGCCAGGGACGTGCAAGCCGTGGTCTTTCTCAAGGAATCAGAGGGAGCACTCCGGGTCAGCTTACGCTCGAAGGACGCTGTCGACATTCGCCAGGTGGCAGTCAGCTACGGCGGCGGCGGACACCGGAACGCATCCGGCTTCACGGTCGACCATCCCACCACCGCCACCCGCCAGGACGTCATCGACCGGGTTGCAGGCGTCATCTCGCGGCTGTGACATCACATCCCGCTCTCGATGGGGTGCTGGTGGTCGACAAGCCTCCCGGACCCACCTCACATGACATTGTGGCGGCCGCGCGTCGTGCGCTGGGTCTCCGCAAGATCGGCCATCTCGGGACGCTCGATCCCATGGCTTCTGGGGTGCTGCCGCTGGTGGTTGGCCGCGCGACCAGATTGGCGTCGCTCTTCGCGGGCGCGGATAAACAATACGAGGCGGTTATCAAGCTCGGCCTGGTGACCGACAGCTACGACATCACCGGCACGATCGTGGGTGGATCAGAATCGGACGGCGCCGACGATCCGCCCGCTGCTCCCACGCCAGACGAGATCCGGCGGGCGGCGGCAGAGTTCGTAGGCTCGCACCCACAGCGTCCACCGCCCGTCTCGGCGAAGAAGGTCGGTGGCGTCCGAGCCTACAAGCTGGCACGAAGGGACCTGCCGGTCAATCTAGCTCCGGTGACTGTTACGGTAGACACGCTGTCTCTCCTGGCCATCGATGGCATGCGGGTGCGATGCCGACTGGTCAGCTCGAGTGGGTTCTACGTGCGCTCGCTCGCGCACGACCTTGGAGAACGGCTCGGATGCGGAGGTTGCCTCGAGACGCTCCGACGCGAGCGCCATGGTCCGTTCGGCCTGGCACAGGCGGTGACGTTGGCAACACTGATGGAGCAGGGCCCCGCCGCCGCGTCCGAGCTGCTGCCGATGGCCAAACTCGTCCCAGACCTCCCCGCTGTCACAGTGACGACCGGCGGCGCGCGACGGGCCGGCCACGGTAACCCGCTCGGTCGAGAGGACATCGTGCCCTCTGCCGAGTGTCTGGCGTCAGAGCAAAGCAGTCGCGTGCGCGTCATGGACGACGCGGGATTATTGCTCGCGATTGGCGAGTTCCGGCCAGATGGGCTTTTGCATCCCAAGATTGTTCTAGTGTAGGATTTATCGGTTCCCCAGATAACAGGGGGACGCTATGCCAACGGCGGTTTGGAGCACCAGCTGGTCGACCTCGCACAGCGGTCGTCTCTGGACCGTTCGTGGAGGTGACAGTAGTGCTGCAGAAGGATCAGAAAACCGAACTCATTGGCTCGTATCAGGTTCATGAGACCGATACCGGCTCTCCGGAAGTGCAAGTCGCGATACTGAGCGGGCGCATCAGCTATCTCACCGAGCACTTCAAGATCCACGCGAAGGATCACCATTCCCGCCGCGGGCTGCTGAAACTCGTCGGACAGCGTCGGCGGCTACTCGACTACCTCAAATCCAAGGACTCCGGGCGTTACGCCAACCTCATCCGCCGGTTGGGCCTCCGAAAGTAGATCGGGTCTTCGTTGATCGACAGGCGAGGTGAGCACGTCGCTCCCTGGCCGGCCCGTCTACGCGCTCGTCCCCTCGCCATGCGGAAAAGTTGTGGAGTGACACTATGCATACAGCCGAAGTGAATGTCGGCGGCCAGCCCCTCACCATCGAGACGGGCAAGATTGCCAAGCAAGCCAGCGGATCAGTCGTGGTCCGGTACGGGGACACCATGGTCCTCGTCACCGCCTGCTACGCGTCTTGGGAACGGGAGGGACTCGACTTCCTCCCCTTGACCGTCGACTATCGCGAGAACACCTACGCCTCGGGTCGGATCCCGGGGGGATTCTTCAAGCGCGAGGGTAAGCCACCTGAAAAGGAGGTACTCACGAGTCGGGTCATCGACCGCCCGCTGCGGCCTTTGTTTCCTGACACGTGGCGCCGCGAAACACAGATCGTCGCCTTCGTCATATCGGCCGATACCGAAAACGATTCCGACGTACTGGCGCTGACTGGCGCGTCGGCCGCATTGGCCCTGTCGGCCATTCCGTTCCAAGCGACGATCGCCGCGGTGCGCGTCGGGCTGGTTGACGGCGAATTCATCATCAACCCGACCTACGAGCAACGGCGCCAGGGTCGGCTCGATCTCGTCGTCGCCGGAAGCAAGGACGCCCTCGTCATGGTGGAGGCTGGCGCTCAGATCGTCTCCGAAGAGGACATGATCACCGCGTTGGACGCGGGTCACGCTGCTATCCGCGACATCATCGTGGAAATCGACAAGCTCGCCGCCGCGGCCGGCAAGACGAAGATGGCAGTTGTGGAGAAGTCGCTGGACGCCACCGTCGTAGCTGACGTGGAAGCCGCGCTGCTTGGGCCGCTCGCTGACGCCATGCGCCTCAAGGATAAGCTCGAGAGCTACGCAGCGGTCGACAAAGTGCTCGACGACTACCTGACGACCCTCCCAGAGGACGACAGCGCACGCCGCAGCGACGCCAAGGGTGCCTTCAAGGCCCTAAAAGAAAAGGTGCTACGCGACGAAATTCTCGAGCGTGGACAACGGCTCGACGGGCGGGCATTCGACGAGATTCGGGCCGTCACCGGCGATGTCGGACTGCTGCCGCGCGCGCATGGATCGGCGGTTTTCACCCGCGGCGAGACCCAGGCGCTCGTGACCACGACCCTCGGCACGGCCGACGACCAGCAAAAAGTCGAGATGGTCGACGGGTCGGTGTACAAACGATTCATGCTGCACTACAACTTCCCGCCGTTTTCGGTGGGTGAGGTCAAGTTCCTCCGTGGCCCAGGGCGGCGCGAGATCGGCCACGGCAATCTCGCTGAGCGGAGTCTGCAGCCGGTCGTCCCTGGGGAAGATGCGTTTCCCTACACCATGCGCGTCGTCTCCGACATTCTCGAGTCGAATGGCTCGTCGTCGATGGCGTCCGTGTGTGGTGGCGCCCTGGCGCTGATGGACGCGGGTGTGCCGCTCAAGGCGCCGGTCGCCGGCGTCGCCATGGGACTCATCATGGACGAGGCTACCGGACGACACGCCGTGCTCAGCGACATCGCCGGCGCGGAAGACCACTACGGCGACATGGACTTCAAGGTCGCCGGCACGGCGGACGGGATCACCGCCCTGCAAATGGACATCAAGGTTGGAGGCATCAACGCGGACATCATGCGAGAGGCTCTCAACCAGGCCAAGGCTGGTCGACTGCACATCTTGGAACGGATGAGCGCAACGCTGGCCGACCCCAGAGAGAACACGTCTACGTATGCCCCCCGCATCGTCACCATTCAGATCCCGGTCGACAAGATTCGTGACGTGATCGGACCGGGCGGCAAGACGATTCGAAGCATCATCGAACGCACCGGCGTCAAGATCGACGTGGAGGACGACGGTCGAGTCAATGTCGCCTCGAGCGATGATGAGTCGGCGCAGAAGGCGTTGTCGATCATCGAGGAGTTGACGGCCACGCCGGAGCTCAACAAGTCCTACCTTGGCACCGTGCAACGCATCACCGACTTCGGCGCCTTCGTCGAGGTGTTGCCGGGCGTAGACGGCTTGCTGCACATCTCTGAGATCGCGCACTACCGAGTCAAAGAGGTGCGCGACGAGCTGAAGGAGGGTGCGCAGGTTCTGGTCAAGGTCATCAACGTCGACCCATCGGGCAAGATTCGCTTGAGTCGAAAGGCTCTGCTCGACAAGCCCGTTGAGGGTGCCGGTGCCGGTGGAGCGACGGAGAAATCCTAGCGAGCAGTCCGCTAGAGCCGTCCGTCGGCCGTGGCCGACGGACGGCTCAGCTCCCTCGCGACTAACCTCCGGGGCTGGCGGTGCGCACAGCGTCGGACCGATGGCCGTTTGCGGCATCGCGAGCGGCCGCCAGCCGGCGACCAAGCGGCGGGTGGGTATGCCACAGCAGTTCGACGAGACGGGACGGAGCCTCCTCAGCCAGGTTCTGCGCGCCCAGTCGTCGTAGGCCTGACACCAGCGACGCAGGATCATCCGTCAAGCGGATCGCGAACCGATCGGCGCGACGTTCCTGATATCGAGACAGCGCATAACCGATCGGGGCAGAGACGGCCGCAAGGGCCCCGGCCCCAAGGGCGAGAAGCGGCAGAGCGGCCACGTCGCTGGGGCCAGTCAGGCCAAGGATGGGACCGAACCGAGCCGTGGCCCAGCCCGCGCCCCGTAGTGCCAACAGTCCCACCCCAAACTCGAACGCCACCAATTGCCACACATCCCGATGTACGTGGTGCCCGAGTTCGTGCGCCAGCACGGCATCAATCTCCCTCTTTGAATAGTCCGCCAGGAGGGTGTCCGACACCAGCACGCGCCGCGTCGGCCCGAGGCCGACGAGCGTCGCCTGGGCTCGTCGGGTCCGGCCGCCAACAGCACATTGGAAGATCGGTAGCGGTGGAACCCCTGCCCTGGCAGCCAGGGTGGCCAGGCACGCACGCGGCGCGTCAGCGGCGAGCGCCGAGACACCATAAAACCAGGGGATCACACTGAGCGGTGCGAGGGCCGTCAGTCCAATGGAAGCGGCGGTAAACGTCGCCGCACAGACAAGCCACCACGTGGAAGGCCAGAGCCGGAGGGCTGTCGACACGACCACCGCAGTGCTGACCGCCAGCATCAGGCTGAGCCCGACCGTGGCCACGTGGGCCCGGCACCACTGAAACCCATCGACCTCCGACAGCGCATATCGACGCTCAAGCACGTAGCCACGGAAGACGTGCACTGGGAGCAGCACCACTTCAAGAAGCAACCAGACGAAAGCGGTGTACACCGCAGCAACCCCGGCCTGACTCCACCCGACCTGCCCCGCCGCGCCCCCCACGACTCCAAACGCCGTATTGCGGATACTGATCGACCCGCCCGACCCCAGCAGCATCACGACGACCACCACGGCCGCCGCAGCCCCGAGGACCTGCGCCCGGCGTCTCAGCCGATGGTACCGAGTGGCTTTACCTTCGTTCATCCGACTGCGGACAGGCCCGGAGCACTGGGGACATCGGTCGCGACTCACGGGTGGCGAGCACTTTCACCACGGGCTGCTAGTCCCCTGGAACAGAATTCTCTAGGACAAATGGTCCCCTGTGTGATCTAACAGGAGCATGGCAAAAATCGGACGGCCCCGAGCCGAAGTGGTGCTCACCGCAGGTGAACGGGCGGACCTGATCCGCCTGACCAAGCGCGCGCGGGTGAATCGCGCGATCGCGTTGCGCGCGCGCATCGTGTTGGCCTGCGTCGGCGCCTCGGACACGGAGGTGGCCCGCCGCCTTCGCACGACGAAGACGACCGTGGCGAAATGGCGCGGGCAGTTCGTCGCCCGTCGCCTGGACGGACTGTACGACGAGCCGCGTGTGGGAGCGCCACGCACCATCGCTGACGAGACCGTCGAGGCGGTCATCGTCAAGACCCTGGAGACGACGCCGTCGGGCGAAACGCACTGGAGTACCCGGTCGATGGCCAGGGCCACGGGCCTGAGCCACAGCACGATCGGGCGCATTTGGCGGACGTTTCGCCTGCAGCCCCATCGGGTCGAGTCGTTCAAGCTCTCGCCCGATCCGCAACTCGTCGACAAGATCCGCGATGTCGTCGGCTTGTATACGAATCCGCCGACGAATGCCGTGGTGTTCGCCGTCGATGAGAAGTCGCAGATTCAAGCGCTCGAACGCGCGCAGCCCGTGCTGCCCATGGATATCGGTCAGCCCGAGCGGCGGACGCACAACTACATCCGCCACGGGACGCTCGATCTCTTCGCGGCGCTCAACGTCGCCACGGGCGAGGTCCTGGCGCGGTGTAAGGCCCAGCATCACGCGCAGGACTTTGTCGCCTTTCTGCGCGAAATTGAGGCGACCGTCGAGCCGACGTTGGACATCCATGTCGTGCTGGACAATCTGTCGGCGCACAAAGCGCCGCCCGTGCGGCGTTGGCTGGTTCGCCATCCGCGGGTCCAGTTTCATTTCACGCCGACCTACGCCTCGTGGCTCAACCTCGTGGAGCGCTTCTTCGGCTTGCTCACCGAAAAAGCCTTGAAACGCGGTTCGCACACGAACCTTGCGCAACTCCGAGCGGCCATCCTCGCGTACGTCGAGGCCCACAACGATCGCGGCACGCCCTTCAAGTGGATTAAGACCGCGGACGAGATCCTCGACAACATGCGACGTTTCGGCCTTCGCGTGCAGCAGGTCCATGGTCAAGGGCATTTATCCTAGAAATCAAAGATCCAGGGGACTAGGCCAGCTGCACCGAGATCAGCTTCGACACTCCGGGCTCTTCCATGGTGACGCCGTACAGCCGATCGGCGATCTCCATGGTCTTGCGGTTGTGGGTCACGAGAATAAACTGCGTGTCGGACTGCATGGCCCGCAACATCTCAACGAAGCGGCCGATGTTGGCCTCGTCAAGTGGAGCGTCGATCTCATCGAGGAGGCAGAACGGACTTGGCTTGTATTTGAAGATGGCGAACATCAGCGCCATCGCCGTCATCGCCTTTTCGCCACCAGACAGCAACTGAATACTCTGCAACCGTTTGCCGGGTGGTTGGGCGATTATGTCGATGCCGCTCTCGAGTAAATCCGTCTCATCAAGCAACACGAGCCCCGCTCGTCCACCACCGAACAACGTGGAGAATGTCGTCTGGAAGTGGGTGTTGATCGCGTCGAACGCCTCGCGAAATCGCTCGCGTGTGGTCCGGTTCATTCGTGAAATGGCGTCGCCGGTGGCCTTGATCGACTCTTCCAGGTCTCGCCGTTGGGTCGTCAAGAAGTCATAGCGCTCATCGAGGTCGTCAAACTCCTCGATCGCCATCATGTTGACCGGTCCGAGTCGCTCTATCTTGGTCCGCAGCACCGCCACCATCGCGTCGACCGTCATCGGACCGCTAGACGTCGGTACGGCTTCGACCGGTTCGGCCATCTCCTCTGCGCCATCGTCGTCTGAGCCCGCAGAGGAGACCGCGGTCTCCTCGTCGTCCGGGTCGTCCTCGTCAGCGTCCACCGGCGCGTCGGTTCCGGTCGCCGTCGACGGCAGCGACTGCAACTCGGCGTCCGGGTCGAACCCACCGTCTTCTTGCAACTCCGCAAGCTGTCGCGTCACGTCGTCGAGACTGAGTTGCAGCGTGTCGTGGCAGGTCTCCTCCAGGTGCGCCAGATTCCCTTCCGCGGCCACTCTCGCGAGATCCAGCTTGGACACCTCCGCTCGCGCCGCCTCCTGGCTCGCTCGCGCGACCCGCACGTCACTCTCCCGCGTCTCCAAGTCGGCACGTAGCCGCAGGACGGCCTCATCCGCGCTTTGCACGTGCTGGCGGAGGGATGCGAGACCTGACACGTCGTCATCGAGCTGTGTCGTCGACGCTGCCACCCCGGCGATGAGCGTATTGCGGCCACTCTGGGTACGAGCGTGGTCAGCTTCACGACTGGCAAACCGACTGGCGAGTTCCTGGCTGGCGAGTTCAAGACGCTTTGCGCTCGCCTCAAGCCCAGCGGCCCGCTCGACCAGCCCGGCGTGCGCCGCCTTCGCGTCCGCCACATTGAGAGCCAAGCCCGCGATCGCCTCACGAGCGTCCATCACGCGACGCTGCGCCTCCAGAAACCGCTCGTCGGCGGCGTGCTGTTCTCCCTCGAGTCTCACGATGGCTGCTTGAGCCTCGCTCCGCCGCGCCTCTAGAGTGGCCAACTCCTCGTCGGCGGCTCGACGCTCGCGTACCACGAGGTCTCGTTTCTGGCCAAGCCGCGATTCCTCCGCATCGAGGGACGCCAGCCGCATTTCATGGCCCAGCGTGGCCTTCTCCTGCTCGTGTTGCTCGAGACGCAGCGCGGCCAGGTCCGTCTGGGCAGCTTCGGAGGCCCGATCCAGCGCGGCGATCTCGACGGTGAGACCATCAACCAGCGCCTGCTCACCGGTGGTCTGTGCGCCAAGCTCCTTGATCTCGCGTTTGGTCGCGAGGATGCCAAGTCCCTCGTTCTTGGCGCCCCCACTCACCAGCGCCGTTCCGTGAAATACGTCGCCCTCTGGCGTCGCAATTTGGGCGGTGGTCAGGGCCGACGCGCGTGCGGCGTCATCGTAGGACCCCGCCAGCCACCGATGCTCAAGCTCCGTGCGCACCGCTCGCGCCCCATCGCCATCCACGCGCACCACCCGCGCCACCGAGACCAACGCCCCGTCCACCGACACCACCGGCGATGCGTCGCCGTTATCGCCCTCCTCGACAACCAGAAATCCGACGCGACCGGCGCCATGGCGACGAACGAACGCCAACCCGGCCTCGGCGTCCGCGCGGGTCGGCACCACCACATACTGCAGCAGGTCGCCCAAACACGCCTCGACGGCCTTTTCACGACCAGGCTCCACTTCCAGGTGGTCCGCCACCGCACCCCAATGGCGAATACCCGCGTCTGGCGTCGACAGCAGCAACCGCGCCGCATCCGAATAGCCCGTGCGCGCAGCCTCCAGGTCACGCAGCGATGTGAGCCGACCGCTGAGGGAGGCCAACTGCTGCTCCCGCTCGCGCAACGCGTGCGCCCGCGACTCCCGATCGACCCGCAGCGCCGCCAACTCCGCGTCTCGACCCGCGCAGGCATCGCGGGACTTCTCCAGGGCGGTCGTCGTCTCCTGTGCCGCGGCGCGGGCGCCCACTCGCGCAGCCTCAAGCGCCTGGGTCTCCACAATGAGATCGTTGGCCTCCGCGTCCATTTTCGAGACCGTCTCAGACAGCCGCATTTGCCCTGTGGTCGCATGCTCGACAGCGTGTCGGAGCGCCGTCACCGCGTTGATCGCGGCAAACACCTCGCTCCGCGCCGTCTCAACATCGCTCACAAGTCCGTCGAGCGCCTGCTGGGCCTCGACCAGCGCCTCTTCTCGGCTCTGAAGCGTGGCGCCGAGTTCGTCCCGCTCGATGCCGCATCGCTGCGCCTCAGCGGCCTGGGCATCAAATTCACGGCGCGCGGGTTCCTGCCTCGCCTGCAGGTCCGCAACGTCTCGCGCCAACTCCGTCAAGGTGCCAGCCAGCGCCTCGACCTGCTGACTGTCAAATACAATCTGTTGTTGCCGGCGCTCGACTGCCAACTCACGGGCATGGGCAGCGTCTCGCGACTGCTTGGCCCCGCTCTCGGCTTCAGCCACTTCGATTTGGTAGCGCTCCCTCTCTCCCTCGATGACCGCCAACCGCGCCACCGCCTCCTCATCGCGAGCACGCGCCTCCTCAAGACTCCGTAGCGCCACGGTAATCGCCTCACGCAGCACGCCGTACCGCCGGGCAAAACCGACGGTCTCCCACCGCCGAAGATCGTCACGCAGCCGGCGATATCGGCGAGCTTTCGCGGCCTGCCGCTTCAGCGCGCGCCGCTGTTTCTCGACCTCGTACACGACGTCGTCCACGCGGGTCAAGTTTTGCCGGGCCGACTCGAGCTTCAATTCGGCTGACCGGCGCCGGCTCTTGTACTTCGTCACGCCCGCTGCCTCTTCAAGCAACTGGCGGCGCTCCGTCGGACGGGCACCGAGAATCTGGCCGATCTTCCCCTGCTCGATGACCGCGTAGGCTTTAACCCCAACCCCTGAGTCCATCAGCAGGTCCTGTACGTCGCGGAGCCGGCACACGCGCCCGTCGATCAAATACTCGCTCTCGCCAGATCGATACAACCGGCGACCCACTTCCACATCCCGCGTGATGAGCGGTAGCCGCCCATCCAAGTCCACGCCTTCAGTTCTCGGCGCCGCCGTCTCGTCGGCATCCTCACCATCGGAAGACCCGTCAGATTCCGACGCCACGACCGGATCCACACTGCCCACCGTTCCGGGGGCGGCAGTCACGTGAGCCAGAAACAGCTTCACCTCGGCGGTCCCGGTGGCTTTGCGCGAATCGCTACCGCTGAAGATAACGTCCTCCATCCGCTCGCCACGCAGGCTCTTGGCGCTTTGCTCGCCCAGCACCCACGTGATGGCGTCGATGACGTTGCTCTTACCGCACCCGTTGGGACCGACGATAGCCGTCACCCCGTCGTCGAAGGCGAGATTGGCCCGCTCTGGGAAGCTCTTGAACCCGGAAATTTCAAGATTCTGCAAACGCATGGATGTGGTGTCTCAGTGGCGTCCGCTACAGATGCGGACCGACGATCGCGACGGCGTCGGCGGGAAGACCGCCAGCACGCGCCGCCTGCGTGGGTGTACGCCGAGCTCGTGACCGGGCCCGGTGCGCGGCATCGGTCGTACAAGAAAATGGCCGCGCCGCGCGGGATGGAACATCAGCCGCGTGGCAGCCGGAAACACGTAGGGCAATGGGAATGAGCACAGGCCGACGAACGAGCGGTGTCCTTATTGATCCGCAGCCACGGCGCCGGCGCCGCGTGAGACGCCGAGCAGTCGCCGTGCCTCCGGGAACAGTGTGACCGCGAACTGCGCCTGCGGATCGCTCGCGGTCAAGTTGCGTCTGGCCTCTTCGACGCTGAACAGCGCGAGGTCAATTTCGTAGTGCATCATCGCCCGGATGAACGCGTCCTCAGCTGCGAACGTCTCGTCTTCAATGGTCAAGCCGCGCGACTCGAGCTGCGCCCGGAACTCGGCCACCAGCTCGTCGTCTATTTCAAAACCCTGCGACACGAGAATCCGTCCCTCGGACCGTTTCTGAATCCGCGTATCGCCCTCAGCGGAGAACCGCTCAGCAAACGCCGCGAACTCCTGCCGTGCCGCGAGCATTCGGCCAAACGGGCCCGGATCGAACCCTTCAATCGGACCAGCGATGAAGTGATCCGGTTCCACGCCACCGCCGCCGAACACTTCACGACCACTATCCGTAAACCGCCGCTCGCTGATGGCATGTTCAGCCGGCTTCTGATCGCGGAACGAATACGTCAAATACTCGTCGAACACCTCGTCCCACGGCCGCTGGATCATTCGGCCACTCGGCGTGTAGTAGCGCGCCGTGGTCAACGCCAGCCCTGCCTCCTGGCTGACTCGATAGACGGACTGCACGAGGGCCTTGCCGAACGTCGTCTCGCCGACGACCAGCCCCCGGTCGTGGTCCTGGACCGCACCAGACACAATCTCGGACGCGCTGGCGCTGTTCCGATTCACCAGCACAATCAGCGGTATGTCGATGTGGTCGCCGTCTTCACGCGCGTGATAGTCCTGGTCGGAGTTCTGTATCCGCCCGCGGGTATAGACGATCAGGTCACCCTTGGGGAGAAATTCATTCGAGACGCGAATAGCCTGGTCCAGCGGACCTCCTGGATTGCCTCGGATGTCCAGCAGGAGCTGCTCCATGCCAAGGTCGTCTAGTTTCGCGAGGGCTGCGCGCAGCTCGCTCGAGCTCGTTTCCGAGAAGTCCTGGAGACGCACGTAGCCCGTGGCCTCGTCAATCATGAAAGAGCCCTGCACGGTCTGAATCGAGATCTCGTCGCGCTCCACCTCCAGGTCGATCAGGCCTTCATAGCCGCGACGCTGAATCGAGATCTGCACCGTGCTGCCCTTCGGCCCTCGGAGCTGCTTGACGGCCTCGTCGCTGGTGATTCCCATGGCATCCGTGCCGGAAATCCGCGCGATGACATCGCCACGCCTCAGGCCCCGGCGGAACGCTGGCGATCCCTCAAAAATGTTCATGACGGTGATGCCGCCGTCGATGACATTGATGGAAATACCCAACCCGTAGTAGCGACCCTCCTGGCGCTCCCGCAGCTGCGCATAGGACCTGGGGTCCATGAAGCTGGAGTGCGGGTCAAGGGTCTGCAGCATTCCGCCAATGGCTCGATATACGAGCTGTTCAGAATCAGCCTCGCCAACGTAGGTGTCTTCAATCGCGGCCAGCGCGGTGGTGAACGACT
>CALLXD010000077.1 GCA_937766455.1 Vicinamibacterales bacterium | reverse complement strand
ACGCGGCCGCGGTAGACGTATCGATGGAGAGGATACGGGCGTGCCCATGCGGGCTGCGGAGCACCGCACCGTGGAGCATGCCGGGCAGTGCGAAGTCGGCGCCGAAGTTGGCGCGGCCGGTCACCTTGTCGGCACCGTCGTGCCGAACCGGACGTGTCCCGATGTGTGTGAATTGGCGGGCGCTCATGCTGTGGCCTTTCGCATGTCGGCCGCGGCATCAAGCACGGCGCGAATAATCTTGTCGTAGCCGGTGCACCGGCAGAGGTTCCCGGCCAGCCAATACCGTGCTTCCTGTTCGGTTGGGTCCGGATTCGCGTCGAGCAGTGCTTTGGCGGCGACCATGAAACCCGGGGTGCAGATACCGCACTGCAGCGCGGCCTGGTTCAAAAAGGCCTGCTGCACCGGATGGAGCGAGTCACGATCGGCGATGCCTTCCACCGTCGTGACCGTGCGTCCCTCGACTTCCGCCGCCAGGACGAGGCACCCGGGCACCAGTCGACCATCGAGCAGCACCGAGCAGGCACCGCAGTCGCCGGTGCTGCAGCCTTCTTTGGTCCCCGTCAGGCTGAGCGTGTCGCGTAGCGCGGTGAGTAGCGTGTCCTCGCCCGAGCAAAGAAACTCCGCGGGTTCACCGTTGATCGTCGTCTCGACATGAATTCTGGACACGTCAGTTTCCTCGTGCGCGCTCGCAGGCGATGGCTGCGGCGCGTTTCGTCAAAACACCGGCGACCTGGCGTCGATACGCCACCGTGCCGCGCTTGTCGTCGATTGGTCTCGCGGCGGCGCGAGCGGCCTCGGCGGCACGGTCGAGCGCGGCCGGGTCCATCGGCGTGCCAATGAGCGCGTGAGCGGCGTCTGGCACGAGGACCGGTGTTGGGGCCACCGCGGCAAGCGCGACGCGCGCCGCCGTACAGATGCCTGAGTGGTCGAGCGTCACGCTCACCGCGGCGCCGACGACTGCAATGTCCATTTCCGAGCGAGGCGTGAGGCGCAGGTACGCGTCGGCGGTGGAGGGTGCCGGGAGGGGGAGCAGCAGACCGGCAAGAAACTCGCCGCTGCCGAGCACGTTCTGGCCGGGGCTGGAGATGAAGTCTTCCGCCTCAACCGTCCGTCTACCCTGCGGACCGGCTATGACGCACACCGCTCGGTTGACGATCAACGGGCACGGGGTATCCGCCGCGGGCGACGCGTTGCACAGGTTGCCGCCGACTGAGCCCCGTCCCTGAATCTGCATCGATCCGATGAGCGCGGCAGCTTCGGCCAGCCCAGGCCACCGCTGCCGCAGGTGCTCGTCGGCGGAGACGTCGGCGGCGGGGGTGGCGGCGCCCAAGCGGAGCCCCTGCGCATCGACCGTGATGTCGACCAATTCCGGGATGCGCTTGATGTCGATGAAGGCCGTGGGCCGCCTGCCGCCGGCGCGGCACTGAATCAGTAGGTCGGTGCCGCCCGCCAGCACGCGTGCCTCGGGGTCCGCCTGCATCAGGCGGACGGCGTCGTCCACGGACCCTGGTGCCTCGTATCGGATTGCCTGCATCCCGGGATCTTAGTGCGAAAGGTCGCGGCCCGCGCTACCACCCCAGCGCGAGTCCGTCTTTGCGCGGGTCCGAGCCGCCCATCAGGATGCCGGTGTCCTGATCGATCAACACCCCCTGGAAGCCGCCGAAACCGAGTCCGCCGATGAGGGGATGTCCGCGACGATGCAGGGCGTTCGCGGTACTGGCTGAGATACCCCGTTCGAGGCAGACGCCGGTCGGGTCGTAGCGCGCGCGCGGCGCATCACCTGCTTCCTGGATGTTCATCCCGAAACAGGTCATGTTCAGCAGCACTTGCAGGTGTCCCTGCGGTTGCATGTCGCCGCCCATCACGCCGTAGGCCAGCCAGGGGCGTCCATTGCGATAGACCATGGCCGGAACCAGCGTATGGAGCGGGCGCTTGCGTGGCGCCAGATGGTTCGGGTGCGATGGATCCGTGGAGAACAGGCTGCCGCGGTTGTGCAGCACGATACCGGTGTCGCCGGCCACGACGCCAGACCCAAAGCCGGCGTACAGGGATTGAATGAGAGAGACGAGGTTGCCGTCGCTGTCGGCAGCGGCCAGGTAGACCGTGTCACCGGCTGGGGTCGAGGGCGTGGCGGGCGGCGTCTCCTGCCGGGTGGGGGTGCGCCTCGCGCCGATGCGCTGTCTCATTTCGCGGGCGTACTCGGGCGAGATGAGACGGCGGAGCGTGGCGTCTGGCACCGCGTCAGCGTCGGCGAGATGCGCCTCGCGGTCGGCAAACGCGACGGCCAGCGCTTCGAGCATCAGATGGAGATAGTCGGCGGAGTTGTGCCCGAGTCCGCGGAGGTCGTCTTCCGCAAGAATATTGAGCGCCTCGATGGCCACAAACCCCTGCGTGTTCGGCGGCAACTCGAGTAACTCGATGGTGTCACCGGCCGCATCGGTGTTCACGTGGGTTCGGATTGGCTCCACCCACTCGGACCGATGGGCGGCCAGGTCGTCCTGCGTGAGCCACCCGTTGCGCCGCTCGATGTCGCGTGTGAGCGCGCGCCCGAGCTCGCCCCGGTACAGCACACCCGGTCCATGGGTGGCGATCGCGTCCAGGCTCGCCGCCAACGCGGGGTTGGCAAACCACTCGCCCGGTGCGGGCGCTCGACCGTGTGGCAGAAACACCGCCGCCGCGGCCGGGTCCGCGGCCAGCATCGGTTGGGCGTCCAGCCACTGTCGCGCCACGACCTCGCCGACGGGGAACCCCTCGCGCGCGCACTCGATAGCTGGGGCCAGAACCCTGGCCAGTGGCAGCCGGCCGTGTTCGGCCAGCAACCGCGCCCATCCATCGACCGCACCGGGCACCGTGGCCGAGAGGACCCCACGGTCGGGGATCGACTCGTGACCGGCGGCTCGCAGGTTCGGGAGACTCGCCGCTTGGGGCGACCGGCCGCTGGCGTTCAACCCTCGCGTGCGTCCCGAGCGTGCGTCGTGGACAATCGCAAAGAGATCGCCGCCAATGCCGGTCATGGTCGGTTCGACGACCGAGAGGACCGCGGAGGCCGCGACCGCCGCGTCGATGGCGTTCCCGCCTGCTCGCAGTATGTCCAGTCCGGCGACGGACGCCCGCGGCTGGCTGGTGGCAATCAGACCGCGTCCGCCGAGCGCGACGGATCGGGATCCGCGCGACGCCAGCCCAGGTGCGCCGGGAGAGGTTGGCGTCATTGTGCGTCTTGCGTGGCCGCGAGGAACCGGTCGAGCTGGCGCCCGTGTTCGTTGAGGATCGGGTGGGACCACGCCTGCGACAACATCTCGTGGACCTTCCGGTGATACCAGACCATGTCATCGAGGCCGGCGCTGAAGATGTCCGCGAACCGGAGGCCCCCCGCCTCGAGGCCGGTGACCATGCTGGCCAGGTTGTGAATCTTGTCGGCGGAGGCGACCGCGCGGGCCTCGTCCTCCGGGCTGCGGCGCAGCCGTTCGATGTAGCTTTCTTTCCGGTTTCGCCAGGGTACGGTCTGCGGCGGTTCCGTGACGTCCGCCACAATCGCCAGCACGCGTGCCCCGAAGCGCTCTCGGATGACGGCCCGTTCCAGTGTTGTGTCCTCGAGCGTGTCGTGCAGGATGGCGGACACCACTGCACGCTCACCAAACCCGAAGTCTCCGACGATCATGGCCACGGCCAGGGCGTGGGTGGCCTCGAACGACTGTCCGGCCTTCCGGCGGTTCAGCTGGTGCGCCTCGAGCATCGTGGTGACGGCGAGCTCGACCTGTGGCGAGAACATCCCCGGCTACCGGTCTGAGTCCAGGGGGGCAACATACGACCGGCGGGCGCGCGCGGTGGTGCCTTCCTGCGCCACCTGGACCTCCAGCTCATGCACCTTGCCGTCGCGGACCGAGGGCGCGAACCCCAACACGTACTGGCTGTGCAGCTCTTGGGCCACCCGCGTGAAGGTTGGACCCAGCTCGTCGCTGTCCTTCAGCTCGAAATAGCCACCACCGGTTTCCTCGGCGAACGTCTTGAGCCGCTTGTCCGGTTTGCTGCGGACCTGACGGACGCCATTGAAATAGTCCATTTCGAGTCCGATCGTGTAGATCATGACTTCGGCGGCGCGCGCTTTGTCGAGGACATCACGCCAGCCGATGGCATGTTGTGTGTCAGCGCCGTCGGTGAAGACCAGGACGACCTTGCGCCCCTCGACGCCCTGGAGTTCATCGATACTCGCCCCGACGGCGTCGTAGAGCCTGGTCGGGTTGCCGAACTGGAGCCGATCCAGCTGCCGGATCAGCGCGTCACGGTCGCCGATGAACTGGGACGGGAGCATCTGGATTTTGTCGTTGAACGCCCCCACCTTGGCGCGGTCCTCCGGGAGCATTCGGATCAGGAATTGCTCGGCACCCGCCATGAGCAGTTCCAGGCTGGGGGTCATGCTGGCGCTCGTGTCCAGCATCACCACCACGGTAATCGGTCGGACCTCGTTTTCGAACAGCACGATCTCCTGTGCTTCGTCTTCGTCCAGGATGACGAAGTCCTCTTGGGCCAAGTTGGGCACCAGCCGGCCATTCTTGTCGGTGGCCGTGACATACAGGTCGACGATTTCGGTGCCGGACCGAAAAATCGGGGTCTGCGGCTGCTGCGCCGCCGCGACGACCACGAGGAGAGCGGTCGCGAGCAGTGTGGTGAGCGGGGTGCGGGTTGCCATGGATCGAGCTTAGCAACCTTCCGCGCGGCGGGCAATGAAAGACCCCACCTTCTGGATGGGCGTAGGACTCTGTCTTGACATAGAACATACACGTATATAGATTCATGTATGTGAAAGCCGCAAGCACACTGTTCCGGCTTCTCGGAGATGAGGCGAGGTTGCGGCTGCTCCGGTTGTTGTCGCAGGAGCGCTTGAACGTCAGTGAATTGACCGCGGTCCTCGGGATAGCCCAGTCGGGTGTGTCGCGTCATGTGGGTCTGCTCCGCGACGCCGGCCTGGTGTCGGAAGAACGCGAAGGTGGCTTCACGTTTCTCCGGGCCACCCCCGATGAGCATGATGCGCGTCTCGGCTCGGTGTGGTCGCTGCTGCAGACGTCGTTCGACGCCAACGGCGCGGACGCGGTCGTACGAGAGGACCAGGCGCGGCTGGGAGCGGTGTTGCGGCACCGTCGCCACAACGCCGAGACCCACGGCGGGTCGACTGGGAGCGGTCACCGCCAGTTCGTCCCCGGGCGTAGCTGGGCGGCGTGGTCCCGTGGACTCGGTCTGCTGCTGCCAACGCACACCGTGGTCGACCTCGGGTGCGGCGAAGGCTTTCTGACGCTCGAAGTCGCTCGTTGGGCCGCGCACGTCGTGGCGGTCGACCGCTCGGCGCCGGTGCTGGAACGCGCGCGTGATCTGGCGGCGCGTCGGCAGGTCGTGAACGTCGACTGGCGGCTGGGTGAGATCGAGCAGCCCCCGGTCGAGAACGGCGCGGCTGACATCGCGCTGCTGTCCCAGGCGCTGCATCATGCCGAGGACCCGCGGGAGGCCCTGCGGGCGGCGACCCGTGTGGTACGCGAACATGGCCGCGTACTCGTGCTCGACCTGGCGGCCCACACCGAAGAGTGGACGAGAGAGCGCCTCGGTGACCGGTGGCTCGGATTCGAAGCGGCCGAACTCACTGACATGATGACGGATGTCGGACTGGTCGACCTACGGGTGGGCCCGTCCGCAGATGCCGCCGAGACCCCATTTGAGGTGCTGGCGGCGGTCGGTACCAAGCCGGCCACGGCGAGACGAGGAAAGTGAACACGATGACCAACGGAACGACAGACACGACGCAGCCCGACGGGTCCACGACCCGGAACCGCATCGAGACACTGCTGCGGTCGCGCATCCTGGTAATGGACGGGGCGATGGGGACGATGATTCAGCGTCATACGCTGGACGAGGCGGCCTTTCGCGGTGAGCGCTTTGCAGGGCATTCGAAGGATCTGAAGGGGAACAACGATCTGCTGGTCCTGACGCAGCCGGATGTCATCAGCGGGATTCACCATGCCTACCTGGAGGCGGGCAGCGACATTATTGAGACCAACACGTTCAGCAGCACGGCCATCGCGCAGGCAGACTACGGACTCGAATCGGTAGCCTACGAGTTGAACGTGGAGGCCGCGCGCCTGGCGACGGCAGCGGCCGCCGACTGGTCCGAACGGACGCCCGACCGCCCTCGGTTCGTGGCCGGGTCGATTGGGCCGACGAATCGCACGCTGTCGATCTCGCCGGATGTCAACGACCCGACGTTTCGTGCCTGTACGTTCGATGCACTGCGGGCCGCGTATGTCGACCAGGTGCGTGGTCTTGTCGACGGGGGCTGCCATCTGCTGTTGGTGGAGACGATTTTCGACACCTTGAACGCGAAGGCCGCCCTCGTGGCGATCCGGGAAGTCGCCGAGGAACAGGGTGTCGAGCTGCCCTTGATGATCTCGGTGACGATCACGGACCGTAGCGGACGCACACTGTCGGGGCAGACGATCGACGCGTTCTACGTGGCGGTCGCGCACGCGCAGCCACTGTCGGTCGGTATCAACTGCGCACTCGGCGCGCGCGACATGCGGCCGTATCTTGCCGAGTTGTCGAACATCGCAGACTGCTACGTCAGCTCGTACCCCAACGCTGGACTCCCCAACGCGTTTGGCGAATACGACGAGCAACCGGAGCAGACCGGCGCGCTGTTGCGGGATTTCGCTGATAGCGGATTCGTCAACATTCTGGGCGGTTGCTGCGGCACCACACCGGACCACATCAATGCCATCGTGCGGGCCGTCGACGGCGTGACGCCTCGCACACTCCCGACGCGCACCTCGGCCACGTCACGCTTCAGCGGCCTCGAGTTGTTGACGGTGCGGTCTGACAGCAATTTTCTGATGGTGGGAGAGCGGACCAATGTGACCGGATCCGCACGGTTCGCTCGCCTGATCAAGTCGGACGATTTTACGACCGCGACCGAGGTGGCCGTCGATCAGGTGCGGGGTGGGGCCAATCTCATCGACGTCAATATGGATGAGGCATTGCTCGACTCAGAGCAGTCGATGACCCATTTCCTCAACCTGATCGCCACGGAGCCGGAGGTGGCGCGGGTCCCCGTCATGATCGACAGCTCGAAGTGGTCGGTGATCGAGGCCGGGTTGAAGTGCGTCCAGGGCAAGCCGGTCGTCAACTCGATCAGCATGAAGGAGGGGGAAGCAGACTTTCTCGACAAGGCGCGCACATTGAGACGTTATGGCGCGGCCGCCGTCGTGATGGCGTTCGACGAGACCGGACAAGCGGACACGATCGAGCGCAAAGTGGCCATCTGCCAGCGCGCCTACACGTTGCTGACCGAGCAGGCGGGTTTTGACCCCCACGACATCATTTTCGATCCCAATATTCTGGCCATTGCGACCGGTCTTGAAGAACACAACGACTACGCAATCAATTTCATCGAGGCCATTCCCGCCATCAAGCAATCGTGCCCGGGGGTGCTCATCAGCGGCGGGGTCAGCAATCTGTCGTTCTCATTCCGAGGCAACAACGTTGTCCGGGAAGCCATCCACTCCGCGTTTCTCTATCACGCCATCAAGGCGGGTATGGACATGGGTATCGTCAACGCTGGTCAGCTTGTGGTGTACGAGGACATCGCGCCCGATCTGCTGACCCGTGTTGAGGACATCATCTTTAATCGGCGTCCGGACGCCACAGAGCGGATGGTGGAGTTCGCCGAGACGGTCAAAGGGGTCGCCGGTGCCACCCGGGAGGTGGACGTGGCGTGGCGCGAGGGTACGGTGGCCGAGCGACTCTCCCATGCGCTCGTGCGCGGCATCGTCGATCACATCGAGTCGGACACAGAGGAAGCGCGGCAGGGCCTGGGGCGGCCGCTCGACGTGATCGAGGGTCCGCTGATGGATGGTATGAAGATCGTCGGCGATCTGTTCGGGGCCGGCAAGATGTTTCTGCCTCAGGTCGTCAAGAGTGCCCGGGTCATGAAGAAGGCGGTCGCCTACCTCGAGCCGTTCATGGAGGCGGAACGAAAAGCCGGCGGCGGGGCGGCGAAGTCGCAGGGCAAGATTGTGATGGCCACCGTCAAGGGAGACGTGCACGACATCGGGAAGAACATCGTTGGGGTCGTGCTGCAATGCAACGGGTATGAGGTGATCGACCTGGGTGTCATGGTCCACTGCGACACCATCCTTCAGACGGCGGCCGATGAGGACGCGGACATCATCGGCCTGAGCGGGCTGATCACGCCGTCGCTCGACGAGATGGTGTTTGTCGCCCGAGAGATGCAGCAGCGGAAGCTCGACCGCCCGCTGCTGATCGGTGGCGCCACGACGAGCCGTCAGCACACCGCGGTGAAGATTGCCCCGGCGTATGACCAGAGCACGGTGCATGTCGTTGACGCCTCGCGTGTGATCGATGTCGTGTCGAGCCTGCTGCATCCGGAGCGCCGTGTCGAATTGGACCGGACGAACCGCGCAGAGCAGGTGAGGTTGCGGGAGCAGTACGCGACTCGGCAGGCGAAGCCAATCCTCGCCTACGATCGAGCGATGGCCAACGCGTTCCGGCCGAAATGGGCCGCGAGCGACCTGCAAACGCCGGCATTTCTGGGCCGGCGCGTGCTCGACGACATTGCGCTTGAGGACGTCATTCCGTTTATCGACTGGACGTTTTTCTTCTCCGCCTGGGAGATCAAGGGGCGGTATCCCGGCGTGCTCGACCATCCGATGTATGGCGAGCAGGCACGGCAGCTCTTTGATGACGGGTCCGCGTTGCTGCGGCGTATCGTCGACGAGCGGGCCCTGAAGATTCGGGCCGTGTACGGATTTTGGCCTGTCTCGAGCGACGGGGACGACATCGTCGTCTGCGAACCTGACGCGGCGGCATCAGAGCTCCTGCGATTCGCGATGCTGCGACAGCAGGGTGAACAGCCGGACAAACGACCCAACCGGTCGCTCGCCGACTACGTTGCACCGCGGGACAGCGGAATCCAGGACCACCTGGGCGCGTTCGCCGTTACGGCCGGTATCGGTGCCGACGCGTTGGCCGCCGAGTACGAGCGTGACCTTGACGACTACCAGGCCATCATGGTCAAGGCGCTGGCAGACCGCTTGGCCGAGGCGGCGGCGGAGTATCTGCACGCTGAGGCGCGGCGGCAGTGGGGCTTTGGCGCGGACGAGGCGCTGTCGCAGGGGGACCTGTTGCACGAGCGGTATCGCGGCATCCGCCCCGCCTTCGGGTATCCCGCCTGCCCCGACCACAGTGAGAAATTCAAGCTATTCGAGCTGCTCGGAGCCGACGCGATCGGTATCGGGCTGACTGAGAGCGCGGCCATGACCCCCGCCGCCAGCGTGAGCGGTCTGTATTTCGCCCACCCTGACGCCACCTATTTTTCGGTGGGCCGGATCGGCGCGGACCAGGTTGAACGGTATGCGGCACGCAAGGGGTGCCCGGTGGCTGAGGTGGAGCGATGGCTCGGACCGTCGCTGGCCTACGAGGCCGGTTAGGTGTCGAACTGACGGGCTGCGGTGATCTGTTCCAGTTCGTCCAGCGAGCGCGCGCCATCGACCGTCGTCACGATCCGCTTGCCGAGCCGGCTGATTTTCCGCCCGGTTTACCGTTGCCTGTGAGGACGCTGCCTGCCCGTCCTGTGCGCCCGTGGTCGCGCGATCCCGCCCGCCCAGTGCGCCCGTGGTCGCGCCATCCAGCCCGCCACGCCAGTGTATGATCACGGACCGGCCAACCGGCTTCCGCCTACCCATGTCCATGGAGTATCACATCCGGCAGTACGGCCTGCAGCAGGGCGCGCTTGAGATCCAGTACATCGAGGAGTTCTTTGGCGAGTTTCCGAGACGCAAGACCTCGGCCGAAGTGGTCGGCCGATTACAGCACCGAGACCACCAGATCGTGATGGCTGAAGCCGCGCTTCCCGATGACGCCGGCACCGTTGTGCCCGTAGCGTTCAAGGTGTCTCACGAACTGCGGGAAAGCGAAACAGACCCCAAGCTTGCCGACCTTGTGCGGCGACTGACCGGTCCCGTGACATTCGCCGGTCGTCGGGTGCTCTATAGCTGGATTGGCGGTACACGACGGGACTGGAGAGGCCAAGGCTTTTTTCGCGCGCTGACCGAGCAGCAGGAGGCCTGGGCGCTAGACAATGGCTTCGATGAAGTTGTGGTGAAGACCAAGAACACGTTCTACGCCATGCGCGGAACCCTCGACCACCTGGAGTTCGACGTGATCCACTTCGAGCCCAATTCAGATGATCGCCGCGAGTCCAAGGTGTACCTGAGCAAACGCCTCGGACGGGCAGTGGTGGACCAGCACCGAAGCACACGCGACGTCGTGCGCATGCCGTAAGCGCGCGGTCACGAATTGCCTGGGCTCGGCGAGGGCCCGCCGCACTGAAACGAGCCAGCGCCCGGCGCCAGTTGCCCCATCGGTCAAAGGCTCGAGCCATCGCTAGCTGCCGCGTCGAACTATAGCGATCCTTCCGATAGACCTGGACCGCCTTCAACGCGTCCCCCACTAGAGTGTCTAGCGTGCCGTGATGCGATGTCTGCGGGTCCCAATAGCCCGGTTACACCCAAAGCGCCGTGCGAAGCCATAGCTGTGGGCCCGTCACGGTCAATGTGACACGGTGCCATCTTCGAGGACCGCCGAACTACGGTAGACTGGCGGCATCCTATTCCGTAGGACGTCGAGGCTGTACACGGGAAGCGAGGCATGACCATGCAGAAGGCAATTATCTACTTGCTGTACAAGATTGGCAGCAACATTCCAAGAAGCGCTGCAATAGCGACGGTCCTGCTGGTGGTGTTCGTGTTGCTTCGGTCGTCGATCTGGTTTGACGTCGCCTACTACAACTTCGTAGACGGTGACGTTGACCGCGGCGCGACGACGGTGGCCACGGACCAGTTCGGAGACTCGTTCTCACGGGTCGAGTACCTCGACCAGGGTTGGTCGGCGGCTGACAGCCTCTGGTTCTACAACGTCACGCAGGGCTCCGACCTGTTGCCCTACGATTTCTTTGTCGCGCTGGAACAGGAGAACTCGACGACACCATTCATCGACGCGGAGAACATGAATGGCTATCGTTACCTGCCGCAAAAGGCCACGAGGGCCAATCCAGACGCGTTGCCGGTGGGCATGGTGGCCGACACGTATGACGGCGACAAGTACATGGGTTTTACCTGCGCGGCGTGCCACTCGTCGCAAGTGAACTACAACGGGGTCGGCATTCGGATTGACGGCGGTCCGGCCGCGGCCGATATGGACCGCTTTATGGGAGACCTTGAGGCGTCGCTCAGTCGCACGTTGGCCGATGATGCGAAGCGAGAGCGCTTTGTCTCGGCGCTACTCAGTGCCGGGAGCTATCGTAGTGAGACGGCCGTTGTCGAAGATCTGAACACCTACATCTTGCAACTGGGTTCATGCAATTTTTTCAACGAGAGCCACGTCGACGGCACGGCGGTTCCATACGGCTATGCGCGACTCGATGCGTTCGGGCGCATCTACAACCGCGTGCTCGAACACGTGTTGGATCCGGCCGCCTTACGCGCCGCGGTGGACGGTGTGCTGTCGCCGGACGAAGCCGACGCAATGCTCGGTTCGCTGCCAGACGTGCTGTCGGCCGAAGACCGGAAGGGCATCATCCAGAAGCTGATGTCGCTGGAGGACGAGGCGGATTTGCGGCAACTGCGAGACATCGTGTTCAACTCGCCGAACGCTCCGGTGAGTTACCCCTTTCTGTGGGACATTCCGCAACATGACTATGTGCAATGGAACGGTATTGGGGGGAATGCCGGCGTGGGACCGATCGGACGCAACGCCGGCGAGGTCATCGGGGTCTTCGGCACGCTCGACTGGGTAGAAAAGCCAGGCTGGTCGTTCGCGTCGGTCGT
Organism: Vicinamibacterales bacterium; assembly: GCA_937766455.1. Taxonomy (GTDB): domain Bacteria; phylum Acidobacteriota; class Vicinamibacteria; order Vicinamibacterales; family UBA8438; genus UBA8438. The sequence goes on along the minus strand of CALLXD010000077.1, from coordinate 3,846 downwards.
GACCGGACACGGCTTCGAGTCGAAACACGTCAGCTTTACCTCCTCTGTTGATGTGCAGAACCTGCGAAAGATCGAAGATCGGCTGTGGAGCCTGACCTCGCCTTCCTGGGCCGAAGCGGCGCAACGGGAGCTGCTCCCGAGTCTTGACACGGCCCGTATGGCGCGCGGCGCAGAGCTGTACACGGAACACTGCGAGGCGTGCCATGCGGTGATCGACAGCCGCGATCCTGATCGCCGGATCGTGGCCCGGATGGATAGGCTGGGGGTGGCTGGCACTGACCGGAGAATGGCGAACAACAGTGTTCAGTACGATGGATTTAGCGGGATCCTGAGGAATCAATACGTCACGCTGGATGCCGGGAGCCTGTTGCTGCAGGCCGAAGCTCCCGTGGCGGCGCTCCTGACGAAGGCCACGCAGAGCGTCGTGGCCACGCCAGACCCGGACAAGTGGTTCTTTACACGGTTTGCCGATTGGGCGCTGACGCTCGCGAAGGCGTTCGCGAGCAACGAGATCAAGCCGTCGCTGAAGGCGGGGAGCTATACGCCTGACACGCCGGTGAGACCGTTGAATTCGTTGCTGGCTTACAAGGGCCGGCCGTTGAACGGCATTTGGGCGACAGCGCCCTACCTGCACAACGGATCCGTGCCGACTCTGTACGATTTGTTATTGCCAGCCACTGCGCGGGAGAACGATCCTGACGACATGGCCTACCGGCCGCAGACATTCATGGTCGGGTCTCGTGAGCTCGACGTCGAGAAGGTCGGGTTCAAACACGGTGTGAGCGAATACGACGGCTTTTTGTTCGATACCACGACGCCGAGCAATAGCAACGGGGGCCACGACTACGGCACGCGGATGCTGACGCCGGATGAACGAATGGACCTCGTCGAGTTTCTGAAGAGCTTGTAGACACAGGAGGCTGCGATGGACACCGCTACTCTTTCGTATTTGGAGCGCTATGACGGCGAGCCGGACGCGACGAAGCTGAAGCTCGTCCGCCAGTTCATGGAGGAGGACCCGGGGAGCTTTTTCGGTGAGTTGCGGAAGAATCGACCCGTGCTCGTGACGCCGGAGTGCACACTCGTCGCGCTCTTCGACGACGTCATCGAAATGCTGAGCATGCCGAAGGTGTTTACCGTTGCGCTGTACGAGCCGAAGATGGCCAACGGCTACCTCATGTCGCATGATGACGACGCGTTGCACTATCGTGAAAAGTCGATCATGCAGGGGTTTCTGAACCGCGAGGACCTGCCGGACGTGCGGGCGATGGTGGGGAAGATTTGCGAAGGTCTACTCGCCGATGCCGGCGGAGAGATTGACGCGGTGGACGGCTTTTGTCGCCTTGCCCCGGCGACGATCGTACGAGACTACTTCGGACTGATCGGCATGCATCGGAAGGATCTGATGGAGTGGTCGTACTGGGCGCAGGTCGACACCTTCTACAATCAACCGTTCGACATCGTGACGCCGGAGGAGCGGGAGCGGATCATCAAGAGCCACGACGAGAGTGGCGAAAAGCTGGGGAAGTACATCGCGGCGCTGGTGCTCACCCGGTCCGTGTGGGGAAAGTTTGAGTTTCTGCTCAAGCCATTTCGCAAACTGCGACGGCTGTTGACGGGCCAGAAGGGTGGTCTGCAGGACGATATCGTGGCTCGCATGCTGCGGACGAAATTCCCGGCGGAGATGGACTTTGACATCAAGCGGTTGGGCACCAACGCGGGCGGACTGCTGATCGGCACGATCGAAACGACGGCGCAGGCCACGGTGCAGACCCTGCAGTTTCTGCTACAGCGACCGGAGCTGCTTCAGCAGGCGAAGAACGCCGCGACGCTGGAGGACCCGGCGGAGTTTGATGGCATCGTGTGGGAGGCGCTGCGTTTTGTGCCCATCTCACCGTATATGTTCAGGCAGACATCGACCGAGTACACCATAGCGAAGGGCACCGACCGCGAGACGGTGATCCCCGGGGCGACGAACGTGTTGGCGTTGACGCAGTCGGCGATGTTTGACCCCAAGGCGTTTCCCGATCCTGAGGACTTCAGGCCGGGACGCAATTGGTATCACTACTTCACGTTTGGGTATGGGGCGCACGAGTGCCTGGGTAAGTACGTAGGGATGGTCATGATTCCAGAGATCGTTCGGCAGATTGTGCTGCGTCCTGGGCTCAAGGCGAAGGGCGAGATCGAGTACGAGGGGCACATGCCCAAGTCGTATCAGCTGAACTGGACTGTCTAGCGGCGCGGCGGCGCGAGTGGGTCGTATCGGATGACGAGACGGGAGTTGGACCAAGCGGACCTCGCGCGGCGGGGCATCACAGAGAGCGAACTGGCCAGACAGCTGGGGCGTTTCGCGCTCCCGCGGGCGTGCGTCAGGCTCGAGAAACCGTGTCGGCCAGGGGACGGGATCCGCCAGCTGGGACCCGGCGAGGCGGCCGGATGTGAACGGGCGTTCGACGCCGCGCGGTTGGACGGGCGCTGCATGACATTTGTGCCCGCCTCAGGGGCGGCGAGTCGGATGTTCTCGGGGCTGAGCCGCGCACGCGCCCGTGTGCGTCCGATGACGCGCGACGGCCTGGCGCAGGCAGCGGAGGCAGGCGACGCGGACGCGCGTGACGCGCGGTTCTTCGGGGAGAACGTGGAGCGGTTCGCGTTTTTTCCGGCGCTGGCGGCGGCCATGCAGGATGCCGGCCTCGACGCGAGAGCCCTCGCCGCGGCGGGCCGATACGACCAGTTGGTGGACTACCTGGTCGGCGATGTCGGTCTCGGCTACGCGGCTCGACCGAAAGGGTTGCTGGCGTTCCACGTCTGTGGCACTGGCAGTCGAACCGCGCTCCAGGCGCATCTCGTCGAGGCGGCGGCCTACCTCCAGGATACGAGCCGGGTGTGTCGCCTGCATCTGACAGTGTCAGCCGACCACCTCTCACAGTTCGAGGCCGAGGTCGCCGCAACACGGCGCGACCTCGAGACCAGCCTGGGTGTCCGATTCGATCTCGATTTGTCTATCCAGGGGGCCGGTACGGACACCGTCGCGGTCGACCTCGACAACGCGGCGTTGCGGGACGGTGAGGACAAGCTCGTGTTCCGCCCCGGCGGGCACGGTGCGTTGCTCGAGAACCTGAACCACCTCGACGGTGACGTGGTCTTCATCAAGAATATCGACAACGTCGCGCCCGAACACATGAACGGACCGACGGTGCACTGGAAGCGGGTGCTCGGGGGATGTCTTGTCACGGTCCAACAAGAAGTTCGTCGCCATTTGACGGCGCTGCACGGGGAGACCGGCGAGGCGGCGGTGGTCGATGCGCTGGCGTTTCTACGCGACACCTGTGGCGCAGAGCCGGGTCCGCTACTTGGCGGCTCACTGCCGGCTCGTCGGACCTTCGCCATCGAGCATCTCGATCGGCCGATCCGCGTCTGCGGGATGGTGCCGAATCAGGGGGAGCCGGGCGGTGGTCCGTTTTGGGTCAGAGGAGACGCTGGCGGGCTGCAGCCGCAGATCGTGGAAACGGCGGAAGTCGATGCCGAGGCGCCAGAGCAAATGGCGCTTCTGGCCGCGGCCACACACTTCAATCCGGTGGACCTGGTCTGCGGGCTCCGAAACTGGCGGGATGAACCGTTTGACCTGCGGCGCTTCGAGGACGCCGGCAGGGTGTTTATCTCGGAAAAGTCGTATGAGGGCCGTCGCGTGCGGGCGCTCGAACACCCGGGGCTGTGGAACGGGGGGATGGCCGGCTGGCTCAGTCTGTTCGTGGAGGTGCCGCCTGAGACTTTCAGTCCGGTAAAGACGGTCAACGACCTCCTGCGGCAGGAGCACCAGCCCGCGGGCGGTAGCGGAAGCACTCGACG
>CALLXD010000076.1 GCA_937766455.1 Vicinamibacterales bacterium | reverse complement strand
TCACAACAGACTCCACATTGGCCTTGCTCAGCCCCATCGAGATTCCGAATGGTCCCCCCGCTGAAACTGGGGAAGACCTGACGTCCGATGCTCTCGGCTCTATGGCCTCGACGGATGCCGCCAATGCGTCGTAACAGTCAAGGCCCGCGATGTCATTCTCGACTTTGGCGCACTTGACGAGCGCCTCCGGCGTCTGCGCCTGCACCGGCGCACCAATGGCGAGCGCGGTCAAGACGGTGACGGCAGCAACGAGTGGCTTCATGCGGCGCTCCTCTAGATAATGCGATGTAGAAGACGATCCTACCGCTAGCGGGTAGGAGGTTCAATGCGCTGTCAGCGCACCCCAGCAAGGTGCGGCTGGTCATCCGCGTCGACGACGGTCTCGGTTGCCGCCTCCATCCGCTCCAGCGCCTGTGCCAGACGCACCGGCGTACTCCGCACGTACCGTGAGGTCGTCGTGATGTGGGCGTGACCGAGACAGTCCCGCACGTCGTGCAGGTCCGCTGACGAGTCCAGCAGCCGACAGGCGGTCAGGCCGCCCACGTCGCACAGCCCAATCGGACACCTGGAGATCCAGGGCGAGCGCGGCAGGACCGCGCCCCGGGGAGGGCTGCGCGGGTCCGCGACATTGGCACAGGGGGGCCTAGGGCGTGTCGCGCTGTACCTATGCGGCACCTTAAACACAAAAACAGGCTCCTCTGGGGGAGGAACCTGTCGTAACACCCTATGAAATATGGTCGGGATGACTGGATTCGAACCAGCGACCCCCCCAATTTTTAGACGAGTTAGCGAGATCAGGCGAAGTGACGAGGGCCTGGCAGCTCGTTCACTCACCGATCGCGGTGAAGTCACTCCAGCGGGTGGTCCCGCCGCGTCGGCTGTTGCTGAAGAGCACGCGGTATTCGTAGTAGACGTCGATCTCGTCTGGCATCCAGACGTCTTCCGCAATCGGTCGCCGCTCGACGCGGCCCGTGACGTTCGAGACGCTACCCAGAATGCCCCACCACAGCCGCACCCGCTCTGTCAGTTCGAAGGTGAGCCGGGCGACTTCGAACGTGTCCTGGTCGATCCAGATCTCGCCGCGCGACTTATTTAGCGCTCGGTCGAGGCGACGCCGGACCGGCAGCTTGCCGGGACGGGGCGTGAAGGCCAGCTGAAGTGGACCCCGATTTTCGGACCAGCAGCTAAGGTGGTATTCGAGCCTGCTCCAACAGCAGATGGAGGAGTCGATGACCATGAAGAAGACTCGTACGAAGCACAGTCCTGCGTTCAAAGCGAAGGTCGCGTTGGCGGCGCTGCGAGACCAGGAGTCGGTGGCCGAGATTGCGCGCCGGTACAAGGTCCACGCCAACGTGGTCTACAAGTGGAAGCGACAGCTGCTGGACCACGCCGCGCAATCGTTCGAGACGGACCACAGCGATGGAGGCGCGTCGGACCGAGAGGACGTGCTGCTCAAGAAGATCGGCGAGCTCACGGTGGAACGCGATTTTTTGTCCAACGGGCTCGGGCGGTCCCGATGACGCAGCGACGAGTCCTGATGGCACCGGACGGCACGCTGTCGACGCGGCGACAGTGCGAGCTGCTGGCCGTGAACCGGTCGAGCGTGTACTACGAGCCGGTCGTCCCGGACGCGGAGGAGCTGGCGTTGATGCGCCGGATCGACGAACTGCATCTGCAGTATCCCTTCTTCGGCAGCCGGATGATCACGCAGACGGTGAAGGCCGAGGGCACCGTGATCAACCGGAAGCGGGTCCAGCGACTGATGCGCGTGATGGGCCTGGAAAGCACGGCGCCGAAGCCCAATACGAGCACGCCGGCGCCGGACCATCCGGTCTACCCGTATCTGCTTCGAGGACTGACGATCTCGCGGCCGAACCAGGCGTGGGCCACGGATATCACCTACATCCCGATGGCGCGCGGCTTCGCCTACCTGGTGGCGATCATCGACTGGTACTCCCGCCGTGTTCTGGCGTGGCGGCTGTCCAACACGCTGGACACGGGCTTCTGCCTCGAGGCCCTGCGGGACGCGCTCACGCGCTTCGGCCGGCCGACCATCTTCAACACCGACCAGGGATCGCAGTTCACGGCGCGGGACTTCACCAGCGCCCTGCTCGACCGAGGGATTAAGATCAGCATGGACGGCAAGGGGCGCTACCTCGACAACATCTTCGTGGAGCGGCTGTGGCGGTCGCTCAAGTATGAGGAAATCTACCTGCACGCCTATGATTCGCTGACCGAGGCGCGCGAGGGAATCGGGCGCTACTTCCGCTTCTACAATGACGCGCGACCGCATACGTCGTTGGGCTATCAGACGCCGGCCGCGTTCTACGACTCGACCCTGAGGTCCACTGCCGCATGAACGCGCGAATCGACGTGGCGTCGCGTGCCGATGTGCTCGACCGCTTCCAGGTGCTCCGCTCCGACCCCGCTGCGCGGGGCGCCCGCGGCGGCCTGGACCCAATCTCCGCGCACCGCCGTAGGACAGCTACGAGTTCCAGGCACAGGCCTGCAACCCTCGTTGCAGGACACGACGACGACGAGAACAGACCTAGCAGGCTCCACCTTAACAACACCCGGTTTTGGTCCGAAAGATGGGGTCCACCTCAAGCACGTAGGTCGGTCTTCCGCGAAGGGTCCTCAGGCCAGCCGCCTCTGTGGTGTAGCGTGCGATGAGCTCCTCGTTGAAGGCGAGTTCCAGTGGATCTTCGTCTGCCTCCTCGGGGTCTGGCGGATTCGAAAGTTCTTCGAGAAACGCGTCCCACCGCTTCTCTTCGTCGGCCAGGTCGTCGCCAGAGATGGGCTCGCCGTCCTTCGTTACCAGCTTCGCGTAGGGCACGCCCTGATGGGGCTCGACGAGATAGCTCCGCGTCACATCCTCGGTAATCTCTCCGTCGTCGTCATACTTCCGCAGGCGGTCGTTCATCGTGCGTCGAAACCGGCCCTCGAAGTTCTGCTCGGCGTTCCACGTCGCGCGGGCAAGGGCGCCGTCGATAATCGCCCGTGCCTCGGGCATTGGGGCGTCCAGACGCTGTGGCGCGGCCGACAGCAGGGCCACGCCGACCGCCGCGGAGAGGGCAAGCGAGACAAGAGCGACTGGTTTGCTCATTGGACCGTTTTCAGCTTCAATGCCATCACGTCGCGGGTCTTGGCGTCCACCGTGGCGCTCGGCGTTGAGCCGCAGCGATTTGTTCGAGCGTCATCTGCCTTGCCACAGCGTCTCGGGCCTTCACCGACCTGTCGCGGTCTTCGGTATCCTGGAAGGACTGCGCGGCAAGACTGAGCCACATGTGGGCTTCGACGCCGTCCTGGCGGACACCCCGTCCCGTGTGGTGCATGTCACCGAGGGCGAATTGGGCGTCGCCATACCCCTGCTCAGCCGACAGTCGAAACCACCGCGCCGCCTCGGTCTCGTCTCGTAGGACGCCTCGGCCACGACGGTAGATGCCGCCGACGTAGAACTGGGCGGCCGGGTGCCCCTGCTCAGCCTCGAGGCGATACCGGTTCATGACCCCGCGCCGGAACCGCGCGTCGCCCTGTGGACCCGGACCGCGCCAATACCTGGCCGCGGCGCCTGGCCTGCCATCGTCGCGGGGCGCGTCCAGCATCTGCATGCCGAACATGAAACCGAGGCTCACCTGTGCTCCCGCATTGCCTTGGTCCGCGGCGAGGCGATACCAGCGGATGGCCTCGGTGTCGTCCCGGGCAACGCCGTAGCCGTAGGCATGCATGTCCCCAAGGTTGTATTGCGCATCCGCGTGTCCCTGCTCGGCCGCTGCGCGATACCAACGGACGGCTTCTGTGGCCTGGCGTCCACTGGCGCCGTCCAGCCGCAGGGTTCCGAGGTGGAACTGTGCGTCGGCGTGCCCCTGCTCGGCCGCTCGCTGGTGCCAGCGGACCGCCGTGGCGCGGTCTTTGGGGGGACGTCGTCCTTGCGCATACATCAGGTCGAGCGTGAATTGGGCCTCGGTGAGGCCCTGCTCGTCCGCTCGAAGATACCAGCGGACCGCTTCGGTGCCGTCCTGCCGCACACCCTCGCCCGCGTCATACAAGGCCCCGAGTTGGAACTGCGCGCCGGCGTGTCCCTGGTCAGCCGCCAGGCGAAACCAGTCGGCGGCCTTGTCAGCGTCCTGGGTCGCACGTCGGCCCTCCCGGTACATGACCCCGAGGTAGAACTGCGCGTCGGCGTGCCCCTGGTCAGCCGCCAGGCGAAACCAGCGGCCGGCCTCGGCGTCCTCGTGGAGGCCCCGCTGGCCCACCCAGTAGCTGTACCCGACCCCGAACTGCGCGCCAGCGTCGCCCCGTGCCGCCAGCGACCACCCGCCCATCTGCGCGCTGAGCCTCGTGCTCCAACATTTCGGTCTCTACGAGGACGCGCGTCACTTCTGCGACTGGCTCGAGGTCGCCGAGTGGTTCGACAGCCGCGGCCCCAAGAAAACGGCCGAATGGCTGGGTGTCCCGCGCAAAGCGATCTCGCAGCTCAACTCGCCCATCGACATGACGCTGCTTCGGCGGTTTGCCCAGTCACCGTCGCATCAGCCGGGCGAGACGCTGTACGAGGTCATGCGGATGGTAGGCGACGATCTGTTGGCGCACCTGCACATGGCCAGAGAGCGAATTGCATTCGCGGCCGCCCACGTCGAGCGGTGGTCGATTCCTCACGCGGCTGAGACCATCGAAGCGCTCTTCTTACCGCGCACCGATCCGGGGAGTGACGAGCCGAGCACGGCGGTGGCGAACTACATCCGATCCGAAGGCCTCGGCGATGTCATTCAGGTCCTCGTGTACCCCGACCGACGTGGCCACGGATACGGCATCGGGCGGTACGAAGACCATCCGCGTTTCGACTTCTCGCGCGTGCAAGACGAGCCCGACGTGCACTTCGCACACAAGAGCGGGTTCATGTGCAAGACGACGGCGACCGACCCCGACCGATTGCGTGCGCTGATCGCGGGCGCCCACATCGACGCCTCGACGCCCGCCTGACGCGTCGGAACGGCCGCACGGTGGCATAATCTGGCCGTTGCGTAGGTAGACGCCGGTAGACGCCGATGCCATCACTCCGTGGTCTCACCCCGCTCGCGACCTTTCTTCTGCTCGGGCTCGCGGTGTTCGCGCTCGACCACTGGCGGGACGGCGACGCGGCCCCCCGCACCATCGATGTCACCGAGGCCCAACTCGCCGGCATCCGGGAACGGTGGGCGGCGCAGTGGGACCGGCCACCGACCGATTCGGAGCTCGCCGGGCTAGTCGAGGACGCGGTCACGGAGGAGATCCTCTACCGCGAGGCGCTCCGGCTGGGTCTCGACCGCGACGACACGACCGTGCGTCGGCGACTCGCCCAGAAGATGACCTTCAGGCTGGAGGACGGTGCCGCCGTGCCGCTACCGACCGACAGCGAGCTCGAGACCGGTGGTGCCAGAACTGGCGGTCGGTCCGGTGCACAAAGAGACCGTACGGAACAGGCAACCCGCAAATCCAGGCAGACAGGCATACCATGCTCGAAGAAATCGTTTCTCAAGCCCAGGCATACATCTCACAGCGCGTCCTCGCTTGGGGTCTCGCCGCAATCGGACTACTGATCGGTATTGTCTGGATTCGAATTGTCGACCAGAGTCTAGCGAGACTCTTCGCTCGCGTGGAATACGACCGGACATTGGAAATCCTGTGTCAGCGCAGCATCAAGATCTTTTTGTGGCTGTTGCTGATCAGCCTGATTGCCGGCAATCTGGGTTTTGACGTGTCCGGGTTCATTGCCGGTCTCAGCGTGACCGGCTTTATCGTGGGATTTGCGGTCAAAGATGTCTTGTCAAACTTCGCCGCAGGCATGTTCATCCTCGTCAGACGGCCGTTTTCGGTGGGCGAAACGGTCAGCGTGGCCGGTGTGAAAGGTGAGATCCTCGAGATGAACCTGGCGGCCTGCATCCTCTTTTCTGGAGAAGACGAAACGGTGACGATTCCCAACGCCAAGGTGTGGGGTAACCCGATTCGCAATATCAGTAGAAATACCAAGCAAGTGTAACGCGACTTGCTTGACGTCGTCAGGCGGTTGCTCTCGTTGCACTGGATGCTTGACTCACGTTTCGATGCTCAGCGGCCACGGAGACGATAGACAACATTAGAGCCCCCCGACGCCTTGACGCCCCCTGAAGATATCCACGATAGCTGGGCCGGTGGCTGCTCATCCGCCTACTCTGCCACCTGCGAGCTCAACTTGACAGCGCCGTCCGTGCCTTGCTCCACCAGACACCTAATGCTTCGAGTCGGGTCATCCGCTCAGCGGACAACCTGCCCTTCCTCTTCGCTTGGCGTTGTCTGCTGAGCCACATCCCCAATACCTTCCGTGCGGGATCGGGATCATACTTCGAGACATTCACGTCTCCACCCGCGTCCTTGATCTGTTGAAGTGCGGCGCAGTTCGCATCGAAGGCAGCATCCTGCGGATCCCAGATCACCCCTAATGCCTTGAGTCGGGTTATCCGCTCAGCGGACAACCTGTTGCGCTTCTGCGCGCTGCGTTGATGGCTGATCCACTCCCCCAATACCTTCCGTGCGGGATCGGGATCCACCTGCGAGACATTCACGTCTCCACCCGCGTCCTTGATCTGTTGAAGTGCGGCGCAGTTCGCATCGAAGGCATCATTCAGCATGCGCAGAGCGTAGCAGCAAGCGGGGGGGGGAATATCTCAATGCCCGACACGCAGTCGCCGAGACCCCGTGACGCGGCGTTGTTGCGCGGTTCGAAAACCAACCCGCAACGCCCCCGACCCAGAGGTCCGTCAACGACCGATCGCGTACGACGCCGGCCTACCACGCTGAGTCAGCTGATTGAGGAGGTTACAGGCGGGGAGGGCCTCAGTCTCCTGCCCCGCGCGACGACGCGCTCGAAGGCTCTCCCCACTGATCGACTTGTAGCGGAAGAAGGCGTTCTCCACCCGGGCCTGCTGATGGTCGCCCGAGTCCTTCTTCCACTGTCGCCGTCCAACCTGCTGCACCTGCCGGATCGCGCGGTCGCGCGCGGGCGATCGTAGTCGCCGTTCAGACACGGTGGGGGGTTGGTGCATGAATACCCGGGGTCGCTGGGTCCGGCGTACCATGCTGTGGAGGGAGGCAAAGCCATGGCCTCGACGAAATCCAGCAGAGTGAACCCCAAGTACAAGAAGAGCTATCGGGTCGGGAACTGGCCGGCGTACGAGCGCGGGCTGCGGGCCCGAGGCGACGTCACCGTCTGGTTCGCCGAAGAGGCCCTCAATACGTGGACCCCGCCTCCGACCCGCCGTCGTGGCGGGCAGCAGCGCTACTCGGACCCGGCGAACCTGACAGCGCTGCCCCTGCGCATGCTCTTCCGCGCTGGGCAAGGCCCAGTCCTTGGCGGTCACGGCGTGATCGTCGGCGACTTCGACGCCGGCTCGGTTCCGTCGTCGAACCATGCAACAACGCCCCGGCGCGACTTGACCAGTGATGATTTCAGGCGGGAATCGGTATCCGCGGTAGCTGGGCGGCTGGCTCATCATACGCCTACCCTGCCACCGTGGGCGCTAACCTGACAACGCCCTCAAAAGGCGCCGTCGGCGCGGCGAGCGCGACCAAAAAACGGGGCGACCCGACGGCTCCGGACGATGCTACGGGCGCTCCGCCTGCGCGGCCTCCTCGGTCTCCATCCACGCGTCGTACCATCGGAACACGTTAGCCGTGAGGCTTCCGATGAAGATGTCGCCGTTATCGGCCACATCGATCCAGTGTCCAGGGCTCTCCATGGCGCCGACGATCGCGCCCGTGTCGATGTCCACCCGCATGATGCGCCCGGCCAGCGTGTCATAGGTGATGTTCTCGACGTTGTCGCGGTGCGTAATGACCCACACCTGATCGTTCGGCGTGATGAAGATGTTCTGCGTCGCCCCCAGGTGATTCCAGGTATGTAGCAGCGTGCCCTGGTCGTCGAAGATCTGGATCCGGTTGTTCTCGCGGTCGCTCGCGTAGACCCGCCCTTGGGAATCGACGGCGATCGAATGCACGAGGTCGAACTCGCCCGGCCCCGAGCCTGGCGTGCCCCAGGTCGTGACGAAGTTGCCCTCGGCGTCGTATTTCACGACACGGCTGTTGCCATAGCCGTCGGCGACATAGAGCTCGTCGTTCGGACCAAAGGCGATGTCCGCCGGCCGGTCGAACGTGTCATCCGTAGTGCCGGCCTGGCCCTTGATGCCCAGCGTCATCAGGACGTCGCCGTCCGTCGTGAGCTTCATCACGCGGTGATTGCCGTTGTCGGTCACCCACAAGTTGTCGTGCCGGTCGACCCGAAGCCCGTGCTCGTTGCCGAAGTCGAGGTCGGCCCCGAATGAACGCTGGTACGTGCCCTCGGCGTCGAAGACGACGATCGGGTCGGCGGCATCGCCGCGATGAAACACGTAGACCTCGCCCGACGAGTCCGTCGCCACGGCAGACACTCGGCCAAAGCTCCACCCCTCTGGCATGGTGTGCGGCTCCTGGCCGAACCGAATGGCGACGCTGTACTCCATCAGACCGCCCTCATGCGGATACCAGCCGGCCAGACCGTCCTGGTCGACCACCTGCCCAGACGCCCGGGTGCGGTCGATGTCCACGCCGGCCGGTGGCTGCATGACGTCGAGGTTTTCCTCCGCAGGCGCACTGACCGCGGTCGTGCCCGGACCGCAGGCCGACACGAGCACGATGGAAGCGAAGAGGGTCACGGGCGCGAGCATCAAGAGTTTCTTCATCGGTCTGGCTACCTCCGCAAGTTGATCGAGTATACCCGGGGCTGACGTGCGTTCTCATGCCTTCTCCTGTCTCCCGTGCCCCGACAGCCGCCGGTGCTCAGGGCACGCGGAGGTACTTACGAATTCGTTTCGGGCCGACGTCCGCCGCATAGACATGGCCCTGGACATCGGCCGTTATTCCCGACGCGCCGGAAATACCGTTGCGATCCTGCGCCTCCAGGTCCGGGTCCGGGATGAACGCGGTCACTTCGCCCGTGACCGCGCTGCCGATGTAGATGCCGCGCTTCCGGCCCGGGTTGTTCCGGGAGTTCGTCGTGGAATCCGTGACGTAGAGGACATCCCGTTCATCGATGAACATCCCGCTCGGCCGCCCAAACTGGGTCCAGGCATCGACGAACGTGCCGTCCGGCTCGAAGATCTGCACCCGGCCGTTCGACCGGTCACCGACAAAGACCCGTCCCCGGGAGTCGAGCGTCAGTGTGTGTGGTTGATTGAAACTGACCCTGGCCGTCGCCGGGACCACCCCAGCTCAAGAGGTAGCGCCCATCACGGTCGTACTTCACCACCCGGTTGTTCGGTCCGTGGCCGTCGGTGATGAAGATGTCACCATTGCCGGCCACCGCCACATCCGTCGGGCGGTTGAAGGTGTACTCCCCATCACCCGCCACCCCCGCCTCGCCCAGCGACATCAGGATCTCGCCGGTCGGGCTGAACTTGAACACCTGATGCCCTCGGGCACCGACCGGGATACCGAGCACCTCGTCATGCTGGTTGGCCTCGGTCGCCCAGATGTTGCCGTCGGGATCGATGTGGAACCCGTGCGGGGCGGCAAACACGCCCTCACCCCAGCTGTCCAGCAGCACTCCCTCTGGGCTGAACTTGAGGATGGGCGGCTTGTCTTCCTGCCCCACGCATGTAGCGAGCCCAAAAGGCTCGTCGTTGAAGCAACGATGAAAAACCCAGATGTTCCCATCGCGGTCGCGGTCGACGCCGATGGTCTCGCCCCAGCGTCCACCGTTCATCTCGGGTGGGAGCGTCGGCCACGGGTCGACGAGGCGATAGGGAGTCGGTGGCTGCGCGCTGACGACGGCGGCCACCAGAATCGCGACGAAAGAGAGCGCGGAGCTGCGCAGCATACGGAACCTGCCGGAAACCCCGCGATTATACCCGGCCGCTGGCGGGCGACCTCCCGGCGGGCGATAATGGCGGCATTCCTACGAGGAGGTCCGATGGCATTGTCAACTTAACGTTGAACAGGCAGGCGCCACCCCCGATGAGGCGATGACCCATTTTTCAGCTTCAGACACACGTCACCTCTCGCCAGACACCGAAGGCCCGTGTTCGCAAGAGCCGATGATGGACGGCCCGCAGGAGGTGGCGGCCGACACGAAAGAGATTCTGGACGGGGCCGTGCACCGAGAGAAACCGTTGCGCGTGGGCCGCAGATTTGAAACCGGCGCATCTGACGCTCCGGTCGGGTCGGTTGGTGAGAGACTTCGGCCCGGTTGTTCGCGTACGGGTCCGTGCGGTGGACCACGGACGGCATCACGGTGCGGCAGGCGGCGGGGTAGCTGCGGAGCTTGTCGGTGATCAGTCGTCGGGGGACACAGCCCTGGCCTTTCAACAACTTGCGGAAGAAGCGGATGGCCGCCCGCCGATTGCGCCGGGACTGGACCAGGATGTCGATCACGTCGCCGTCCTCGTCCACGGCCCGCCACAGATACTGCTGCCGCCCCTGCATCTTGACGAACACCTCGTCCAGATGCCAGGTGTCGCCCATGCGGCCCCGGCGGCGCCGTAACCGCCGTGCGTAGTCGAGCCCGAACGTCAGACACCACTGGCGGATCGACTCATACGTCACGCTGACGCCGCGTTCGGCGAGGAGATCTCCGACATCTCGGAAGCTCAGGCCGAATCGGTGATAGAGCCAGACGGCGTGACTGATGATTTCCGGCGGGAATCGGTATCCGCGGTAGCGGGGCGGCTGGCTCATCATGCGCCTACTCTGCCACCGTGGGCGCTAACCTGACAACGCTCTGCGGATGCTCTAATGCGTCCTATGTTTCCGCGCTGGATGGTCGATATCGCGATGCCCGTGACTATGGCGACCAGCGCCGTGTCGCCATAGCCGATCGCTTGGGCCTCAGTCGCCGCCCACACCCGGCGCGATCGCTCCGTGAAGACGGGCGCCAGCGCTGCATGCTTTGCCCGCAGGGTGGCCAACTCCACGGGCGCAGCGTACTACTCGCCGATCAACAGTACAAGCAGTTATTTCCTTACAGTACCTTAGGGACCCCGCCCGCCGTGCTGGACCGCTCCTGCGCCGCGACAACGATCGAACACGCACAGGCGAGCGTCACACCGCTCACCGCTAACCGCCATCGCATGGAGCACCTCCTGGAGTTGCGGGGACGTGTCTCAGGCCAACCTGACCGGAGACAGCTTTACCGACGTCCCATCACGGCAGCCTGAAGACGAACAACGTGTTACCGCGACCGGGCTGCTGAATTTCGGGCGTCAGCCCGCGGAAGTTGATGCCGCCGCCGGCCGCGATGGCGATGTACTGCACGCCATCGTGCATGTAAGCGACCGGAAACCCGCCCGCGCTCGAGTTGAGAATCTGCTCCCAGAGCACGTCGCCGCTGCGGGCGTCGAAGGCGCGGAAGCGCCGGGCGTCGTCGGTCACGAACACCAGGCCGCCGCCGGTGGTCAGCACCGAGCCGCCGATACCGGCGCGTTGCCGGTAGGTCCACAGCGCCTCGCCCGTCGTCAGGTCAAGCGCCGTAAACATGCCGATCTGCCCGTCGATGTCCGGGGCCGGCTCCGGGACGCCGCGCGCTGAGCCGTGGTGGGCGCCCAGCCGGTCCCGGAACTCGTTGAGCGTGAGGTTCATGCAGACGTTGTTCGTCGGCGCGTACAGGGCGTTGACCCCGGGGTGGTAGGCGGTGGCCTGCCAGTTGATGCCGCCCAGATAGCTGGGGCAGACGAAGACCGGCTCGCCGACCTGGGGGAACTTGATGGCCTCGTTCAGGGTGACCCGCCGGCTTTCGGCATCGATGTCCACCACCACGTTCTGGTAGTTGGTCGGCTGCGCCCAGAGGAACGCGCCGGTGGCCGCGTCGAGCGCCCAGACGATGCCGGTCTTGCCCGGGATGCCGGTCACGATCTTGCGGCGGCCCCCCGGCGTGATCCCGTTGTTCTTCCACTCGACATTGCCCGGAGAGACCTCGGTCTCGAGCACCAGCCGCGCGAACGGATGGTCGAGGTCCCACTCGTCGTTGGGGATGTGCTGGAAGTACCAGACGATCTCGCCGGTGTCGGCGTTCAGCGCGAGCGTCGAATTGGTGTAGAGGACATCGCCATCTCCGGTACCGCGCTGCACCGAGCCCCAGGGAATCGGCACGCCGACGCCTGTGAAGATCAGGTTCAGCTCCGGGTCGTAGCTGGGCGCGTTCCAGGCAGAGCCGCCCCGCCGGTCCTCGTCCGGGATGTCGCCCCAGCTGTCATAGCCGAACTCACCGCGACCGGGGATGGTGTAGGTGCGCCACGCCTCCTCTCCCGTCTCGACGTCGTGGGCGGAGACCCAGCAGCGGCTGTTGAGGTGATAACAGCCGGACATGCCGGCGACGACGCGCCCCTTAATCACCATCGGGCCGCCGGAATAGTGCTGACCGATGGTCCAGTCCCCGACCTCGACATCCCATGCGACGTCGCCTGTCCGGACGTTGAGGGCCACCAGATGGGCGTCGTGGGTGGCGATGAACAGCTTGTCCTGATGCAGGGCGCCGTTTCGGTTGGCGCAGGCCAGGTTAGCCGGGTGCTCGACCTGCTCCCGGCGGTATTGCCAGATGCGGGAGCCGTCGCGTACATCGAGCGCCTCGACGAAGTCGCACGCCTGCACCAGAAACATGATGCCGTCATGAACGAGCGGCGTCGTCTCCTGCCGGCCTGCTCCCATGGTCCAGGCCCACGCCAGGCGCAGGCTGGCGACGTTGG
The DNA here is from genome assembly GCA_937766455.1 of Vicinamibacterales bacterium. Classification (GTDB taxonomy): domain Bacteria; phylum Acidobacteriota; class Vicinamibacteria; order Vicinamibacterales; family UBA8438; genus UBA8438. The sequence goes on along the minus strand of CALLXD010000076.1, from coordinate 8,332 downwards.
AGGTGTTGATCTGGTCCAGCGGGCTGTACCCCCAATGGCCATAGGTCCGCCGCCACATGAGCCAGTCCTCGGCCGGAGCGTCCGCCAGCATTTCTTCGGTCACGGGCGTGTAGCTGTCGGCAACCGACTGCGCCCACGCAGGCCCGTCGCCAGGCACGAGTTGAACCAGAAAGAATCCCAGGATCAGGCGCCACACCATTCGCATTCGCTCTCTCCACTTGACCGGTGAACTGGCAGACCGTGTCGACACGGCTGTCCGCTCGTAACTGTAGAACACAGACGGTCGTCCGGGAACAGCTCGCTATCGGCCCACTTTGCCACTTGCGGCTCAACTTGACAACGCTCTCACATGAACCCACACGCCAACGTGAACGCCAGATGCGCGGCTTCAAGTCGGTCGGACATCTCCAGCGGTTCGCCGCGGTCCACGGCGTGGTGCAGAATCTCTTCCGGATCGGGCGCCATCTGTTGCGGTCCGCTCATCATCGCGTGCTTCGCACCCGAGCGTTCGCTGAGTGGAACGCGGTGACATGTGCTTCGTGACCTCGCAGCCCAGGTCGGACCCGACCGAGACCCCGACCCCCATCCGCCAAGTTGACTGAACCCGGCCCACCATTACTTTGGTATGTAGAGACGGATGTCGGTCAGGCTGGCACTGCCCTCGTAGGCATTGGTGTAGAGGTCACCGATGACGAAGTAGTCTGGGTACGCGGAGCCGGCCGGCCACTGGTTCGGCCAGGTCGTGCTGCCGAACGCGTCGTGCTGTACGAGATCGTCGTTGAACCGTCCGTCGTACTCACCGGCTGCTGTGTTGTAGTGCCAGATCGGCACGTTGTTGACGATGAATGGGCGATGAAAGCGGATGGTCTTCTGCCCGACCCGGGCGAAGTTGCCGCTCGCCTCCAAGGTGTAGCCGGTGGTATCCCGCTCGATGGCGAAGGTGTAGAACTCGTTCGGCATCAGCTCGGGCTGGAGCTCGGCGGCCGAGGAGAGCTGCTGCTCGGCGACCCCTCCCGAGCAGCTGGTCATGAACCATTGCGAGTTACCGGCCAGCCCGCCCGGACCTGGTGTCCAGTCCGGCAGCCCACTGATCCACATGTTGACCGTGTTGAAGCTGCTGTCCCGATAGTTGTAGTAATGGCTGGTACTGGCGTCGCAGACCCGGCCACCTGTGCCGCTGCCGACCCGATCCGGGTGCTGGGAGAAGGCGTCCATCAGCACCTTCCGGCGGTAGTGCCAGAAGTGCAGGTTCCGCGGCGCCGGGTTGGCGAAGTCGACAATGGACAGGAAGTGGAACCCGTTATAACCGAACGGGCCTTCACGGACGTCCTGCCACTGGCAGTACGGCACGGACGCGTCCCCGGTCCAACCCGGACTGTTCGAGCCCTCACCCCACGGGTGCTGCGTCTTGCAGCCCTCGGTGCTGTAGCCGTTGACCCGGCCGTCGTACTCGATCGAGCCGTCACGCTTGCCACCGAAATCGATGGTCTTCAGGGTGTACTCGACACGGTACTGGGACGGCAGCCTGTTGGTCGGTCGGAAGATCGCCCCACCGGTATGGTCGGGTACGTACAGCACGGCCACGTACCCGCGACCCTGCGGCCGGGTGGTGATCGACGGGGGCGCTTCGATGACACCGTCCCTGTCCCAGTCCCGGGCCGAGAGCGAGGCGGTCAGCCAGCCGTCCTGACCGACCGGAAACTCCTTGCGATAGGTGGCGAAGGAGTTGAAGGCGGTGTTCCAGGCCGGCCCATAGTCATTCTGGTACCACAGCCCGCGGTCGTCCATAGTGGAATCGAATGGTGTGGTGTCGCCGTCCAAGACCCAGGGTGCGACCGCTCCATTGAGCGGCGTGGAGAAGTCCTCGGTGTAAAGCAGGGTCCAGGCATTCTGGGCAACGAAGTTCGCCCAGGTGGACCACGGACCGACGAACCCCTCAAGCTCGGCGCGGACCCGCCACTTGTAGCCGCCGTCCCCGAGCGCCGACCGGATCGGATAGATGGCCCGATTTGTGCTAGGTTGCGCCGTGCCTGACTCGACCAGCGTTGTCGTGCCGTCCGCCGCGACCGTCCACACCTCGAAGTGATGCTTGAACTTACTGGATACGAAGCGCCCTGTGGCGACCGTGCAGATCAACGCTGGCGTCGGAACGCTGCCGATGCTCTGATTGTTGATGGGCGACTGTGGGATGGGAGCCGTGGACTTCAGCGTCGCCCCGTCGGGCGCCTGTTTCGCCGGCCGAGCACGGGCCACGGTAGCACCCAACGACGTCGACCACACACCGTCAGCATCGAGCCCCAGCACTGCGAGCGCGATCACGATCGAGGCTGAGCTGGCTAGCATTGACCCTCTGACGCCGACGACGACGAGCCACGCCAGCAGACGAATGGGCGTGCTTCGTGCCGAGAATGCCCCCACGGAGGGCAAACGTCAAGGCCAGATTGTCATCTGAGACAGCACGTTACCTACAATGGGGGCGTGCAGGTGCCCAAGCCCAGCTTCCGGACCACGCGGCTGGAGCGTGATCAATTGGACACTGATGACTCCTCGGAAACCGTCCAGTGAAAAAGGGCGCTCACCGGAGTGGGGCACACCAAGAGAACACGGATTCGGCCAGAAGTTTACGTCCCGCCCCGCCCCGTTACGCCCTGATGGTTACAGTTCGGGTTACAGTCGGGCGCCCCAGCGCCCGGTCGTACCGGTAAGTTGTTGCAAAGAATGGAGGCGCCGCCCGGATTTGAACCGGGGATGGAGGTTTTGCAGACCTCTGCCTTACCACTTGGCCACGGCGCCACTCAAGACAAGTCCGGCAGGAGCCCAAGGGCCTGTCCGGCGGTTCCTGCGGATGCGATGGACGCATCGAAGAGAAGAAAATGGAGCGGGAAACGGGATTCGAACCCGCGACTTCGACCTTGGCAAGGTCGCACTCTACCACTGAGTTATTCCCGCTCGTTCAGCCTACGCAAGTTACGGTACCACAACGGGTTTGGCAGCATCAAGACAGGCGAGCGCCGCGGGCTCTCCTGCAGGCGGTCCGCCGGGGGTACACGGCCGCGGCGTGCCGGAATCAGCTGACGACGAAGGCGTTGACAACAACGTCCAGGACCGGGCGCTCCCCCGCTGCCACGGTGACACCGACCACGTCGAACCGGCAGGGCGGCGGCTTTCCACCGATCCCCATGAGATAGCTGCGGGCCATGTTGATCAGGCGTCGCTGCTTCTGAAACCCGACCGCGGCTGTGGCGCCACCAAAGCTGCCGCTTCGCCGGGTCTTGACCTCGACGAAGACGAGCACCCCGCGGTCACGAGCGATGACGTCGAGTTCGCCGAACCTGGTGCGATACCGGCGCGCAAGAATTGCGTACCCGCGGCGGCACAGCTCACGGCAGGCAAGTTCTTCCCCCTGTTTGCCGAGTGATTGTCGTTGGTGAGTCATGGTCTTGCGATGAGACGCAAGACCTGGGCCGGATGGGCGGCGTGCCTATTTCCGTTTCCAGCGGGTACCGGCGGCGGTGTCTTCCAGGATGAGGCCCCGAGCCTCGAGGTCGTCCCGGATGCCGTCGGCGGCGGCAAAATCGCGTCTGGCGCGAGCGGCCTTCCGGTCGGCGATGAGCTGCTCAATTTCGTCGACGGGCACGTCGGGGGTCGCCTCCTCAGCGCGTCGCAGGGCGATCACACCGAGCACGGCGTCGAAGCGTTCGAAGACAGGGAGCGTGATCGCGGCCTCAGCGGGTCCAAGGTCACGGTCGTCCATGGCGGTGTTGAGGTGACGCACCAGCTCGAACATGACGCCGAGGGCGCCGGGTACGTTGAGATCCTGCTCGAGCTTGGCACCGAATTCCTGACTCGCCCGGGCCAGACGTTCGACCAGCTCTGAGTTCGCGTCTTCGTCCTCCCCGGTTGCGCGGGCCGCCAGCCCCTCGACGCGGGTCAGGCATGCCATCAGCCGCTTCAGGGCCTCGTCGGCCTGGTCCAAACTGCCCCAGGCGAAACGAAGCTGCTTGCGGTAGTGCACCGACAGCAGGACGTAGCGCAGGGTGGACGCACGATAGCCGCGTTCCAGCACCTCCGACACCGTGAAGACGTTGCCGAGCGACTTCGACATCTTGACCCCCTCGTCGAGGAGCAGATGTTCGCAGTGGACCCAGAAACGGGAGAACAGTTCGCCGGTGGCCCCTTCGGCCTGGGCAATCTCGTTCTCATGGTGTGGAAACACCAGATCCACGCCGCCAGCGTGAATATCGATGGGAGCCCCGTCCAGGAGCCGGAGAGCCATGGCTGAGCACTCGATATGCCAGCCGGGACGCCCAGGACCGACACCGAAATCCCAGGTCGGCTCGTCTGCCTTGGTCGCTTTCCAGAGCACGAAGTCGCGCGCGTCATCCTTCTCGTATTTGTCAGAGTCGACGCGGGCGCCGGACTGCATGCCGTCGTGGTCTAGCCGGGCCAGCTTCCCGTAGTCGGGCAACGTGGCGATCTTGAAATAGACCGACCCATCGCTCCGATACGTATGGCCGTTGGCCTCCAGGGCCTGAATCATCTCGACCATCGACCGCAGGTTCTCCTCATCGGTCGCCCGGGGTGTTTCCTCGACCGGTTCGAGGCCAAGCGCGGCGGCATCCTCGCGAAACGCGGTGATGTACTGGTCGGTGTAGTCCCGCAGAGAGACCCCGGCCTTCTGCGACTCGATGATGGTGCGATCGTCGACGTCTGTGAAGTTCATCACCTGCCGCACGCCGAACCCGGACACCTCTCGCAGCGTCCGGCGCAACACGTCGAGTGACACGAAGGTGCGGAAGTTCCCGATGTGCCCGCGGGCGTACACGGTCAGCCCGCACGTGTACATCCGCACCGTGTTATCGCGGAGCGGCACGAACTCCTCTTCTTGGCGTGTGAGGGTGTTGTAGAGGTGCATGGACTACCGGGACAGGAAATCGTGATGGGCGTGTGACCGGACACCAGCCACGCAAGATCCCCCGTCAGCACTCATCGAGCACGGGGTCATACATCGGAATCAGGCAGCGGCCTGGTCAGTTCGCAGTAATCCGCAGCGCCGTCTCCAGGCTCGCGCCCCATCACCACCCCCGTCATGGCGCGCTGTAGCCGCACCATCGGCGAGTCGTCGCCGTCTGACTGGGACAGGAGGTGCTCGATTGGCGCGGGGCCGCCCGCGCCGGTCGCCGCGCCGAGATACCGGATACGCACGACCATATCGGTCTCAGTCGTGGCCAGCCGCACCTCCACGTCGCGATACGGCCCCTCCGGGTTGAAGACACCGACAGTGGCCAGGTCGACGGCCTGCACGAGCTCATCACGCGACGCCTCGTGATACCCGAGGTAGTCGACAGCCCGCACCGTGAGCTGCCTGAGCATCGGCAAGTAGCGGGCGTGGCACGGCAGTGTCACATCGAGGCGCAACGAGGACATCGGCGCCTGCGGTTCAACGTCGGACATACGTGGTCGAATTCTACAGTGAAATCTGACGGAACAACGCCCGGGCTTGCTCGCAGTCGCGCACGATCTGCGTCCGCAACGCGTCTGCGCCCGTGAACGCCACCTCGTCGCGCAACCGCTGGACGAACGCCACCTTGATCGGGCGCCCGTACAGGTCCTCGTCGAGATCAAAGATATGCGACTCCACCACGGGACCCGGTGACGAGCGCGCGAACGTCGGCCGCAACCCCACGTTGGTCACGGCGGGATGGATGTCCCCATCAATCAGCACCGCCGTCGCATACACGCCATTGGGTGGAAACAGCTCGTTGTCGGTGCCGAGATTGGCCGTTGGGAATCCCAGCTGGCGGCCGCGCTGCTCGCCGTGGGCCACCACCCCCTCGAGCATGTAGTGATGCCCGAGCAGCGCGCCGGCCTCGTCAACCCGCCCTTCGGCGACCAGCCGTCGCACGCGCGTACTGCTGACCACGAACTCACGATAACGGACGGGATCGATCTTCTCGGCCCGGAACCCATACCGCCCGCCCAGGGCACGCAGCAATGAAAAGTTGCCGGCGCGTTCATGCCCAAATAGAAAATTCGCGCCCACCCACACCTCGGCGACCTTGAGCCATTCCACGAGGACCGTCCGGACGAACCGCTCAGGATCCCAGCGCGAAAGTTCCTCGGTGAACCGCACCACGGCCACACCCGCCATGCCGGCGTCAGCCAGCGCATCGAGCTTCTGACCGCTGGTCATCAGCAGCGGCGGTGCCTTGTCAGGCCGAAGCACGCGAGACGGGTGCGGGTCGAAGGTCAGTGCCGCAGCGGTCACCCCTCGCTCATCGGCCCGGCGGCGTACGCGGTCGATAATTTTCGCGTGCCCGCGGTGCACCCCATCAAAATTTCCGAGGGCGAGCACCGGCTGGTGCCAACCTGAGGGCAGCGCGTCGTCCGGAAAGTGAATGATGTTGACCCGGTCCGGGTCGTGGGCGTGTTGTGTCATCGAGCAGCCGTTAATGATACGTCAGGAAGAGACCGGGGACCGGGCGCGCCTACACCTCCACGACGAGCCCGTCGTGGGCCAGGGTGACGCCCGGTGGGAGTGACGCGCAGGTCTCGACGTGAGGCAGGTCGTGACACATGTGGGTGAAGTACGTCTGACGGGCGCCAATGCGCGCCGCGATCTCAACCGCTTCGCTGACGGTGAAGTGCGTCGGGTGCGGACGGTGGCGTAGGGCGTCGAGCACGAGCACGTCCAGCCCTTCCAACAAGGCGAACGAGGTCTCAGGAATCGCGCTGCAGTCTGTCAAATACGCGAATGTGTCCATGCGGTAGCCGAGAATCGGGTGCGTGCCGTGGAGCAACGGCACCGGTACGACGCGGGTGGGCCCTACCGAGAACTGGCCCGTCACCTCCACGAGACGGAGACGTGGCAGCCCGCCACCGCGGGGTGCCGCCCGGTCCCACGCATACGCAAACACCCGCCGAAGCGCCGCCAAGGTGGACGCGTCCCCCAGACAGGAAATCGGCGCCGGTTGCCGAAAGTTGAAGGGCCGGACATCGTCGAGGCCCATGATGTGATCGGCGTGATAGTGGGTAAACAGAATCACGTCGAGGCCGGTGATGCCGTAGGTCAGCGCCTGGGTGCGGAAATCCGGCGTGGTGTCGACCAGGACGCGCGTGCCGTCGGACAACTCCACGTAGATCGACGGCCGCCAGCGCCGATCGCGCGAGTCGGTCGACTGGCATGTCCCACAGTCGCACCCGACGACCGGTATCCCCGAGGACGTCCCGGTGCCGAGAAACCTGACGCGCATCTCCTACCTATCCCGTCCCTCTCCCGACCGGACGCGTCACGAGGCGACGGTCGGCGCGACTCCGTCAGTGGCCTTCTTGGCGTCGATAAACCGCATCCGCAGCTCGTAGAGCACCTGGGTCAGAAAACGCTCTTCGTCAGGCGTGAGGTTGCCCTTGGTCTTCTCGGCCAAGACGCTCAGCAGGTCGAGCATATGGCCGGACGCCTCCAGGTTGGGGGGCATTTTCTCGCCCGTGGTCGACTCGGCGACATCGCCGAGGTGGACGGCGGCCGTCGTGGCGAGCGAGACGACCAACGCGTTGAACGAAATCTCAGGTGGAGCTGCCATGTATCCTCCGCGATCGACGCCAGATGGTAGTGTCCCTGTAAGCGGGTCATCAGCGCGGCCTGTCCGGTCGCGCGTGGGTATCTGCGAAGCCAGGGCCCTCAGGCCCGCCTGATCGGCGACGCCGCTGACGAGGCGTGCAACCAGCTCGCGGCGTTGGCTCTGATAGCAGACGCCAGGCCACGGCGCTGCCGCGACTCATCGGTACAGGACACTAACATACGCCAACGGCCATCATCGTCGGAACGTCTCACTATGACAAAGCTCACGCCCCCCCCCGTCGCGACGCCAGGCGAAAGCGCCGGCGATCGTTTCGAACGGCTTGTACAGCTGATGCGCACACTTCGGTCCCCGGACGGCTGCTCCTGGGACCGCAAGCAGACACTGGAGACGCTGCGGCCCTTCGTGCTGGAAGAGGCCTACGAGGTCGTCGCCGCGATAGACGACGGTGACCCAACCGCCCTGTGTGACGAGGTAGGCGACCTTCTGCTGGAAGCGGTGTTCGTGGCTCAGATCAGCGCGGATCAGGATGACTTCACCATTGCCGACGCGGTGGACGCCATCAACGCCAAGCTCGTCCGCCGGCATCCCCACGTCTTCGGCGAGGCAGGGGCCGACGGCCCGCCCCTGTCCCCGACCGAGGTCAAGGCGCAATGGGAGCAGATCAAGACGCAGGAGCGGGCCGGGGAGCCAAGTCGCAAGACCTTGTTGGACGGCATTCCAGAGTCGCTGCCTGCGTTGCTGCGAGCCGCGCG
>CALLXD010000075.1 GCA_937766455.1 Vicinamibacterales bacterium | reverse complement strand
CGCGGTCGAAGTCGTCGATATTGAGCGGCACGTCGGCCTCTCGCGCAATGGCGAGCATGTGGAGGACAGAGTTTGTGGACCCGCCAGTGGCGGCGACGGACGCGATGCCGTTCTCCAGCGCGTCGCGGGTCATCACCTGACGCGGCCGCCGGTCAGCCCGGGCGAGCTCCATCACGAGCCTGCCCGCGTCGCGTGCCGCTTCGGCCTTACGCTTGTCCAGCGCAGGTATGGCGTTGAACCCCATCGGTGAGATTCCGATCAGTTCGCAGACGAGCGACATGGTGTTGGCGGTGAACTGGCCGCCGCACGCGCCGGCGCCAGGGCAGGCGGACGCCTCCAGCTTGGCCAATTCCTCGTCGCTCATCGTTCCCGCCGCATGGGCACCAACCGCCTCGAAGACGTCCTGGATCGTGACATCGCGCGAGTCGTACCGTCCCGGCGCGATCGAGCCGCCGTACAGCACCAAGCCCGGGACATCCAACCGCGCGAGGGCCATGACGCCGCCGGGAATCGTCTTGTCGCACCCCACCAGCACGACGAGCCCGTCGAACATGTTGCCGCGCGCGACCAGCTCGATCGAATCGGCAATGACCTCCCGGCTGACCAATGACGCGCGCATGCCGGCGCTGCCCATGGTGATACCGTCGGAAATGGAGACCGTGTTGAACTCCATCGGCGTGCCACCGGCCGCCTGCACGCCCGTCTTGATGTGGGCGGCCAGCTCTCGCAGATGGAAGTTGCACGGACCGATCTCGGTCCAGGTATTGGCGACCCCGATAATGGGCCGGCGCAACGCCTCATCGTCGAATCCCACGGCTTTCAACATCGCCCGCGCCGGCGCCCGCGAGGGTCCGTCTGTGATGGCGCCACTCCGAGTCTTTCCCGGTATCCCGCTCATGTCGTTTTCCTACTGGCCGGGGGGTTCCGCACGGCCCACGGTCGTGGTGTGGCGGATAAGCCCGCCGGTCACCTGCGTTCGTCCGGTTCTGGCTGACGCCACTCGGCGCCCACGCGGCTCACAAAAAAAGGCCACCATCCGTCTGCGGATGATGGCCCCTGATTCGTGCGCGCATGCCGGGGTACATCATCCGCTGGCCGTCGGCGCAACAACCGCGCCGACGCCGCGCACAACGACCGCGACAGGGCAGAAACTCATGTAGGGCATCAGGAACCGGACCAGAAACAAGAGGCTTATCTTATCGCGGCACCCAATTCGCCTCAAGTCCTTACTGCGCGGAGCGGCGGTAGGTCGGGTGAGTGTCCCCGCGTACCATCGGGCCAAAACGGCCGAGATGGGAACCCGCTACCCTCGTGGCTGGCCTCGTCAGCACGCTGCGCGCGCTATTGGGGTAGCTGGTGCTCGGGGTTCGATTCGTCGCCGGCCCCACGTCAACCCGAGCTGCGGCCTGGGATCTCTGGTTGCCTTCCAGAAGGCCCCCTATGTCCCCACAACCTGACGGGACCCGAAACCAATCACCTCCACCGGTTGTCATGCCATTGCCCTCCAAGCGGGCACTAACTACTCGCCACGACGGCGACATGCCCGTTTCAACCGGGGTTTGTTCCCCACGCGACGGCTGGCACGACGCTTGAAGTGTCCGGGGTCACCGGGTCGTCGACCGATGGTCGCCCCGGATGGCGCGGCATGACGCCGCGCAGACACAGGAGGTTACATGACGAAACGCAAGGTACTTGCCGTCGCTACTCTCACGGCGCTCCCGCTCTTCACGGGGACGGTGCAGTCTGGAATCACGCACGGCCACACCGCAGGCCAGATGGCGCACACGTTGCAGGTAGCAGACCAGACGGTCGGTCCGCAGTGGGCGTACGCCTTCGGCATGGAGGGTGGGGAGGCTCTGGCGTTCGGGGCGTCCAGCGCCATCGGGTGCGCCTTCTTCGGACTCGCAGGCGGTATCGCCTGTGGGGTGACGGGAGCGCTGTAGGCGCCCTCACGGTGCCACGACAGGTCGAAATGCAAGGGCATGAGGAGAATCGCCAGGTGGTCCCGCTCACTCGCATCGTTGGTCGTTCTGAACGCGGCGCTGGTCGTCGCTGGCGTCGGCGCCGGCAGCCTCGCGTATGCCCTCAATGGAGAACCCACTCCACAGGGCCATACCGCGGTCCCGGAGATGCCTGGCCGGACGTATTCGGGTCATATGAGCGCAATTCTCACGGGCAACTTGCGAGTGGTCGGCGGACTATTGACCGGTGCCTGCACGCTCGGTGTGCTCACGACGTTGACGCTGGTATGGAATGCCTTCGGCCTCGGCTACGGCGTCGCCACGCTGGCAAACGCGGTACCCGGCGCGATACCCCTGGTTCTTCGCTATGCCCCTCTCGAGTTCGCCGCATTCGTCCTCGTTGCCAGCGTAGCGGAGCACCTCGTCGCACTGGTGCTCCGCTGCCTGGCGGCCAACGAGCCGTTGCGACTTCGGTCTGCGACGCTGACATTCGTTGTGGCGCTGGTTCTTCTCGTCGTCGGTGCCGCGGTAGAAGCCGACGTCACACGGCTGGTCGCGACGCCCCATTCGTCACACGGAGGAAGCCATGACATCGTCGACGCTCTTGCGGCTGGATGACGTCCGCCGTGTCTTTCCAGCATTCGAACTCGGGCCCCTGTCCACCACGCTAGAGGCAGGACACGTCTACGGCCTGCTGGGTCCGAACGGTGCGGGAAAAACGACGCTACTCAATCTACTGACGCTGCAGCTCAAACCAACCTCCGGCAGGCTCCTGGCCGGCGGGTCAGCGCGCCGTTGGGGCGACCTGGGCTGGAAGCAGCGGTTTAGCTACATCCAGGAGCGGCCCGCGTTCTACGACGAACTGACGGTGGGAAAGACGCTCGACCTCGCGCGCCGTCTGTATGGACGGTGGGACAGCGTGTTGGCGGACGTATTGCTGAAACGGTTCAGGCTCTCCTCAGCGGCGCGAGTCGGGTTTCTTTCGAAAGGGACGAGGGTGAAGCTCGGTCTCGTGGCGGCGCTGGCCCACCGAGCGGATCTGCTGATCTTGGACGAGCCCACCGCCGGGCTCGACCCCACCGCACGGGCGGACCTCCAGGACACCGTGAATGAGATGGTCGCCGAGTATCGCTCGCTCTGCGTCCTGCTGTCGTCCCACATCTTCGAAGACATCGAGCACACCGCGACGGACATCTACATCTTGCGGCGCGGGCGACTCGCGATGCAGGCCACCGCGGAGCACGTGCAAGGAAGCGTTGTGTATCGGTGCCTCGGCCCAAGCGACATTCCCACGTCACCTGATGTCCTGCTGCGTTGGTCGTCTCAAGGAACCGAGCGACTCGCGGTCCTGGCCGGAAGCCCCGTGGATCGAGCGCTTCAGGTCCGGACAGACCATATCGAGGAACACGTGGACAGTGCCTTGGGCGCGTTGTACCACGGAACGGAGTACGCCCGTGCTGAGTAGTCAACTCGCCGTACTGGTGGCCAAAGACCTGCGCCTCCACTGGCGCGCGCTCGCCGGTGCCATGGCCGGCACGCTCACGCTCGCGGCCGCCGCCTATGCGATCCCTCAGAGCCCGGGTCCGCGAGTGGCCTTGGTGTTCAACTTGAATCTGATGCTGGCGTTGCTGTGGAGCGAATGGCTGATCACCCGTGAGCGCTCCAAGGGCACATTTCGATGGTTGCGGACGCTGCCAGTAGACGACCGAGCCGTGGTCGGCAGCAAATTTGCGGCGGCCGGCCTGTGGTCCACAGCATTCTGGGCGCTCTCTAGCGCCATGTTCGCGCGAGAGCTCCTGCACCCGGTCGGCACGTGGGTCACCCTCCTGGCCGGCCTGTTGCTGTTCGGCGGCTTGGCGGTCGCTGCGAAATGGCGATTCTCGTGGCGGGTCGGCCACATCGGGCCGCTGCTGGCTCTTGTGCTCCCACTTCTCTTGGTCATGACACTGGCCCCGGAAGGCAGTCCCCGCAGAGAGGCGCTCCTCGCGCTCTGGAATGCACCGTGGGGCCGCCGACTCGCCGCAGGGTTTCTCCTGAGTGTCTACGCGATCATCATTCTCGCGACCACACGCTGGATGCGTCGTGCCGACACGCTCGACCTGGTCGATTGAGCTGGTCGATTGAGCTGGTTGAGAGAGGGACGACCATGCTGCAACTGCTCTCAAGCCCCACCCGCTTCTTCGACAACCGGCAGCAAGAGCCGCCCAATTGGGGTCTTGCACTCGCCGCGCCCGTCGCGTGCGCAGGTCTACAGGGCGTGGCCGCCCTGGTGCTCAGCGCCAAACTTCGTCCTGTGATGGAAGGCATCCTCGCCACTCAGGGGTCTCGGCCGGAGCCTCCCCCCCGGCACTGCCGGGTCGGGGGGCGAGGCGCGCTTCGTGGCCGAGGCGCCGGAGACTCCGGTCGCCCTCCGGGCTCCCTCCGCCTCCGCCCCCTCGACCACGTTCAGTCCAACCACTGCTGGCATCCGATTCATCCATCACACCCTCCCCGCCCCTACTCTAGTCTCCACGGGCAGGTTGTCTCACCGATCATTGGTCACAGGGGGGCCGTCCGGGGTCTCCGGCGCGACTCGCCGAGTTCACGGCGCTGGGCTTCTACACCCAGGTCCCGGTCGCTCTGCTCCTGGTGGCTATTGCGTGGCTGTGGCAGCCTGAGCCAGCGGCGTTCCCGGCGCCCGCGTCAACGGCAGAGCTGGTGCTGACCATCAGCCACTACCGAGACGCCTTGTTGTCCGAACCACTTCCGTCCACGGGCCGGCTGCTCTCGCTCTATTCACTCATCTGGCTGGCGAGCATCTTGACGATCGCGCTCAAGGTCGAAACCAGACTGTCGCGGGGTGGCACAGTGTTGGCCGCCCTCGCCCTACTCACCATCTGCGCCGGCGGACCACTGGTCGGCATGCTTCTGGAGCTCGCTCGATGACTATCGACCCGCTGACTCGCCACGCCGAAGATGCCGGTTTCGCCCACGTGGTTTCCGACATGGTCTACGACGCGGCACAGGAACGACCCAGGTTGATGGCCGCGCTCGAACCGCTCTGCCCGGACATCACAGGGATGATGTCGGGGCTCCGGCGCCGGATACCCGTTGCGCCGAACGCCGCAACTGGGGTCATGGGCCAGTTCTACCGACTGCCGGGACACTTCCGTAGTCTGTGCTGCGCGGTGCCGGATATCGAGCATCCGGAGCAGTTGTGGGCCGGAGACGTCATCACCTTCAAGGGCACCGAGCCGTTGATGCCCGACTTCGACGATTACTTGGAGTGGATGATGACGGCCGCGTTTCGAGGAAGTGACCTGCCACTGGGGCTCCACTTCCCACTGATGGTCAACGTCCCACCTGGGGCGATGCCGCTCGACGAGTGCCTGCGGGAACAACGGATGGCGGCGGCGGTGCACGAACGGCATTTGACGGTGTATGGAGAACTGGCCCACGCACCAGTGCCTCTGTTCGTCCATCGCTGTCCGGCAGAGGCCACGACCGACTACGTTGAGGCATTGAAACGCCATCTCACGCCGCAGGCGTTCGAGCGGATCGAGGGCCGAGCGAGGGCCGGTTGTGGCGTGTCGGTCTGGTACTACCCGACGGCCCCGATCAGGGTAGACGACCTGCGAATGCTCGCGGCCGCCAGCCCGCAGTTGCGGGTACCCGCCGGCGAGGGCGAAGAAACCGTCACCCGCTGGTGTCGACTGTTCGTGCGTCTGCTGCAGCTAGGATTCATGCCCTACGCCCCCTGGAACGCGGGACGCGGCTCATGTGTCGATGCCGGAAACGCCTGCATCGATGGGGGATTCGCCGACCTCCTGATGCTGGTCCCGTTCGAGTCGATTCCGGACGACCACTGGTTCCGACTCAGCCTGCTGGCCAGCGCACGGATGCTCGTCCACACCGTATCGATGTTCACAGTGTCTCTCGCCGCGAGACCCGCCGAACGCCCAGACCCCAGCCTGGATCTACTGAGCCACGCGTTTCTGTACCCCCGACTGCTCGACGCCGTCCGAACGGAAACACCGCCCGACCTCGTACCAGACCCCCGGGTCGTTTCTTGCTTTGCGCTCGACAGCCTGCAAGACCTGGTGTCATCGTCGCGTGCAACACAGCGCCCGAATGCCCCGTATCGAGCCAATCGGCCCACCGGCTGACCGGACCCGCCCTCGCAGGAGGACTCCGGGTGCCGGACGCCGACGCCCAACCTGTCACAATCCGTCCGCGGCAAGCGTTATGAAGACGTGAACATGCTGAGCGACGCCGCGGACGCGGCTGTGGACGACCAGACGGCGCCTGCCTCGTTCGACCTCGAGGCGGAGTTCCGGGTGCACTACGCGCGCGTGACCAGTGTCATCGCTCGGGTCGTCAATGACCCAGCGCGTGCCGAGGAGCTGGCGGTAGACGTGTTCATGAGGCTCTGGCACGAACCCAACGCCCAAGGCCCCAACACCCCCGGCTGGCTCTACCGTACGGCTGTACGTCGAGGACTCGACGAGCTGCGACGCGTGACGCGACGTGCCCGATACGAGCCGTTGCTGCGACTAGCGGGTAGTACGCCAAGCCCAGAAGACGCGGCGGTGGCGGGTGAGGCGAGAGGGCGGGTGCGGCGAACCCTCCTGGCACTGCGGCCCGACCGAGCCACGCTTCTGGTGCTCCGCGGCCAGGGTCTCAGTTACGATGAACTAGCGGACGCGACGGGTGTCACACCGTCGTCCGTTGGCACGCTGTTGCGCCGGGCGCGGCAGGCGTTCCAAAAGGAATACTGCTCACGTTATGGCGACACAGGATGATCCGGAGCTCGAGCGCTGGGTGGACGACCGCCTGGCCACATTGGTACCCGACGAAGAGGGGCAGCCCGACGTCGACCACGGTTTGGCTCAGCTGGAAGCCCGTCGAGCGCAGGAGGCTAAGCGGAGACCCATCGGCACGTGGCTGGTAGGCGCGGCCGCCGCGGTCTGGATTGGCGCGATGGTGGTCACACTGGGGCCCTGGCCGGGGAGTGAGCCCGCCCCCGAGGATCGCGCCGTCAGTACGGACGCCACACGGCCGGCGCCGAGAGGGGCACCAGCGGAGGACGCCCCGTCCCCCGCTCGGCGGTTTCGAGAATCGGCTCTAACGCAAATTTCCGAGCGGCCAGACGCGCCCCATTTCACGCTGCCGGATATGGACGGCGGCAACGCGATGCTTGCCGACTACACCGGCCGCGTCCTGCTGTTGAACTTCTGGGCCACCTGGTGCCGGCCGTGCAAGGTGGAGATGCCGTGGTTCGTCGACTTCGAGGAGAGGTTCGGTGGCGACGGTTTCGCGGTGGTTGGCGTCTCTTTGGACGCACCTGGATGGGACATTGTGCGTCCATTCCTCGAGCGCGAGCCTCTCAACTACCGGATTGCGCTGGCAGACACGCCGGAACGGCTCGCGCCGTTCGGCGAGACGTATGTGCTGCCCAAGACCTGGCTGATCGACCGCAAGGGTCGTATTGCCGCCGAACACATCGGCTTGGTCGACTTCGATTCGATCGAGGGTCAGATTCGGGAACTGCTGTCGGAATAGACGCGGCTCCTTCATCACGTGTCAGCCTCCGATGTTGCGACAATCAGGCGCCACACAGGCGCCCCCTAACTAACCCGACCGGCCCCGCCAGCGTGGCTATCTCCACAGCCCGCACCGAGCCGGATAAGCTAGTGCCGTGAGCTATCGCATCATCAATGCCCGGATCGTGAACGAAGGTACCGTCACCGACGGCGACCTCACCGTAGCGGATGGTCGCATCCTCGGGGTGAATGTCCAGTCACCGGCCAACGCAACGGTGGTCGATGCGGCTGGGGCGTATCTGCTCCCGGGCATGATCGACGATCAGGTCCACTTTCGGGAGCCGGGTTTCGAACACAAGGCCACCATCGAAACCGAATCGCGGGCGGCGGTAGCCGGGGGCATCACCAGCTATATGGAGATGCCCAACACCAACCCGCAGACGGTCACGGCGGAGGCGCTGATCGACAAGCACGCGCGAGCCGCCGACCGTTCGATGGCGAACTACGCCTTCTACTTCGGTGCAACCAACGACAATCTGGACGCGGTCAAGGCGGTCGACCGGCGGCTGGCCTGCGGTGTCAAGGTGTTCATGGGATCCAGCACCGGCAACATGCTGGTCGACGACGAGCGGACCCTGGAGGGCATCTTCGCCGCCTCGCCGTTGGTCATCGCGACGCATTGCGAGCACACGCCGACCATCGCAGCAAACGAGGCGGCGGCGCGAGCACGATACGGAGAAAACATTCCGTTCAGTGAGCACCCCCGCATCCGCTCCGCAGAGGCCTGCTACCGTTCCTCCAGCCTCGCGGTGGAACTGGCCAGACGACACGATGCCCGCCTCCATGTGCTGCACATCACAACCTCACGTGAGCTCGACCTGTTCCACCCCGGCGACCTGGCGACCAAGCGGATCACAGCGGAGGCGTGCGTGCCTCATCTGTTCTTCGACGACACGTCCTACGCGACCAAGGGCGCCGACATCAAGTGCAACCCGGCCATCAAAACAAGTGCCGACCGACAGGCCTTGTGGCGGGCTGTCAACGACGGACGGATCGATGTCATCGCCACCGACCATGCCCCACACACCATCGCCGAGAAGGCGCGGCTCTACGCCGGCGCGCCCGCCGGCCTGCCACTCGTCCAACATGCGCTCCCGAGCCTGTTCGAGCAGGTGCACGCCGGTCTATGCAGCGTCGAGACTGTCGTCGAGAAGACCGCGCACGCACCGGCGCGGCTGTTCGACGTCACCGAACGGGGATTCATCCGCGAGGGCTACTGGGCCGACCTGGTGCTGGTCCATCCCTCGATGGGAACCCCGCCGACGCCCATCTACTCCAAGTGTGGCTGGAGCCCGTTCGCTGACATCGCGCTTCGCGCCCAGGTCCGCATGACCTGGATCAATGGCGAACTGCGCTACCAGGACGGTACCTTCCTGCCAGGAGCCAGCGGTCGCGCGCTGGAGTTCAACCGGCCGTAACGAGTCGGAGACCGCGAAGCAAAGCGCCCAATCCCGAGGCTTCGGTGGTCACTCGGAGCGGAGAGCGAGACTGGGCTCGATGCGGACCGCGCGCCGTGCCGCCAGCAGGGTCGACGCCGCACACACGAACAACACAGCGGCGGTGAGTCCGCCTAGCGCCGTCAGGCTGCTTGGAGGCACCTCGGGCACCACGACGTCCATTTCGGCCCGGGCCGCCTCCCGCGTCACCGCCGGCGCCAGACGACCGATGACGTACAGCACCCCCAGGCCCCGCCGCTGCATCTCGTCCATACCGTTCTGGCGGAAGACCTGAGTCAGGGCCGGTGCCAGGGGAAGCCAGGCATCTGTGCCGGCGGGAAACTGAAAGGCGGCCGGCATGACCCCGACGATTTCCAGCGGCTCGTCGCGGCCTACGACGGAGAGCGTGTGTCCAACGACAGCCGGGTCTGCGCCGAAGTGGCGCCGCCAACTGGCGTGGCTCAGCACCATGACCGACGGGGCCCCAGTCACCTCGTCGGACGGCCTGAATGTTCGCCCCAATGCGGCGGACACGCCAAGCGTCTCGAAGAATGAACTGGACACAACCCGCTGCGTCAGCGCGAACGGAGCGTCAGCCCGCACTTCCAGGTCACCCCAGTCCGTGGAGCCGAGTGCGGCAAGGCTGCTGAACGAAGATGCCTGCGCGCGCCACTGTTCAAAGTGAGGCAGCGACACCTCATTGTGCGGGCTGCCGTTCGCGGGATCGCGTTCCCACAGCAGCACAAGTTCATGCTGGTCGGTGAATGGCAGCGGTCGGAGCAGCACCGTATGGACCGCGGCAAAGAGCAGCGTGGCGGCTCCCAGACCGAGTCCCAGGGTCAGGATGGCGGTGACGGCGAAACCCGGACTCCGCCGCAGACGTCGCACCGCGTACCGAAGGTCGTGGGCGAGAGCGCTCACGGTTCTTGTGGTGCTGATTCTCCGGAGGCACGACGGACCAGGAAGGCCTGGTCACAGTGTGCGGCCGCGCGTGGGTAGAGCGTTCGGGGTCCCAGCGCGGCGGGACCCCGAACGAGTCCTAGATTCCGTCTTCCATTCGAACCGTAATGGTTTCGCAGAGCCCCTCAATCGTTCGGTGCTCGTCGTCGCCGATCTGCACGCTGAAACGATACTCACCGCCCTCGAGCTGCATCTCCATGCCATCGGAACCATCACCAAAGTGCACCCAAGGGTCAGCCGCAGGAATGACCTCGCCCGCGGGCAGGCACTCGGCGTTGACGCCCAGATGGTAGTGCCCCATCGCCGCGCGGGGGCTGTCTACTTCGCCGGGAACCGGGCTCACCTCGAAGTTCTCAATGCCGAAGGTGAAGCCGAGCGGAATCTCGGTGGCGTGGTCGGTCTCGTCTCTCGGCGCGACGAAGAACACGCGCGGCTCCGGCGCGGGTGCGTCGACCATCGCGGCTGGCTCCTCGCCGCCAGACTCGGCGGCGTCGCCGCCGCCACCGCCGCAACCAACCGCACCGGCCGCGACGACCAGCGCCAACGCCACCACACCATTCCGGCTCACGAACTTGTCGAATCCAAAAACGCGCACATCTCCCCCTTATGTATTGCCTAATCGTGCTCGCGCCGACCATCGGGTCAGGCACGGGATGCTCAAGATGGGCGGCGCCCAGGCGCCGCAATGCCCGGGCACTGTTCCCAGGACACTCTATTGTCTTACATTCGGCGCGACCGCTGCACAGGGCGCGGCTCCCCGACGCCTACGTCGGCCGATTGGACAGCACGAGGCCAGCCCCGGCCGCGGCCATCAGGATGCCGAGATAAAACATCGGTGACGGGCTGTTTTGCGGCGGATTGTAGAGCATCGCGACGAAGGTACTGACCACCGGCGCTCCGGCGAACACCAACGGTGGCACCACCGTGGGGCGACCGCCGTTCACCAGCGCCAGAACGATGCCCAGCGCGCCCAACGCTCCGAGCACACCGGCCGCGATCGTAAAGGTCATCCCTCCTGAGGTGAAGAGATGCCAGGTCCCAGCCCTGGCGATCATCGTCCCAGGGATCAGAATAGCAACCAGGAGATAGGCCACGCCGACCATCAGAAAGGCGTGCAGCCCACTGCCGCCCAGCGCCAGCTGGCCCTTGTGCAGTGTCGGAATGTACGTGCCCCAGCTCAACACGGTCAGCAAGACGAACGGCAGCCAGCTTCGCATCCCTGTTCTCCTTTGAGGGTCCGTCTACCCGGCCCCTGTCCCCACGGCCCGGCCGGCACGTACGCGCCGGCCGGCACCCGAGCCGCCGTATTGTATCGTAGGGGCGTGAAGCGACACCCCGCGCTGATTCCACTCTCACACGACCACCACGACGCCCTGGTGGTGGCGCGCGGGTTGATTCTGGGCCGTGCCACCGCGCCGCGCTCGGATTGGCCCCCAGACCGACGAGCGCAGGTTGACCGCGTCACGGCGTTCTTCAGTGAGACGTTGCGTGCGCACTTCGAGGCCGAGGAGCAGTCGGTCTACCCGGTCGTGGCCCAGGGCGTCACGGACGGGGCGGCGATGGTCTCCGACCTGATCGCCGAACACGAACAAATTCGCAAGCACGTCCGCGACCTTGAGACTGATCCGACGTCAGCACTGGACCAGCGGCTACCTGCACTGGGGAAACTGCTCGAGTCGCACATCCGGACCGAGGAACGTGTCCTGTTCGAGGCGATGCAGGAGGAGTTGGGTCCGGCGGAACTGGAGGCCGTTGGCGCCGCGCTCGCGCGACTCCCGCCCCGGGGACCTTCCTGCCGAATCAGCTCAGAGCCTGTCTGACAAGGCGGCCGCACGAAATAGCAGATCAGCGGCCTGCAGCACCTTCTCACGGAGACGCGCAGGATAGTCCGACCCCTTCCCGTCCAGAAATGCTCGCACCGTCGCCGCCGCCTCCTCGGACCCGTGCCCACCGAGGGTCGCGCTCAGCCAATTTGACGGAAAGAAGATATCCCCGGTGCGCTGAATCTCCTCGAGCATCTCCAGACTGGGCCCGATGAATTGTCGCGCATGACCGGCACGGCTCGGATGGTGCAAGTAGGTGACGGCGGCGACCACCCAGGGCTCTCGCTCGCGCTCGGCCGGGTCAGCCAGGCCGCGAAAGAACGCCTCGCGCACCTCCGGGTCGGGGGACAGCGCCGGCCGGACAAAGAGAAAACGCGCCAGACGATCCGCGTTCTCAATACGCCCAGCCTGCCGATCCAGCACCTCGGAGAGGTCCACCACCTCGCGTAGCGCCAGTTCTTCGGCCAACGCGACAAAGTCGGTCTCCGAAAGACTCACGCCGGGCACCTCCTGGTCGCCCGACCAGATCTGCCGCATGCGCGCGACCCCGGCGTCGGACTCGACGATGCCGCGCCAGGCGTGGAAATACGTCGCCTTGAGCGTCGGTGGCCGGCTGCCGAGCATGCCAGACCACAGCGCGTCCTCCAGGACACCAGCCCGGAGCTGTCGGCGCTCGGCGCTGAGGAAACGCCAGTAGGTCGTGCGCAGATAGCCGAGCAGGCGCTGGGTGTTCTGCTCGACCGTCTCCGCGGCCAGGCCCGCCAGGAGGCGATCGATCCACAGCTCCGGTGCAATCTCGCCATCGAGCACGTCGTCCCACAGCGTCGCCCAGCCGATGCCTCGAACAAGCGGATCGCTGAGTCCGGGAAGCTCGGCCAGTAACGCGTCCCGACTGCGGTTATCGAGTCGAAAACGGCCATACTCGAGGCCGGCGGCGTTGGGCAGGATGAAGCGCGGCGGTTCCCGCGCGACCCCGACGTCGACCGCCACAGACGCCGCCGACAACGAGGCGGGAACCCGCACGTCCCCCTCGTCGTACGCCAGGAGCACCTCGAGCTGTTGCGGCCATAGGCGGCCGCGGCCATCCGGGTCGGTCTGGTGGAGCGTCACCGAGGTGCGAGACCCCGGTCGGGGCGCGGCGTCAACGACAACGTCGATGACCGGCCGACCGGGTTCTTCGACCCACGCGGCGCTCCAAGCGGCCAAATCACGGTCGGAACGGGTGTCCAGAATCTGGATGAGGTCGGGCCAGGTGGCGTTGCCGTAGCGAAACGTGTCGAGGTATTCGCGTAGTCCGTCCCTGAACGACTCCTCACCAACGAGGCGCTCGAGCTGCCGCATGACGATGGGCGCCTTCTCGTAGATGATCGGGCCGTAGAGGGCGCCTGCCTCCCGAAGGTTCTCCAGCGGCTGATGAATCGGGTTCGCGCCGGTCGTCCGATCCACAGCATACGCACGGTCGTGGTGCGCGAGGAAGAACCGCAGGTCGTGGTTCACGTCGGGGAACGAGGGGTGGACAATCTTCGCCGCCATGAAATTAGCGAAGACTTCTTTGGTCCACACGTCATCGAACCAATTCATCGTCACCAGGTCGCCGAACCACATATGCGCCGTCTCGTGCGCGATGAGACTGGCGCGGCCCAGAAACTGCCCCTGGGTCGCGGACTCGTCGAGCAACAGGTTCGATTCACGGTAAAAAACAGCGCCGGGGTGCTCCATCCCGCCGTACTGGAATGGCGGCAGCAGGACGAAGTCAAACTTCCCAAAGGGGTAGGTGATCTGGGTGTAGTCCTCCAACCAGGCCAGCGATGCCGCATGCAGGTCAAAAATGGCGTCGCGGTTGCGGGCCACCGTGTCGACGTCGGTCTCCCGATAGAACATCCGCAGCGTGCGACCGTCGCGTTCAGCCGTGGCGATCTGAAAGTCCCCGACCGCGAACGCGAAGAGATACGTTGAAATCGGTTCGGTTTGCGCAAACCGGTAGACGGCACGATTGGCCGACTCGGGCGGCAGCGGCGTCGGGTCGAGCGCCTGGCCGTTGGCCACGGCCTCCCAGTCATCCGGCACCTCGAGCGTCAACGAGAACCGGGCCTTGAGATTCGGCTGGTCGAAGAGCGGCAGCGAAAAGTGCGCTCGATCTGGGACGAACAGTGTGTAGAGAAACGCGTCGCTGCGGTTCAGCGCCTCGTCCCCGGCCGTGAACTCGACCGCGACCTCGTTGCGCTCTCCAGAGGTGAGCGCCGACGCCGGCACGATGAGATGGTCCTGGCTGGTCCGCCACGCGACAGATACGCCGTTCGCGCGCACCGTACGCACACGCTCAGCGGCATGCAAGAAGTCGAGGACGAGGTCCCGACGCTGGCCGTCCTCCCAGACAAACTCGGTCAGGACGGTCCCGTGGATCGGGGTCTCGCGCTGGCGCGGCACTGTAAGCCGGTACGCATACGCGATGTCGGACAACGTCGCGGCGCGTCGCTCGGCCAACGCCCATGACACCCCCTCGGCAATAGTGGACTCGACCTCCGACGATGACGGCGTCCCGGTCTCTCCTCCACATCCCACCAGCATGACCAGCCCCACCGCCGCGCCGATGGTGCGACCGAGGGACCCACGCATGAGACAGTTCAGCATCAATGTCGCTCAGGGACGACCGCGGAGGGCGCCGGGCGCCGGGTGGGTCGACTACGGTTCTATTGCGCAGTCACCGTAGTACTGCTCTGGCCTGGAAGTGAACCCAATCAGCTGCGTATCTGTGTACTCGTGACGGGTGTGCACCGCCATGAAACGACCGTCCTTCGTCTCACGGTCGATGACGGTCGTCGAGTACAGCGGCCCGACGGTAAACATTTGCACCAGGTGGAGATAGTCCCCAGTCTGGCGCACGATGATCTGCGACGCGCCGTAGGGCCCGACGATTTCCGCCGAGGCGCCGTCGGTGTCGATTTCCTCGAATCGAAGCGACAAGGTCGACGGCGCCACCTCGGCCCCGGCCTCACTATCAGCCCATCCACCCGTCGAGATCGTGCTGAACGCGCAGTCAAGACCGGTGGCATTCAGCAATCGGTCTTGAGCCGATGCCTCGCCAGCCGGGACGAGCGACATGATGAACAGTGGGACCAGAAGTCCACGGTGCGAGCCCGGTGTGATCGACAGCATGTATCCCCCTAGTGCGTTACACTCCGTGGAATTCTATCTGCAACCCTGATGAGATTCCTGACGCTCCCGCTGCTGTTCGTCGCCGTGGTCGGTCTGCATGGGCAGCCTGCCCTGGACCCGATGGTAAGAGATCGGCTGTCCGGGCTGTTGCCTGATGCGACGTCCTTCTCTCCGAAGGAGGGCACGCCCCCGCATTTCAAGGCCTATTCCGGCACCGGCAGCGAGCGGACGCTCATGGGCTACGCGTTCTACACGACGGACCTCGAACCACTGGAACGGGGATACGACGGCCCGATTCAGATACTGGTCGGGATAGACCTGACCGCACGCGTTACCGGGATCTTGGTCGTCAGACACCAGGAGCCCTATGGTTCCTTCTCGGTCGATACCCCGGAGTTCGCGGCGCAGTTCGTGCAAAAGAGCATTCGCGAGCGCTTCCGCGTCGGATCGGACATTGACGCGGTGGCGACGGCGACCATCTCGGTGCGGTCGGCATCCCGGGCCATCCGCAACGGTTCTCGGCGACTCGCCAAACGGTTCCTGGTCGCCGCCAACGCCAGATGACACGTCGCTGCTGGACACCGCTGCTCGTGCTGCTCCTGCTCTGGGCGGGTCCGGCCTACCCGGCCCTCGCTCTGACCCAACCCGCAGACGACTCGACCGACTCGGCGTCCAGTGACGCGTTCGACGGACCGGAGGACGACGGCGAGGATCTGTGGAACTTCGACGACGAGGAGGAAGACGTCGAAACCTGGGCCACCTTGCTCCGCAGTCAGGCGCTCGATATGGCGCTCTTCACCGGATTCGCCGCGTTGACCCTGGTCAGTTTTTTCCGGAAGAGCGTCTGGCTGAAATACGTGACGTTCGTCGTCGCAATCGGCTACATGGGCTTCGCCAAGAGCCAGTTGATCTCGGTCGTCAACATCTATGGCGTCATGACCGGCAACATGCCCGTCTTGCGGTACAACCTCGCCTGGTATCTATTTGCCGGGTTCACCGTCGTCTCGACCGTCCTGTGGGGCCGCCTCTACTGCGGCCGGGTGTGCGCCTATGGGGCGCTGACCCAGCTACTGGATCGATTCGTCCCGGCGCGCCTCCGCGTCGACGTGCCGACGTGGCTGGAACGACGGGCCGCCTGGATCAAATACGGTCTCCTCGGCGGTACGCTGCTGTACTTCCTGGTCACCGCCAACATCACCGCATTTCGGTACGTCGAGCCGTTCTGGCTCTTCACACGACGCGGTTCGACCGGGTTGTGGATCGGCCTTGCGGTCCTGCTCATCGCCACGATCTTCGTGCGTAATTTGTATTGCCGATTCCTCTGCCCCGTCGGCGCGGCGCTGGGTCTGCTGTCGAAACTGACGGTCTTCAAGATCAAGCGCTGGTCGGCGTGCAACACCTGCAAACTCTGCGAGAAAACCTGCGAGTGGGGCGCCATCCGGGGACCGGAGATCGTCCTCACCGAATGCGTGCGGTGTGACGACTGCGAACGGCTGTATCACGACACCTCACGCTGCCCCCACTGGCTGATTCTGGCGCGCGCCAAGCTGCGGGCCACGATGTCCTCAGCCAAGACCGCCGTCACCGGCTAAGAACACTGACCGGCAGATATACTGCCGCCACGTGACAACCCCACTGTCCCGACGTCCGAACGCGCCGGTGTCCGCAACGGACCGGGTCCTCGCCCTGGATGTGCTCAGGGGTTGGGCCGTCGGCGGGATGCTGGTCGTCAACTTCGGGTACTTCTCCCAGCAGGGGCTGGCGCCGCGAGCCGGCGCGGACGCGTTGGGTCGGCCGCTGGTCCAGCTCCTGGCCGACGGCAAGTTCTGGACGCTGTTTGCCGTGCTCTTCGGCATCGGTTTCGCCATGCAGCTGGAGCGGGCAACGACACGCGGCGCGGCGTTCGCGCCGGTCTACGTCCGTCGTCTGCTCATCTTGTTCTTGATCGGTCTGGTCCACGCACTGCTACATCCGCTGGAGATCCTCCACCGCTACGCGCTCCTCGGCCTGCTGCTCCTCCCACTGCGCACGGTGTCCACGCGGGCCCTGATCACCGTGGGCATCGCCGCGCTGGTCGCTCCACCCGTCCTCTACGGTCTGGCGGTCGGCCAGCCACCGGAGATCGCGGAATCCGCACGTGTGTACTCAGAGGCCGGGCTGCCTGAGCTGCTCAGCCACAACCTCGCACGATTTCGGCGCGACGCGATCGACATCCGGGTGCTGGCGCCCTTCCCCTATTTCGTGTTGGGCGTCTACCTGGGTCGGCGAGGCCGGCTCCAGGCGCTGACGGACGGCGGCGGGCTTGCCCATGCGCGATGGTGGCTGCTCGGGCTCGGGGTCGGGCTCCAGGCGGCGATCCTGGCACTCGTGGTCGCAGCACCTGCGATGGTGCCAACTATGGCGCGCCCCCTGATGCTCACGCTCCTGGACGTCGGCAACGCTCTGGTGGGGCTGTTTTACGCCGCCGTGATCGTGCTGATGCTCAAGCACGCGCGGTGGCAGCGTCGGCTCAGCGGGCTGGCCTCGGTGGGCCGGATGGCGCTGAGCAACTACCTCCTGCAAACGGCCGTGGCGACCACACTGCTCTACGGCTACGGGGCGGGGCTACACGGCCGACTCGGGATCGTCACGGGGCTACCACTGGTGGGCCTCATCTTTCTGGTGCAGGTCGTGGCCAGTCGTTGGTGGATCGCGCGCTTCCGCTTCGGCCCGGCGGAGTGGCTGTGGCGTTCGGCAACCTACGGCTGCCCGCAACCGCTACGCCTCGAGCGCTAGCGGCCGGCAGCGCTCGGGATAAGATCAAGAGATATGTCCAGTTCACCAGGTGCCACAGCAGGCCCGATCACGCGAGACACGGTCGCGGCTCTGTACGACGGTCGCCTCCTCGACCTCGTCTTCCGTGCGAGCCAGACCCACCGAGCGCATCGCGATCCCTCAGAAGTCCAGTGCGCCGCCCTGCTCAGCGTGAAGACCGGCGGCTGCCCCGAGGACTGCGCCTACTGTCCGCAGTCGGCGCACTACGAGACCGGAGTCGAATCAAGCACGCTCATGAGCGTGGACGCGGTGCGAGATGCCGCAACCGCCGCGCGCGACAACGGGGCCGATCGGTTCTGCCTGGGCGCCGCATGGCGGTCTGTCAGCGACGGTCCCGAGTTTGACCAGGTGCTGGACATGGTCCGCTCCGTGAAAGCGCTCGGGCTTGAAACCTGCGCCACGCTGGGCATGGTCGAGCCGCACCACGCGCATCGGCTGCGGGACGCCGGGCTCGACTACTACAACCACAATTTGGATACCGGCCCAGATTTCTACCGCGACATCGTCGGCACCCGCACCTACGAAGACCGGCGACGCACGTTGCGCACGGTGCGCGAGGCGGGGATGAAAGTGTGCTGCGGCGGAATCCTCGGCATGGGTGAGCAGCCCAGTGACCGTATCGACCTGCTGTTCGAGCTGGCCAGCCAGGACCCGCAACCGGAAAGCGTGCCGATCAACACATTGGTCACGGTCGAGGGAACGCCACTGGCCAATCAGGACCCGGTCCCCTGGGACGACCTCGTTCGCATGGTGGCGGTGGCCCGTATTTTGATGCCGAAGACCTGGGTACGGCTCAGTGCCGGACGACTGCAATTGAACGAGTCGACCCAGGCGCTGTGCTTCCTTGCGGGCGCCGATTCAATTTTTCTCGGCGATCAGTTGCTGACCACGCCCAACCCCGAAGCGACTGCAGACCAGGCACTGCTCACCCGACTCGGTCTGCATCGGTTGAACGACTCCGAGACAAGTACGGCCTAGGCAGAGGGCCGCAGGGCCGTCTCTGCGAGCGACCGATGGTGCGCTCCGGCGGCGGGATAGAGACTCGGGTCGGCGCAGCCAACGGCGTCACACCATGCGATGATTGTGGTCACTCTCGTGGCCACCCGATGGCCAGTCTGGTCGAAAATGGAGGCGTTACGATGAAACGGTTCGTGCTCGCGGTCGGCACCTTGTTCTTGGCAACAGTTCCTGCGCAGGCGCAGTCTCACGCAGAGGTTATTGCGCGAGCCACACGGGCAGCACCGCCGGCGATGCAGGCGGATGCCATGGTGATCCGCATGGAGACGGATGGGAGTCATGAGGTGCTCCGAGACGGTTCGAACGGGCTCATGTGCTGGGACCGCTCTGACGAACCGACCCGCTCGTTCAGCGTGCAGTGCTCGAGCGAGGAGAACCTGGACCGCGTCAAACAGAATCGCGCGTGGAATATGTCGGGCAAGACGGCAGAGGAGATCCGCGCGATGCGCGATGCCGCCGAAGCTGACGGTTCTCGTGAAGTCTCGAAGTTCGGGAGTGTCTACTACACACTGAACGGAGAAGACGCCGACTCGGCGAACATCCACCTCACCCTGGCGGTGCCGTTCGCAACGGCGGAGTCGCTCGGCCTCCCGGACCAGGGGAGCTACACCAGGACCGGCAGCTGGATCATGGAGCCAGGCACCACTTCGGCCCACCTGATGCTGCCTGGGCGCTGAATAGTTGTTGCGCGGCTAGCCTGAAGGCTTTGCGACGTTTGCACCTTAAAAAGAGAGCTACGCACATGACTCGCACCAGCATCCGTTGGATTGCCTTCGCGTCGGTCCTGGCGATGACCGCCACCGTGGTCTCCGCCGCGAACGACAACTGGCCGCACTTTCGCGGTCCGACCATGAACGCGACGGTCGCCGACAACCCCAACCTGCCGGAAACCTGGAGCGAGACGGAGAACGTCGAGTGGGTGGCGGACATTCCGGGCATCGGATGGTCGAGCCCGGTAGTCTGGGGCAACCGGGTGTTCCTCACCACCGTGACGGCGAAGGGTGACTTCGAGCAACCAAAACCCGGACTCTACGCGGCGAACGGCCGTCCCGAACCGCCGCCGCTGGAGCACGATTGGCTCGTCTATTGCCTGGACCTCGAGTCAGGCGACGTATTGTGGCAGCGGTCGGTGAAGTCAGGACGCCCGGACTTCCCCCGCCACATGAAGAACAGCTACGCGTCGGAAACCCCGACCACGGACGGCGAGCGAGTCTATGTGCGCTTCGGCGAACTCGGTCTCTTCACGTTCGATATGGACGGCAACGAGGTCTGGAGCGTCCTGATTCCGCACAAACGCACCAAGTCAGGCTGGGGCTCCGCCTCTTCACCGGTCTTGCACGACGACAAGTTGATCGTGCTGTATGACAACGAAGAGGAGTCGTGGTTGGCGGCGCTCG
This sequence comes from Vicinamibacterales bacterium, assembly GCA_937766455.1. Lineage (GTDB taxonomy): Bacteria > Acidobacteriota > Vicinamibacteria > Vicinamibacterales > UBA8438 > UBA8438. The sequence goes on along the minus strand of CALLXD010000075.1, from coordinate 17,326 downwards.
ACAAGCGCACCGGCGAAGAGATCTGGCGCACCGCCCGCGAGGAAGTCTCAACCTGGGCCAGCCCCTATATTTGGGAGAACGACCAGCGCACGGAGATTGTCACCTCGGGCGTAAACCGCATCCGTTCCTATGACCTCGACGGGAATCTGTTGTGGGAGATGAACGGCCAGATGTCCTGGGCCTCAATTGCCACCCCGTTCTCGAGCCACGGCCTCGTGTTTGTGAATTCAGGGTATTTTCGTGACGAACACCGGCCGGCCTACGCCATTCGTCCGGGAGCCAGTGGAGACATTTCACTGCGAGACGGCGCAACGTCCAACGAGTACGTCGCGTGGTATCAGCCCAAAGGGGGCAACTACAACACCTCGCCGCTGGTCTACGGCGACATCTACTACAGCCTGCTGGACCGGGGATTCTTCGAAAGCTACGACGTGCTGACGGGAGAGCTGATCTACCAGCACCGAGTCCAGGTGGCGGCAAGCTTCACGTCCTCGCCGTGGGCCTACAACGGCAAGATCTTCGCACTGAGCGAACAGGGCGACACCTACGTCATCCGGGCCGGTCGTGAGTTCGAGGTCATGGGCGTCAATAGTCTCGACGAAATGGCCCTGGCGTCTCCGGCGATCGTCGGAGACCGCCTGCTCATCCGAACGCAGTCAAAGGTCTACAGCATCAAGAAGTAACGACCCGCCGTATCACCACACCTCGTAGCAGACGCGGCACCACGGGGCTCCACGTAAGACATATTGATCGTAATACAAATGTATTATATTGTCTGTGGATGAGCCCTGTCCCGCTCGGCACGACCCGTGAGCGAGTCTTCCTCTTTGTCCGCGAACGCCTCCTCGCCGGTGACCCGCCAACGGTGCGTGACGTGCAGGACGTGTTTGGTTTCCGAACACCGCAGACCGCGCGATATCACCTGGAAAAGCTGGTAGCCGAGGGACGCCTGCTGTCCGCGCGCGGCAAGGCACGGGGCTATCGTCTGCTGGAGCAACTCGACGTCCCAAGTCCAACCCGATGGGTTCCCGTCTTGGGCCGGGTGCAAGCAGGGCAGCTCACCACCGCCACGGAAGAACTCGACGGCTATGTCCCGATGCCGGCCGGCCGCCCCCCTCGTGACCATGGTGGTCATGGTAGCCAGGCAGCGCGCGACGACGTGTTTGCGCTCCGCGTCCAGGGCGAAAGCATGACCGGGGCTGGCATTTTTCCGGGCGACCTGGTCATCGTGCGCCGCCAGCCGACCGCTGACTCCGGCGCCCTTGTGGTGGCCCTGGTCGACGACGAAGCGACCGTCAAGCGGTTACGCCTGCGCGGCGGACAAGTGGAATTGCATCCAGAGAACCCTGACTTCGAGCCGATCCGCACCGACCGGGAGATCACTCTGTTGGGGAAAGTCATCGAAGTGCGTCGCACGCTGGAGTGAGGACTCGAGCATGCGTCATGCGAGTAGTCGACTGGCCCTACCCCAGCCTGGCGCCTTCGTTGGGGCTGGCTCTCCCGCCCTTGCCGAACCACGTCGGACCTGGACGCTCGCCACCCTGGCCGGCCGGTTGACAGAACTGTCGAGCATCGGCAGCACGGCCGTCCTGACCTTGGCCTTCTCCCTAGTGCGGGACGCGCAACGCGCGGAGGAACCGGTGGCCTGGCTCTCCGATGCGTCCACGACCTTCTTCCCCCCGGATGTCGCCAACGGCGGAATCGACCTGGACGCGCTCGTCGTGGTGCGTCTGGCCATGGTCAGCCATCTGCCTCGGGCCGCAGAACACCTGGCGCGTTCCGGCGCATTCGGCCTGCTGGTGCTCGACCTGGGTGCAACGGCACAGGTTCCAGTCCCGATGCAGATGCGCCTGCTGGGGCTGGCCAAGAAGCACGAGTCAGCCATCCTTTTTTTGACGCGGAAACGGAGCGATGCCCCGTCGCTCGGCGCCCTGGTCTCGCTCAGGGCGGAGGCGCGCCGTGAGCCATGCGCGTCCCCTGATCCGCAGGCACACGACGCCCGGGAAACCGGCGTCAGCACCTTTACCTGTACCGCGCAGATGCTCAAAGACAAGCGCTGCGGCCCCGGGTGGAAGCACGTCGAGGTATGTCGTGGACCGGCTGGCTTGTGTTGACGTACCGGCCCTGCCCCTTCAGCTGTTGATTCGCCGCCACCCCGACTGCGCCGATCAACCAGCCGCGGTGCTCACGCGAGACGCGCCACAAGGCGAGATTTTGTGGGTCAACGCGCCGGCGCGCCGCTGTGGCGTGCTGACCGGTATGTCATACGCCACCGGGTTGGCGTTGGTGCACGATCTGCGCGGAGTCGTGATCACCACTGGCGACATTGCCGAGGGCGTCACGACCATCACCGAGCAGCTCCGGCGCTTCACTCCACACATCGAGCCGTCCGAGGATCATCCCGGCGTGTTCTGGCTTGATGCCTCCGGCTTGCAACCGCTCTTTACCTCGCTCGAGCACTGGGCTCATCGCGTGCAGCGTCATCTCAGCCAGTCTGACTTTCGAGGCCACGTCGTGGTCGGGTTTACCCGGTTCGGGACCTACGCCACCTCCAAAATCGACGGTGTCACGGTATTCCAGGATGCCGCCGCCGAGCAGCGGGCAGCCAGAGCGGTACCACTCACACGGCTGGACATCGACCCGGAGCTGCGCGACGTCCTGGACAAACTGGGGGTACGCACCGTAGGCGCGTTTGTCGACCTGCCTGCGGCGGGTATCCGGAAACGATTCGGCCGCGATGCGCACCGCCTGCACCGACACGCAGCCGGCGATCTGGTGTTGCCGCTACAGCCACTGCCGCCCGCCGAGCCACTGACCAGACATACCGACCTCGACGCATCGGAGACCGATGTGCATCGGCTGCTTTTCTTGATCAAGCACGATCTCGACCCACTGTTGAGCCAGTTGGCGACCCGTCAGGAAGCCCTGGCCGCGCTCGAAATCCGCTTGCGGCTGGATACGAGCGCCTTCGCGCCCCGCACCGAACGTGTCGAACAGATTCGCCCGGCTGAACCGACGCTCGATGCGCGGCAACTTCTGAACCTGGTGCATCTGCGTGTCGAAGGCCGCCCTCTCCCCGCCGGCGTGACGGAGATTGACCTGATCGTGACGCCGGCCCGCGCCTCGCGCGAGCAATTGCGTCTGTTCCAGCAGCATGCCAAGCGCGATCTCCGCGCCGCGGACAGGGCCGTGGCCCGTATCCGTGCGGAATTCGGAAACGATGCCGTCGTCCGCGCCTGCCTGACCGATGGCCATTTACCAGAAGCCACGTTCGCCTGGCTGCCACTCGCGCACGTGGTGCGGCCTACGCCCACGACGGAGCAGACCCGGTCGCTCGTACGCCGGTTCTTCGTGCATCCACGACGCCTGCCGTCCCGCCTGCGGCACGAACCGGACGGGTGTTTCCGCGACGCCCAGCATGGACCGGACGGGTGGATGTTGCGCGGCGCCCAGCATGGACACGTGGTTCATCTCCATGGCCCGTATGTCGTGTCTGGCGGATGGTGGCGCACGCCGGTGCTGCGCGAGTACTACTTCGCCCGAACCCGGGACGATGCCTGGAACTGGATCTACTACGACCGGCATCGACGCGCCTGGTTTCTGCATGGCGAGGTGGAATGAGCGCGCCCACGACTCCAGTCGCACCTCCCTTGTCTGGACCCGGCACCGGCAGCTACACCCCGGTCTGGTGTAAGAGCAACTACTCGTTTCTCGAGGGTGCGTCTCACCCCGAAGAACTGGTCGAACAGGCGCATACCCTGGGACTGCGGTCACTGGCCCTGACGGACCGTGACGGCGTGTATGGCGTGGTTCGGGCGCACGTGCGGGCGCGCGAACTCGGCCTCCATCTCATCCACGGCGCCCAGATGACGTTGACCACCCACTCTCAGGTGGTACTGCTCGCCACCAACCGCAGTGGCTACGCCAATCTCTGCCGTCTGATCACTACCGGACAACTGCGTCACGCCAAGGGCACCTGCAGCGTCACCCCCGACGAGGTCCGCGCGCATGCCGATGGTCTGATTGCCGTCTGGAGCGGCGCCGCCGGTTGGACGAAGGAAGCGGACGCGGACCGCGATGCCGCCCTCCTGCTCGCGCTACGTGATGCGTTCGACGACCGGCTCTATGCCCTGCTTGCTCGTCATCGCCAGGCCGAGGACGTACCACGCGAAGGCTGGCTCCGCACCCGGGCGCGGCAGTCCGGCATCTCCCTCGTTGCCGGCACCGAGGTCCTCTATCACACGCCTGCGCGACGGGATCTACACGACGTCCTGACCTGCATTCGACATGGGGTCAGCCTCTATCGCGCCGGCCGCCGCACCCGCGCCAACGCCGAGCATGACCTGAAGGCCCCCTTCGCCTTCTCCCAGCTCTATCGCGATGACCCGGCGGCGGTCGAGCACACCCAGGACATCGCGTCCCGCTGTGCCTTCTCGCTCAACGACATCCGCTACCGCTACCCCTCCGAACAGCTACCAGACGGCGCGACCTCCTCCAGCTGGCTCCGTCAGCTCACCGAAGAAGGCGCCCGCACACGCTTCGACGGCACCATCCCCGCCACCGTTCGGGAGCAAATTGCCAAAGAGCTCGCCCTGATCGACGAACTGGACTACTGCGGCTACTTCCTCACCATGTGGGAGATCGTCGCGTTCTGCCGACGCCACGGCATCCTGTGCCAGGGACGCGGCTCTGCCGCCAACTCCGCGGTCTGCTACTGCCTGGGCATCACCGCGGTCGACCCGACCCGCGTGGATTTGCTCTTCGAACGCTTTCTCTCCCGTGAGCGCGCCGAGCCACCCGATATCGACCTCGACATCATGCACGAGCGACGAGAGGAAGTGATCCAGTTCGTGTATGCCAAGTACGGACGGACGCATGCCGCCATGGTCGCCAACGTGGTTCGCTATCGCTCTCGCTCCGCCGTGCGAGAGGTCGGCAAGGCGCTAGGACTCCCGGAGACGGCCGTCGACCGGCTGGCGAAGCGACTCTTCTATTACGACGCCATCGACCAGCGAGCCGTGGAACAGGTGGGGCTCGACGCCGACAGCGCCGTCCAGGCCCACCTCCTACGTCTGGTGGACGAAATCAAGGACTTCCCCCGCCACCTCTCCATTCATCCGGGCGGCTTCCTGCTGGGGCACGAGCCGGTGCACGACCTGGTGCCAATCGAGAACGCGACGATGGAAGGGCGGACGGTCATCCAGTGGGATAAGGAAGACATCGAGGATCTCGGACTCTTCAAGGTCGACCTGCTCGGCCTCGGCGCCCTCACCCAACTCGACCTCTCGTTCCAGTTACTGGAGAAACACCATGGACGCCGGCTCTCCATGGCTCAGATCCCGGAGGGAGACACCCCCACCTACGACATGATCTGCCGAGGCGACACCGTCGGCGTGTTCCAGATCGAGAGCCGGGCCCAGATGGCCATGTTGCCTCGACTGAAGCCACGTAACTACTACGACCTGGTGATCGAAGTGTCCATTGTCCGCCCTGGCCCGATCACCGGCGGCATGGTGCATCCGTATCTCAAACGCCGTAACGGCGAAGAAGAGGTGATCTATCCCCACGACTGCCTGAAGCCGGTGCTCGAGAAGACCAAGGGCGTACCGCTCTTCCAGGAACAAGTGATGCAGTTGGCGGTGGTCGCCGCCGACTACACGCCGGGGGAAGCGGACCAACTTCGGCGCGACATGGCGGCCTGGCGACGGAGCGGCCGTATCGAACGGCATCGTGACCGGCTTATCAGCCGCATGATGGCCAAAGGTATCGAGCGTGCATTCGCCGAGCGGGTATTCGACCAGATTCGTGGCTTCGGCGAATACGGCTTCCCGGAAAGCCACGCCGCCAGCTTCGCATTGATTGCCTATGCCACGTCCTGGGTCCGATGCCATTACCTCGACGTCTTTACCTGTTCGCTACTCAATGCGCAGCCGATGGGGTTCTATTCGCCGGCCACCATCGTGGACGATGCCAAACGACACGGGATCAACATCCGCCCGATCGACATCATTCACAGCGACTGGCACTGCACCCTGGAACGACACGACCCAGACGCGACACACTTCGCCGTGCGTATGGGACTGCGGTATGTCAAAGGCTTGTCGCACACCCATGACTGGCCACGTATCGACACCGCCCGGCGGCACACACCGTTCGATTCGGTCGACGACGTCGTCTCGAGAACCGCGCTCAATGAACGCGCTCTGAGCCGTCTGGCTGAGACCGGCGCGCTGGCCGGGCTCCAGCCGCACCGCCGCGACGCGTTGTGGCAAGTCCGCGGGCTAGCCCGCACGCCCACATCAACGTTGCTCGGCCAGGCGACGGCAGACGAAACCCCCGTCTTTGACACATTGGGGCTCGGCGACAGTATCGCCTGGGACTACCGCGCCAGCGGCCATAGCCCACGCGGACATCCCCTGGCGGCCGTGCGAGCGGAGCTCATCGCACAGCGCCTTCCAGACGCTCGCGCGCTCGCACTGATGCGCGACGGCCGCAAGGCCCGATATGCCGGGCTCGTCATCTGCCGCCAGCGCCCCGGCACTGCCTCCGGGGTCGTCTTCATGACGCTGGAAGACGAAACCGGCTTCGTGAATATCGTGATCTGGAAAACCGTCTTCGATCAGCATGTGCTGATTGCCAAGACCGCCTCATTTCTCGGAGTAACCGGGAAGATCCAGAAAGCGGACGGTGTCGTACATCTGGTAGCTGATGCGCTGTGGCATCCAGAGCTACCGCGCCGACCGGATACGGTAGCCAGTCGGGATTTCCACTAGCAGCCCGCTACCACCTCTTCGGTTTCGCACGACAGTGCGGAGTGCTAGCATCCGTTCATCAAAGGAGCCACCCTATGCCCGACGCCCGCACGTTCATCGACGAAGATTTCATTGTCGTCAAAACGGACTCAGGGACCAAGTTCACGCTCTGGTTCGGTGACGAGATTGTGGTACTTGGCAAGCAGGGCGGGCGGACACGCGTCCGGGTGCTCGGCCTCGGCTCAGGGCCATTTGAAGGCACTGTCAAGGGCACGCCGAAGACGCGGCCGACCGGGGTCCTCAGCGTGTCGATGGTTGACGTCCAGCAAGGAGATGGGCTGATTCTCGAAACACCGGACGGGAAGATCGTCTTCATCGACGGCGGGGACAACAAGCTCTTCGCGCGCCATGCCGCCGCGCGCTACCGTCACCGGCAGAGCACCAACGACACACCGCTGGAGATTGACGCCATCGTGGTCACCCACGGCGACGCGGACCATTTCAAAGGACTCAACGTCCTCCGTAAGACGGAAACCGACAAGAAGACCGGGGACCATCAGCGGTTGTTCATCCATCCCAAGCGGATTTACCACAACGGCCTCGTCAAAGCGCCTGGCACGCTGCCCGATGTGGAGATGTTCGGTGAGACGGCGACCCTGGACGACGGCCGCCTGGGTATCGTGGCGCTGTACGACGACCCGCGAAAAGCCCCAAAAGCGCTACAGAACGCGCCCTTCAAGGCCTGGAACGCAAGCATCAACCATTGGGAGAAACGGGGCCCCATCACGCTCAAACGCATTGCGCACGGCGACAAGGAAGACGAACTCTTCGATTTCCTCAAAGAAGAAGGCATCAAGGTCGAACTCCAGGGCCCGTTCCCGCACTCTGTGAATGTCGACGGCGAGTCCCGCGACGCTCTCCCGTTCCTGAAGAAGCCCAAGAAGTCGGCCGAGATGCATCTCGACGACGACACCCTCAACACGACCTCGTTGTCGGCGTCGCACACCATCAACGGACACTCCATCAGCTTCCGACTGACGTTCGGCAATGTTCGCTTCAACCTCACCGGGGACCTGAACCGTGAGTCGATGCAGCTCATGCGCGAGAACCTCGGCAGCACGAGGCAGCTCCGGTCCGAGATCGTCAAGGCCCCGCACCACGGGTCGCATGACTTCGACTTCGGCGCGCTCAAAGCGATGGCTCCGGTGGTGTCGATTATCTCGTCCGGTGACGAGCACGCGGGCAAGGAACACATTCACCCGCGCGCCACGTTGATGGCCGCCCTCGGCAAAGTGAACCGCGGCAACACCGGCATCATCTTCTCGACCGAACTCGCCGCCTTCTTCGCCGTCAGAAAATACGCCCACACGCGCAAAGACCTGGCCGCCTTCTTCCGTGCACGCAAGGACAGCCAGTTCACGGGCAAGGAGCTCGCCGAGCTGTTCCGTGAGGAAAAGCCGCCGGTGGGCAGCCCGCTCCGCAACATGACCTTCTTCTCGTTCGAGCGGACCAACTTCGGCATCATCCACATCCGCACAGACGGCGAACGGGTGCTGGCGTTCACCCACAGCGGCAAGAAGGGCCTGAACGAGGCGTATCGATTCACGGTCGATTCACGCCACAGAATCAAGTTTGCGAAGAAGGTCAAGATTCGCACCTGAGCTACGCCCAAGTGGATCCGGGTCGGTCATTCGGCTCATACTTTTAGGTATGCGCGTCCTACGAATCATCAGTTGTGCCGCCCTGGTGGCGGTCTCGCTCTCCACGCACGCAGCCGGCGAGCAAGCGCCGCTCTCGGACCCGATCCCAGAAAAGATTCAACCGAGTGGCCTGGTCCTCGCCGCCGAGGAGTTCGTGCGAGTGCCGCGAACCTCGGACTCGAGCGAGGACGGCCAAACCAATGCCGCCTATGCCCGAATCCAATTCCTGACACCGCTCGGGGACGGCACCGGCCGGCTTGCACTGAATGACCTGCGCGGACCGCTCTATCTCACCGACGAGCGCGGCGCCGATCCCGTCGTCTTTCTCGACATGCGCGAACAGGATGTCGGGTTCGACGACTCCATGTTTCCGAACGAGACGGGCCTCGTCAGCGTCGCGTTTCACCCACAGTTCGGCCAGGCAGGCACTCCGGGATTCGGGAAGTTCTACACCGCCTACAGTGCCACCTCCGGAAGCGGTACCGCGGACTACCTTGACGACGATGCCGAAAGCCACGAAAGCGTGATTCGGGAGTGGACGGCGAGTGACCCGACAGCGGGCGTGTTCAGCGGGTCTTCCCGCGAGGTGTTTCGGATTGGCCAGTTCGCCCCGAACCACAACATCGGCATGATCGCGTTCAACCCGAACACGGAAGCCGGATCGTCAGACTACGGCATGCTCTACGCGTGCCTGGGCGATGGCGGCATGGCGCACGACCCCCGGGACCACGGACAATCCCTTGCGGTCCCCCAGGGGGCGATCATGCGCATTGACCCGCTGGCGGGTGATGCGGCCAGACGCTACGGCATCCCAGCCGACAACCCGTTTGTCGGGACCGCCGGGGTCGCTCCCGAGATCTGGGCCTCCGGTCTCCGACATCCCCAGCACTTCTCGTGGGATACGGACGGCAGAATGTTCATTGGGGACATCGGCCAGAATCAGGTTGAAGAGGTCAATCTTGGCCGGCCGGGCGCGAACTACGGCTGGCGGCTTCGGGAGGGGACGTTCGCGAGCGGCTTCGCGGTCGGGCGAGGACCAGGCCCTGTGTACCCACGACCTGACACGGATGACGACGAGTTCACCTATCCGGTCGCACAGTACGACCACGACGAGGGCAACGCCATCGGCGGTGGGTTCGTCTACCGTGGGCAGGCGATCCCAGCCCTGCAGGGCAAATACGTGTTCGCCGACTTTCCCCGCGGCCGACTCTTCGTGATTGACACCGATGCACTCAGCCCCGGGCGGCCGGTAGCGATCACGGAGATTGACGTGATGATTGGGGGTGCCACTCGGGCCGTGGCGGACGCGGCGGGGTTTCCCAACACCTACGGCCCCGGCAACCGGGCCGACCTACGGCTCGGCACCGACTCGACCGGCGAACTGTATATGCTGACCAAGAGCGACGGATGGGTACGGAAGCTGGTGCCGGCGCCCGCTCCCTAGCCGACTAGTATCGCTTCTTGCCCTGGCGCAGCAGGTCGAATTGGGCAGTGTCGGCCACGGCCATGACCGCCATGACGCCGGCCTGTACCGGGTCGCTGACAACCAGATCGGCGGCGTCTGGCACGCTGCCGGCCATGTTCAGCGAGATGACGCGCAGCCCCAGGGCGCGGACCTCGGTCACGGCGGCCGCGATGCCCCCACCCATCAACGCGCCAGCCAGCACGAGAATCTTGACCCGTGGCAGCCGCACGACGGCCCGCACCGCGGTGGCCAGTTCCTGTTCCCCCACCAAGGGGATCGTATCGACCGAGATGCGCTCGCCGCGAATATTGTGGCGGTCCGCCTCTGCAATGGCCCCGATCGCGACCTGGCCGACCTGGGCACCGCCGCCCATCACGATGACTCGCTTACCGTAGATGCGTCTCGCGGACGGCGTCTCTTGAACCGCCTCCACGCCTTGGATGCGTTCCAATCCGGCGAGAACGGCGGCCAGTCGTCCCGCGGTCACCGTCACCTCGAAGTAGATCACGGACGACGGCGCGCCGATATGGATGTCGACATGCGTGATGTTGACATCGTGGTCGGCGAGCACCTTCGTCAACCGAGACAACATCCCGGGCTGTTCGGTCGCCGTGATGAGAATCGCGTGCTCACCCATAGTCATCATGGTCTCACGGACGACCGGGGACTCGACCGACCGAGCCACGCGCGCGGCCAGGTCTGTCAGACCAGATCGGATTCCGTGCGCATCGCGGGCGGCGGGACGCCCTGCACGGGGTGGGGGCGAGCGGGCGACTCATCGACGAACTCTGACAGGCACAGCGACCCGGAGAGCCGGAGGACGCGACGCAAGTGGTGGACGGTAGCGAGGGATGGCAGGTTCGGGGCACACCCTCGCCGTGCGCGTCGATGGCGGTGCGACCGCCAGGCACGCGAACAGAACGTCGCCCGCCCGCTGGCTCCAAAGACGCCAGCGGGCTGAGCCTTCTGTCTCGGTGTGTGTCGTCCTTACACCGGGGTGATGTTCTCGGCGCGCGGGCCCTTCGGTCCTTGCCCGGCTTCAAAGGTCACCTCTTGACCCTCCTGCAGGTCGTCGAACCGGATACCGTTGCAAGCGGACTGGTGGAAGAAGTACTCCGTGTCTCCGTCACCTGCCACGAATCCGAAGCCTTTACCGGTCATGAGGCGCGTGATCTTTCCGTTCATCTCGTTCTTCTCCTGTTGAAGTGGCGGTCTCCCGCTAGTCGAGCGGTTTCCCGCTAATATACATTCTACGCGAGTATTGGCTGATCCGTTGCGGCAGAACGCACGTTTCCTGACACCTGCCTCCGCTCACCGCGCCGAATACCGCTGACTGAACCCGTTGCGACCATTCGTCATGGTGAACGTGCCGTCCTGGCTCGCTGACGCCCGAATCCAGTGTCCCCCGCTCGCGTCGGTCTCACCAAGGTTCGCGATTCTCTCAGCCGCCGTGTTGTGGGCGGGGTCGGGATCCAGCAATGACCGGTGAGCCTGCCAAATGCCTTCGATGCCAGGACTGGCGGCGATCCGCTCATAGTGAGCCGTTGAGACCTCGGTAAACCCGGGCGACGTGCCTCCGAGTCCCTTCCGGGGGCCGTTGTTCACCACCACCACCTGGGGCTTGATGGCATACAGATGCGTCGGCGCACCCGCATCGTCAAAAGCACCGTGGCGACTTGTTTGATAGACCGCGACTTCGCCCACCTTGTTTACAGGGCATGACAGCTCGATCTCCTTCGCCCAGTTCAAATCTCCGAGATCGAGGAAGGTGAACCGGCCGTAGGTAAACAACGCCCCAACGCTACGCTGATTCTCCGGGCTCGCCTGGGTCTTGCGCTCAGCCGTCGCGCACAACGGGTTCGGTCCGCCACCGTTGACGGGCGTGTCAAGCAACCGATTGTCCGAGGCGATGATGTCGATCGCGACCGGCCCGAACGGCAGGGTCTGACCGGCCTCAACCGCGGCTCTCTTGTCTCCACAGACCTCGAGATAGACGTCGACCCAGCGCTGATTGCTCTCTTCCGTGTTGGTGCCGTGATCGAGACAGCTGACGATGGGAATCAGCTCCGCCAGCGCTCGGAGCCCGCCCACATGGTCCGCGTGGTAGTGGGTAATGACCAGCTGATCAATCTGGGTGAGTCCGGCCTCGGTGGCCGCGGCGACGATGCGCTGCGCGTCGCGGTCGTCATCTGTGTCCCATCCGGTGTCCACCAACAGCGACTCGCCGGTCGGGGACACGACCAGGGTGGCGGCGCCTCCTTCGACGTCCACCCAATAGATGTCGAATGTGGGCGACTGTGCGGCCGCGGTCGCGACCGCCCCGCACACGAACACAGCCAGCCAGACCGACGCTCTCGCGACTCTTCGCATCTTCACCTCCGCTCCCGGATCCAGGTCGGCGACTCCCGAGCCGCCACCTTCCACAGTGTTAGTACCGCGGCACCGCAGGATCGATCAATTGAGACCACGCGTCGATTCCGCCCTGAAGGTTGTAGAGTTCGCGAAAACCCTCGTGACGGAAGTACTCAGCGGCTTGTTGACTGCGAATGCCGTGGTGGCACTGGAAGACGATGGGTGTGCTCCGATCCAGCCGGAGCAACGTGTCGTGATGTGCTTGATCGAGAAGGTGAGATCCGTCGATCTTCGCGAGTGATCGCTCCCACTCCGTTCGCACGTCGACCAGTTCGAGGGACGTGTCGCCGTCGATCAACGCCTTCAGCTCAGGCGCGGACAGCTGGCGCACGAGAGGCGCCTCGGATGTGATCGTGTCGCTCAAGGATGCCTAATTCTGGCCCGCCGAGCTGGCTTGGTCAACACCCGCCGGTCCGGGAGTTCGTTCAGGCGCCGCCGCTGACCGCGCCGCCGTCGATCGCGCTGGACGGGCTACTGGCGGCGAGCAGCAGCGTCAGCACCCCAATGCCCCCGACGAGGACACTCGCGATCGTGACCGGCAACACTGACAGGGCGGTCAAGCGGCTCAGTCGAGTCTCGCCGGTAATTGGCACATTGGGGTCAAGACGAGCGAGCAAGCCGCGAACGAAGGGGAGCAGTTCCATGGGGTCCCCCTACGCCCGTCCCAGGAAGATGGTGTGTCGTTCACGTTTGCGCCCGCGCGGATTCACATCCTCGCTGCGCGCAGTAAAACCGGCGGCCACGAGTCGGTCCTCGAACGCCGACGATCCTTCTGCCGACCACACGGCGAGCAAGCCGCCTGGCTGCAGCGCCTGTCGAATGCGCGTCAACCCGGGCACATCGTAAAGCTGCTTGTTCGAGTCCAGGCACCAGGCCTCTGGGCCATTGTCCACGTCGAGCAGAATGGCGTCGAACGGGCGCTCCACCGTGCGCAGGTAGTTGGCCACGTCCGCAACCTCCACGACCACACGCGGGTCGGCCAGTCGATCGGTCGCCGACTCAAATCCGAACTTGCGGTTCCAGTCGACGATGGTCTCGAAGAACTCGACCACCACCACCGACGCCCCGGGGGGCAGCACGTCAAGCGCCGCTCCGAGGGTAAAACCCAGCCCGAGGCCACCGATAAGCACACGCGGATGGGGATTGCCCTCCAGCTCCCGCGCCGCAAAATCAGCCAGGGCCTGTTCCGACCCGGGGGCCCGGGTCGACATCAATCCCTGTCCGTCCACCTCGATGTAGTAGTCGCGCCCGTGCAGTGTCAGCGTCATCCGCCGCCGATCGGGCGTAGTCGTCGAGGCCAGGAGCTCGGGCCGCATCATTCCCGTCATGTGATCCATCCTGACGCTAGTCGTAGTAGAAGCGCCAGCGCTTTCCGACAATGAGACGCGCGAAACCACCGCCGACGATGACCATCCGCGTCCGCATGGGGTGAGAATAGCAAGTTCGAGAAGTGCCGAGGTGTTTCGTAGTCTCGAAAGGAACGATCCGATGACGCCCAACAGCTCAAGTCGTCGCGCCACCATCATCGCCATGCCGCTCCTGGCGCTCAGCCTCGCGTCCTGCCAGTCCCCCACCGCTCAGGCACCGTCCACACCCAACGCGGCAGAGCCGTGGAACTGGTCGGAGGATGTCGTGCGCGCCGCGGTCAACCAGGTGCGCGCGGGACGCGACCTCAATCCGCGCTCCTGGCCGGGCGGCGCGCGGGTCGCGGTGCTCCTGTCATACGACGTCGACAACGAGACCGTGTACGGACTCCGGACGGGTGACGTCAGCATCGGACCCTTGTCGCAGGGCCAGTATGGCTCCCGTGTCGCACTCCCGCGAATCGTGACACTCATGGATGACGAACAGGTGCCGGCCACGTTCTTCTTCCCTGCCTGGAGTCTGAAACTAGCACCCGAACAGGCGGGCGTGATCCAGCGGTCCGGTCTTCACGAAATCGCCGTGCACGGATGGATCCACGAACTCAACACCACGCTCGATGGCGCCACCGAGGCACGATTGCTCCAGCAGGCAGTCGACGCTATCGAGGAGATCACGGGCGAGCGACCGGTCGGGTATCGGGCCCCGTCTTGGAACCACAGCCCGAATACGCTGCGGATCGTCCGTGACATGGGCTTCCTGTATGAAAGCTCGCTCATGCATGACGACCGCCCGTACGAACTGGTCCAAGACGGCGAAGCCACCGGCGTAGTCGAGCTGCCGGTCGAGTGGATTCTTGACGATGCGCCGCTCTTCAATCCACGCGGGAGCAGCTACATGAATCCCCGCGACGTCATGCAGGTGTGGATCGACGAGTTCGACAAAGCCTGGGAGGAACGAACGATGTTCTTGCTGACCATGCATCCGCACGTGAGCGGACACCGCTCGCGTATCGTCGCGCTGGAGGGCCTGCTGGCTCACATCAAGGCGAAGGGCGAGGTGTGGTTCGCAACGCACGAAGAGGCCGCCCGGTATGTCCGCGAACAGGCCGGCATGGACTAGTCATTTGACGGGGCTTCGACTCGTCCATGTTGGCGGCCCACCGACCAGGCGCGCGACAATGCGCGCCCCGCGACCACGGAGTGGGGCACTCGGGGGCCCCGCGGAGCGGTCGCGGGGGGTTCGGGGCGCAGCCCCGTCTAAATCTAGAGCACCGTCGTGAGCTTCACGAACATCGTGTTCCCTTGCTCGGATCGCTCACCGAACTCGGCTGTGCCGCGCTGGTAGGCCACTTGCAGGGTGCCGAACGGGGGCAGATACCGGTAGACGAACACGGCCTGCACATTGCGCCGGTCGATTGCCGAGTTTGTTTGGAAGAAGACCCGCAGAAACAGATCGGGCGTGAAGAACTGGTTGGCCCGGATGACGTGAATCCAGGTGCTCTCATCGCGGGGGTCCGGGTCGAGGTCGAGCCGTTGCAACTCATACTCGGCTGAGAGCTGCTCGGTCAGGGTGTAGGTCGCCGCGCCGGACCACAACTGAAAGTCTGCATCGAAGTTGCGGCCAAATCTGTACCCGCCACTCACCGACTCGTACGACCGGGTGTTGAAGCCGAGCTCCACCTGAGTCTGGCGATTGCGGAAGTCCTTCTCGAATCGTTTGAACTCCTCGGCGTGTCGAAACGCGGTCGTCCACCGGTTGCGCCAATCGACGCTCAACGTCTGGTCAGTCTCCCAACTACGCAGGGTGCCCGTCTGCCCCCAGTAGATGTTGTTCTCTGAACCGTATTGGATGCGTTCGAGTGCCCCACTCCTGACCCAGAAGGTCTTGTCGACGGCGCCATCCAACTCGCGACGATCGTCGTCGCGGATAAACCCGACGGCATTGACATTGTCCGCAAACCGATCGCCGAGATGCGTGTACCGCACATGGGCATGCGCCGTCGACGTGTCGTAGGCCGGCCGGGCAAAAAAGGCGACGCTGCCAGCCCCATACTCGCCGTAGCTCTTGACGAACTGCCCGGTGAAGCCGACCGCCTGGGTGAAAAAGAGGTTCGCGTCGATCTCGGCCGAGCCTTGGTTCCGGCCGTCGTGCAGACGATTCGCGAGCAAAAACCCGATATTTGACCGCGACGCCACATCACGCCGCACGCGTGCCACCGTGTAGTTGGCCCCGGTAGTCGAGCCCGCCAGATCCCCTTGCGTATTCAGCGCGGCAAAGGTCCAGAGGCCCTGCTTCCCGAGAACCTTGGCACCGGCGGTAATGTCGCCGATGCGGCGTGAGTAGAACGTCTGGATACGCTGGTTGAACAGCTCCTGGCCTTCGAGAAAAAATTGCCGCTTCTCGGTCAGGTTCACCTCGAATCGCGTCAGGTTAATCTCTTCCTGGTCCGCCTCGATCGTGGCAAAGTCAGGGTTCAGGGTTCCGTAGATGGACGTCTGAGGGGTCAGCGCATACCGCGCATCCAGTCCAACGGTCGCGTCGAACGAAGACCCGCTCTGCGCCTGGGAGAGCACGTACGGAATGATCTGATGTCGACGGGCGGGGGGCGGCAGGTCGAGACCGATGAGGTCGCCGGCCTGCGACATCCGACCCCAATGATCGACCGGGCCGGACCAGTAGCTGCGTTCGAGTGTCCGACGCCGACTGCGCGCAAGATTGATACCCCAGGTCAGGTCCGCGCCAACGGTGTACTGCAAGGCGCTCAGCGGAATGGCCAGCTCTGACGTGTAGCCAAAGTCGGTCTCGGACGTGGCCGCGTCCCAGGGGGCGTCCCAGGTATTGTCGTTGGTCGTTCCGTCCTCGGCCACGCGCCCGTCGAGTTGAGTGCCCAGCACATTGGTCATGAAGAAATAGCCAGACCGTCCATCGTGAAATGTGTCGATGTAGACCTGCACCGAGTCGTCGTTCCAGAGCTGGGCGTCCCGCTGTGTCATCTGCCCCATCAGCGGTTCCGGGTCGTGTGCCTCAAACGCAACATACAGGTGCGTCTCGCTGTAGAGCACGAGGGCTGTCGTCTCGAGCGTGGTCGGGTCCCCTCGATTCGGCTCGAACTGGATGAAATCAGTCACCCGAGCCGCGTCATCCCACTCGCCGGCTTGGATGACGCCGTCGATGACCGGGGCTACGGCCGTCTTGACGGCCGGCATCGTGAATACCGCGGGCGCTTGCGCCTGGCTGTCGGCGTCTTGCGCCTGGCTGACCGGGGCACCCCCACACACGATGGTCACGGCGATGCACACGACGCGGGCCGGGCCTGAGCACCACGAGCGGCGCATAGTGAGGCGGTGAGTGAGAGCGACGTCGCAGAGCATCCGGCCCATCATAACGGGCCAGCGACTCCGCCCCTACGGTGCCGGGGGGGCGGAGCTTCGCGACGCTCTGGCCAACGCCCTGCAGGCCAATCCGCCTGCAGGGCGTGTCGTGGGCGCGCCCGCCACGTGGTCGGGTGCGGGTCGACAAGCTGCCACGAGCGCGGCGTCAGACATTCAATGGGTGCGGTCGGGCCATGCGACCGCACGCCGACCCCGCATGCCCGACTATCATGACTGCGGCATCGTCTAAGCCCAGCAGAG
>CALLXD010000074.1 GCA_937766455.1 Vicinamibacterales bacterium | reverse complement strand
ATCGGCTGGTGGCGGGTGAAGTCCATCTATGGTTTCCGGCAGGTATGCGACATCACGCGCCGCTTAGCATCCCCGCCCAGGATTGGCACTCTTCTGAGTTGACAGAATAGATGGCCCTGCGATCAAACGCAAGACGTCACCCACAATTCTTGTCTGTTGACCGACCCGGCTACGACACCAGATGCGCTGCCACCGCATCTTCGTTCCACTCGATGCCCACGCCCGGTACATCAGGAATGTGCACGCGCCCGTCCCGCACGGCGAATGGCTGTCGCAGAATCGGGTCCGCCCAACTCTGCCATTCCAGCCAGTGGGCCGTCTCCGTGACGCGCATGACATGCGCGGCGACCTCGGGGTACAGATGCGTGGACATCGGCACGCCGGCCGCGCCGGCGATGGCAGCCGCCCGCAGCCAACCCGTCACACCGCCGATCCGCATGAAATCAGGCATGACGAGGTCGCAGGCGCCCATCTGCAGCGCGCGGTGCAATGCACGCGGGCCGTAGAAGTTCTCGCCGAGTTGGATCGGCGTCTTGAGCGCAGCGGCCAACTTCTGATAGCCGTCGAGGTCGTCGTAGACGATCGGTTCCTCGATCCAGGTCAGCCCGGCGTCGTCGATACGGTGACATCGGTCCATCGCATCAGCGAGGTCCAGCCCCTGGTTGAAGTCGACCATGAGACGTACGTCGTCGCCGACGCGCGCACGCACGCCGTCGATCGTGGCCAGGTCGTCGGCGATGCGGTCGCGCCCCAACCGCAACTTCAGCGCTGTAAAGCCCCCTTCATCGAGCAGCACCGCCGCTTCATCGGCCACGAACGCCGGGTCCTGCAACCACAGCCCGTTGCTGTTGTAGGCCGGCACGGTGCCGATGGAACCGCCTAGAAGGCGGCACAACGGCTGGTCCGCCGCCTTGGCCAGCGCATCCCACGCGGCCATATCGAGACCGGCCACGGCAATCCCCGCCAAACCTTCGTACCCGACGAACTGCAACGATTTCCTAGCCGACTCGTACAGGTCGGTCGGCGCCACGGGATGCCCCCTGAGCAAGTCGCCCAGATCGTGCAATGCTGGCACGAGGTACCGCATCGTCCTCGGGGTATACGGCTCGAGGTAACTCCTCCCGACAATGCCCTCCTCGGTCATCAGATCGATGAGGATCAACGGCCACTCAGTAATCGTGGCGATCCGGGCAACCACCGGTCGCTCCAGCGTGAGCAGGACCGGACGGGCAGTGAGGCTACGAATGGTCAGAGTCTGGGGCATGGCTACACCACCGGGTCACCCCGGTCTTGGGAGCTCGGTCTGATAGAACGGTTCCAGCCGGTCTATGGCGACCAGCGATTCTCGGTCGACGTCCCACTTGAACTGCCGCAGCACCATTCGGTCAGGCAGAAAATCAACCAGCGTGAAGCCGTGATCCTCGACCGGCGCTACAGACTCTTCGATATCGAGGTGCGCGGGTGTGGTCGCCCCAATGCCACGGACGACCGACGGAAAGCCTCTGATGGAGGTTCCGATGGGGCCGCTGAGCACAGTGGTAATTGGGCGCGCACTCAGGTTCACCGCCCCGGCCCGATGCATACGGCCCACGCCAACTGCGTGCAGGTCTCCGCTAATAATCACCGGAGCCCGACCCGGCTGGGTCCCGATCGCCTGGGCCAGTCGGTCATGCTGCTTTAGCCACCCCTCTTGCCAATAGGGCTTGGCGACCGCCGTCGTCAGTGCGCCGTTCTCCCGGTCCAGAAAATCGGGATACCACTCACCCCATTTCCCCGCGCTCCACCCGAACGGATTCGAGGGGGCATGCACCAGATGGCCCACCCCCGACGCCCGCGTCCGCTCCAGCAACCAGCGCTCCACCTGTGCGTCGACGAACACGGCGTTCGGGCCGCCGAGGTTCATGGTGCGTCGCACATCGTAGAGCAGGACCTCGGCCAGATTGCCGTATCGCAAGGAGCCAAAGCTCTCCGAGAGGTCTCCGCGGTCGGTGGCGGACGACCAGGGCAGTCCGGCCGGACGCGTCGCGTCAGGAAGAAACTCGGGGTAGTACAGCTGTTGCGTCGCGCGCGCGAGCTGAAGCTGAAACCATGGCACGGGGAAGCTGGCTATGGCGTCGGTCACGGCATCGTTCTCCCAATGATCGTGGTCATCCTGCAGGAAGAACATCGGGGTCGACCGGAAGTCGCTGCCGTAGACGGGCACGATCTGGGGCCCCGCCGCCGCCTTCATCGCCGTCTCGTTGCTCGCCCCGAACACCGCATCGGAGAAGTCGAAATTCGACCGTCGCCCGCTGGGGCTCAACTGGCCAGCGTTGTCACCCTGCCAGGTATGCAGGTCCCAGTAGATGTGATCCCCGTTGGCGACGGCGGCATCTGGTGCGAAGGACAGGGCTCGGCGGAGCAACCGGTTACGAATGACCGTCGGCAGGAACCCCGCACGCTGGCCGATCCCGTCATAGGAGCCACCGGGCCCGCCGGCACAGGTAAAGAACAGCAGGCGGAACCGATCCGGCCGCGCATCCGGCGCCGGGAACGTGGACAGCGGCCACGGTTCGCACAACGCGCGTCCGTCGGCGGCTTCCAGCGAGAGGGAGTATCGACGTCCGGGCTCAAGGTCGGTCGCGTAAAACTGCCAGTGCTCTCCCGCCGTGTCGTTCATCCGACCGGGAATAGCCGCGGAACCGACTCGCAGGGTCGGGGCGGCAGCGAGAGCTCGGTCGAACGACGCCTTGAGCAGCAGACGCGAGTCACTGACGGTCGGCAGGAGATGCCGCACCTGCCCGGTATCCCAGTCCTGCACAGCCGGCGGGGCCCCTTGCTCCACCATCTCGCCGAGCGGCAACCGTCCGAAGACCGCCGCGCCCATCGCCCCGGCTGTGCCGGACAAGAACCGCCGACGATCCACGCACCATCGCTTCGTCATGGCCTGCCTCCGGGACCGATTATAAGCCGTGTCCGGGTCACGTGCAGCGGCCGTCAGAGCTGGACGGGCGGGGGATGGCACATGATGGGCTGGTGATGGCGACTCGCCACCGCGAAGGCCGGGACGGGTTCGAGTCCACCGCCGGCGTGTCGAGCGCTGACGACGCAATGGCGACTCCCCAGAGAGCCATCACACGACAGCGTCACGGCATGACAGTGACAACGATATCCTGAGCCGTGAAGAGCGCTCCATCGCTGGCGAGCGCCCGCAGCACATATGTCCCCGGCTCCTCAAACGTAGCTACCGCTTCCCACTTCCCGTCAGGCGGTACGGGCGGAATCTCGAATGGAGGCGACCAGGGCGAGTTCGCGTAGGGCCGGGTGTCCTGCCACACCTTCATCTGCGGCGGCTCAAACGTGACATCACCAGCGCCGCGATACACGAACCAGGACAAGCGCAGCCCGTTGGAGTTGCCGGGCACGACCTGCTGGGGACGCCGATAGGCCGGATGGCGTTCGCTCTGGGTCCGTGGCGTGCTTGGCCGCAGGGTGACCCCGGCTTTGGTCGACGACGGGATGCCGTCCGCGTCGGTCGCAAACGCCACCAATGGCAGCCCCTCCCCCACTCGCACGCGGCGCCGCTGGTCAACGCCCAGCGTGACCTCCGGGGGCTCGTTCCACTGCCAGTCCTGACTCACACCACCACGATTCGCACCCACCTCGGTGCCAATCACCTGCTTGTCGACCAGATAGTCCGTCCGGAGGGAGGCGTACGCGCGTTGCGTCACGCCATGCGTGGTCAGGGTCCAGACCAGCTCCTGGTCACCGAAGTCTGGCGGCACCTGCACCTGAAACAGAAACATGTTTCGGCGTGGCAAGAAATGGGTCGGTTGTCCCTGGTCCGGTCCGCCTGGCTCAATCCGGTTGTCGGGCCCGATCGGTACGTCGAGCTCTTCCGCCCAGTTGTCGTTCATGTAGCCGAAGAAGAGCGTGTAGGTGCCGTCGTCGTTCTGCCACCAGCCCTCGAATGCCGGCGACACGCTCTGGCCGCTCGAGTAGGTGAGCTGGCCGGCCGCTGCGCCGGGCATCAGCAGCAGGACGAGCGCACTCACGCAAAGGAGTCGACGATGCATGGCCTCGTATCCCACAGTCTCAGGGAGCCGCTTTCTGAGACGGGAAGCGCACCTGGCACAGCGGACAACCGATGACGACATCGTTCTTCGTCAGCCCGAGCCGTTCGCGACGCTCACCCATCTCTCTCTCGAATTCCTCATCGGTGAGCGCAATCGCCTCGCCGAGGTCGATGAACATGTTGGCCACGGAGCGCCGGCCGCCGCCACCCCAGTTGCGGGGGTCCGCCACGTTTCGATTACCCGGCGTCGTGTCCATGAAGCCGGTCAGATGCAGGATGGCGCCTTCGGGAAGCAGCGGCGCCGCGTCGTCCGCGTACACGTAGCTGCGCACCCAGTTGTGGTCGTACCCCGCACACGTGAGCGTCTGCACACTGTGCCCCCAGATCGCCTCCAGGCACATCCGGACGCCCGGCGCGTGCATGTGCGGCTCGAAGGTCAGAATTTTTGTGTGCTGTTCAAGCACCGTGTATGCATGGAGCTGCTGGTCGGCGGTGGTCGGCTTGATGGAAATATCGACGCCGTTGGCCGTCAATCGCCGGACCCACGTCACACTGGGCTTGTAGCCCACTGGATGCAGTTTGAAGGCGAACTCCAGATACGCTTTCGTCTCCCGGCCGTTCGAATGGAGATGCGCCGTTTCGAGATTCAATACCGACCCGGCGGCGAGAATACGACCCGCGTCGGGCGGGAAAATGTCCGCATTGCGGCCGACCTCATGCACTGGCCAAACCGTCGTGGTCTCACCGGTGAAGGCATCGGGCTGCTCCGACTCGACCACGTGTGACGAGTAGTTCAGGTGGTGCAGTACGAAGCGTCCTCCGACGGTGTTGCTGCCGCCCTCTTTCGGGATGTCATTGACCTCGCGGATTTCCACCGCCTCGACATACCGATCCTCGGTGAGTCCGGTGGGGACGACCCCAATCGGCTCCCAGCGGTCGGCGCCTGAGGCATTGACGGTGACCTCGCGCGACCGCAGCACGAGGTCCGGAGTGCCAATACGCCACCCGTCTTCGCCACCCGCCACATACTTTGGCGGCGGCAAATCCGCCATGTCACCACGTGGCGCGCCAGAGTCGGCCCACCCCGCGATGGTCGCGATCTCCGCCTCGCTCAGCGAAGGGTCGTCTTTGTAGCTCTGGATACCGATATTCTTCTCGATGAACCACGGCGGCATCGCGCCTCGCTCGTTGCGCAGCGCGGTCCGGCTCTTCATCGCGCGCGCCCACGGGCGTGCCTCCTCATAGGTCAGCAACGACATGGGTGCCACCGAATCGGGCCGGTGACAGTGCTGGCAACTGCGTTGGAGAATGGGTGCGATGTCTCGGGTGAACGTGACACCCTCCGACTGCGCCACCGACGATCCGGCGCCGATCATCAGGGTGACCCCGACGAGCGCCAGCCAACTCGCGAGCCGAAACGTATGTCGACGCGTTGTGGGCATCGCGAACTCCCCTCTCATTAGCAACGAGGACGTGCTTGATGGTTGTGGGCCGAACGTATCACGCGGATTTGGGAGGGTCAACGCGGCCGCGCGGGCGCATCACGGTCCACCCCACCGGGTCAGGCGTCGCGTGGCAACCGTAGGAATCTTCTTCGTGGTCGTTTATGCTTCCGAGGTCGAAGGAGACCGTCCCAATGAAATTGACCCGCGCCACTGCCCTGTGTTGCCTGATCGTCGCGTCCTCATGGCTCGCGCCGACCTCGTCCGAGGCCCAGAACGTCGACTGGCCGCTCCACAACCTTGATCTCGCCGGGAGCCGCTTCTCCCAGACCGATCAGATCACGCCGGAGAACGCGCACCAACTCACGCCACGCTGGCTCTTCCAGCACGGCGTCATCGATGGCGTGAGCAATCAAACGACACCGATCATCATCGACGGCATCATGTATGTCACCGACTCACGTGGCAGCGTGTACGCCGTCAATGCCCTCGACGGCCATCTCATGTGGCTCTACGACGTGACGGAACTCCTGGGCGGTGGACGCCAGCAGGGCTACGTCTTCCGGCACCGCGGCGTCACCTACGAAGACGGTGTCGTCTACAGCGCGGCCGGCTCATTCGTCTTCGCCCTCGACGCCAAGACCGGCGAGCCCCTACCGGGATTTGGGGTCGATGGACAGGCCAGCGTCATTCTCGACGTGCTCAAGCAGCAATATCCAGATGTCGAGACTGCCATCTCCATGGGGTATTGGTTCACGACCGCACCGCAGATCCACAACGGGACGTTGTATGTCGGGTCAACCCGGAGCGAAAGCCGGATTCCGGGCGGACATGTCCTGGCCATCGACGCCAAGACCGGAGAAGTGGAGTGGCACTTCAACACGGTGCCGCAGAGCGAGGCGGACCAGGGGTGGGATATCGCTGGCCCAACGTGGAACGGCGGCGGACGTGAGGGGGGCGGCATCTGGGAAACGCCGTCAATCGATCCCGACCTGAATATGATGTATGTCGCTGTCGGCAACCCCTTCGGGGACAGCACCCTGCGCGAAGGACTCAACCTGTTCTCCGACTCGGTGGTCGCGCTGTCGCTCGATACGGGACAGCTCCAGTGGTACTACCAGCTGGTCCACCACGACGTGTGGGACTACGACAACGGGTCGCAGCCCATCCTCTTCGACATGGAAGGTAGACGGCGCAGCCGAGTCAAGGCGTTGGCGCAGGCGAACAAGAACGGCTGGCTGTATATCTCTGAATCGGGAGACCGGCGAGCCGGTGCACCCGATCATCGAGACGCCGGTGCCCACCGAGACCGACCGGGAAGGCGAAGCTGCCGTGGCCGACGCAGCCGATTCCTCACAAGAAGAATGGCGAGCGCATGGAGCCAGTGTCGCCGGTCTTCCCGCTCGAGATACCCGCCGACCACGCAGCCGGCAAGACGCTGGTGAAGCAATACACGCCGCTCGGGCAGGATCAAATCTTCGCACCCGGTATGGGCGGCGGCGCCAGCTATGGTCCCATCGCCTTCAGCCCAGACACCGGCTTGCTCTACGTCAACGCCATCGACCAGCCGTTCAATTCAGGTCGCGGGCCCAAGGGCTACTTTTCCGCCTACGACCCGACGACCGGGGAACTCGTCTGGCGACAGATCTTCGAAGGTTACGGCCAGGCGGGCGCGGTGGTCACCAAGGGTGGTGTCGTCTTCGTCGGGACGGGGAGCAACACGGCCGGATACTTCTTCGCCTACGACGCTCGAACCGGCGAGGAACTGTGGCGCTACAACACCGGATCGGGCATCTTCGCCTCGCCGGCGGTCTACATGGTCGATGGGCAGGAGTTCGTGACGGTCGCCTCCGGCGGCGGCTCACGCGGGCGTCGCGGAGGCGACTTGATCTTGAGCTTCGCCTTGCCGAAACCGTAACGCTTCAGCGGGCGTCGGGGTGAATTCGAAAATCTCCGTAGCAGAGCTTCCTGAGGATAGCTGGCCGACGATGATGCCAACTCGCCCAGGTCAGTGGCGAGTCGCCGTTCATATCTTTGGCATCGACGGTGGCCCCGGCATCCACCAAGAGCTGAATGCTCTCTTCGGTACCGAACGCGGCAGCGCGGTGTAGCGGGGTTTCGCCTTTGGTTCGGCAGTCACGCATGAAGGCACCGGTGGCGACCGCCTCGCGTGTGGCCACATTCGGGTTCGCCCCGTTCGCAAGTAGGATTTTCACCATGCGGACGTCGTCCGGGCGACCGGTCTTACAGAGCGCCGCGTGAAGCGGCGTCTCTCTCGCGTCTTCGTGGGGGTAGTGCACATCGGCTCCGCGCTCGACGAGAAACTCGCACAGTCGCCAGTGGCCATGGAACACGGACCCGTTCAGGTCACAGTTGTCCCCTAGCGACTCAAGTACCTCCCCGCTGGCCAGCAGGTGACGCACTGCGCTCACGTCTCCGTAATAGCCGCACCACTTGATCAGCGAGACGCCGTGGTCATCGATCGCGTCGGCCAGATGCCCCGCCGAGAGATAGTCAAACACCAGATCCGTCCGACCGTCCGCGATCCGCTCTAGCATCGCCCCCTCCTGTCGTGCCGCTTCGCCCGACACCTGCAGCTGCCGTCACGACAGAAGATACGCGATGTCCTCGTGCCGACGCTATAGCTGTTCAACAGTATCGGGTTCCGTGGTCACACGCGCGAGCGAACAACTTATCGAGTCAGCGTCTCCGACCCGCTCACTGGTCCCAGACAGCTGGTCCCGGCGTAGTCGATCTCGATCTGATCGCCGACGAGACGCGCGGTGCCGCTCAGGTCGAAGGCGCACTGCACGCCGGTGGACGTCGCGAGGCCATCGGCCTGCACCGTCAGAAGACCGTCGATGAAGGTGCCACTCGCGGTACCAGTCAGGACCACACCGTCGGCGCAGGTTGCGCTGAACGTCCCCGTATACAGGTCTCCATCCTGTGCGTCGAAGACAAACTCGAGCTCGGTGCAGGACTGAGCCGATGGGAGCCCCGTCGCGCTGGACGCGGCGGTACTGAAGTTCCAGGTTCCAAGCAGCACCGGCGTGATCGTTACATCTGACGGTGCCAGGGGCGCGCGCTCACTTTCACTCGTGAACTCGCAGCCGACGAGCACTATTGTCAGCGCAGCAACCATTCCTGTCATCCGCAATCGTCGCCGTAACCGTGAACCTTGTCGTTCTCCCATGATGTCTCTCCGTTGAGTCCCCTCGGACCGGCCTCTGTTTGCAGGCACCCACCGTGCCTTGCCTCCCAGCAAGACCCGTGTGGTGCCCCATCGAGGTCTCGGTCATCGCTCCGCGATCCTTGACAAATGCAACACCTGTGCCGGAAGTCATCAAAGGCAGGGCGTACGACAGCCGGCGCGAAGGCCGCCACAGGCAGCGTGGGTGTCCGTTTGGACACCTCTGGGAGACCGCTTTACACAGGCCACGTCGCGGACGACGTGCGAACCACCGGTCTCCGAGACGGTCGCTCGGCTGCCGACCGGGGCAATCGGGGCGAGCGGGTCCAACA
Organism: Vicinamibacterales bacterium; assembly: GCA_937766455.1. Taxonomy (GTDB): domain Bacteria; phylum Acidobacteriota; class Vicinamibacteria; order Vicinamibacterales; family UBA8438; genus UBA8438. The sequence goes on along the minus strand of CALLXD010000074.1, from coordinate 510 downwards.
ACTGGTTGTGGCCGGGCTGGCGCGGGCTGGTCCGCACGCGTGGACGATCCGAACCCTCAGCGCACCACGATGGGCCGGGAGGGAGTATGGCGGACGCGATGCCGGCGCCGGGTCGCCTTGACCTCGACGCTCTCTGGTGGGATCAAACCGATCGGGCGCGAGTAGGTGACGAGATACTGATTGCTGATCTCGTTCCCTATGCGCGCCAGCATCTTCGGCATCGCCGACGTGGTCCCCAGCTCCGCGCGGCCGCCGCCGGTCACCTTCGGCAGCTGTTCCAACAAGGACGCTCGATCGCGGTCTCCAGTGTCCTGCTGCAGCAGGCCTCGGGTGGCAGTCGACAAGTCGGTGGTGTCGGCAAAGGTGGCGGTGCTCCGCGCGCGAACGACCAGCGTGTGCACGGCGACTTTCGTCTCCCGAAGCACATCGAGCACAACTTTGTAGCCCAGTCCTTGGCCGCCTCGAGGGGACACCGCCGCACCGGAGCGGTCGCGTCCCGAAGTGACGCGG
>CALLXD010000073.1 GCA_937766455.1 Vicinamibacterales bacterium | reverse complement strand
GCCCTCGTGTTCCACGGTGACCCCAGTGAACCAGTAGTCCAGCGTCGGGCCCCCGAAGTTGTCGTACTGGCCGAACGAGAACTCGTAGCTGACGGGACCGTATCCCGCGTTGATGTTGGCCTCCAGATAGGTGTCATCGAACTCACCTGTGTAGAGGTAGGCGGTCCCGCCGACACTGACGGTGAATTCCTGCACATCGCACCCAACGCTTCCGTAGACGTCGACCTCGGTGCCGTCTCCGACGTCCGCTAGCCACGTGCCGACCGATACCGGCCCTGCACTCAGGTCCAACCCTGCGCTCGCCGACGACGTCTTCCGGAAAATGCCACGGTAGAAGTAATCGCTGGTCCATCCGGCATTGCGGATACCGACGTCTCGATCTGCGCCTCGGCCGACACCGGCGCAAGAAGCGTGAGCGTCAGTGCCGCTACACCGAGCACCACGGGCTGTTTGCCACCCATGCGCGACATCGCTCGCCCTACGACCGATAGCATTCTTGCTCCGCCGTCATCCTGCGTCCGCATCAAAGACGTCGTCTTCCTCCCTATCGGGTTGCCACGCAACACATGGATTCTCTGACGTCCCCCCGCTTTGAGTAGCGGTTGGGTTTAGAGTCCGACGGTGACTGTACTCCGTTCTGCGACGAGTCGCCTGGCATAAACCGCAGGCGTCAGCCCACCCAGCCCTTTCTTCGGTCGTTCCTCGTTGTACTCGCGGCGCCACGCCTCGATGAGGGCTTGGGCGTGGGCCAGACTCGTGAACCAATGCTCGTTGAGGCACTCGTCGCGGAACCGCCCGTTGAACGATTCGATGAAAGCGTTTTGGGTGGGCTTGCCCGGTTCGATCGGCCGCAGCGTGACGCCACGCTCGTGCGCCCACGTCAGCATGGCGCGGCCACAGAATTCCGCGCCATTGTCGGTGCGCAGGATGCGAGGCACGCAGTGACGAGGCGCTCATGCGCACCACCGCCAGGGCGCGCCGCTCACTCAAACCGTTCTCCGGTCAGGTCCCGCACCACCGTGCGACGCGCTGGTGCGGGTACCACTTTTTTCGCAACACCTCTCGCGTGACCTCATTCTCGAGCAGCGACTCGGCCAGCAGCTTCTTCAGTCGTGCGTTTTCGGTCGTCAGCTCCTTCAGCCGCTTCGCGTCCGAGACGCTCATGCCGGCGAACTTGCTCCGCCACAGGTAGTAGCTCGCCTCCGAGAACCCGTGCTTCCGGCACAGCTGCTTGATGGGCAGGCCGGCCTCGGCCTCCCGGAGAAACCCGATGATCTGCGTTTCGGTGAATCGCTTCTTCACGTCCGATCTTCTTCCTCATGAGATCGAACTCTAAATCCGCGTGCTACTCAAATGTGGGGGGACGTCACCCGGAAGGCCGGATGTTGATGATCCTTAGCACCGGCTCGCCGGCCGGCACCAACGACGTCCAGTACGCGTTCAACCGGCCGTCATCTCTGAGTTTTCTGCCGAACGGCGACTTTCTGGTAGCAGACGGCTACGGCAATTCACGGGTCGTGCACTTCACCCATGACGGCGAGTATGTCGGGCAGTGGGGCACCAAGGGGGCCGGCGACGGCGAGTTTGACCTGGTGCACGATGTGGCCATCGATGTGCGGGGACGTGTCTACGTGGCGGATCGGAGGAATCAGCGCGTACAAGTCTTTGACCAGCAAGGGCGCTTCCTGGACAAGTGGACCGACCTGGGCGTCATCCAGGGCTTGTACTACGTGGAGCGTGAAGACGCCCTCTACATGACCGACGGCCCAAACTCGCGAATCATCCGCGTCAATATGGACGGCCAGGTGACGAATGAGCGTGGCAACACCGGCCACACAGATTCAAGGGCCACGGGTTCGTCGTCCCGGATAGATGCTCTCAGATAGGGCCGTTTTGAGGTATGGTGCTTATTCATATGACGGCATCCCTGCAATCCAGCGGCGGCTCCGAACGAATCCACCTTCGGACTGGTGAGTTCGCTTCGTCTGCCGAAAAGCGATCACGTCCGTCGTGGCGCCGCGGTGTGTTGCCGCCGCTGGGACGAGTCATCGTCGTGGGATGCACGCTGCTCTCGTGCGGTGGCATGGTGAGGCCGGCGGCCGGCGTCGGTCGTGTCAACCACCCGCGCGCGGCCTCCAGCCGACGTCCTGCGAATGGCGGAATCGCCGAAGTCGCCTGGTCTAGCTTGAACGCGGTCGCCGCGATTCGGTGTCCACGGTGGGCTTGCTCGAGACAGCCGGCTCGACAGGCAGTCACGCCGCCGGCGTTGCCATCGACCGCGCCGTCCGTGGCCGCGATTTCGTCTCTCTGCCCCCCCGCGCCCACTCGCCCGAGGTCCGGCCCAAACGGATTGACCATCTGGGCCGCCGGACCCCGAGGTTCCCCAAGAAGGTACGTCTAGCCGAAGCCGTGCCCACCTGCTCGCCGACCTCGCGCGAAACGGAGGGCAAAATTGACTTACTTGACTGATCGCCCCGGCGATCGTTTGTTGAAGGATTACACGTGCGCGAATCCCTTGCACTGTTCTTAAATCCGTTTTTCGATGGGCGCTACGAAGATATGGCCCAGGGTTGGCAGAAGACCGTCTTCCGCGACTTCACGGCCGGCCTCATCGTCGCCATGGTCGCCATTCCGCTGGCCATGGGCTTCGCGATTGCGAGTGGCCTTCACCCAGTTCACGGCATCGTCGGCGGAGCCTTCGCGGGTCTTCTTGGCTCGCTCTTTGGCGGATCCAAGTATCAGGTCTACGGCCCGACGGCGGCCTACATTCCGATCATCGCCGGTGTGATGGCGACCTACGCAGCCGCGAGTACGGATCCCACCTCACCCGAGTACGCAGCGGGCTATGGCGTGCTGATCCTATGCTCGGTGATGGCCGGCATCTGCCTGATGGTCTTGGGCTTCCTCAAGGTCGGGAGCTTCGTTCAAAAAGTGCCGCATTCCATAGTGGTGGGTTTCACTATCGGGATCGCGGCCACCATCGCGTTGACGCAGATCGGAGACATGCTCGGCATTCAAGAAAAAATCCCATATGCGTTCCTGCCGAAGGTTGGGGTCATCGCGGCCAACATCGATCAGTTCAATCCGTGGTCGCTGGCTCTGGCTTTGGGTACTTTTTTCGTCACCCGGTGGCTCATCAATACCTCGGTCTACATTCCGGGCCCGCTGGTCGCGGTCGGGATCTGTTATGTGCTAGGACAGACCCTGCTTTCCGATGTGGGGCTCACTGTCTCCAGTGACAAGTACGGTCCGATCCCCACCGAGGAATTCTTCAAGTTCACACCGCCGGTGATACCGGAGCTGTCCGCCAGCGTCGCCTTCGACCTCCTCTACTTTACGGTCGCGATCGTGTTCGTCGCCGCAGTTGAGTCGCTGCTCTGCTCTCGTATGGCGGATCGCATGGCCCACAACAAGGGCACGACCTACAACCCCAACAAGGAGCTCTTCGGCCAGGGCATGGTGAACACGTTCGTCCCGCTGTTGAACGGGTTTCCGCACACTGGAGCGCTCGCCCGAACAGCGACTAACATCAAAGTGGGGGCTGTCACGCCCCTGGCGGGCATCCTCAAGTGCATTCTGAAGCTGGCGATGGCCTTCTATTTGGCATCGGTCCTCGATCTCGTCCCCATGGCCTCGATCGGCGGAATCCTTGCGTACATCGCGTTCAACATGGTCAAACGTGAAGAGATTTCGATCGTGATGGTTACCAGCCGATTCCACGTCTTCTTGATGGTGTACACGGCGGTGGTCGTCCTGGTGACGGATTTCCTTACCGGGGTGCTGACGGCGCTGTTGCTCTATGGGGTGTTGGGGCGATTCTTCGATGGTTCCCGTGCGAGAGCAAAGGAAGTGCTGGGGGCGTAGCCTAACTGAATGTGTCCACCAGGGCGGAGTGGCAGAAGGGGTCATTCGAGGCCGAAGCGAGAGTTCTGATGATCGTCTCGAGTGCGCGCCGCTGCGACTCGTCCGCCTTCTCGTCGACGATGATCGGGCGCGTGCCGTGTCCCTCTGCGATCTCACCCGGAAAGAGGCACAGCATCGCCCAGCTGATCCCGGCGAGCGGAGTGGCATTGAAAGAGCTGTCGAGGTGTGTCGGGGGGGCTCTAAAAACTGCTATCGTCTACGTCCCCTGTTCAGCCGCACGCTCATCGTGAACGGCGACTACGACGGTGATCACCACCCACTTGGCGGACCGCCGCCAGGTGTTTCGCCGCGTCGGCACGCTTGGTGAAGATGCCGGTTGATTCCAGGACTACATCCACCCGCAGGTCGCCCCACGGGAGATTGGCGGGATCGCGTTCGGCCGTCACCTGACCGTACAGCTTGGTGCAGCAATCGCGGGACGAGCGCCGCCGGCGGAACGCTAGGGTCGGTTACCGGCTGGCCTGAATCCAGACGGGGTGCCTTCGATCTGGATTCACGCGGTCTCGGTCGGCGAGGTGCTGGCGACTCGTGCGCTGATTCCAGCGCTGCGCGAACGGTATCCCGAGCACCGCCTCCTCCGGTCCACGACGGCGGAGACGGGGCGCTCCGTTGCCGCGTCCATCGACGCACTCGACGGGGTCTTCTATGTTCCGGTCGATCTGGCCTCGGTCGTCGGGCAGGTCCTGGACCGGGTGCAGCCGGTCCTGGTAGTGATGGTCGACACAGAGACTCTGGCCCAACCTGTTCAGCCGGAAAACTCTGGTGGCCCGCCCGTCAATGAGGGCGGCGACGTGATCGGGGTCGTGGTCGCGACCGCCGCCGCCCCGGCGTTCATTCGCGCAACCGACTCCATTCCGCAGAACATCAACTGGGCAGTCAAGAGCGCATTTGCCAGCGTGCTCTTCGAGCCGCCACCGGCAGACCGCACGCCGAGTCTCGACAATCCGCTCCAGCGTCCACCTCACGACCAGTACCCGAGCGTCCTCTAGGCTCTCGTACTGATCGTCGGACTCGCGCAGTACACTAGATCGGGAGTCGCGGGAGGATTCCGTCGGCCGGCATCACAAGTTGTTGCACCGTCCCAGTTTCTAGATCCGTGACAATGATCGTCTCACCACCAGCTCCAGAGCGGTTTGTCGAGGTGGCGGTGATTTCGAAGGGCGAAGCCAGGACGACGACAAACAGCTGCCCAAAGTAGGCCGAACCCGTGTCGTTCACGAGCGGGGGAACAAATGCCCCGCCGATGCCTCGAACCATGACGGAGAACCGGCCCTTGAAACATGCGGCTGTCGGTCGGGACACGCACTGGTCCGGGCCACCACCGGAGACGGCGCCGTCCGGGAAGCCGATATCGACAATGTCTTGTCCGTTCGGGGTCCTCAGCCGATCGACTGCGTCGATTCCGATCGGGCCCATGAAGAAGGCGCCCCCCGACGGATCGATACCCGAAGAGAAGTCGATGTCAAGGGGTGACCGGTTCGTCGGCCCCTGGTGAACGTGGCCCGAGGTGTTCCCCACGATCGTCGGGCCGCAATCCACGATCGCGACAGGAATCGCGCTCGTATCTAGCGTGAAGACATCACAGGGGCCGGTGACCGCGGTCGGTGGCCCTCCTTCGTCGAGATCGCGGAGGCGGAAGGCGGTCCTGGAGGCGGAAAACTGATCCAGTGGACCGCGGTCAACGTCGAGGCGGCTCTAATGTCGCCTATCGTCCTTTGAGCCGGTTGATGGAGATCGAGCTACGAAGGCCGGCTGCGACGCGGTGTTGGTGAAGCCGTTCGAGCCGCAAGAGGTGATCAAGCGGGTGCGGGAGTTGCTCGGGCAAGCAGCCGCACCGACTGCGCCTGTGGGCATCGTGGGGGCGGAGGGTGGCCATGAGGCGGAGTCAGACCCCGGCCGCGGGTTACCAGCGGGCTTCGAGCCGCGCCGGCGTCCCGTCAAGAACATGGCTCTGGAAGAGGCGCGCGCGACCCCACGACCGGTGCCGGACGAGCCGACGGAGTCGCCCGCGAGTCTGGATAACGCTGATCCGGATCCGGTGAGCGTGTACCTCGACCGGGTTGATGCGGCACTTGATCTGCTCGACAACGACCGCGGAGCGGCCGAGGCGCCGGCCGAAGATTCGCCGGACCTCGATTCACTTGAGGGTGCCCTGAGCGCGTTGGCAGGCGCACTGGAAAACCTCTCCCTCGAACCGGGCGCCCCGGCTGCGGAGGACACGGCGGCTACGACGGAGCCAGTTTCGCCGCCGCCGCCTGAGCGACTGTCCGCGCCGATCGTCGAGCCCATTGACGAGCCCGTTCCGGAGCTGCTGGAGCCCGTGTTCGCGCCGGTGGCCGAGCCGGTCGCGGACTCACCGTCTGAGCTAGTAACCGCGGCGCTTGACGAGCCGGCCTCGGAGTCGTCGGATTCTGTATTTGCTCCAGTCGCCGACCCGGTCGTTGAGACATCTGAGCCGGTACCGGAGTCGCCGGACCCCGTGTTTGCATCGGTGGCCGATCCGGTTGCGGAGGCAGCATCTGAGCCGGTGTCTGCAGCTGGTCAACGTCGAGGCGGCTCTAATGTCGCCTATCATCCTCTGGTCCGAAACGGGGGCCGGCGCGTGCCAGTGGGCTGTTGGTCACACAGAATTAACGTTCCCGTAACAGGTGTGAAACCCGGCATCGCTATCCTGATCCTACGTATGAGGCAGCATCGTCCGCAGCGCCAGGGATCGTCTAGCCGTCGTCGAGCCCGAGCGCTGTCTGAGTTAATGCCGCGTCGATTCCAAACCCAACAACTCTACGGAGCCCTTCTCAATGAAACGCATTCTGGCGCTGACCACGCTGAGGCTTCTCGTGCTGGCAGCATTGCTGGCTCAGGCAGCAACAAGTGCATACGCAGCCGACAAAGAGCTGCTCGATATCTTGCTTCGGAACGGGGCGATAACCCAGGCGCAGTACGACGTTCTCATCGAGCAGGAATCAATCGACAGTGCCGACATCCTGGACGGGGCCGCCGTCGAGGAGAGTGTGCTCGCGAAGATCGTCGAAGCTGAAGTCGCCGAACAGATGGAGAGCAGCAGCCCTGTCATTGCGAGTCGATCCAGCAGCGGCTTTCGACTGGAGACACGCGACGGGAATTGGCAGACCAATTTCCAATTGCGGGCTCAGATGCGTTTCACGACGCCGTATCGGTCTGATCCCAGGCAAGTATCAAGTTTCGAGGCTGAAGACCAATCGAATTTCGAGGCACGACGACTACGCATGAAAGTCGGCGGCCACGGCTTGCACCCCTGGATCCGTTACTACACGGAAGTCGACATGCAGCCTTCCCGCGATGTGGATGACGGTAGCGCTTCCGCAAGTGCGCGGGTCATTGACTACCGCATAGACATCGCGAAATGGGACTGGCTCGGACTCCGCCTTGGTCAGTGGAAGATCGACCTCAACCGTGAGCGCGTTGATTCCTCTGGACGGCAGCAGTTCGTCGAACGCTCAATCGCGAATAGGGTATTCACAATGGACCGGCAGTTGGGTGTGCAGCTGAGGGGACATCTGTTCCAGGAGACGGCCGCCGACTTGCGCTATTTCGCTGGTGTATTCAACGGCGAGGGCCGTGGCGTCAACAACACTGACGCTGATCTGTTGTATACGGCACGGTTGCAGTGGAATTTCATGGGTCGAGACCTTGCTTTCCGACAAACTGATGTCGAGTTTACCGAGGAGCCAACCGGGAGTCTGGCGATCGCAGGTTTTTCGAATACCGGCAGCTGCACGCGTTGGTCTTCATCCGGCTGCGGCAATCTCGATGGTTTTGCCAGCCCTGGCAGCGCCGGCCCAGGCCAGTTCGAGATCAAGCAGGTCGTGCAAGAATTCGCTTTCAAGCACCGGGGTTTTTCAGCTCAGCAAGAATTTCATCGCAAGACCATCAACGACAATGCCGATGGCAGCACGCATGTCCTGACCGGTGGGTACGCTCAGGCAGGATACTTCCTGCACAATGTGCTCCGGGCCGTGCCCGCGCCCCTAGAGGTGGCGATGCGCTATGCGTATGTGAATGAGCCGAACGCGAGCAACAGGATCTTCGAGAATGACCGGAGAGAAGTCACGGTTGGCGCCAATTGGTTCATCGATGGTCACGACAGCAAGGTGACGCTCGATTTTTCGAGATTGACCGTTGACGATGCTCTTCTGACAGACGAAGCTCTAGACAATCGCCTGCGCCTTCAATGGGATGTGCAATTCTAGGTCTCTTCCCGCTGACGATTGAGCAGGTGTCTGGGCAGATCTGCCTCTTGGGAACCGAGCACCGAGAGCGCCGGTCGCCAAATCTGCGGGCCGAGCGTCGGTCGGAAAGGGGGGTGACGCGCAGGGCGCCTTTGCTACGTGTGGACCACCTGGCCTGGATCAGTAGGTGAGCAACAGGGTCAACGAGAGCGTGTGATTGCTCGCGGCGCTACGCGAGTTCCTGTTGACGTACTGATTCATATAGCCGACCTCACCGGCAGCCGTATCGTTGAAACGGATCCCAAGGCCGCCGAACGCACGATTCTGGTCCAATCCGCCGTCCGCGCCCCAATCTGTGTCGTTGAGGTGCACGAACAGTTCATTCCACAACGACAGGTAGTAACGGCCGGCGCCGGCAAGAGGCCGGGTCAGCTTGACGAGCTGCCTGAACCGGACGCCGGTATCTTCCGCACCCTCGACGACACGCTGCTCCAGACGAGTGCGCGTCGAGATACTGAAATCGACCAGTGGCGCAGCGCGGCTCCAGGTTAGCTGCTGCCAGATCCGATGCTCGACAATATTGTCAGGTTGCCCCTGCGGGTCCGTCGGGATCCACGCATAGCCGGCCCACAACGTGGTGCGTGGAGCAACCACATAACCGAGTGCCGTACGCGCGATGGCCTGGTTGAATCGCGAACTGCCGTCGTTGAATCGACTCTGTCCTTCGATCCAGAAACGCACGGGGCCGTCGTCGGACAGTAACGAGCCGGTCGCCACCATTGCACCCCAGGTGTGCCGGGCATGTTCAGTGTCAGCGTGAACCGTCACGGCCGACGTGAACATGAGTAGGGCGACGCCAACGGAACCGACGAAAATCTTGTGCAACACCATAGAATGCCTGTCAATTGCGGGAACTGAAGAACGTCTCGACCGATTACGTAGCATCACAAGCGGCGTAGAAATGTGTCAAGCACAGTCGCCGCGTCCCCTCTTGGTCCGGTCCAGTTGAACCCGACCTGGGAGATCGATGACCGATCGTTTGGCCGCGACCCGAGCCGAGGCCGGTGTACGTCGGCTGCTGCCGACGAGTTGGCAGGACTCTTGCTGATAGATGGGTGAACGCGGAAGCTAATCTGCTCCCAAAAACCCGTGGAGGCCCGACTTGCGCACCTTTTCTGAGCCGGCGGAGCCTCTTGAGCGCTCGAGAGTTCGAGTAACAGAACGTGTCGTTCTACATTTTTGTATTGGAGAAAGAGCATGAACTACATTTTTAGCGCGGTCCGAGTGAGTCGGTCGCTGGCGCTCGTTGCAATCTGTTTGCTGTTGGCGGCACCTGCTGTGGCCCAGGACGTTTCCACCGGTGGTTGGCTGTCGCTCGGTGCGCACTCCGCCTCGAACGATCTCTTCAACTCCGACCCTAACCGGCTGAACCTCCACCAGGGCTGGCTCTTTGTCGAAAAATCGGCGGCACAAGACGATGGCTCTCTGGGCGTCGGCTTCCGCCTGGACGCCATGGTCGGCACCGATGCAGGCGACACGCAAGCGTTCGGCAACAGCGTCGACAACGCCGGCAATGTCCAACGATGGGACAACATTTCGGCCTTCCAGACAGGAAGGGGCTACGGCATCGCTCTGCCCCAGGCGTACGTCGAGGTAGCGGCCGACAATTGGTCGGTGAAGGCGGGACACTTTTATACCCTGATCGGGTATGAAGTGGTGACCGCACCAGACAACTTCTTCTACTCGCATGCCATCACGATGTACAACAGCGAGCCGTTTACGCATACCGGCGCCTTGGCGTCCTTCGGTGTCGGTGGTGGCGACACCACGATCTACGCCGGTTACACGCTGGGATGGGACACCGGCTTCGATCGGTTCGGGGACGGCGGGAGCTTTCTGGGCGGTGTGGGCACGTCCCTCGGTGACAGGGTGAGCTTCACCTACATCACGACCGCCGGCGACTTCGGCGCGCGAGGAAGCAGCGCCTACTCCCACAGTCTGCTCTTCGACGTGACCCTGTCGGATTCGCTCAACTGGATCATCCAAAGCGACTACCTCACAGTCGACAGCTCGGGTGAAAAGAACGTCGGCTTGAATCAATATGTGTTCTACACCGTCAACGATGAGGTGTCGGTGGGCGCTCGGATGGAGTGGTGGCAGGGTGATGACATTACCGGGTACAGACCGCACGGAGCACTTCTTGGTGCTCCCGGCTCCCAGAACCATTTAGCAGCGACCTTTGGTGCCAACTACAAGTTCGCGCCCAACATCACCCTGAGGCCTGAGCTGCGCTACGACTGGTCCGATGACCTCGACTACAACCAGGCCATCGGTGGCATGGACGTTGTGTTCACATTCTGAGATGTTCCGTGCTCCAGCCCCCTTGGCCTCTCGTCGCCACGACGAGGGGCCAAGGGGGCATCTTGGGCGGACTCCCCACTGATGGCGACGCCCTGGCGCCTTGAAGCTCAACGCCCGGGCCCCACTTTCTACGAAAACGTAGGGCCCTGGCCATTCGCAAACAATCTCGTCCCCGTAACGCTCATGTCGCTCGGCACGTTCCTGCGGATCGAGACCGCCTAGTGTTCGCGGCTGATCCGTGGTCGCTGAGATGTCCGCTATCACGAGGGGGGGGCGGGGGGCCAAGAACGGGCGTTACGTTAACTCGGGGGAGCCTAACGTCTTCCTTCCTGGAGAATCCCGGAACTCCGACAAGAAGAGCGGCAAGTACTAGCGGGTCATGCCGATGCGAAAAGCGCTTGGCGCATGGGAAGTGGCAACGCGCTTCAGCGAGCTCGATCTGACCAACGGAGACGTCAACGGCGACGTCCAGCGCGACCTGACAGTCGGCCTGAACTGGTGGACGAACGCGAATGTGATGTTCCGCTTGAACTACGTGTACGGCAAACAGCGATGTGCGTCTTTCAGGGATAAACGAGCACATCCACGCGTTCACCGCGCGGGCGCAAGTCGTCTTCTAGCGGGCTTCAGGGGGGCGTCGATGCGTCGAGGCGGCTCTAATGTCGCCTATCGTCTCGCTACGACAACCCCGATCACGTCCCCTTCCTCGTTGATAAGTGGACCGCCAGAATGTCCCGGCTGGATCGGTACGCTGATCTGCGGGTAGCTGGCATCGCCGCGCAAGCCCGACAAGGCACTTACCGTGCCATTCGTGTACTTGGGATCGGTGCCAAGGAGATCGGGCGTCGGGTAGCCGATCGTAAAGACGGCATCACCAAGACCCGGAACGTGCAGCGGCGACAATCTGAGAAACGACTCCGTGCCGAGATCGCCAGAGGCCGCTAGAAGCGCAAGGTCGATCTGACGTCCCCCCGCTTTGAGTAGCGGTTGGGTTTAGAGTCCGACGGTGACTGTACTCCGTTCTGCGACGAGTCGCCTGGCGTAAACAGCAGGCGTCAGCCCACCCAGCCCTTTCTTCGGTCGTTCCTCGTTGTACTCGCGGCGCCACGCCTCGATGAGGGTCTGCGCATGGGCCATGCTGGTGAACCAATGCTCGTTGAGGCACTCGTCGCGGAACCGCCCGTTGAACGATTCGATGAAAGCGTTTTGGGTGGGCTTGCCCGGTTCGATCAGCCGCAGCGTGACGCCACGCTCGTGCGCCCACGTCAGCATGGCGCGGCCACAGAATTCCGCGCCATTGTCGGTGCGCAGGATGCGAGGCAAGCCGCGGTCGAGGGCAGGCGGTCCAGCACGCGGGTGACCGGTAACCCGCCCAGCGCCCGAGCCGGCACGATGGCCACGGCCTCAGTCGTCGCATCGTCGACGATGATCAGGCACTTCACGACCCGTCCCTCCGCCGTGCGGTCGAACACGAAGTCGGCGGACCACACGTCGTTCGGCACCGCAGGCCGGATCAGTGGATGGCGATCCGCGACCGGGATCTTCTTGCGTCGACGCCGGCGCACCTGCAGACACGCCTCGGTGTACAGGCGCTCCACGCGCTTGTGGTTCACTCGTTCGCCGGCCTGCCGCAGCTTCAGATAGATCATCCCGGCGCCGTAGCGGCGATGGCGATGCGCCAAGGCCACGATCTGTGCACGGAGCGCCGCGTTGCGGTCCGGGGCCGGTGTGGACCGCAGTGACGAGGCGCTCATGCGCACCACCGCCAGGGCGCGCCGCTCACTCAAACCGTCCTCCGTCAGGTCCCGCACCACCGTGCGTCGCGCTGGTGCGGGTACCACTTTTTTCGCAACACCTCTCGGGTGACCTCATTCTCAAGCAGCGACTCGGCCAGCAGCTTCTTGAGTCGCGCGTTCTCGGTCGTCAGCTCCTTGAGCCGTTTCGCGTCCGAGACGCTCACGCCGCCGAACTTGCTCCGCCACAGGTAGTAGCTCGCCTCCGAGAACCCGTGCTTCCGGCACAGCTGCTTGATGGGCAGGCCGGCCTCGGCCTCCCGGAGAAACCCGATGATCTGCGTTTCGGTGAATCGCTTCTTCACGTCCGATCTCCTTCCTCATGAGATCGAACTCCAAATCCGCGTGCTACTCAAATGTGGGGGGACGTCATCTCGACCGCAACTATGCGGTTCTCACTGTTTCCCTTTATCTGCCCGCCGTCGGCTGGATGGGTTCAGCCAGCCGACGGCAGTGTGCGGGTGCTCAACCCCACTAGCTGCGCGTGATCGAGAAGCCTCCGTAGGCCTCCATGCCGTGTTCACTGAGGTCCAGCCCGATCTGTTCTTCTTCCTTGGTGACACGGATGCCGGTTGTCGCCTTGAGCCCGAGGAAGATGACAAACGCTGATGGCAGGCAGAAGACAGCGTAGGCCGCGACCCCGATGAGCTGCGTCACGAATGAGTGGTCCGGGTTCGTGCTGAAGATACCAACCGCCAGCGTGCCCCAGATTCCGCAGACGAGATGGACGGAGAGCGCGCCCACCGGGTCGTCGAGTTTCGCGCGGTCGAAGAGCAGTACCGACGCCACCACGAGGACACCGGCAATCAGGCCGATGACGATCGCGGAGTTGACCGAGACGGTGTCCGCGCCGGCGGTGATGCCGACCAGGCCGGCCAGTGCCCCATTCAGCACCATGCTGAGATCGGGCTTGCGCTGGAGGCTCCAAGAGGCCACCATGGCCCCGATTATTCCGGCGGCGGCGGCCAGCGACGTGGTCACGAAGACTAGCGAGACGAGTGCGGGGTCGGCGCTCAAGACTGAGCCACCGTTGAATCCATACCAGCCCAGCCAGAGCAAGAAGACGCCGATCGCGGCGAGCGGCATGCTGTGACCGGCGACCGGCCGGATCTTGCCGTTTTCCAGATACTTACCCAGGCGGGGCCCAAGGACGATGATGCCCGCCAGGGCCGCCCAGCCGCCGACGGAGTGGACGAGCGTCGAGCCGGCAAAGTCGTAGAAGCCCATCTGATCGAGCCAGCCTGCACCCCACTTCCACGACCCCGCGATGGGATAGATGACGGCCACGTAGATGGTCGTGAAGATCAGGAAGGGGCCCAGTTTGATGCGCTCAGCCACCGCGCCGGACACGATCGTCGCGGCCGTTGCCGCGAACATGCCCTGGAAGATGAAGTCCGTCCAGTAGGTGTAGCCGACGTTGTACGCCGATGTCATGTCTTCGGGGCTTGGGTTGAGTCCGAAGCCGGCGAAGCCGAAGAATTGCCCCAGGCTGAAGTCACCCGGGTACATCAGGTTGAACCCGACAAACGCGTAGGTCAGGAGTCCGATGGCGACAATTGCGGTGTTTTTGAACAGGATGTTCACCGTGTTCTTGGAACGCGTCAGCCCGGACTCCAGCGCCGCGAAGCCCAGATGCATGATGAACACCAGGAACGTGGCCACCAGCATCCAGGTGTTGTTGACCGTGAACATCTCTTGAGAGACGGATTCCTGGGCGTAGGCGACGGTTGGCACAAGGGTGAGTCCGAGAAGCAAAAGCGTCGCGTGCCGGCCTAGTGACCGAACAAAGCGGTTTGTCATTGGGATATGTCCTTCCATCTGCGCGGTTCTTGATAACGACGGTGTCACTAGAGCGCCTCGTCACCGATCTCGCCGGTTCTGATTCGAACGGCCTGACTGATATCGCTGACGAAGACCTTGCCGTCTCCGATCGAACCAGTTCTGGCGGCTGCCGTGATGGCGCTACTCGCCGCTTCGACAAGCTCGTCGGGCACCACCGTTTCGAGCTTCATCTTGGGGACGAAGTCGACGGTGTACTCGGCGCCCCGATAAATCTCGGTGTGGCCTTTTTGCCGGCCGAAGCCCTTGACTTCGGTCACGGTGACCCCCTGGACGCCGGCCTTGGCGAGCTCGTCTCGAACTCCGTCGAGCACATGGGGCTTGATAATGGCCGTGATTAATTTCATCTGACTCTCCTGTTGCCGAGCAGGTCCTGACCCGCCTAGTGGCTTGTGTTCGATGTCGCGTGCCACCTTCGATAGCACGGGCGTCAGCCGTTGCCATCTGAACTAGCAAGCTGCGGGCCAGAACGGGCGTCGAGACCGTCGCCGCGCGATAGCCCCTATGAACACGGGACGAAACGGAAGCCTCGGCTTGGACGGGTCAGTCCGGATCCGACGGGATTGTGGTGGGGCAAGAGCAGATACGACGATCGTGTGGTTCCCGGGGGGGGAGAGCGATGCGGAGGGGAGAACGAGCCGGCTACTTCCGGTAGCGGCTGGTGTCGATCCCGAACTTCTTCACCTTGTAACTGATGATGCGTTCCGTTGACTGCAGCAACGTGGCGGCCTTCACCCGATTCCCTTGGGTGGTTTTCAGCGCGTCTTCGATCAGGTCTTTCTCATAGGCCTCGACGGCCTCACTGAACGAGATGCTCATCACCGTGCCGGTTGCCTCGCCGGTTTGCAGGGACGGCGGGAGGTCGTGCGCGTGAATGACATTACCGTCGCTCACCAGCACCGCGCGTTCGAGGGCGTTCTCCAGTTCGCGCACATTGCCCGGCCAGTGATACGACATAAGCATGTCGATCGCTGGCGTCGAGATGCGCTTGATCTGTTTGCCGTGTTCGGTGGCATAGCGGTCGAGAAAATGGTCCGCGAGTAACAGGACATCCGTCTTTCGTTCCCGGAGTGGCGGTACGAAGATCGCGAACACGTTGAGGCGGTAGTGGAGATCCTCCCGAAACGTACCCGCGGCCATGGCGCCCTCGACGTCCGCGTTGGTCGCGGCGATCAGGCGCACATCGACTTTGACCGGTTGGGTGCCTCCCAGGCGCTCGAATTCACGTTCCTGCAGCACACGGAGCAACTTGACCTGGGTCGACGCGTTGAGATCACCGATCTCGTCGAGAAAGAGCGTGCCGCCCTCTGCGAGTTCGAACCGCCCCTTTTTTCGCGCCTGTGCGCCCGTAAAGGCGCCTTTCTCGTACCCGAAGAGCTCCGACTCGATCAGCGAGTCCGGAAGGGCGGCGCAGCTCACCTTGATGAACGGCTTCTTGGCGCGTTTCGAGTTGTAGTGGAGGGCGTGAGCGATGAGCTCCTTGCCCGTGCCTGACTCGCCGCGAACGAGGACCGTCGTGTTCGCGCCAGCGACCTGGTTTACCTGAGCGTACACCTCGCGCATGGGGCGGCTGGTGCCCACAATGTTGGCGAAGTCGTATTTCTGTTTGAGTTCGTCGCGCAGATGGACGTTTTCCTCGACGAGGCGCCGACGCTCGGCATCCACCAGGTGATTGACTCGGATGGCCTGCGCGATCATCGTGCTGACCACGCCCAGAAATCGGACGTAGCCCTGGTAGTCCCGACCCTTCTCGAACGGCAGGTCGACGCTGATCGCCCCGACTGGTTCCTTTTGGGTCTTGATCGGTACGCAGATGAAACTGATGTCACGCCGGTCAAGGTTCTTTCGGCGCGCCCGATTGAGGAACATCGGCTCCTGGCTGACGCGGGGAACGATCACCGGCTTACCACTTTCGACCACGCGTCCCGTCACGCCCTCGCCAACCTTGTACCGGGCCGAACGACCTTCGGGCGTCAAGCCCTCCGCCGCTTCGACGTGGAGCAGGCCGGTGTCCGGGCTCAGCAGGGTGATGGAACCGCACACGACGCTATCGCGGCGGTCGAGCCGCTGCAGGACCCGTTGGAGCGACGCGCGTAGGCTCGACCCGCCAGCCAGGGCCTCGTTCACCTCGGAGAGGGTGTCGAGGCGGGCAGCATCCTGGGAAAGTGCGCGTTGGGGAGTCATGAAATTGTTGTCGCGACGAGAACCAAGGCACGACCTTGGGTCCCGGCAGGCGGTTAGGGGAGCGTCATGGGCAGCCGCGTCTCGCCCATCAAATACTGATCGATGCCTGCGGCGGCGCTGCGGCCTTCGGCGATGGCCCACACGATGAGCGATTGCCCGCGCTGCATATCACCCGCGGTGAAGACGCCCTCGACGCTCGTCATCCAGGTCTTGTCCCGCGAGACATTGCCGCGCTTGGTCAGCGCGACACCGAGTTGGTCGAGCAGGCCTTCGCGTTTCGGGCCGGTGAAACCCATGGCCAGGAACACCAAGTCCACGTCGAGTGCGAACTGGCTGTCTGGCACGGGCGCGAATGACGGACGCCCGCTGTCCAGGGTCATCTCGACCTTGTTCCCATGCAGTGTCGTGACGCGACCCGACTCGTCGCCAGTGAATCGTTCCGTCGCTACTGAAAAGACCCGGTCCCCGCCCTCTTCGTGCGCACTCGTGACGCGGAAGATCTGGGGCCATAGGGGCCACGGATTGGCCTCGCCACGGTGTTCTGGGGGACGTGGCATCAGCTCGAACTGATGCACCGACGTTGCGCCCTGCCGGTGCACGGTGCCCAGGCAATCGGCACCGGTGTCACCACCGCCGATGATGACGACTCGCTTGCCGGCCGCGCTGATGAAGTCGGCGTCGTCGATGGCGTCACCCTCGCATCGCCGGTTCTGCTGGGCCAACAATTCCATCGCGAAATGGACACCGCGGAGTTCACGTCCCGGTACCGGAAGATCGCGGGGGAGTCCCGCGCCGCCCGCAAGGAGCACCGCGTCGAAATCGTTGCGGACCCTGTGGGCCGGGATGGTCACGCCAATGTCGGCGTTGACCTGGAAGGCAATGCCCTCGGCTTCCAGAATCTCTAAACGGCGGTTCAGGAACCGCTTCTCCATCTTGAATTCGGGAATGCCGTAGCGGAGCAAGCCGCCGATCCGGTCCGACCGTTCGAACACGGTGACGTTGTGGCCGGCTCGGTTCAGCTGGTCGGCGGCGGCCAGACCGGCGGGGCCCGACCCGATCACGGCAACCGACTTGCCGGTGCGGGTCTCCGGCGGTTCGGCGCGAATCCAGCCCTCCTCAAACGCCCGTTCGACGATGCCGAGCTCGACCGATTTAATGGCGACTGCGTCGCGGTCAATCGCAAGTACACACGAGCCTTCACAGGGGGCGGGGCACAGTCGGCCGGTCCATTCCGGGAAATTATTGGTCTTGTGGAGCCGATCAATGGCCGGGTGCCACTTGTTTCGGTAGACCAGGTCGTTCCAGTCAGGAATCAGATTGCCGAGTGGGCACCCGTCGTGGCAGAACGGAATGCCGCAGTCCATGCAACGGGCACCCTGCGCGCGGAGATCCTGCTCTGCGTACGGCAGGTAGACCTCTTGCCAGTCCTGGAGTCGCTCCTCGACAGGACGAGACGGTGGTTTCTGCCGGTCGATCTCGATGAATCCCTTCAGCTTGCCCATATCTCTCTACTCAACGACGCCGTCGCGTACGCCCGTCGTGTACGCCCGTCATGTACCCCCGCCGCCGCCCCCTCTGGCTTCGAACGCTCGCGACGGGCGGCCAGGGCCGCTACCGTGTGGCGGTTCCCACCAACTCGGCGAAATCCGGTTCCCGAGACTCGGCTCGAGCTCTGGCCTCAGCCATGAGCACCCGTTTGTAGTCGCGCGGCATCACCTTGACGAACATCGAACGGATGGTGTCCCACTGGTCCAGGACCCGCTGACCGCTCGTGCTTCGCGTGTATTCGATGTGGCGGGCCACCAACCGGCGCACGAGCGCGTCGTCGTCGTCATCGAGCGGCTCCAAATCGACCAGTTCGTGGTTACAGCGTCCTGCGAACTGCTGCGGCTCATCGAGAACGTAGGCGATACCGCCGCTCATGCCCGCCGCGAAATTGCGGCCCGTAGGGCCCAGCACGACGACCCGGCCACCCGTCATGTACTCGCACCCGTGGTCGCCGACTCCTTCAACGACGGCGGCGACGCCACTGTTACGCACGGCAAACCGCTCGCCGGCCAGCCCGCACACGAATGCTTCGCCCGCGGTCCCGCCATACAGCGCGACATTGCCGATGATGATGTTCTCGTTGGCGACAAACGTGGAGGCGCGCGGTGGAAACACAGCCAGCCGTCCGCCAGACAGTCCCTTGCCGAAGTAGTCGTTGGCGTCGCCCTCGATTGTCAGCGTCATCCCCTGTGGGACGAACGCCCCGAAGCTCTGGCCAGCGGAGCCCGAGAATCGAATCTGGATGGCACCGTCTGGCAGGCCCTCTCCACCCCACCGGCGGGTGACGGCTGAGCCAAGCATCGTGCCGACGGTTCGGTTCACGTTCCGGATCGGCAGACTGAACGAGACAGGACTGCGGTCCTCGATGGCGGACGCGCACCGCTCGATGAGTGTGGTGTCCAGTGCCTGTTCTAGCCCGTGGTCCTGCGCGATGGTCGCGCGTCGGCTGACGGTGTCGGGGACATCCGGGTTGGCGAGGATCTGTGACAGGTCGAGACCATTGGCCTTCCAGTGGTCGACCGCTTTGGCCGTGTTCAGTCGGTCGACCCGACCCACCATCTCGTCCATGGTGCGGAAACCAAGGCTTGCCATCAGTTCTCGCACCTCTTCGGCAACAAACCGGAAGAAGTGCTCGACAAACTCCGGACGACCGGTGAAGTGCTTGCGCAACTCAGGATTCTGGGTGGCCACGCCGACAGGGCAGGTGTCCAGGTGACAGACGCGCATCATGATGCAACCGGAGACGACGAGCGGGGCTGTCGCGAACCCAAACTCTTCCGCCCCCAAGAGGGCGGCGATGACCACGTCGCGGCCCGTCTTCATCTGGCCGTCCGCCTGTACGACGATTCGGTCCCGCAGCCGATTCATCACGAGGACCTGCTGGGTCTCGGCCAAGCCGAGCTCCCATGGCACCCCGGCATGTTTGAGACTCGTCAACGGCGACGCGCCGGTGCCGCCGTCGTGACCTGAAATGAGTACGACGTCGGAGTGGGCCTTCGCCACCCCCGCGGCTACCGTGCCGACCCCGACCTCGGCCACCAGCTTGACGTGTACCCGCGCCTGGGGATTCGCGTTCTTCAGGTCATGGATGAGCTGAGCGAGATCCTCGATCGAATAGATGTCGTGGTGTGGAGGTGGAGAAATCAGCTGCACGCCAGGTGTGGAGTAGCGCACCTTCGCAATCCACGGGTAGACCTTGAACCCCGGGAGTTGGCCGCCCTCTCCAGGCTTTGCTCCCTGCGCCATCTTGATCTGCAGGTCATCCGCGTTGACCAGGTATTCGCTCGTCACGCCGAATCGTCCGGAGGCCACCTGTTTGATCGCACTGCGGCGGAGGTCGCCATTGGCGTCCGGCGTGAAGCGTGCGGGGGCTTCACCACCTTCACCGGTGTTGGACTTCCCACCGAGCCGGTTCATCGCGATAGCCAGCGTTTCGTGAGCCTCCGCGCTGATCGAGCCATACGACATGGCGCCGGTCGAAAATCTGGCCAGAATTGACTCGATCGATTCCACTTCGTCGAGAGGAATCGGTGGGGCCGCTTGGTCGGGCGTGAACTCGAACAGGCCGCGCAGCGTCGCATGCTGACGGCTCTGGTCGTTGACCAGGTTCGCGTACTCCCGATACACGTCATAGCGTCCGCTCCGGGTCGCGTGCTGGAGCTTGAACACCGTTTCGGGATTGAACAGGTGATACTCGCCGTCTCGGCGCCACTGATACTCGCCGCCAGTATCGAGTTCGCCATCCTCTCTCCCGCGGGTGGGAAAAGCGCGCTCATGACGTCGCTGCACTTCCGCGGATACGGTATCGAGACCGATTCCGCCGATTCGCGACGCGGTCCACGTGAAATACCGCTTGATGAAGGCCTTGTTCAGCCCCACCGCTTCGAAGATTTGCGCGCCGCGGTAGCTTTGCAGCGTGGAGATCCCCATCTTGGACATCACCTTCAGCACGCCTTTCGTCAAGGCCAGAATCTGATGACGAATCCCCTGCGGTGGGTCGATGTCGGTGATCTCACCCTCTCGGATCAACTCCGCGATCGTCTCGAACGCGAGATACGGGTTCACGGCGCCGGCGCCATATCCGAGCAAGAGCGCCATGTGGTGTGCCTCCCGCGCCTCCCCGGTTTCAACGACCAACCCGCATTGCGTCCGGGTGCCTTCACGCACGAGGTGATGGTGCACACCCGCGGTAGCGAGCAGGCTCGGAACAGGTGCGTGCTGCGCGTCAACCCCGCGATCGGAGAGCACCAGGATTGCCGTGCCGTCGGCGACCTCGGCAGTCGCCCGGCGACACAGTTCGTCCAGCGCTCGTTCGAGGCCGGCGGCTCCCTCGCGCGGGTCGAACAGCATCGGCAGGGTCACGGTGCGCAGCGCCGGATCGGGGTTGTGCTGCAACTTGGCGAGCTCGTCGTTGTCGAGAATCGGGTACGTGGCCCGGATCTGGTGACAGGACTCCGGCTCGGCCAGTAGCAGGTTGCGCTCAGGGCCTAGCCTCGACCGCATGTCGGTGACAAGCTCCTCCCGAATCGAGTCGAGCGGCGGGTTCGTGACCTGCGCGAACAGCTGTTTGAAGTAGTCGTACAGCAGCCGTGGCCGGTCGGAGAGCACCGCGAGCGGCGGTGTCAGTGCCCATTGACCCAATCGGCTCGACTCCTTTCTCGGCCATCGGACCAATAAGGATGCGAAGGTCCTCTTCGGTGTAGCCGAACGCCTGCTGGCAACGCCGCACGGTGTCACGGTCCATGCGTGGCGTGGGGCCGGCGTCAGGCAGATCCCCCAATTCGACCAACTGTGCGTCCAGCCACTCTTGATATGGGTGCTCGGCGGCCAGTTCGGTCTTGATCTCCTCGTCGTCGATGATGCGGCCTTGTGCCGTGTCCACCAGGAAGATCCGCCCCGGCTGCAATCGCCCCTTCGTCACGATATCTTCCGGCGGGATGTCCAGCACCCCAACCTCCGAGGCCATGACGACCAGGTCGTCTTTCGTCACGTAGTACCGCGAAGGTCGTAGTCCATTGCGGTCAAGCACCGCGCCCACGACGGTCCCGTCAGTAAATGCGATCGAGGCGGGACCGTCCCACGCTTCCATCAGTGACGCGTGGTACTCGTAGAAAGCCCGCTGGTCTGGAGCCATCGATTCGTGCTTGGCCCAGGGCTCCGGGATCATCATCAAAATTGCGTGCGGCAGGGACCGACCGGTCATGACGAGAAACTGCAGCACGTTGTCAAACGTGGCGGTGTCGCTCTGGCCTTCCCTGGCCACCGGAAACAGCTTCGGCAGGTCGTCGCCAAACAGATCGGACTCGCACAAGGCTTCTCGCGCCCGCATCCAATTGAGGTTGCCGCGCAAGGTGTTGATTTCACCGTTGTGCGCGCAGTACCGGTACGGGTGCGCGAGCGGCCACGACGGAAAGGTGTTCGTGCTGAAACGCGAATGTACGAGCGCAAGCGCCGATTCGACGTCCGGGTCTACCAGGTCAGGGAACATATCGCCGACCTGATCGGCGATGAGCATGCCCTTGTAGACGATGGTCTGGGACGACAGGCTTGCGATGTAGAAGAGAGCGGCTTCTTCGAGCTGCAGCTCGAAGACGGCTCGCGCAAGCCGCTTCTGAATTACATAGAGCTTGCGCTCGAACCGTGATGCCGCGTCTGGCTGGTCGTGGAGCCGCGCGCCACGGCCGATGAACACCTGCTTTATTTCAGGTTCGCCCCGTCGCGCGGTGTCGCCGAGGCCACTGGAATCCGTAGGCACGGGTCGCCAGCCGAGCAGGACCTGCCCCTCCTCGTGAACGGTACGGGTGATGAGCTCCTCGATCAGTCGCCGCTCATCGAGGCGGCGGGGCAGGAACAGCATGCCGACCCCGTAGGTGCCAGCCGCCGGCAGCGCGAATCCGAGCGCCGCCGTTTTCCGGCGGAAGAATTTGTCGGGTACCTGTATCAACAGACCGGCGCCGTCGCCCGTGTTGACTTCGCAGCCGCAGGCGCCTCGATGTCGCAAGTTGAGTGCCACCTCGAACGCCTGCTGCACCAGCTTGTGGGTGCGGACGCCCTTGACATTCACGACGAATCCGACGCCGCAGGCGTCGTGCTCGTGCTGTGGGTCATAGAGTCCGGTCGCCTCTGGCGGCCCCATCGGCCGCGCACCGTTCGCTCCGTTGGTCGTCATGGGTGTGTTCCTCGAGCCGCGACGACGGCGGCAGTGGGAGGCGCGCTGGCCGGTGGCGCGGGCGTCTCTGCCGATACGGCGCTTCTCGCGACCAGTGTCGTGTCCGGTGCCGAGTCCGGGTCGGGGGGGGCACTCACGTCGTCCCGGAGGAGTCGTATGAATTCGGTCACGGCCGGATTGAGCCGGCGCTTCCGGCGATGCACGATGCTGAGTGGCCGGACCAACGGTGGTTCTCCAGGCGGCAGCAGTAACCGCGCCTGCACCAACGTGCCGCGCTTCGCCTCTCGGCGTAGGGTGGGTTCCGGCAGGATCGCGATGCCGGCGCCCTCGTCGACCGCCTGCTTCACGGTCTCGATGTTGTCGAACTCGGCGGTGATCTCCACCTCGACCTCGTGGCGTCGTAAGAACTTGTCGATTTCGCGACGGGCCGGGAGCACGCGGTCAAGTGCTACGAAGCGCTCTCCGGCTAAATCGCTCGGCCGGATCCCGCCATCGGCCGCGGCTAGCGGACCGAACCGGTGGTTGGGCGTGCACGCTACGACCATGATCTGGTTCTTCCAGGGAATCGCGGTCAATTCCCGTCCCGAGGTCGCGAACGAGAGCAGTCCCAGGTCAGACTGATCACTGAGCACCCGTGCCCGCACCTGGTTCGGATGCATATAGTCGAGGTCGACTGCGGCCCCGGGTACCCGGGCTCGGAACTGATCGACATATTGGCTTAGGTGCTGCAAACCCACCGAATAAATGGACGCCAACCGGACCCGGTGCCCAGCCGGGTTTTGATGGTGGCGCACCGCGTCTTCGAGTTCGTGATATCGCTCCACGATTTCTTGGCAGCCCTTGAAGAAGATTGCGCCCTCTGCCGTCAGCTCCCACGGTCGTTTGGACCGATCGATCAGTTCTGCCCCCAGTTGCTTCTCGAGGTGACGGACGGCTTGGCTGGCCGCCGATTGGCTGACAGAACTGGCCAGTGCGCCTCGCGAAAAGCTTCCGTGGCGGACCACGTCACAGAAAATACTGAGCGTCTCAACGTGCATGGGACTGAGGAGTATACCACAAGAAACTAATGCTCGCGATGCTCAGTATAAGTAAATCCAATACGCAGCGCTGGAGTGAACCAGCGCCGCGGTCGCAGAGGGAGCGATCTCGTAGCTCTCGAACGGGCGGACGCGCGGTTCGCCGCGCAGTGTGTGGCGTCGAGGGGGTACGGACTAGTCGTCGTTCGGCGTCGCGGGCTGCGCGGCGGTGGTGTCCAGGAAGGCTGAGGATGATGACTTGGCCGTTACCCTGAACGGGGCGCCCGGCTCCGTGTCCCGCGTGAACGACCAATCGGTTTCAGCTGAAACCCGAGAGAGCAACGATTCCAGGGTTGGACGCAGAGTGGCAAGGGTCTCGGGGGTGTTGGGGGCACACAGTCGGTCCTGGGCGATGCAGTCAATCTCGTTCCCGGCAAAGCGGACCAGTCCCGGCAGCGCGGGGTCTGTTTCCAGCAGGCGTGCCGCCGACACAAGCGTACGCCACAGCACCTCAAGCCTCTCTGAGAGAGAACCATCGAGGGGGCGCGTCTGCGTGTACTGGAGACCGAGTCGCCCGTGTGTTCTGTCAAGCGCGTACTGGCCCTCGTGGGCGACCAGCAGCACTGATGGCCCACTGGGAAGGTGCGCGTAGTCGGCTACGTCGATCAGGAGGCCGTTCACGGCGTGGGTTTGGATCCACCGATGAAACACGGGGATGGCGTCACGCGGGTCCAGCTCCGAGTCGTTCGTGAGGAAGACCTTGAGGGCCACACGTTGCAGGTCGTCCACTGGCGGAGGTGTCATCGTTGCGAGGTTCACGACTGGCTCCCAGCGGCCGACGGGCCGTCAGGTGGTGGCGGTATCACCGGTGGCTGGGCCGCGAGCCGAGCCTGGCACGCATGCGTTGCCTCGACGAAGAGTTGGGCTTCTTCAATGAGCTGCCGCGCCGTATCTGCGCCACTCGCCGGGGTCTGCCGCGCGTGCCGCCTGAACAGATACTGCGCGAACTTCCCACCGGCGAAGCGATCGAAGAACAGTTCCGTGTCGAAGAACCGCGTGCGGAACTGCGCCACGATCTGTTCGGCGTCGTCTGAGATATCGATATTCTCGGTCTTGATCAGCCCTCTGGCTGCCTGCAGCATTGCGCCGTAGGCGAGCGCGTCCGCGCGCTCGAAATCCCCTGCCTCTAGTTGTAGTTGCCCTTCGAAAATCTGGCTCTCGGCGCCGGCCAGGTCAAACTCCGTGAGCGACACGACTTCACCAGCGCACTCGCCGATGCCCATGTCGCCGATGCCGAACTCCCGCGGATCGCCCCAGTCCCGATAGTAGTCGGCGTCGACGTCGTGCGCCGGCACCGACATCAGGTCCTCGAACATGGCTCTCAGTGCCCGCTTCCCGACCCGTGTGGTGAAGGCGTAGAAGCTCTCCGCGTCGTTGCGTTCTTCCACATAGCGATCGGTGATGCGTTGGACCACCTCAGGGATGTTCTTGGATGGGACCGCCCCGACTGCAAGCCCATAGGCGCCGCCGTTCTCCACCCATTTCCCCCCCAGCACGACTTGGAAATGGGGGACAACGTGCCCACCGACATGACGGCTGACTCCGTAGAATCCCAGGTCGCTGATGTGGTGCTGTCCACAGGAGTTGAAGCAACCGCTGACCTTGATGCGGAGGCTGCGGACCGACTCGTCCATCGTCTCAATTTGTCCAGCGAGACGCCGCTCGAGCTCGGCGGCGAGCCCACGTGACGACGCGATCCCGAGCTTGCAGGTGTCGGTGCCGGGGCACGACGTGATGTCCGCAATGGACTCGGCGCCTGGTCGCGCGAGGCCGATCGCGTCGAGCTCGCGGTGCAGCGCGGGCAAATCAGACTCACGGACCCAGCGAAGCACGATGTTCTGCTCCACCGTCGCTCGGACGGTGTCCCCGACAAAGCGCCGAGCCACAGTGGCCAACCGTCGCAGTTGGTCGCTGCTCAGGTCGCCCAGTGGGAGGCTGACGGTGGCCACGACGTAGCCGGGTTGTCGCTGGTGGTAGACATTTGTCCGAGACCAGGCCTGGAACGCGCCCGAGCCCGTCACATCTCCCAGCGGCTCCCCTGTCTTCAGCGGCGTTTCGCCGTACGCTGGGAGGTCGTCGAGATAGTCGGTCCAGCGGTCGTCTCGCGGGAGACGGGTGCGTTCCTCCCGCACCAGGCGCCGAAATTCATCGATGCCAAGTTGGGCGACCAAGAACTTGATACGGGCTCTGGCGCGATTTTTCTTCTCGCCCAGTCGCGCGAACACCCGGGACATCGCCTGCAGGGTCGGCAGGATCTCGTCCTCCGCCATGAACGGCTCGAACAGCTTGGCTTCGTGCGGGACCGCGCCAAGTCCGCCGCCGACATATACCTCGAAGCCGCGTTGCGTGGCGCCGTCGGCTTCCCTGGTCACGCCGATCGCGCCGAAGTCATGCATGTTGACCAGTCCGCACGCGTGCTGCTTGCACCCGGAAAACGCGACCTTGAACTTGCGACCGAAGTCCTGTGCGTCCGGGTGGCCGAGGAGGAATCGCGCCGACGCCTGGGCGTAGGGCGTGACGTCAAACGTCTCATCCCGGCAGACACCAGCGATGGGGCACGCGGTCACGTTGCGCACGGTGTTGCCGCAGGCCTCGCGCGTCGTGATCCCGACGGCCGCGAGGCGTCGCATCAGGTCTGGCGTGTCGTCGATGTGCACGTAATGGAGTTGCACGTCCTGACGGGTCGTAATGTGGACGACGCCGTCGCTGTACTCTTCAGCGAGTTCGGCCAGGGTGTCCATCTGAGCCGTGGTGAGTCCGCCGAACGGAATCTTGATCCGATGCATCCCGGGAGCGTCCCAGACCGTGTCGGGGCCTTTGGTCCGGCCGTCGGACGGGAAGGGGAGCGGCTTGACGCCTGTGCCGTCGTTCCGCTGACCGTTGTCATACCGCTGACCATACGCCCCGCGCCGCAAGCGCGTTTCGGCGAACACTTTGTCGTCGAGTTTGCCCTGTCGCTTCAGGGCCATCTGGTTCTCGTAGGTATCGATCTCGCGTCCCAGATCATCGGGCACGCGCTCGCCCAGTGCGTGTTTCCAGGTCATGTTCAGCCTTTCCCTTCGGCGGCAGAAGTCGACATGCCGACGTCTCTGAGCACGGTGTGCAGGTTGACGACCGTGCCGATCACGATCGTGCCCGGGTCTTCTGACTCATCGGCGTGGGGCGTGTCGCCGAGGGCCCGCAGTGTACCGATCCAGGTCCGTTCGCGCGAACTCGCGGCGGCGAATACCACGGCCGCCGGAGTGTCCACCGCCCACCCACGTTCTAGAAGGCAGGTCGCGATGCCGCGGCGGTGGGACAGACCCATCAGAATGACGACCGTGGCCGAGCCGGGTTCCAACGAACCCAGGATCGGCCGGTAACTGGTGTCATGATGTCCAGAGACGACGACGAAGCCGGAGGCAAGGCCGCGATGGGTCAGTGGGATACCAGCTCCAGCCGGTGCGGCCACTGCCGTCGTGATGCCCTGGACCACCTCGAAGGGGACGCCGGCCGCTCTGAGCGCTACACCCTCCTCGGCGCCGCGACCCAGTACGTAGGGGTCGCCACATTTTAGACGCACGACCCGCCGACCGCGCTGCGCTGCTCGGACCATCAAGCGGATGATCGTCTCCTGTCGCACAGATTTACGACCTGCCCGCTTGCCGACGCAGAAGCGCTGGGCCTGACCGGCTAGCGCCACCACCGCCGGGGCGACGAGAGCGTCGAACAACACGAGATCCGCGGTCCGGAGTCGTTCCACGGCTCGCACGGTCAGCAGATCCGGATAGCCCGGACCAGCGCCGACGAGCGAGACCCATCCCCTGGACATCATGACGTCTGATCTTCGTAGAGTCCGGCCAGGGCTTGCAAGAGCAGGGGCCGCCGCCGCTCCATTGGGACGCTGTCGCGCATCCATGCGGCGCGTTCTACCCGGGCGGTCTTCATCCATTGTTCCACTTCGGACACCGGCAAGAGCGCCTCGAGCGCCTGCCGAATCAGCCCGGCGAGTGCGGGGGCGTGGCCATCGGTCGAGATAGCCACGGTGACACCGCCGCGTCGCACCACACCACCAAGATACGCGCTGGCGTTCGGCGGGTCGTCCACCGCGTTGACAAAGAGACGGCGTTGCTCGGCGGCATCCGCCACGGCACGGTTGACGGTGGCAGAGGCGGCCGCAACCACCAGCCATGCATCGTCCAGGTCGGTCGGCTCAAATGGTCGCTGCCGTATCGGCACCCCACTTGCCTCGATTTCCGGTGTCACGGCCGGAGCGACCACGGTCACCCGCGCTCCAGCGTCGAGCAGGCCTCTCAGCTTGGACGTCGCGACCGGACCGCCGCCAATGACGACCACTGGGCGGTCGGCTAGCTTGAGGAAAACTGGAAAGAGAGGCGTTGACCCGGTCATCGCAATAGGAGCCCGGGTCGCTCCGGGCTACGCGGGGGAACTCGTGTTCCCGAACTCGTCGGCTCCGTCGGCCTGGGTATGCAGGCCACATTCTGTCTTGAGCGCACCGCGCCAGCGGCCGGCCCGATCGTGTTCCCCGGCGTTCACCATACTCGTGCACGGTAGGCAGCCGACACTCGGGTAGCCACGATCGTGAAGCGGATTGTATGGCACGTCATGCTTGAGCAGGTGTGCCCACACGTCTCTCTTGGTCCAACGGACCAATGGATTTACCTTGCCGAGCGCGAATTTTGGGTCCCATTCCACCGCTAGCGCGCCCGCGCGGCTGTCCGTCTGGTCGCGACGTATCGCCGTGATCCATGCGTCGAATCCGGCCAACTGCGCGGTCAACGGAGTGACTTTACGCATGTCACAGCACCGGTCCGGCTCACGTTCCCAGAGTTCTGGGCCATGCGTGGCCGCCTGCTGCTCGATCGACAGCTCGGGGCTCACACTGCGGATAGTGAAGTCGTACTTGTCTTCGAGTCGTCGCCACAACTCGTAGGTCTCCGGAAACAGGAGACCTGTGTCCAGCGTGAAGATATCGACGTCGAGGTCGTGCCGCCCGATCAGGTCCAACAAGACGCAGCCCTCGGCGCCGAAGCCAGTTGCGAATGTCAGTCGCGGTGCGAACATGTTGGACGCCCAACGGAGGATATCGAGCGGCGTGCCGCCCTCCAGCGTTCGGCCGGCTTCCGCCAGCGCGGTGGCGTCCAGGCGTGTGATGGAGTCAGTCATTCCGACTCACCGCCTTGCGACGCCAGCGCCGCGTTGGCGGATGGATCCGAGCCGGTCATCGGTTTGCGCCCCAGGTGGAGCCGGTTCCAGGCGCGTTCGTGGAAATAGTACAGCGCCATCTTGGTGACCGCTTCGAGGAGTCCGATGGTCACTGCGAGGTCAGTCCGACCGGTGAACGCGTATACCAGGAGCGTGGTGGTCGCCGTGGCCACGATGCGCCAAGAGACGGCCTTGCTGATCGAGCGCATCGCTGATTCTTCAAACATGGTGTGCCTCTGGCTCGCTATCGATCGACGGCCACCGAGCCGTCGACATAAAAAAAAGCCCGGGAGCGTGTGGCTCCCGGGCTTCTTGTCATTCGCGTTTGGCTTTTCTCAGTCTGCTACTTGCGCCATGCGCGACACGACCATCAGCTCGGGGGCCCAGGGGGCCTCCGGACAACAGCAACATCGACAGGCGGCGCTTGTATGCATTTTCACGAGTTACCATTCTCATCCGCCGGGTGCGTCGTCGTCAAGTCGGCGCTCCGGCTGCGTGGCCGCGGGCCGGGTGCGTGCGGGTGTTCCCGAACTGCTACACTGCCGGCGCCATGGTCACAATCGAAGCAGTCAACGACATTGCGAGGCGGGCCGCGAAAGTGGTGCTGAAGCACTACCATGCCCGCGATACCTGGGTGCGACAAAAAGAGGACGGCTCGCCGGTCACCGGGGTTGACCTTGCGGCCGAGGAGATTATCCGGGAGGGGGTGCTCGCTCTGGACGACACGATTCCCTATGTCTCTGAGGAACGCGAGCTGCCGGACTACGAAGAGCGCCGACAGTGGCCGCGGTACTGGCTGGTCGATCCGCTCGACGGGACCAAGGAGTTCATCAATCGGACAGACGAATTCACTGTGAACATCGCCATGATCGAAGGTGGCGAACCGGTGCTCGGCGTGGTCGCGGCGCCCGCTTCGGGGCTGCTGTTCTACGCGACCGCTGGCGGGGGGGCCTGGAAGCAGGAGGGAGAGTCGGCACCCCGACGTCTACGGTCGACGTTGGCTGACCCGGCCGGACCATTGCGGATCGTCGAGAGCCGATCCCACCCGAGCCCTGCTCTCGAGTCGTTTCTGGAGCCGTTCACGATCGCGGAACGGGTCAAGAGCGGGAGTTCGCTGAAATTTTGTGTCGTCGCCGATGGTCGGGCTGACATGTACCCGAGACTGGGTCCGACGATGGAGTGGGACGTGGCCGCTGGAGATTGTGTCTACCGCAATTCAGGGAATCCCGAGCCCCATCCTGGAACGCTTCGCTACAACAAGCCGTCTCTGCTGAATCCCAGCTTCGTCATCGGACTCCGGCCCGGCACGTACTCGCTGCCAGCGTAGTCCACGCACGGTTCGACGGGGGGCGGGCGTCACCGACCCGGTTTGCGCGTTGCGGACCTCAGACGATCATGCCGGCGGCGACGGTTTCATTTGTCTGCTCATCGATGAGGACAAAACTGCCGGTCGTACGATTGCGATTGTAGCGATCGTAGAAGAGCGGCGACGATGTGCGCAACGCGATGCGACCGATTTCATTCAGTCGAAACTCGGGCTCACCCTCGACCTTGTGCAGGGTGTTGATGTCGACCTTGTATCGCATTTCACGCACGACGGCCCTGACCTCCTTGGTCGTGTGGCGAAGCACATACTTGGCGCGGGCGCGCAGCGGGCGTTCCGAGAACCAGCAGATCATGGCCTCGATGTCCTGATCGACGCTCGGCGGGTTGTTCGGCTTAACGATCATGTCGCCCCGGCTGACGTCGATGTCGTCGTCCAGCGTCATGGTGACCGAGAGCGGACTGAAGGCCTCCTCCAAGTCGCTGTCGAAGGTCTCGATGGCAGTCACCCGTGTGGCGAATCCGCTCGGTAGCACGAGCACGTCATCACCAGGTTTGAAGACGCCGCCAGCTATTCGACCCGCATATCCCCGAAAGTCGTGATGGGTATCCGACTGCGGTCGGATGACCCACTGCACCGGTAAGCGCGCGTCCACGTGATTCTCTTCGGAACCGACGTAGACGGTCTCGAGGTGCTGAAGCAGGGATGGACCCGCATACCAGGGCATCTGTGTCGACTTGTCGACGACGTTGTCACCGCGCAAGGCGCTGATGGGAATGAATGTGATTGCAACAAGGTTGTCGAGACGAGACGCGAAGTCCTGGAACGCCGTGACAATCGCGTCGTAGGTGTCCTCGTCGTAGTCTAGGAGGTCCATCTTGTTCACCGCCACCACCGCATGCTGAATGCGAAGCAAATTTGCAATGAACGCGTGGCGGCAGGTCTGTTCGACGACACCTTTCCGGGCGTCGATCAGAATGATGGCGAGGCTGGCCGTCGACGCGCCTGTCACCATGTTGCGCGTGTACTGAATGTGCCCGGGGGTGTCGGCGATGATGAATTTTCGCCGCGGCGTCGCGAAGTACCGGTAGGCCACGTCGATCGTGATCCCCTGTTCGCGCTCGGCCCGAAGACCGTCCGTCAGCAGCGCGAGATTGACATGTTCGTCGCCGCGCTTGCGGCTCGATTCCTCCATGGCCTCGAGCTGGTCTTCGAAGATGCTCTTGCTGTCGTACAGGAGTCGGCCGATCAGGGTGCTCTTGCCGTCGTCGACGCTGCCAGCGGTGGTAAACCGCAGCAGGTCCATCTCCATGTAGCCCGCGGTCTCGCTCGTGGACATTAGAAATAGCCCTCTTTCTTGCGATCCTCCATGGCGGACTCCGAGCGTTTGTCGTCCGACCGCGTGCCTCGTTCGGTCTCTCGCGCCGCGGCGACCTCCGCGATGATGTCATCCAGCGAGGTCGCGACGGAATCAACGCCGCCAGTGCAGGTCATGTCGCCGATGGTGCGGAATCGGACGGTTCTGTTCTCCGACGTTTCGCCCGCTTGGGGACGGACCACATCGGAGACAGCGAGCAGTGAGCCGTGGCGGTCCACCACGACCCGTTCGTGCGAAAAATACAGGCTCGGCAGGTCGATCGCTTCGCGTTTGATGTATTGCCAGACGTCCATCTCGGTCCAATTACTCAAGGGAAAGATCCGGAAGTGCTCCCCGTGATGGTGGCGCCCGTTGAACAGGTTCCACAGTTCAGGGCGTTGGGCCTTGGGGTCCCACTCTCCGAAGTCGTTCCGGTGGGAGAAGAAACGCTCCTTGGCGCGGGCTTTTTCTTCGTCCCGACGACCGCCCCCCAGCGCCGCGTCGAACTGGTGTTTTTCGAGGGCGTCCAGCAGCGTCACCGTCTGTAGCTTGTTGCGGCTGGCGTTGGGCCCCGTCTCCTCGACAACCCGGCCGGCGTCTATGGAATCCTGCACGTGCGCCACGATCAGGCGTGCGCCGATCGCCGCGATGAAACGGTCGCGGAATTCGATGGTCTCTGGAAAATTGTGCCCCGTGTCTACGTGCAGCAGCATGAACGGAATGCGTGCCGGGTGGAAGGCCTTGCGGGCCAGATGGGCCATGACGATGGAGTCTTTGCCGCCCGAAAAAAGGAGGGCCGGACGGTCGAACTGGGCCGCGGTTTCACGCAGCACGAAGATCGATTCCGATTCCAATTGCCGCACATGGTTGAGTTTGTAGGACAACATATTCACGTTCCGCGGGCGTCTTGGGGAGCGATGAGAGGACGGACGATCCGATACAGCGCGTCGGTCGAGTCTTCGAGGGACGCGTCCTCGGTATCGATGACGACGAGGCCGCCTGTGCTCGGGTCCGGTTCTTCGAACAGGGAATCTTTGCCGGTGAAATGCTTGACGCCGCCGGCCGCCGCCTTGGCGTAGAGGCCCTTGACGTCCCGCGCGGCGCACGTCGCGAACGAGGCTTTTACGTAGACTTCGCGGAAGTCCCGCGCTCCGACGATGGCCCGCGCGAGGGCTCGCAGTGCGCGCGTTGGCGTAATGAAAGCGGCCAGCGTGACGATGCCGGTCTCGGCAAACAGTCGTGCCACTTCGCTGATGCGGCGGATGTTCTCGAGGCGGTCATCGTCAGAGAAACCCAGTCCGCGATTGAGCCCGGTGCGGATGTTGTCGCCATCCAGCAGGCGGGTCAGCACGCCGTCGCCGTGCATTTTTTTTTCCAGCTCGTGCGCCAACGTGCTTTTTCCCGATCCGGACAGGCCGTATAGCCAGAGCACGCAGCCCCGCTGGGCGAGCAGGCGCTCTTTCGCGTCCCGTCCCAGCATGCGATCGAACTCTGGGTGGATGTCGTCGTCGGGGACCATGGAACCAGTTATCATAACCCCCACGGCGACGTGCCGTAGAGGAGATCACGCACCCATGCACTCTACCGGCCGATTCCAGCGCGCCATTGACCGGTTCGACGCCGCGAACGCTGAGGACCCGAACTCGGAGCGGCTTGCCGGCCTCGCCCAGCCGCGCGAGCTGGTTTACGCCAGGCGTATGACGGCCCATTTGGAGCGGTATCGTCCAGATGCTCCTGAGCCGGTGCGGCTAGCGGCGCGATGTCAGCACATCCGTCGCTGGGTCAGCCCCCGCGCGGACTATCCGGACGGGCGCGCCGGATACCGACAGTGGCGCACCGAACTGGCGCGGTTTCACGCGTCCACGGCCGCCGCCATCCTCGACGAGGTCGGCTACGATGCCGCCGTGATCGCGCGGGTCGAGTCGCTTCTGCGGAAGGAACAGTTGAAAGCGGATCCGGACGTGCAACTCCTCGAGGACGTGATCTGTCTGGTGTTCCTCGACCACTATCTTGCTGACTTCGCATCCAAGCACGAAGACGGCAGGCTGCTCGACGTGTTGGCCAAGACCTGGCGGAAGATGTCCGATGCGGGACGTCAGGCGGCCTTGGACCTGGAATTGCCAGCGGCGACGAGGTCGTTGGTCGAACGAGCGATTGCCGGTCTTTGATCCACCGGCGATGGCGCCCTCGGGAGGCAGACCTGCGCGCTACGATGTCACCGGGACTTCACGCGCGAGG
>CALLXD010000072.1 GCA_937766455.1 Vicinamibacterales bacterium | reverse complement strand
GTAGCAAGGGCCTTTAGGCCCGTGGGACGATCGGCGCCCCTAAAGGGGCTTGCTACGGCTACGACGATGGGCCGCGCCTTGCCAGGAGACGAACGCTGCCTAACCGGTCTGGCGACGTGGCGTCGTCGGTCATCGCCCGGGTCAGCGTGGTGAGTGACGCCCATCCGCGGCGTGCGAATCGGCGGTAGAGAAACGTTCCCATCGCCACCGCCACTGCGAGCAAGAGCATCCCACCACGGTGGCCCGGAATGATCAGCGCGCCAACGCCGAAGAGGGTGGCGTAAATCAAAACGACCCCGGCTAGCCATTCCACGACCTGGTCGCGAATCGACGCGGGACGGGGAGCGCCGGCGAGGTCGGCCACGCGAGCCCACCCTGGTCCTCCGGGTCGCGCCCGGAGGTAGAACGCGACCAAGGTCGCGTCCGTCTCCGGCGCCGTCATCCAGGTGACGACGAGCCAGCTGACGGTGCTCCAGGCCACCAGGATCATCAGCGTGTCCGGGAATGCCACCGACGTATAGCGTGTCAGCCAGGCGTACCCGAGGATGGGGGCCACCATCGCGGTCACTTCCGACCACGCGTTGACTCGCCACCAGTACCAGCGGAGGATGAGCACCAGCCCGATCCCGGCGCCCGCCTCCAAGATGAACTCCCAGGCCTGACGGATGGAATCGAGGTAGAGCGTCACCCCCGCGCTGATGACCATGACGATCAGGGTCGTGATGCGCGCCACCCGGACGTAGTGCGCGTCGTCCGCCTCGGGTCGGATGAACCGGGCGTAGACGTCGTGCACCAGATACGAGGCACCCCAGTTGAGTTGGGTCGACATGGTCGACATGTAGGCGGCGACGAATCCGCCGAGCACGAGACCACGCCATCCGGCCGGGAGGTGGTCGCGGATGATCAACGCGTAGCCGGCCTCCGGATCGCCGAGGTCTGGATAGAGCACGAGTGCACAGAGCCCCGCGACGATCCAGGGCCACGGGCGTAGGCAGTAGTGCGCCAGCGTGAACCACAGGGTGGCCAGCACCGAATGACGCTCATCGCGGGCCGACATCATCCGCTGCGCCAGGTACCCGCCGCCCCCTGGTTCCTGTCCCGGATACCAGCTCGCCCACCACTGCACCCCCAGATACGCGGGTGAACGCCGTGAGCGAGAGTGTCAATGTGCCGCCCAGGTCGCCGGCGCTCGGTGAGACCACTGGCAGGAATCGAAATGTCTCCGAGGGGAGAGCGTCGGCGAGTCCAGCGAGCCCCCCGACCTCCGGCGAGCGGAGCGCGAATACCGCCACAGCGATGGCCCCCGCCATGGCGAGGCCAAACTGAAACAGGTCTGTCAACACGACGCCACGAAGCCCGGACAGGGAGACGTAGGCGCCGGTCAGCCCCAGCCCGACGAAGACGGCCGTCAAACGGTCCCAGCCGAGCGTGACACTCAGGACCTTGGCCATCGCCAGGTTGACCCATCCGATGATGATGCAGTTGATCGGGAGGCCGAGATAGACCGCCCGAAAGCCGCGTAACCAGGCTGCCGCCTGGCCGCCATATCGAAGCTCCACGAAGGCGACATCGGTCAGAATCCCAGCCCGTCGCCACAGGCGGGCGAAGAACAGGACGCTCAACATGCTGCCCATCGCGCCGCTCCACCAGATCCAGTTGCCCGCGATGCCGTCCTGCGCCACGATGCCCGCCACCGCCAGCGGCGTGTCGGCGGCGAACGTGGTGGCGACCATCGAGGTTCCAGCCAACCACCAGGGGAGATCGCGCCCGGCGAGAAAGTACTGTCCGAGACCTGTGCTTGCGCGCGCGGCCGACCAGAGAGCTATGAGAAACGGGAATACGAGGAATGCGCTGAGGATGATCCAGTCGACGACAGTGAGGGTCACGGGGGTGAGCGCCTCGACGACCGCGTCGTGCAGGGCCGGCCGAACGGCGAGGATGCCCTCATTGGCCCGTGTGGGATGCACCCGATTGGTCAGCAGCACGACATACAGGTCCTGCCGCGGGTCGATCCACAACGAGGTGCCGGTGAAACCCGTGTGACCGATGGCGTCCGGGGAGAGGCGCCGGCCGCACGAGGAGGTTGGCAGCATGGTGTCCCAGCCCAGCGCTCGAGAACTGCCCGGTACGGTCGTGAGCGTCAGGAATCTGGCAAGGGTCGCCGGCCGCGCCAGCCGGGCGCTGCCCGTCAGGGTGTGCAGAAGCGCGCGTGCGAACCGCCCAACCGCCGGTGCCGTGCCGAACAGTCCGGTGTGCCCGGCGATACCGCCGAGCGCCCACCCGTTCTCGTCGTGTACTTCTCCACACAGGAGGCGTCCCCGCCACGGTTCGACTTCGGTCGGTGCGGTGCGTGGGCGCCAGTCCGACGGCGGCCGATAACGGATGTCTCCAAGCTGCAGGCGCTGAGCGATGTCTGTGAACTGTCGGTCGAGGCCAACCCCGTTTGCGGCGTCGGTCGCCAGGAAGCCGAGCAGGATGAACCCGAGGTCGCTGTAGATGGACCGGGTGCGGGGGGGGTACTCGAGCGGCAACGTGGAGATGGCGTGCTCAAAATCCACGCGTCCCGTATGGTCTCGGTAGAACGGCAGGTGCGCCGTCAGTCCGCTGGCATGCTCAAGGAGGTCGGCCAGCGTCGCCGTGCGGCGGTCGACGCCCTGCCAGGCGCCGATCCACCGACGCACCGGATCGTCCAGCGTGAGTCGACCCTCGTCGACCAGTCGCATGACGATCGTGGTCGTGGCGAGCACTTTGGTCATCGACGCCAGATCGAAGATGGTGTCGATGGTGGCGACCGGCGCCGTGTGGTCGTACGTGTGGCGCCCGCACGCGTCCTGAAAGAGGACCTTGTCGGTCCTGCCCACCTCGAGTGTGGCGCAGGGGAATACCTCTCGGCCGATGGCGTCCTGCAGCAGGGCTCGCACGCGTGAGAAACGAGAGGCGGCGTCAGCCATCGTGTGGGTCCTCGGTGAGTCGCGCCATCAGCCAGCCGGCGGTCCAGGTGGCGCTCGCGCCGATCAGGACGTACCACTGCCAGGAGACGCCGGTCAAGAAGCGAACACTCAGCATGACCGTCGCACCGGTTCCGATCGCGGCGAACGCCGTGCTCGGGCGGCGATACCCGGCCAAGCCGAGGAGGAAGACTCCGAGAATCAACCCGTTGGTGAACGAGCTGATGCCGAGCACTTCGTCGACGATCCGACCGGAGAACTGTATGGCGGCGATTGCGACCATGATTTGCAGGACACCCCAGACCATCGTCGACTGACGAGCCACGCGAAGGTAGTGCCGAGCGGACCGGCGTTCGCCCGTCGCGGGCATATAGAAATCAGCCAACGTGGTCGACGCGGATGCGTTGAGCGACGAAGACAGCGTCGACATGGCGGCGGCGAAGATGGCAGCGACCATGAGGCCGCGCAGACCAGCCGGTAGCTGCGTCACAATGAACGTCGGAAAAATCCGGTCGCTACGCAATTGTCCGTCGGTCGAGAGCCTGTCCAACGCATGGGGCGCATAGTCCGTGTAGTAGACATACAACATGACGCCGATGAGCAGGAACAGGATGAACTGGCCCAGCACCACAACACCACTCCACATCAAAGCCCGGGAGGCCTCCCGGGCACTACGGCTGCACAGATAGCGTTGCACAATCAGCTGGTCGGTCCCGTGGGTGGAGACGGTCAGGCACGCGCCGCCGATGAGACCCGACCAGAAGGTGTAGCTTCGGTTCGGGTCCCACGAGAAATCAAACACGCGGAATCGACCGGCCGCCGTGCCGACATCGACGACTTCGCGCCACCCGCCGGGTATCAGCTGAAGCAAGACGACCGCGGCGACCAGCGAGCCGCCGATGTACACGACCAGCTGCAAGGCGTCCGTCCACAGCACGGCGCTCATGCCACCAAAGTACGTATAGGCAATCGTGACCGCGCCGAGCAGTATGACCGACCCAACGAGAATGGTCGTGGCGGGGTCGATGCTCGGGGCGAGGCGGCCGGCCACTCGTTCGGCACCGGGCACCGTCAGAATCACGGCGCCGAGTACCAGACCGGTACCGAACAAGCGGAACCCATCGGACAGATTACGCGTGCCGAGGAAGATCGCAGCGGCTAGACGGCCGACCTGTCTGCCGAAACGCTCCGTGAGGACCTGATAGGCCGTGACGTACGTGCCGCGGAAGTAGGCAGGTATCAACAGCGCGGTCACGATGGCTCGCCCCACCAGATAGCCAATCACCAGCTGCAGGAAGGTCAGGTCGTTCGTGAATGCGAACCCGGGGAGGCTCACCAGCGTGACCGTGCTGGTTTCGGTGGCCACGATCGACGCCATGACCATGCCCCACGGGGCTCGCCGACCCGTGGTGAAGTAGTCAGAGACGGTTGTCTGGCCAGAGGAACGGGACAGTCCAATCCACACGGTTGCGCCCAGAAAGACGGTGAGTACCGCGAGATCGAGAAGTCCCACGTCGTGGCCCTAGGGGGTTGAGCCGGGTGTCCACCGACCGATGGTGACGGCGAGCACGACTCGTGATGTCAACGCGTGGCCGGAGGGCTACCGGCAAGGCGTTCACGGAGACGGGGCTCGACGTCCTCGCCAATGGCCTCGCGTACTGAGTCTCCGGCGCGCTTCAGACGGGTCAGCGCCTTGGCCAACGTGTCGCCGGTCTTCTCCATCACGATGGCCGCTTTGACGTTCCACCGCGCACGGCGCAGCAAGACGCCGGCGGCGTCGTAGTCGAGCCCGGTCACGGTCGTGATTATGCCCCGTGCGCGGTCTCGACGCTGCTCGGATCCGGTCTGGACGTCGACCATGAGATTGCCATAGGTCTTACCGATGTGGACCATCGAGATGGTGGTCAGCATGTTGAGGACCATCTTCGTCGCGCTCCCAGCCTTGAGCCGCGTGGAGCCTGCAATCACCTCGGGTCCCACCGCTGGAGCGATGATGACATCGACGAACGTCTGTAACTCGGAACCTGGCCAACAGGTGACGAAGATGATTTTGACGCCGGCGCGTCGGGCACGCGTGAGGGCGCCACGCACGAACTGGGTCATACCGCTGGCGGAGACACCGACAAGCACGTCCTTGGGGCTCAGGCGCAAGCGGCTGGCCGCTCGCGCCCCTTCCTCGAAGTTGTCCTCGACACCCTCACGAGGCTTGAAAAATGCGTCGCGGCCACCGGCCATGACAGCCTGCACCAGTCGGGCTGGAGTGCCAAATGTGGGCAACAT
Source organism: Vicinamibacterales bacterium (assembly GCA_937766455.1). Taxonomy (GTDB): domain Bacteria; phylum Acidobacteriota; class Vicinamibacteria; order Vicinamibacterales; family UBA8438; genus UBA8438. The sequence goes on along the minus strand of CALLXD010000072.1, from coordinate 6,722 downwards.
CTCCGCCGCTTCCAGCACGCCGAGACGCCCGCTGGTGCCGGCGCCGACGAACACCAGACGTCCTCCTTTGCGAAACGCCGTGGTGATCAGTTCCGCGCCGATCGCGATGCGTGTGCGTTCGCGTTGGACTGCGGCGATGGTGCGACGGTCCTCCTGCAGCATCAGCGCGATGATCTCTTCGGTGGACGCGCGATCCATCGAGAGCGTTCGGGGGTTAATGGCTTCCGTGGGCAGGGACTGCCATTTGGAGCGGGTGGGCATGATGGTCGCGGAGGGTCAGGTGATCGCGGCGGATACTACTCCTCGCCCAGAGGAGTGTCAACAGAGGCCAAGAGACGGGACGCGGCGGGGTGGCCGCGGCCCTCTCAAGAGTTGACCCATCGGTCGGCCTGGCGTTAAGCTCGACGGGATATGCATTCGATGGCCACCGGTGACTGACATGCTGGCGATCACGATGGTGCCCACGGTGATTCGCGTACCGAGGGCCACGATGATGCCCGCCGCGCGCGGGCCACGCGGGTGATGTAGCTGACAGCCGGAGGCTGACTAGACACAGGCCATCATCCGAGTGGGTGGTGGCTTTTTTTTTGGTGCGTAGTCACGTTGCGTGCGGCGCGCACGCAGCAGGCGCGATTTCATGATGAACACAGCGGGGCAGACGAGTCGGTGTCGGGTGGCAATAGCCGGGTTCGGTACCGTGGGGCAAGCCGTGGCTCGAATCCTGGCGAGCGGTATCCATCCGTCTCTTCAACTGACCCACGTGTGCAACCGCCAGGTCAGCCGGAAAGTGGTGGATTGGGTTTCCCCGGACGTGGTGTGGACCGAGACGTTCGCCGACCTGCTGGATGGCTCTGTCGACATCGTGGTGGAACTGATCGGCGGTGTATCGCCTGCGCGCGAGTGGATGGAACAGGCGCTTGCCGCCGGGGTGTCCGTGGTCACGGCCAACAAGCAGGTCATCGCGCATGACGGCACGGCACTGGCCCAGTGTGCCCGTGCAGCCGAACGCACGCTCCTGTTCGAGGCGGCGGTGGCCGGGGGGGTGCCGATCGTCCGTTCGCTCCGCGAGGGGATTGCGGGGGACCGTCTCTACCGGATTCAGGGTGTCCTGAACGGGACCTGCAACTACATCCTGACGCGTATGGAGCGCGAAGGCGTGTCGTTCGAGGACGCACTCGCCGATGCACAGCGGTTGGGGTATGCCGAGGCGGACCCGACGGCGGACGTTGACGGGTTCGACGCGCAGGCGAAGCTGGCGATACTGGTCGGGGTGGGATTGGGGTGCCAGGTCGATGTCAGCGACATATCCCTGGGGTCGATCAGACTGGTCTCTGCCATCGATTTTTCCTACGCCAAGCGGCTCGGGTGCGTCATACGGCAGGTGGCTCGGGCCGAACTGCTGCCTGACGGCGGGGAGATTCGTGCCGCGGTCCAGCCGGCGCTCGTCCCCGAAGACTCCTCCCTCGCTCGGGTCGACGGGACCCAGAATATTGTCGTCGTTGATGGCGAGTTCGGTGGAGAAACGGCGTTCTCCGGATTTGGGGCCGGTGGGGCCCCGACCGCCGTCGCCGTGGTCTCGGATTTGCTGGCGATCGCGCACGGCGCCCCAGGGCGAGATGACCAGGGCATCCCATCGAGGCGCCGGGTGGTGCAACAGGAATTTGACGCGCCGCACTACATTCGTTTCATGATTCGAGATCGGCCCGGAATCCTTGCCGCACTGGCTGAGGTGTTCTCGCGTCACGGGGTCAATGTCGACGCGGTGTGGCAAGAGCCCGGGTGGTCGAAGACGGAGCTACCGTTCGTGATGACGCTGGAGGCGTGCGGTTCCGCCTCGGTGACGGCGGCGTTGGACGAGATCAGTCGATTCGATTTTCACGTACGGCCGCCGCTCTGGCTGCCGATCCTCACGATGGGAGAAGCACGGGCATGACTGTGTTCACCGGACTGCGTTGTGCGATGTGCAAGACCGAGTTTCCGGCTGAAGCGCTCTATGTTTGTGATCAGTGTTTGGGCCCGCTGGAAGCGTGCTACGACTATGACGCCGCACGGCGGACGCTCACGCGCGACGCGATCGCCAGCCGGCCCCGGAACCTCTGGCGGTATCGTGAACTGTTGCCGATCATGGGTGAGCCGCTGACCGGTTTTCACTCCGGTTTCACTCCACTCGTCCGGGCTGAACGGCTTGCCCGTGAATTGGGTGTCGATGAGCTCTATATCAAGGACGACTCGGTCAATCACCCGACCTTGTCGTACAAGGACCGGGTCGTACCGGTGGCGGCGACGCGGGCGATAGAACTCGGGTTCAAGACCTTCGGGTGTGCATCCACAGGCAATCTGGGGAACAGTGTGGCGGCGCATGCCGCCCGGCTCGGGTTGACCTGTTACGTGTTCATCCCGCAAAGCCTGGAGCCCGGCAAGATCGTCGGGTCGTCGGTCTCGGGGCCGCATGTGGTCGGCATTGACGGGAACTATGACGACGTCAATCGGCTCTGCACGCAAGTTGGCGATCGCTACGGCTGGGCGTTCGCCAATATCAACTTGCGCAGTTACTACGCCGAGGGCGCGAAGACCTACGGCTTCGAAATCGTCGAGCAGTTGGGTTGGCGGTATCCGCAGCATGTCGTGTCGCCGGTGGCGGGTGGGACATTGTTGCCACGGATTGGCCGTGCCTTTCGAGAACTGCGCGAGGTCGGGCTCGCCTCGGGTGACCTTCCGCGGATCCACGCGGCGCAAGCCGCCGGATGCGCCCCCGTGATCAACGCCCTGGAAAGCAACGCCACGCACCCAGAGCCGGTGCGGCCAGACACCATTGCGAAATCGATTGCAATCGGGAATCCGGCCGACGGGTATCAGGTGCTGGAGACGGTGAGAGGTAGTGGTGGCTCGGGAGCCCGCGCGACCGACCCCGAGATTCTTGATGCCATCGGTCTCCTGGCTCGCACGGAGGGGATCTTCACCGAACCGGCGGGGGGCACCACGCTGGCGGCGACCATCAATCTCCTGAACGCGGGGATCATTCCACGCAATGAGTCCATAGTGGTGTGCATCACCGGCAACGGCTATAAGACCGCCAACGTGATGACAGACCAGTTACCTCAACCGACTCGTCTCGGACGCTCGCTGCGCGAATTCGAGGCGTTCCTGGCTGAGCATTCCACGCCGCCGGCCCAGGGCTGAGTCGGTTCCGACTCATGGCCGAGCCTCTCCACAGTGAGATCGTCGAAGCTGACGGTCACTTGATCGACTCCCGGTTGCTGACGTCCGTCTTCGACAAGGTCATCGAGCGTGGGGCGAGGTTCGACGTCCTCGATTTCTCGATCGGGCGGACCAACGAAGAATTCTCCCACCTGCGATTGCGGGTGACCGCTCAGACCGAGGATGGGCTCCGGGACGTACTCGAAGCGCTCATTCCGTTGGGGTGTCATCCGCGTCGCCACGATGACGCGCGTGTGGCCCTGGCGGGTGACGGCTTCGTGCCCGAAGACTTCTACTCCACGACGAACCACCACACCCAGATTCGCCAAGGCGGCCGTTGGCTTGACGTGGCCGAGCAACGCATGGACGCGGTCATTGTGGTCGCCGAGGGACGAGCGGTGTGCCGGAAGCTGCGGGACATTCGGGCGGGCGAAGCGGTGGTGTGCGGTGTGGCTGGTATTCGGGTGGTGCCGGAGTTTCAGGAGCGTGACCGGCTTGGGTTTGCCTTCATGACGAACGACGTGTCGACCGAGCGGCGGGTTGACGTGAGTGTGGCCCGGGTCGTGAGGATGATGCGTGAGGTCAAAGCCGACGGCGGACGGATCGTGATGGTGGCTGGCCCGGTGGTGGTCCACAGCGGGGGAGGCCCGCATCTGGCGAGGCTCGTGCGACAGGGGTGGGTCGATGGATTGCTCGCAGGTAACGCGCTGGCCGTGCATGACGCGGAGGCCGCGTTCTTCGGGACCTCACTCGGGGTCGACCTGGAGGCGGGCGTCGCGGTCGAGGAGGGGCACAAGCATCACATGCGCGCCATTAACCGGATCCGCCGCGTGGGGGGACTGCGCGAAGCGGTCGCCCAGGGCGTATTGAGCCGCGGGTTGATGCACGACGTCATTACCCACGACGTGCCATTCGTGCTGGCCGGCAGCATTCGTGATGATGGACCGCTACCGGATACGCTGATGGACCTGGTGGTCGCGCAGGAGCGTTATGCGGAGGTCCTGCGAGACGCCCGCTTGGTTGTGATGCTGTCGTCGATGCTGCATAGCATCGGCGTTGGCAACATGTTGCCTGCCTGGGTCCGGGTCGTGTGTGTCGATATCAACCCGGCTGTCGTGACCAAGCTCAGCGATCGGGGGTCGTCCCAGACGGCGGGCGTCGTGACTGACGTTGGCTTGTTCCTGGATCATCTCTCAGCCCAGATCGGTGAAGAGAGGCGTGACCGCGCGTCGAACAAGTAAAGGTGTGGGGCCGCGGTGCGCCGGTCGCATGCCGCGATGGCGCGCACGGCCCGGTCGGTCAGCGACGAGGCCGAGACGCCGCGTCGCGTCGGTGGAGCAGGCAGAGGGACACGTGCCATGAGTGGGAAAATCGAAGTCGGTATCTTGGGAGCCACTGGGACCGTCGGGCAGGAATTCATCGCGCAATTGCGTGACCATCCCTGGTTCACCGTGACATGGCTCGGCGCGAGCGAGCGCTCAGCCGGAAAAGCGTATCGCGACGCCACGCCATGGCGACTGCCGGTCCAGCGACCCGACCGAGTCGCAGACCTGATGGTCGAGCGGGTGACCCCTGGCCACGCGCCGAAGCTCGTCTTTTCCGGTTTGGATGCCTCGGTGGCGGGAGACGTGGAGACCGCCTTCGCCCAGGCCGGTCATGTCGTGGTCAGCAATGCCCGTAACCACCGGATGGATCCGCTGGTGCCACTGGTGATCCCAGAGGTCAACGCGGATCACTTGGCGTTGCTAGGGGCCCAGAGCGAGGCCAGAGGGTGGTCTGGACGGATCGTGACGAATCCGAACTGTTCGACGATCATGCTGGTGATGGCCCTGGCTCCGCTCCGTCAGTTCGGGTTGCGCCAGGTCATCGTGTCGACGCTGCAGGCGGTCTCCGGCGGGGGCTACCCTGGGGTCGCGTCGCTCGATATTGTGGGCAACGTCGTCCCGATCGTGCGGGGGTGAGGAGCCGAAGATGGAGACCGAGACAAAGAAGATTCTTGGTCAGGCGACCCAGGACGGCGTCGAGCCGCACCCGGTCGTCGTCAGTGCCAGCACGACCCGGGTGCCCGTCATCAATGGGCACACGGAGCTGGCCACCGTCGCCCTCGAGACGGACCCGGGACAGGACGCGCTCGTGACCGCCATGCGCGAATTTGTGGGTCGGCCGCAGGAGGCCGGGTTGCCGAGCGCTCCGCCGCGTCCCATCGTGTACATGGACGAGGATGATCGACCGCAGCCACGACTGGACGCTGACCGCGACGGGGGCATGGCCGTGTGCGTCGGCCGGCTACGTCCGTGCCCGGTGCTGGGATACAAGTTCGTCACGATGGGGCACAACACCGTCCGCGGCGCGGCTGGGGCCGCGGTGCTCAACGCAGAACTATTGAAGGTGGACGGCGTGCTCGACTAGCTCGACGGTCGCTCACCGCCGTCACGCGCGGCGAACTCCTTCCGCCACACTATCGCACTCGTGACCGCCGCCGTGACGAGCGTCGTCAGCAGGGCCCAGGCGGCCAACAACAGCGAGCGCATCGTGCTGGCCGAAACCTCCAGGGCCGCTAACGGAAGCACGCCGGTGGCGACAATCCCAAAGGCGATACTGCCGATGGCGAATCCTCCGAAGGCGACGCCGCCAATGGCCAGCAGGAGCGCGGCCGAGATGCCGGCCAGGCTGACAATCCCGACGCCCATGCCGGCGATGGCGACACCGCCGGCGGCGAACCCGCCGATGGCCACGAGACCCACTGCCGTGTCCCCGATGGCGATCACGCCGCGCGCGAGCGCCATCCGCTTGCCGCTGGCATCGCGCGAGAATGCGATGTGGACCAGCGGAATGCCCCAGACGGTGCGAGCGGACCGGTACTCATACCCCCGTGTGGCCGGCTGCTTCGCGCGCGGCGCCGGTGGCGGCGTATGCGGGGGGGGCAGAGAGCGATCGCACTTCGTCGCTCAAGTCGCTCGCGTGTTGGTATCGCAGGCGCGGTTCCTTCTCAAGCGTCTTGAGCACGACCTGGTCCAATCGGACGTCTACCCTCGACCTTGTGTGACGGTGGCGGAAAGCGACCCACCGGCAGTTCACCCGTGAGTAGTTCGTAGAAGAGGACCCCGACGGCATAAATGTCGGCGCGGTGGTCCACCGCGCCTGGGTCCTCGATTTGCTCCGGCGCCATGTAGTGTGGAGTCCCCATGATCTGCGCGGTCTGGGTCAGTCGCGGCCCGGTCGATTGACCTGTGAGGAGGGCCAGGCCGAAATCCGCGATCTTCGGCGAGCCGGACCGGTCGAGCCGGATGTTCTCAGGCTTGATGTCCCGATGGACGACGCCCTGGTCATGGGCATACTGCAGTGCTTCACAAATGCGCGGCACCACCGCAAGAGCTTGCGTAGGGGTAAAACGGTCGGCCGACATGGCTTGTCGCAGTGTCACCCCGTCGACGAACTCCATGACGAGGTAGTAGATGTCTTCACGGTGTCCCACGTCGTAGACCCGGACGATATGTGGATGGTCGAGCCGAGCCAGCGTTCTT
>CALLXD010000071.1 GCA_937766455.1 Vicinamibacterales bacterium | reverse complement strand
ACGCGCCGCGCGCGATCAGCTCCTGAATCTGTCGATCCCGAGTGATGATCTCGGCCGCGATCTCGTTGGCGCTCTCAGGCACATCCGGTTGGATCCGCTGCGCGAGTGTGACGCCGTCTGGAGCGTCGCCGCCAAAGCTGACGCCCGCCGGCGAGGCGTCGGCGGCGGATGCCGGCGACGAGATTTCTGCGAAGATGAAGTCGAATCGCTCGGCGGGGAAGCCCTCTTCAAAGATCACCTTGGCGATCACTTCCGCTGCGCCGCCGTCATCGGGGACCCTCGCCTCGAGGTATGCGCCGGCGGGACCTGGTTGGAAGTCGACCGCCGCGACCTCCACGAACTCATCCGTGGTCTCGTCGTACGCTTCCTCAGTCACGGCTCGACCGGCCCAGTCGGTGACGTCCACGGTTGCCCGGTAGTTGTCTGTCGCGTAGATGCGAAATACTCCCGGTTCCGGGTACACGCCCTCGATGTGATGGAAGCCGTCCGGCGCCATGAACACGGTTCCGCCGTGTTGTGCGGTGTGGTCCATGTGCGCGCCCGCACCCGCGGCGTCGACGACCCCGCAGTTCAGCATGACCGCGCCATAGTAAGGATTACGCACTGGACCGTCCCGTTGGACCCAGGACGAGCCGTTGTCATACATCGGGCAGTACGCCCGCGCAAACCCCTGCGGGAGTTCCTGGGCGACGAGCGACTCGGAGAGTGGCTTGAAGTCCGCGCGTAGTGTGGCAATGTCTGTCGCCGCCAGCGCCCGAGCGGCCAGCACCTGGGTCGAGCTGTCCGTGATGCGGGCGAACTCCTCTAACTGCGTTCGCGCCTCCTCGAAATCGTCGGCGGCCAGCGCCTCCTGTACGTGGACGTACTCGTTGAGCTGTGTCTCAAAATCGGCCGGGTCGGCCGCTGGCATCGCGTCGGTGAAGGCAGGTGCGGTTCGGGTCACACATCCACTGGTCACACCAATAAGGAGTGTAGCCAGGAGGACGCCGGATAGGGTCGACACAGGTCTCTTCATTCGCACCTTGCGGGACGGTTGTCGGGGGGGAACGCGACGGGGAAGGCCGTTCCCGCCCTTGGATACGTTTCGCAAAATGAGTATACAACGCGCAAAATGGGGGGAAGCAATGAACGGCGACACGAATCAGGGGTGCGGGCTGGCGGACGGGTATCTTGACGAGTTGCGCGTGTCGCGACGGCTGTCCCCAAACACGATTCTCGCGTACCGCAGGGACCTCAACCAGCTGCTGGCGTTCGGCGAATCCGAAGCGCGCGCGGTTGACGATCTGGATCGACATGAATTGGAGGCGTTCGTGCGGCAATTGATGTCGTCCGGTCGTTCGCCGCGATCCGTTGCGCGTACCGTCGCCTGCGTGCGTGGCTTCTACCGGTTCCTGGTTCTGGATGGTCTTCTGACGAGCAGTCCGGCTGATGATGTACGGGCGCCGCGTGCCTGGCCGGCCCTCCCGAAGTTCCTCTCTGTAGACGAGGTCGACCGCCTGTTGGAGCAACCGGACGTCACGACGGCGGGCGGCCTACGAGACCGCGCCCTCTTGGAACTGCTGTACGCCACAGGGATGCGGGCGACTGAACTCGTGACCCTGCGTATTGATGCGTTGAACCTGGACGCCGGGTTTCTGACCTGCCTCGGGAAAGGCTCCAAAGAACGAATCGTCCCGATCGGTCGCGTCGCCTCTGACTGGGTTCGGCGATACCTCGGAGCCGGTCGCCCGGTTCTGCTCAAAGGCCGTCTGTCTGACCAGCTCTTCGTGAACGCCCGCGGCGGGCTGTCGTTGAGCCGGGTCGGATTCTGGAAGGTGATGAAGAAGTACGGTCGCCAGGCCGGCCTCACGCAGGACCTCAGCCCGCACGTGGTGCGGCACTCATTCGCGACGCACCTGCTGGACCGTGGGGCCGACCTGCGGGTTATCCAGACGTTGCTTGGTCACGCCGACCTGTCAACGACCCAAATCTACACGCACATCCTCGAGGCACGTCTCAAGGCGGTCTACGATGAGTTCCATCCTCGGTCCTGACGAGGCGAACCGGCGTTTGACCCCCTCCGCGCGGCTTTGCTAGTCTTAGCGGATATCTCACCGCTTGGACAGAGGCGCACCGGCGCTGAGCCAATGCGTGTCGCCACATCGTCCACAACTCCCCAGTCGTTTTCCAAGGAGCACAACCATGCGCCGGACCGGGCATTATCTCTTTACGTCGGAGTCGGTCACAGAAGGCCACCCCGACAAGATCGCTGACCAGGTTTCTGATGGCATCGTCGACGCGGTGCTGCGAGATGATCCCAATGGCCGGGTTGCGTGCGAGACCCTGCTGACCACGGGACTCGTCGTCATCGCCGGTGAAATCACCACCACCGGTTCAACGGACTTCACTGGTGTCGTTCGAGACACCATTCGCGAGATTGGCTACACCCGCGGCAAGTTTGGGTTCGACGCAGATACCTGCGCCGTGCTGTCGGCCATCCATCCTCAGTCGCCAGACATTGCGATGGGTGTGGACCCTGGCGGCGCAGGGGATCAGGGATTGATGTTCGGGTATGCCTGTTCGGAGACCGACTCACTCATGCCGCTGCCGATCACGCTGTCTCACGACCTGGTGCGCGGGTTGTCGAGAGCGCGCCGGGACGGCGTGCTGAAATACCTGCGTCCGGACGGTAAATCCCAGGTCACGGTTGAGTACGACGGCGACACGCCTGTCCGCGTGGATGCCGTCGTGGTCTCGAGCCAGCACGCCGAAGATGTCAGCACGGAGCAGATTCGAGCTGACGTCATCGCGAACATCATCAAGCCGATCATTCCCGAGCACCTGCTGGACGACAAGACGCACATCTACGTCAATCCAACCGGTCGCTTTGTGACCGGTGGGCCGCACGGCGATGCGGGGCTGACCGGCCGCAAGATCATCGTGGACACCTACGGCGGGGCAGCTCCTCATGGAGGGGGCGCGTTTTCTGGCAAGGATCCCACGAAGGTCGATCGGTCCGCCAGCTACATGGCCCGGTATGTCGCCAAGAACTGCGTGGCTGCCGGGTTCGCGGACCGTGTGCAGGTCCAACTCGCATATGCGATCGGGGTCGCTGACCCTGTGTCGGTCTTGATCGAGACCTTCGAGACGGCGAAGCTGGACGAGGATCGCATCGCCGCGCTCGTGCGGGAGCATTTCTCGCTCACGCCGAAAGGGATCATCGAGACGCTGGACCTGCGTCGACCGATCTACCAGCAGACCGCCGCATTCGGGCACTTCGGACGCTCTGAGCCGGAGATCACCTGGGAGCACACAGACAAGGCGGCGGCCCTCCGGTCCGCGGCGGGGCTGTAGGCAGTTGTCGCAGCGTTCGCGCTGTGATGAAGGTTGACCCCGGCACACGGGGGCGTCGCAATGGCCGCCTGGCAGACCGCCTGGCGGCCATTGCTTTGTACGGTCGTATGATAGCTTTATTAGGTCTATTGACCAATTAAGTGTCGATTCATGACCGCTTCTTACGAAAGGGCGCCCGCCCCCGATCGGAGCTCAGTGTCCGTGTGAAGCGACGAGCGCCAAGAACGACGTGCGGGAAAGGCGACTCAGTTCTAGGTGCGAACCGTGAGAAGCAGGTAGACGGCGGAGCCGCCAAATAAGACATTGGGCGCCCAGGCTGCGAGCCCGGGAGACAGCAGGCCGGCGCTGCCGAAGGCCGAGAACACGCTGATGACGACCCAGTATGAGATCGCGAGCATGATGCCGATGCCGACGCCGTAGAGGGTGCCGTGGCGGCCTGTCGTGACCGCAAAGGGGACGGCGATCAGGGTCAGAATGAGGGTGACCAGAGGGAACGACAACTTCCGCGCAAGCGCCACGCGGAGGGGGACGACATCGACGCCGCTGGTTGACAGTTCGCTAATATACCGGTCCAGTTCCTGGTAGTTCATACGGAGGGCGTCTGGGGGCTCCGCCGCGAAGTACTCGGGGCGCTCGATTGCGAACTCTCGCACATCGCTGGCGAGGAAGGTTTGTTCGGTGTCGCTCGCCGTGAACTGTCTCACCCACGTGTCCTCGCCTTGCCAACTGCGGGTGTCGGAGTCGTAGACAGCGCGTCCGGAAAACGCTCGTTCAGACACTCTCCACTCGTCCGGGGCGAATCGATACACCGTCAGCCCATGCAGCACTGCTCCGGCGGCATCGAATGAGCCGTAGTTGTAGATCGCCCCGTCAGGACTCATGATCCACTTGCGGTTGAGGGCGTCAGAGACCGGCCTGGTGATGCCTCGTATTTCGTCGTTGCGCTCATCGGCTTGGCGGTTGGCCTCGGCGAGAAACGTCTCGCTCATCCCGAACAGCGCCGCACTCCATACCAGCGAGAAGAAGAGCAGTGGCATCGAGGTTCGATAGAGGCTGATGCCGCAGGCCTTCATCACGGTGAGTTCGCTGCTCTTCGTGAGCACGCCGATGGTGACCAAGGTGGCGACGAGGGTAGAGATGGGCAGGACGAAGTACACCCATTGTGGCGTTTGATACCAGAAGTACGCGCCGATCATCTGGAACGTCGCCTGTCCCTTGAACAGCTTGTCCGAGAGATCGACGAACGTGGAGATATAGAAGATGCCAAGGAGCCCGACGAACGACAGGCCGACAAGCCGCAGATACTGCATTGCGACGTAGCGGTCCAAAAGCCCAATCATGGACCACCCGGCGGATGACGGACCTGCGCGCCGGTTGGTCTGGATGGGCGGCGACAAGACGAGTAGCGGGGGCGCATCGGCGCCGGTCTGGTCAGCCTGGGCATTTTCTGGCGCGCGAGGTCTGGGCCACGGAAGCCGGAACGAGAACACCCGTTCTGCCGTGCGGCTCCGCCTGACGATCAAGAAAGCACCGATGCCGGCGATGATGATGTTGGGCAACCACCTGGCGATATGTGGGGAGATGAGCGCCCCCTTGGCCATCGCCTCGGCGCCATACATAAGGACGTAGTAGGCAAAGATCACGCCGATGCCGAGGGCGAAGCTGGCGAGCTTACCGTCTTTGCGGCTGGTGACGCCCAGTGCGAGCGCGATGAGCGCGAATGCGAAACACGCGGCGGGAAGAGAGAACCGCTGGTGGATCTCCATGATCGCGTTGTGCGGCGATGCACCACCTGCGACGAGTTGCGTTACCTGATCCTGCAGCTCCGGGAGGCTCATTTCCGCGAACCCGCGCGGGGGACCGCCTCCGTCGGCGAAGATGGACTCGGCGTCAAACGGCACCAGCGTTTCGGTGAATCGCGTCTTGGTGTAGGCATCTGGGTCGTCAGGCGCCACGCGATGAATAGAACCACTGAGCAAGAGAATGTCGACCGTCTGGGCGTCGTAGTCGACCACAATCCGCCCCTGTTTCGCCACGTAGACGACAGGCTGTCCTTCCTCCTGGTGCATGGCCAGAATGACATCCGCCCATTCGGTGCCCTGCTCGGTGACCTCTCGCACATAGAGAGTGACGCCGGGGAGGCTCTGGTCAAAGACCTGCGGTTTGACCTGGTCCGCGGTGTATGACGCCAACTGACGGAAGACGATCTCGCGGAATGCCTGGTTGGCGTCTGGGAGCACGACGATCAGGATGTAACATGTCGCCGCGCTCGCACACAGGGCGAGGACCGCAACCGGTCGAAGCATACGCACCAGGCTGATGCCGCACGCCTGCATGGCGACGGTTTCTCGGTCTCCGGATAGGCGGCCCAGTCCCATGAGCAGGCCGATCAGCACCGCCATCGGAATGGTGACACCCAGGCCTTGCGGAATCAGCAACCCCATCAAGGTCGCCACGGTGACGAAGTCCACGCCCTTGGTCAGCAGATCCTGGGCCTGTCCCATGAGCGGCGGGATCATGAGCATGAACGTCAAGACGAGCAGGCTGAGAAACACCATGGGGAGTGTCTCTCTCAGGATGTAGCGGTCGATCGTACGGAGCATGACTGGCTGAAATTCTACCACCCGATCTATCGGCGCGAGAGTGGGGGAGGGGTGGCTCCGGGAGAATTTCCGAGAACCTTGGCTCTGGGCGCTCGCGCGCTTCGAGGTATTGGGATCGCCGACTGGCGATTCGAGCGCGTGATTTGTTGGATGGTGGGCGCGTCGCCCCCGCGGCGGACGGACGCTGACGTCCGCTCAGAGCCTCGCCGGGGCGCGGCCTCCGGAGGACGTCTGACGGTTCCTTGCGCAGACGACCCCAAAATTGGCCTGCCAATTTGAGACCGATATTTTGCCGTCTTACCCCTCTACATCAACCGTATTTATTGGGTCCAATAATGGGTGTTATGTTAACTTGCGCATAAATAGACCCCTTTTGGGGAGCGTAGAACCGCTCTAGTCCCGCGTCGTTATCCGTGGGTTGGTATTTGGAACAGGACACCCAAGCCAACCGCTGGCAGATCCGCGGCGAGTCGACGGGGGGATCGATCGAGCGAGTTTCAGTGACTGTGGCGACGCGGGTGGGTCCGGCGCCACAGCTATGCTGGCGGCAGCGACTCTAGTCGGCTTGTTGCTTGAGCTCGGTAATGATGTCGGTGAGTGCCGTGATGATTTCGGCGCGGTCGACCTTGGACTTGCGGAAGCGTAGGCTGAGGTTGAAGCTCTTCGCGGGCGGAATGTACTTGAACGTGAACGCTTTGGGTCGTCCAGGTTTGGGTTTCGAGGTAACGGCTCGGGCCTGTTCTCGCGTGGTGGAGCCTCCGCGGGTCAACGACTCGAGCAGTGCGACCATTTTCTGAGGGTCGCCTTGTCTAACAACCTGAAGTAGCAACGACTTGGAGCCAATGTCGGCCAGCCGACAGAGCTCTCTGACATCATTGGGCATGCCTGAGAGGCTCAGTGACTCGGTAACCGATGTCCGAGACTTGCCAAGGCGTCGTGCCAGCTCTTCGTGTGTGAGGCCGTGGTCGTCCACGAGCGTCTGGAGGGCTGCGGCCTCTTCGAATGGAGTCAGGTCCTTGCGCTGAATATTCTCAATGAGCGCGATCTCGATAAGCTGGGCGTCGTCGACGTCCCGGATGACAGCGGGTACTTCGCGTAGCCCGACCTGCACCGAGGCCTGGTAGCGGCGCTCCCCCGCCACAATCTGGAATCGCCCACGGCGCTGCCTGACTATGAGTGGTTCGATGATGCCCTTTTCGGCGATCGAGGCCATGAGCTCAGACAGGTCACCCATGACTTGCCTGGGCTGGTCCGGGTTCGGGTCGACCTGGTCGATGGGGATCAGCCGTCCGATTGGTGTACCGGACGACGCAGCGAGAGCCTCGACGTAATGTTCGTCGTGGCGCATGGAGACGGCCTGCGGAAGTCCTCGTCTAGGCACGGTCCATTACCTCCTCGCACAGGCTGTAATAGTCTGAGGCGCCCTTTGAGTCTGGGGCGAATGAGAAGATAGACTCCCGATACGCGGGACTCTCCTCCAGTCGGACATTTTTCGAAATCACAGTCTTGAACACCTTTGCCCCGAACACTTTGTTGATCTCCGCTTGAATGTCTCGTCCGAGCGATGTGCGCCTGTCGTGCATGGTGATGAGAACGCCAAGTATTTCGAGCGCCGGGTTCGCCCGTGTCCTGACCTTTTCGACGGTCTCCAGCAGGTCGTCTGTGCCTTCCAGGGCGAAGTAGGACGACTGAATGGGGATGAGCAGGTGCGTCGACGCCACGAGGGCGTTCACCGTGAGTAGCCCCAGCGTCGGAGGACAATCGATGACGACGTACGGATACTTGTCCGCCAGGGGGGCCACGAGGTCTTTGAGCCGGAAGTGCGCATCGAGCTCCCCTACTAACCTGGCCTCGAGTTTCGCGAGAGAGATACGGGAAGGTACGACAGAGAGATTCTTTTGCCGGTCGGCTGGGACAATCACGTCGCTGAGCAAGGCCCCGGGGTTGGCCAGGGCCTCGTACACCGACGATTCGATGGTGTCCCGCTCGACGAATGACAGCGTACTATTGCCCTGCGGATCGAGGTCGATGAGCAACGTGGATTCGCCGCGCAGCGAGAGTGCGGCCGCCAGGTTGATGGCGGTCGTGGTCTTCCCCACTCCGCCCTTCTGGTTCGCGATCGTGACGATCATCTTGAACGGCACGGGCGGTGGGTCTCCGGGGTTAGTTGCTGCGCCAAGCAGCGTTGACAGGTGCGACCGTTGCGCATGCCATTCTAGCGCTGAGGCTAGCGGATGCGCAAACCCGCCGCTCTACATCTTGTATTTGCCGAGTTCAGCTGGGTCGATGTTCTCGAGCCATTGTTGCAGGCGCTCCGAGTCTCCAGTGTCCGGCGTGATGTTGAGTGATTTGGCACCGTCGATGACGGCGTCTTCGGCAAAAATTGGAGCGCGGACGCGCAGTGCTAGCGCGATGGCGTCGCTCGGTCTTGCATCAATGACGACGACCTGGTCTCCGACCAGGAGGTGAAGCACGGCATAAAATGTATTTCCCTTGAGCTCACTCACTACCACTTTTTGCACGTTGCCGTGGAGGTCCTCGATCACGTTCCGGAGCAGGTCGTGGGTCATGGGTCTGGACGGCGCCACGTTCTCGATTTGGATGGCGATGGCATTGGCCTCGAAGACCCCCACCCAGATGGGGAGCACGCGAGTCCCGTCATTCTCGTGCAGCATGACGATCGGCATGTTCGTGACGGGATCAACCATCAGCGCCTTGATTGACATCTCGATCTGCATCGTCGGTTCCTCTATGGTCGTGTACGGCTTGAGCGGCCACGACGTCCGCG
>CALLXD010000070.1 GCA_937766455.1 Vicinamibacterales bacterium | reverse complement strand
GCGTGGTGTCGGCGGCGGACACATAGTCCTGCACGGGTCGATCTTTTCCCGTGAGGTCACGGAGTCCAGCGACGAAGTAGGGATTGGGCAGGAAGCGAACATCGAATAGCAGGTCCGCTTCCATCGGCACGCCGTACTTGTAGCCAAAGCTCACAAGTGTCACGGTCAATCGGGTTTGCTTGCCCCCGCCCTCCGACAATTCGCGAAACGCGCGGCGCAACTCATGCACCGTCAGGTCGGATGTGTCGAGAACCCGGTCTGACTTCTTCTTGATCGGGCCCAGGCGCACACGTTCAGCCAGAATACCCTCGATAACGGATGCGGTTGGGGCGAGCGGATGCGGGCGCCGTGTTTCGCTGAAACGCCGCAGGAGCGCCTCATCCGACGCCTCCAGAAAAATCAACCGTACTGAGAGGTCACGCCGGGCCCGAAGCGCATCGAAGACAGCGGGAAAGCGGTCGAGGAAGGAGCGATCTCGCGCATCGACGACCACCGCCACCGATTCGTGCGTGGTCCCCTCGACGAGCATCAGGTCGGCCAGCGTTGGTATCAGCACGGTGGGAAGATTGTCGACACAGAGATAGCCGAGATCTTCCAGCGCGTGAATGGCGGCAGATTTTCCGGCCCCGGACAAACCGGTGACTACCACAAACCTGCCTGAGTGATCGGAGGGCGGCGGCGCGTCGCGGCTTATGGTCATCGGTGCTGAGCGTGACGATGGCGGTTGCGGCTGGACGTGGATGAGCTGCGACCGGGCGTCTAAAACAGGCCTTTGCGCCGACTGGACGTGGGAATCTTCAGTTCCTCACGGTACTTGGCGATCGTACGGCGCGCTAACACCAGTCCCTCATCCTGCAGGATCCGGGCGATGCGTGAGTCGCTAAGAGGCTTCTTCGGACTCTCGTCCTCGATGATCTTGCGAATGCGTTGTTTGATGGTGACGGACGACACGCTCTCGCCGTAGGCGCTACTGATCCCGCTGTGAAAGAAATATTTCAGTTCGAACACCCCTTGCGGGGTGTGCACGTACTTGTTGTTGACGACCCGACTCACCGTGGATTCATGCATGCCGATGTCGGTGGCCACGTCGCGCAGGACCAGGGGACGGAGATACTCGATGCCGCGATCAAGAAACTCGGTCTGAAACGCGATGATGCTGGTTGCGACCTTGTGGATCGTCTTCTGCCGCTGGTCGACAGACTTGATGAGCCAGAGCGCTGAACGAAACTTCTCCTTCACGTAGGCGCGTGTTTCGTCGTTGGCTTCCTTCTTCTTGTCGAGCAGTCGGCGGTACACCGGACTGATGCGGAGCTGCGGCATGCCGTCCTCGTTGAGCGCGGCGACGTAGCCCTCCTCCGTTTTGAGGATATAGACGTCCGGAATCACATACTGCGACGATGTGGGGTTGAATCGACTGCCTGGCTTCGGGTCAAGGTGACGGATCACCTCGATGTGATGCTTGAGCTCATCGGTCGAGATATCCAGTCGTTTGGCCAACTCGAGCCCCTGATGGTTCTGCAGGAGTTTGAGGTGATCGCGGATGATCGTTTTGGTCGTTTCGCTGGCGGAGCCGTTCAACTCACGTCGATCCAGCTGTAGCAGCAGGCACTCTTGCAGGCTCCGAGCCGCCACTCCGATGGGGTCGAATTCTTGCAGGACGCGCAGCACGCGCTCGACCTCCTCGAGCGGCCAGTCGCTCATCGCCGCGATTTCGTCGACCGAGGCCACCAAATACCCGTCGTCATCGATGTTTCCGATGATCGCCGAGCCAATCTCCCGCACCAGCGGATCGTCATCTCCGATCTGCAGCGACAGCTGCCACATCAGGTGGTCGGCGAGCGACGTGTGCGTGGAGAGGGTGTTCTCGATCGGAGGAAGTTCTTTGACTTCACGCGGGGCGCGAGGGCGGTAGCCGTCGTCCAGGTAGTCGCCGAAGAAGTATTCGTAGTCCGCGTCTTCCCAGGAGTCCTTGCTGTCCTTGTCCTTGTCTGGAGCAGGCGGTTCCTGTTTCTCTTCCTGGGCCGCCGCCTCCGGGGGTTGCAGATCCTCGGTAGGCACCTCTTCCAGCATCGGGTTTTCGACGACTTCCTGGTTCAGCATGTCGACGAGTTCGAGCGTCGACATCGGCAGCAGCTTGATCGCCTGCTGCAGCGACGGCGTCAAGATGAGCTTCTGCGAGAGACGGGTCTGGAGTCGTTGTTGAAGCGCCATTGACTTTGTGATCGACGCCGCGTCAGCAGCACACGATCGTCCAGATCTTAGTCCAAACGAAAATCAGTACCTAAGTAGATCCGTTTGACGTCGTCGTCGTTTGCCAGTTCGGCGGGGGTACCGCTGCGAAACACCGCGCCATCGTGCACGATGTAGGCTCGATCCGTGATCCGCAATGTCTCGCGGACATTGTGGTCGGTGATGAGGACCCCGATACCACGGGTCTTCAAATGCACGATGATGTCCTGAATGTCGGTCACCGCGATTGGGTCGATTCCGGCGAACGGTTCGTCGAGCAGCATGAACGACGGGGACATCACGAGCGCACGGGTGATCTCGGCCCGCCGACGCTCTCCGCCAGAGAGAGTATGCGCCGCGGACTTGGCCAATGGCGTGAGGTTGAGTTCCTCGAGCAATTCGGCAACACGCTGTCGACGCGCTTTTCTGGACAGGCCGAGGTTCTCGACGATGGCCAGGATGTTCTGCTCGACGGTCAACCCGCGGAAGATGGACGGTTCTTGAGGGAGATATCCGATGCCCTTCCGAGCCCGCACATACATGGGATCATCGGTGACGTCGTCGTCGTTCAGCGTCACGCGTCCCTGATCCGGGCCTGTCAGCCCGACCACCATGTAGAACGTCGTGGTCTTGCCGGCCCCGTTGGGCCCGAGCAGCCCTACGACTTCGCCGGACGCGACTTGCAAGCTGACGTCGCGTACCACCGTGCGACCGCCATATGACTTGGTGAGGTGGTGTGTCCGTAGCGTAGCCATGGCGCGTTGACAGTCGGTGGTTGAATTAGGCGGGTTGAATTAGGCGGGTCGAATGGTTGCGCGACCTGGCAACGTTGGCAATCAGAACGCGAGCGTGGGGCAGGCGCCGCTCTTGGACGCCGTGCGGAGCACTTGCCGACCATCGACCGTGATGGCGTCGTTTGATCGATAGAACGTTAGCCTACGCCCCTCCATCGTACTGCATGACGGTGCGGGTGGGGGCGTTCCCGGACGCGGTGGCGGACCGACCACTGCGGGGGCGTCCAGTTCGACAGATTCCACGATCCGAACCGGCCCGCCTTCCATGTCGTAGCGTCCAGTGGCCTCATCGTAGACGAGGAGGTCGCCGGTCGCCCAACGTCCGTCGAGGCGCAGTGTCACGTTGCCCGTCGCCTCGAATCGGTCCAGCGTCCGGCCGTCGGACTCCAGGAAGACGTCTATGCGGTCCGCCTTCATGTCCCCGGCCTCAGACAGCAGCTTCGCCTTGTCGTCATACGTTGCCTGACGGAGCGCGTCGTCATAGAGGAACGTCTCCGCCGAGACACGCGTGAGCGACACGGCCGATTCGCCCGTGGTCTCGTCCATCCGTACGAGTTGAATCGTGGTGGTGACTTTGCCGTCTGCGGACAAACCGCCCGTTGCGTCATCCAGCGAGACGGTGTCACCCGCGAAGCTGGTTTGCCCTTGCCACAGGCGTGCCCCACCGGTGTAGGCGGCGGTCCCCGCCTCGGGATCGTAGTGAAGCCCACCAGCGGTCGCGAATGTCTGCTGTCCCGGATCGAGCAGTGCCGGGAGCGTCGAGTCGTTGCCGCCATCGGCCTGCTCGGTCACGGGGGTAAGCTCGCTGCGCACGTCACCCGTCGCTTCGATGACCGAGCCGTCGAGCGACAACGTGAGGGTCGTCGCTTCGATTCGGCTCCCGCCAGCCGTGACCTCCGGGCCACGGCCGTCCGGACCCACCGTATTGAGCGCAATGAGCCCCGCCGCGACATCGTAGAGGACATCATCGGCGGTCGCCATGCGGTCCGCATCTTCGAACGACACGTTGCCCAGAAACTGGGCCGCCAGGAGCCCACTGAGGCCAGGCTGGACGCCCGCCTCCAAGCGCTCGGCGCGAATCAGGCGGCTCGCGCTGCCAGCTGCAGCCGTCTGCTCTTCTCGATACTCCACGTCGCCGGTAAATTCTACGGTGTTCAGTCCGGTCTCTGGGGTCCCGCGGGCGGCGAATGTGTCGGCGCTGATCTGCTCACTTGCGCCAGCGGTGGTACTCGGAAGCGCAAGCGTCACGCCGTCGCGTGCGGTAATCGCCGAGACATCACCGCCGTCCGGCGACATCGTGACATCCATCGACGCCGCCGTGATCTGTGCCCCTGTCTTCCCGTCCACGCCGGCCAACTTGACCACGGTGCCGCCAGACAGCGTCGCGCGTTCCAGCACTCGCGCCGTGTCCTCGAATGCCAGGGTCATCTCTTCGGCGAGCATCTCTCGAAACGCGCCGGGTTGTGGTGCCGGAGTGTGAATCCGTGCGTCTCCGCGCAGGTCCAACCGCTCGAGGGCGGTCTCGTTTTCACCGAAGTGCGCCGTGGTCGTTTTGGCTTCGAGCCGCTGCGATCCGGTGGTGACCTCCGTGCCGCCGTCGAAGCTCATGTACCCATCGTCATGCGCCAAGACCGCGCGGCCGGACCAGATGTCAACGGCGGCGCGCCCGTCGTCACCGGCCAGCAGGACGTGGGCCTGTTCACCGAGGGTCGCGAGGGACCGGCCGGTTTCGATCGTGACGTCGTGGCCGAATGCCGTCATGCCACTGCGTCGTAGTGTCGTCGCGGACGCCATGCGGACCGTGCCGTCCTGCCGGGAGTAGACGGCGGCGTCGGTCTCCGCGCCGAGCCCATCGCTCACCGACACCTGCACAGCGGCGGTCGGGTCGCCGACCGCCGCCGGGCTCGCTGACTCCGCCCGGGTGACGACAAAACGATCTTGGTCCGCGTCCACCCGCGCCTCGCCCCCGGTGACAAGGAAGCCATCACGGTCAGCCTGGCCCGGCACCTCCAAGCTGAAGCCATCGGAGAACCTGAGCGATCCGTCCTCGTAGGGTTGTTGGAGCCCCGCCTCGATGCGGTAGTCCCGCAACTCGCCTGCGGCCTGGGTAATCTGCGCGCCGCGAATCTCCGCGAGCGCGGTCGGGTCGTCACGAGCCACGCTTACCGCCGCCGCGGGATCCAGTCGCTCACCGACCCCGAGAAACACCACGGTGCCAAAGCCGACGAGGCCAAGCACCAGCCCGACGCGCGCCAGACCTTGCCACCGTACGCGTCGCCGGCGCGGGCCGCGTGGGCGCTGTGAGCGACGTCGCACGGGACGCTGGTGCGCGGGCGGAGGCGCGGCTGGTGTCTCTGTCACACTTTTCACTTTAACGGGCTTGTCGGATGTCGGCAACGGATAACTCGACCGTGTGCTCACCCCGGTAGTCGTTCTCGGTCACATTGAAGGCGAGGTCCAGAGCCGTCCGGTGCTGGGTGACGAATTCGGCGCGCTCGGCCATTCGCCACGCGACCGCCCGAAAGACGCGCGCATCCTGGCGTACGGACATCGACAAGTGTGCGGCCTTCATGACACGGGGCCCGTTTGCCAGCTCGACGGACCCGGTGTGAAACACGGGGCGGGCGTTGCCGGCACCGAACGGTTCCATCGCGCGAAGGCCTTCGACGACCCGTGGCGTGATTGCAGTCAACGGCAGATGTCCGTCGATTCGGAGCCTGGGCATCAAGTCCTCCGGGCCGAGTCGCTCATCCGCGTAGGCGGTCAGGCGGCGTCGAAGCTCCTTCAGTCGCCCCGCGTCCATTGTGAGCCCGGCGGCGTGTCGATGTCCGCCAAACTTGGTGAACAGGTCCCCGCATGCTTCCAGCGACGCGAGCAGGTCGAACCCGGCGATGCTGCGACCGGACCCGTATGCGGTGTCGCCGTCCACCGCAATCACGATGGTCGGCCGGTGATAGGCGTCGACCAGCTTGGAGGCGACGATGCCAATCACGCCGCGGTGCCACCCCTCGCCCCAGACCACCAACATCGCGTGCGCACCGACATCAGGGTCCGTGTCTACCTTGCGACGAGCGGCGGTCACGATCTCCGCCTCCTCCTGCCGCCGGCGGAGGTTCTCGGCTTCGAGTTGCTCGGCCAGACCCCGCGCTTCGGCGTCCCGCGTGTCATCTGTCAACAGCAGCAAGCGAGTCGCAAGGTCGGGTGTGCTCATCCGCCCGGCCGCGTTGATCCGGGGGGCCAGTCTGAATGCGACATGGAAGCTGGTGACGGTCTGCCCAAGGAGGCCGGTGGCGTCGAGCAAGGCCCGCAGGCCGGTGGTGTGGCGCCCCTGCGACAATTGTTCCAGGCCGAACTTGGCGATGACGCGGTTCTCGCCACGCAGCGGGACGACATCGGCCACCGTGCCGAGCGCGGCGAGTTTGATAAAGCCAGGTAACCAACGCGTGTGTGACGTTCGCTCGCACAGTGCCTGGACCAGCTTCAACGCGACGCCGACCCCGGCCAGGTTCTTGTCAGGATATGCACAGTCTGGACGCTTCGGGTTGATGACCGCGAGTGCCGACGGAAGCGTCGCGTCTGGCTCATGATGATCTGTGATGATGAGGTCGACCCCGAGCTCGCGTGCCCTGATCGCCGCCGCGGCGCTCCGGATCCCGCAATCGACCGACACAATGACTGCGACCTCTTGCGCGGCCAGTCGATCGATGCCCGCCGGCTCGAGCCCGTAGCCGTCGCGGAGACGGTCCGGGATGAAATGCACGACATCGCCACCGAGCAGTTCGAGTAGCCGCCGGAGCATGACGGTCGACGTGACCCCGTCCACATCGTAGTCGCCGTGCACCGCGATGCGTTCGCCACGCGTGATGGCGCCCAGCAGCCGGTCGACGGCGACCGGTAGATCAGTGAGTTCAAAGGGGTCGTGCAGCTGGTCGAGCGCCGGATTCAAGAACTGCGTCGCCGCCTCAGGGCTGGTGATGCCACGCAAGACCAGCAGCCGCGCGATGACGGGGTCAATGTCACAGGCCGTTGAGAGCGTCGCCGCCTGTGCGTCGTCTGCGGGCGTGTGGTCCCACACTAGTGATGTGTCCATGAGGTTGCCGGTGCGATGCGTTGCGGGTCAGGTGCCGTCAATGCCGGAGAGACCGAGCCGGCCCAGTCGAGCGTGTCGTTCGGTGACTCTCGCGCTGGCCGAGAGGCTCGTCTGGTGGTGAAGCGCGGACCGGAGCGGTTGCGCCAGCAGACGGGTGGCCGCGATGGGGTCCGCATGCGCGCCGCCTAGCGGTTCGGGAACGACCTCGTCTATGACACCGAGCCTTACCAGGTCCGAGGCCGTGAGTTTGAGGGCGTCAGCCGCGTCCTCGGTGCAGGCGGTATCCCCCCACAGTATCGAGGCGGCACTCTCAGCTGGTACGACGCCGTACACCGCGTACTCGAGCATCAGGATGTAGTCTCCCACCGCCAAGGCCAGCGCAGTGGCACCGCTTCCTTCACCGATCACGACGACCACCACGGGCACCGTCAGCATTGTCATTGCGCGGAGGTTGTGGGCGATGGCGTCCGCCATGCCCCGCGCCTCCGAGCCCACGTCTGGTGACGCCCCGACGCTATCGACAAATGTGATGATGGGGCGGTCGAATTTCTCGGCCAGCCGCATGCAACGGAGCGCTTTACGGTAGCCTTCGGGACGAGCGCCGCCGGCATGGGGGGGGTGCGGCCGTTCGTGACCCACGACGAGTACGGACTCTCCCCCGAAACGCGCGAAACCAGCCACGACGCCAGGGTCGTCGGCGAACCGCCGATCACCGTGTAGTTCCGTGAAATCGCTACACAGTCGTGACAGATGGTCACGGGTGCGCGGCCGTTGCGGATGCCGAGCCACCAGTACCCGCTGCCACGGTGTGAGGCTGCTGTAGACTTCCTGTCGCAGCAGCCTCACACGTGACCGCAGCGTGTCAAGCGTCTGCTGTCTGGCCGCGGTCCGCGGCATGAGGCTCAACGCCTCAACCTCGCTGAGCAACGCGGTGATCGGCGCGTCGGCGTCGACAGACGCTGAGGGCCGGGTCATGCGCGTCACCCCCTGTAGACGAGCCCGATCACAGCCAGGACACCGTCCCTTCACCGCAGATCTTTTCTACGGCGATGACGAGATTCTCGGAGGCTCGCACCCTGGCTTCGGTCAAACGGGCGCAGACGCGTAGCGCGGGTGTGCGCTCCGTCAGGTCGAGCTGGACGCGGACGGGGCCGGGGCCGCGGTGAGTCGTGAACACGTCGGCCAGGGCCTCCAGGGTGCCGCGATTGTGGCGCGACGACGAGAGGTGAATCGACAGGGTCTTGCCCACCGACGTCTCGAGGCTTTCGATCGGACGAACGTCGTCGGCCATGATGCGAGCCGTTTCCTCGTCCTTGTCGAGCTTCCCCGCGACCAGAACCAGCCGGTCCGCCGCCAGCACGGTCGCACATTTTTCGTAGGTCTTCGGAAAGACGACCACCTCCAGGCTGCCGCCGAGATCCTCAAGCGTCAGGACCGCCATCGGCGCGCCACGTTTGGTCTTCAGCGGGCGGTATCCGCTAATGATGCCGCCCACCAGCACCTGGCCTGCGTTCGCGGTCAAGGCGGTGATCGCCAGGGCGCCCGCGGCTTGCAACTGGTCTCGGTAACCGTCGATTGGGTGACCGCTCAAGTACAGCCCGAGTGCCTCCTTCTCGCTCGCGAGCTGCTCCGCATCGGTCCAGGGGGCGACATCGGGCAACGGCATGTTCCCGTCTGACTCGTCGCCCAGGGCTCCGAAGAGCTGCGTCTGCCCTCGCTCACGGTCGCGTTGCAAGCGGCCGCCATGTTCCAAGCCGCGGTCCACAATGGCCGTCAGCTGAGCCCGACACAGGTGTGTGCGTTGGGCCCGGTCCGCCACGGTCGAGTCGAATGCCCCGGCCTTGACGAGGCTCTCCAACACGCGCTTGTTCACGAGGCGGAGGTCGACATCCTCGCACATGGCAAACAATGACTCGATCCGTCCGATCGTGGCACGGCGCTTCAGAATGGAAAGGATGGCCCCCTCCCCCACATTCTTCACGGCGGCCAACCCGAAACGAACGCCCTCCGAGGTCACCTTGAACGCCATCCCGCTCTCGTTGACGTCCGGCGCAAGAATGGGTACCCCCATGTCACGACACTCACCCAGGTAGAGCGATAACTTGTCTGTGTTCTGGGACTCGATCGTGAGGAGCGCCGCCATGAAGTGGCGGGGATAGTTCGCCTTCAGATACGCCGTCTGGTAGGCCAGGAGCGCATATGCGGTGGAATGCGACTTGTTGAATCCATACCCGGCGAAGAACGCCATGAGGTCGAATATCTTTGTGGCCTGCGCCTTCCTGACGTCTCGGGCGACGGCACCGTCCACGAACTTCTGGCGCTGCGCCTTCATGACCTCTTCGCTCTTCTTGCCCATCGCCTTCCGGAGCACGTCGGCATCGCCCATCGTGAACCCGGCCAGATCACTGGCGATCCGCATGACCTGTTCCTGAAAGGCGATGACCCCATAGCTGTCTTGGAGAATCGGCTCGAGTGCCGGCAACTCGTACTCGATCTCGACTTTGCCATGACGTCGGGCGATGTAGTCGTCGACAACCCCGCCCCTGAGCGGTCCCGGACGATAGAGCGCGTTCAGGGAGATCAAATCCTCGAAGCGGTCAGGCTTGGCCTTCCGGAGCGTGTCCCGCATGCCGGAACTCTCGAATTGGAAGATGCCGAGCGTCTGCCCCTCGCTGAAGAGCTGAAAGGTCTTCGCGTCATCCATGGGTATTGCGTCCAGCGCAATCTGCTCTCCCATCGTTTCCGCGATGTGCTTGACGGCGTCGTCGAGCAGGGTCAAGGTGCTGAGCCCGAGGAAGTCCATTTTCAGGAGTCCCATGCGCTCGACTTCCTTCATCGGCCACTGCGTCGTAATTTCGTCTTTCTGGCTCTTGTACACCGGAGCGAAATTGGTGATTGCGGCCGGCGCGATCACGACGCCGGCCGCATGTACGGACGCGTGTCGCGTGATGCCCTCCAGCCGTTTCGCCACTTCCAGCAGCTCACTTACCTGCGGGTCCTGCTGTTCCAAGGTCTTCAGGGCTGGGTTCTCTGCGAGCGCCTTGTCGAGCGTCATGTCGAGGGCTGGCGGTATCTGCTTTGCCACCTTGTCGACATCCGCGTAGGACATCCCCATCGTGCGGCCGACGTCGCGAATGACGGCGCGCGCTTTCATGGTCCCGAATGTGATGATCTGCGCGACGTTGTCTCGGCCGTATTTCTTGGTGACGTAGTCGATGACCTCCCCACGGCGACGCTCGCAGAAATCGATGTCGATATCCGGCAATGACACTCGTTCCGGGTTCAGAAAACGCTCAAAGATCAAGTCGAACTGCATCGGGTCGACGTCGGTAATCTTCTGGCAGTACGCAACCAGACTGCCCGCGGCCGAGCCACGGCCGGGACCCACCGGAATACCCTGTTCCCGCGCGTAGCGAATGAAATCCCAGACAATCAGGAAATATCCGGGGTAGCGCATCTTCACGATGATGTCGATCTCGTGCGCCAGCCGTTTCTCGTACGCTTCTATCGGATGTTTGAGGCGCCCCTCGGCGGCGAGCGCCCGCCATCCCACGAGGCGCTCCGCGAACCCCTGGCGTGTGACGTGTTCGAAATAGCCGTCGAGGGTGTACGACTCCGGTACTTCGAAATTCGGGAGATGACTGCCCGGGTTGGAGAGATCGACATCGCACCGCTCGGCGATGGCGACAGTGTTGGCCATCGCCTGCGGCCAGTCGCCAAAGACGGCCCGCATCTCCTCGGCGGTTTTCAGATAGAACTGGTCGCCGTGATACCGGAGTCGCTTCTCGTCATTGACATTCTTGCCGGTACCAATGCAGAGCAGGACATCGTGAGGACGATGGTCCCCCAGCTTCAAGTAATGCACGTCGTTTGTGCACACGAGGGGCAGTCCGAGATCCTTCGCCAGTGGCTGCAGACCCGTGTTGACGACTCGCTGCTCCTCGATGCCTTGATACTGCATTTCGAGGAAGAAGTTGCCCGGACCGAGGATGTCCCTGTACGTGCCGGCCGCCTCCAGGGCCTTCTGAGGTTGCTCTCGGCGTAGGCCGGTGGCCACCTCACCTTTTAAACAGCTGCTGAGGCCGATGAGCCCCTCGGCGTGCTCGGCCAACAGCTCCTTGTCGATGCGGGGTTTGTAGTAGAACCCCTCGGTGTACCCGGCCGAGACCAGCTTGATCAGGTTGTGGTACCCCGTCAGATTCTCGGCGAGGAGGACCAGATGGTTATTGGTGTCTCCTGGCGTACCGCTGCGGGCGTGCCGGCTGCCGTTCGCGACATAGACTTCACAGCCGAGAATCGGCTTGACCCCTCGTTTGCGGGCCTCGTCGTGAAACGTGACACTGGAAAAGAGGTTGCCGTGCTCGGTCACGGCCAGCGCCGGCGTACCCGCCTGCTGTGCGTGATCAAGCAGTTCGCCGATGCGACACGCACCGTCGAGCAGCGAGTACTCAGTGTGCAGGTGCAGATGCACGAACTCGTTGGAAGGCATGACTTAGACCGGCTTGACCCAGAGTCCCGGGTGGGCGCGGGCTAGGCATCGTGCCTGCCCGCGCCGACGTCCGGGCCTCATTGTGCCATTGTGCGCCCGCGAGTTGGCGCGCAATTTTCGGATGCTGTCCCGTAGGACACTGACCAGAATAACCTTGCCAACTGGGCCGCCGGGGCATCCCGCCCGCCGTCGTTGCTCGTCGCTTGCATACTCCCGGTATGCGCGCTCCTCACGCCTTGTCAGCCGGGCGCCGCGACGCCCCAAGTTGGCAAGGTTATTCTGGCCAGTGTCCCAAGGCCGTGCAAGGTGGGCTACTCCCACTCAATCGTGGAGGGGGGTTTGCTGCTGATGTCGTACACGACACGGTTCACACCGCGGACTTCGTTGACGATGCGCGAGGAGATAACCGCCAGCAGGTCGCCCGGGAGGCGGGCCCAGTCGGCGGTCATACCGTCGCGGCTTTCAATCGCGCGTAGCGCGATGACATGTTCGTAGGTGCGTTCGTCGCCCATGACGCCGACTGTCTGAATCGGGAGGAGGATCGCGAACGACTGCCACAGCCGGCGATACCAGCCAAATCGGCGCACCTCCTCGGCCACAATCGCGTCCGCCGCACGGAGAATCGCCAGGCGCGGCTCGCTGACCGCGCCGAGAATGCGGACCGCGAGGCCCGGGCCAGGGAATGGCTGCCGCCAGACGAAGAGTTCGTCGAGACCCATTTCTTCGCCCAGTCGTCGGACCTCATCCTTGAACAAGGCCCGCAGTGGCTCCACGAGTTCAAAGCGGAGCCTGTCCGGTAGCCCGCCCACGTTGTGATGACTCTTGATCGGGACAGATGGTCCAACGACCGAGACGCTTTCGATCACATCCGGATAGAGCGTGCCCTGAGCCAGAAAGTCGAAGTGGCCCAGACGCCCAGCGACCTCCTCGAACACGTCGATGAACATGCCCCCGATAATTTTTCGTTTCTGTTCCGGATCGACCACGCCATCGAGGGCGTCAAGAAATCGGTCCGACGCATTTTCGCTTACAACGTTGAGCGACAGCTGTTCGGCATATCGATTCTTGATCTGAGACGCCTCATTCATGCGCAGCAGACCGTTGTCCACGAAGATGCACGTCAGCCGATCGCCGATGGCGCGCTGGATCAGCATCGCCGCGACCGTGGAGTCAACTCCGCCGCTCAGGCCACACACGACGCGTCCATCGCCAACTTGTTCTTTGACGCGTGCCGTGGCTTCGTCGAGAAACGAGGTCATCGTCCAGTCGCCGTCGCACCCGCAGATCGTGGCCGCGAACTGTTCGAGAATGTCGACCCCCCGCTCTGTGTGCGCCACTTCGGGATGAAAGAGGAGCGCGTAGCACCGACGCTCAGCATGCTCCATGGCGGCGACGGGGGCGTTCTTGCTTGTCGCGACCGCCTTGAAACCGGGGGGTGGGGTCGAGACCAGATCGCCGTGGCTGGCCCACACACGGACCGTGTCGGGCAGTGGTGCGAACAGGGCGCTGCTCGTGTCGACCTCGACGCTTGCGTGCCCGAACTCACGCTCTGGCGCCGGCTCTACGGTTCCGCCGAGCATGTCCGCCATGAGCTGCATGCCGTAGCAGATACCGAGCACCGGCACACCAAGCTCGAATACCGCAGCGTCGCATCGGGGCGCACCGTCGTCACGGACACTGGATGGTCCGCCCGACAGGATGATCCCGGCCGGACGTCGCTCGGCGAGGACGCTGGCGGGAGTCTCGTACGACACGACCTCTGTGTAGACCTTCAGTTCTCGCAGGCGCCGCGCAATGAGCTGCGTGTACTGAGAGCCGAAATCGAGCACGAAAATGGTTTGATGTGCCACGCGCAACCGATACATGTCAGAGTGATGAAGGACCTGGGTGCAAACCCCAGGCAGTGTCACTATTATAGCGACGTGGTGTGACCGAGCACCACTATATCTTGTAGCTCAATCATGACTGGTGCCATCAGGTGCGGTGTCACGGCCTTCGTGGTCGTTGTGTCGGGGTTCTCGACGGGGGGGACCGCGGAGGCGCAGCGGAAGCGCGCGCCCTCAGTGCTACTGCCGCTCGAAACGATGTGGACCAGCGGGCTGCCGGACGCGCCAGCGTGGGCGCCGGTGCACGCCGAGGGCCGGCTGTTCGTCGCACTGCAGGACGGTCACGTCGTGGCCGTGGGGCTGTCTGATGGAGAGGTGCAGTGGACCATCGAACAGGCGGTGGTCGCCCAACCCGCCATCGGCGACTGGCGGCTGTTCGTCGCAGGTCCAGACGAACTGATGGCGCTCGACACCAGGACCGGAGGCCGATTCTGGTCGATTCCGCTGGAGGCGCCTCTTTCGGCCCCACTGGTCTGGGATATGCAATGGCTCATCGCGACCCTCGAGGGTGGCACGGTGCTGGCGCTCAGGGGAGCGGATGGGGAAACCGTCTGGCGTCGAACGCTGGATGCCAGCATCGACGTGCCACCCGCCGTGGCCGGCGATCGCGTGTATGTGTCGTTGACTGACGGTGGCCTGGCGGCTCTCTCGTTGTCAGACGGAACGTCGGTCTGGCAACGGCAGCTTGACGGGGCGCCGCAGGAGGTGTTGCCGCTCGACGATCTGTTTGTCGGGGCCGGCGACCACAACTTCTACCGGCTGTCCCACCGTGATGGGAGCGAACAGTGGCGCTGGTCGACGGGCGGCGACATTGTGGGAGTGCCGGTGGTTGATGAGAAACGTGTGTTCTTCTCCTCGCTCGACAATGTGGTGTGGGCGCTCGACCGTGCCAGCGGCGTCCAGCGGTGGCGGCAGCCGTTGACCGCACGTCCAACCGCGGGCCCGTCCTACGTCCGAGACCTGGTGGTCTTTGGCGGTTTGAGTCGGCAGATTGCGTTCTACGAGCCAAGCGACGGCACGTTGTACGGCCGCGTGAGCGTCCCGACGGACCTTGCTTTCCCCCCACTCCATCTCGAGGGCATGCCGGGCGATCCGACATTGGTGTTCGTGACTGGTGACGGTCGTTTGCAGGCGCTCGGGCCCTCCACCGTGCCACGGGTACTCGACCCAGGGGTGACACCGATTCTGGGCACGCCCCCGGCCAAGCCGAACCTGCTGGTTGAGGACGGAGTATCGGACGCTGCGGGTCCCGACCCCGCTGCGACTACCGATTTGGGCGCGACTGCCGCTCTCGAAGCGGCTACTGATCTGGCCGCGACCGCCGGTCCGGAAGCGGCTACTGATCTGGGCGCGACTGCCGGTCCCGCAGTGGCTACCGATCTGGGCGCGACCGGCGATCCCGATGCGATTCCCGAGGTTGCCGCACCCGTGAACGAGGCGCTAGCCGTTCTGACCCCGGTGCCTCCCCTTGTGCTGTCGACCGCAGACGAGCCGGCCTCCGATCTGAACGCCGCGCCTGCGCCGGCTGGAGCGACCTCCCTTGTGGCCCAGCCCGCCGCCAGCCCGACGCCGAACGGTGCCGAGGACGCTCCCGCGTCACCGTTTGCCGATGCTCGCGAATACGCGATCGAGATTGCCGCGTTCGACAACGTCGGCACGGCGGTCGCGCTAGCCGACGAGTTGGCTGACGCCGGCTACCCCGCCTATGTGGTGGATCCACAGCCCGGCGATGCGCCACAACTGTATCGGGTGCGGATCGGAGACTTTCCGGATCGGGCGTCGGCGGAAACAGCAGGAGCGCGGATCACGGACGACCAGGCGCCCGACTGGCGCGTCGTGGCGCTGCCCTGAGCCTCCCATCGCCCGTCGGTCTGGAGCCGTGCCCCGGCATCTTCTTTGCAGCCTCTACCGGTTGCGCCCCTCGGGGACACGCCGTCGGGACGGGGCGTGGCCGCTCATACGTGTTCCCACGGCGTGGCTGGGGCCTGTATCCTGGGCCCGTGTGGCAACGCTGCGACGGTAATCGGCTGGCGTTTCCTCCATACACCGCGTGCCCACTCAACGGATGACAGCTGTCCTCACCTGGCGTCATTTTCTGGCCGTGGGCGCCGGCGCGATGTTTGTGGTGGCCGGGGTGGGTGCGCTTGGCGAGCGGGTGTTCGTTGGGTGGACCGATGACGACGCGATGGCGCGGGCTGAGCGCGAGCTGACGACGCGGGTCAGGTCGCTCGACGCTGCGCTCAGCCACGCTGCGCGCGTCCTGGCCGGTCACGCCGAGGTGCGCCGGTCGCTGATGGAAGATCGCCCCGCCACCCGCGAACTCTTCGAGCTTGTTCAGGCCACCGCGGAAGCACAGGCGGCGCCCGGCCTGGCGATCACGATCTACGACCCACGTGGGGAACCGCGCGCCTGGAGCGGGCGACCGGGCGAGCTGAGTCGGGATCGAGGATTGAGTGGTGCGGTCGGATTCGCGGATGTAGACGCCGCCGGACTCCGATTGGTGCGAGTGGCCCCGGTCGTCGAGCCGCCGGAGGAGGCCGGGGACACTGTTCGCAGTCTGGGCGCGGTCCTCGTGGAGCGCGTGCTCGCGGCGCCAACGACGCCGATGGATCCCGATTTGGGGTTCAGCTTGGAGACCGCTGTCGGGCGCGCGACCGTCAATGCCGCCACTGACATCGCGAGCAATCGCGCCAATACGGAGGGCGGGTCCGACGACGGGGTCCACCGGTTCGAGGTCGCCGACGCGGAGGGACAGGCCCTGATTGTGGCCGCGATTGACCTCGGTGATATTTCAAATCTGCGGACCCGCTGGCGCCGGCGGGTGTTCGGGCTGGAGCTGATGCTGCTGGGCGTCGTGGCGCTGCTGGCGGTCGCACGCATCTACACGCATCGCGCTGAGCGTAGCTCCCTCCGAGCGCTCGGTTGGGGGCTTGGCGGCATATCGGCGGCAGGCTGCCTTTTCTGGGTCGCCGCCGCGCCGGACCTGTTCGACCTGGCTCTGCTGACGCCAGCCGCCTACCGATCACAGCAGTGGGCGGCTGTGATGCGCACCCCCTTTGATGCGCTGCTGGCAGCCGCCACGTTCGGCATCGCTGTGGCGCTCGTTGTGGAGGCCGTCAATCGGTGGCGCTGGACGAGTCGGGCGCACCGCGCCGTGGCGCCCTCCACGACGAGGCTGGCGTGGGTGCATGCGGGCGTCTTGGTGGTGACGACCCTGTTGCTCGCGGGTCAGTACACCTTGTTCCAGGATACGGTCGACAGCGCCGACGTCGACGTGCTACACACCGCGCTGCAGCCGTTTGATACGGCCCGAGTCGCCCTGCAGCTGGCCCTGGTGTTCTGGAGCGCGGCCACGGTCTGGATCATCGGGGTCTCGCTCGCCGCCAGCCTCGCGAAATGGCCGGTCGCGGTTCGCCACCGCTGGCAGTGGCTCGTCGGCCTATCGTCGCTGGTGCCGGTGGGTCTCGTCATCGCTCTCGGGTGGGGACCGTCCTGGCCCCCGGTATTGACCACGATGATGGCGTGGGGGCTCGCGCTGAGATGGCGACGCGTGTGGACCTGGTTCCGCCATGCCGATCCACTGGCGCGCGCGGTGGCCACGCTCGGCGCCGTGCTCCTGCCGGCACTCCCGATGTATGTGTCCCTCGTCGAATTGTCTGACACGGCCAGGCGGCGCTTGGTCGAAACGAATTACGCGGTTCAGGCGGCCGAGCATACGGATGTCCTGCAGCAGCTGCTGGCCCGGAGCCAGGGCCAGATCGACCTCATGCCCGGTCTGGCGACCATGGGGACTCGCCCGCCTGGCGCCGACGACGACGTGCTCGACACGGACCGCGCGTTCAGTATCTGGCGCCGCACCGCGCTGGCGGAGTCTCGCGTGAGCTCGGCCGTCGAGCTGTACGATTCGAACGGCACGCTGAGCAGTCGATTTGCGCTCAACCTGCCCGACTACGGGGTGGGGGCTGTGCCGTGGACCGGGACCGGCTGTGACTGGGCCGAACCGTTCGGTCACGTCGCGCCCTTCGGTTCCGAGGACCTGCGACTCCTGCATACGGAGCGCGGGCTCTGTGAGCCTGGGTCTGGAGACGCCGGGGTGCCAGAAGGGGCGGTCGTGGTGCACGTGGCACAGGTGGACTACGAATCCCTGCCGTTCATCGGATCGCGGAGTCCCTATGCGGAGCTATTTCAGGGCGCCCCCGCGGCGCCGGTGCCTGGCGAGCCGGGGCACGCCGTAGAACTGGTCATCTACGGGTGGGGTCTCCAGCCGACGTTCGTCTCGGGTCGATCTGCCTGGGCGATCGACGGCGAGCTGTTCGACGGGATATACCGGTCCCGTACGCCTTTCTGGACACGACTCGTGAAGGACTCGACGAGTTTTGATGTGTTCATTACGAATGCCCGGTCAGGGATTTTCGCGCTCGGCTATCCCAGCCACACCCGGTTCGATCATCTGCTCCACCTCGCCGAGCTTGCCATCCTTGTCATCGCTGTCGCGCTGGTGGCGCTCATCGCGGTCGGTCTTGGCGGGCTGTTCTTCCCGCGCCTGCGTGGACTCCTGGTCGTGCGCGAGGTGCGCGCTCGCTTCACGCTCAGATTGGAATTGTGGTTCGTCGGCGTGGCCACCGTGCCGGTGGTGGTGGTGGCCGTGCTGAGCCAGGGGTATTTCGCGGACCAGTTGCGCACCGACGTCGAGGCGGGCGCGGCGCGTACCGCCGCCGTCGCCCGGAGTGTGATCGAGGAGTCGGCGGTGTTGGCGCCCCTGGGCGGCCAGGCCATCACGGCCTATACCGATGACGCGCTCGTCTGGATTAGCCAGGTCGTCGGCCAGGGGGTCAATCTCTTCGACGGGAGCCAGCTCGTGGCGACGAGCGAACGGGATCTCTATGCGTCCGGCCTCCTCCCGACGCGAACCCCCGACATGGTGTACCGGGCGCTGGCCCTCGGCCAGGCGCCCAGTTTCGTCGGCGAGGATTCGATTGGGTCCCGCCGCTATCAGTTGGCCGCGACGCCGGTACAGGTAGGGGGACGAGAGGCGATCTTGACCGTTCCGCTGGCCTCTCGGCAACAGGAAATCGAGACCCAGATCGATGAGTTGAACCGGCGGGTGTGGGGGTCGGCCCTCTTCTTTGCCGCCGTCGTCGGGTTCATCGGTTGGGCGGTCGCCCGCAGTATTGCCGACCCTGTCAGGCGTCTCACACGCGGTACGAGTCGGGTGGCCCGCGGCGAATTCCTCGCGCCGACATCTCGCCGCACCGAGTTGCTGCAACGACGCGTGGCGGACGGGTCGGCCGACGAACTGGAGGTGCTGGAGTCTGACTTCACCAAGATGGCGGTGGAGCTCGACGCGCAACGGCGCCAGCTCGAGCGGACCCACCGGTTGGAGGCGTGGAGCGAAATGGCTCGTCAGGTGGCTCATGAAATCAAGAACCCGCTGACCCCCGTCCAGCTCAACGCGGAACACCTGCGACGCGTACATGCCGACCGCGGCTCGCCACTGTCGCCGGTCTTGGAGGGGTGCGTCGCCGCGATTCTGAAACAGGTCGCGATCCTGCGCCAGATTGCGTCCGAGTTTTCGAGCTACGCGTCGTCCCCAGTCGCAGAACTGGCGGTGACGTCGCTGGACCGATTGCTCGAAGACATCATCGCGCCATATCGCACCGGCTTGGATGGCCGGATCCTGATTTCGGTCGACTACGCGGCGGGGGTGCCGCCATTGGCGCTTGACCGCGTCCTGATGCAACGGGCCCTGACCAATATCATCGAAAATGCCCTGCACGCGATGCCGGGCGAGGGGACCCTCTCGATAGCCGTGTGTCCAGTGGACGACCAGGTCCAGTTGATTGCCACGGACACGGGGGTCGGGGTCGAGCCAGACGTGCTCACGCGCATTTTTGAGCCGTATTTTTCAACCAAGGTTACTGGCACGGGACTCGGGATGGCGATCGCAAAACGCAACGTGGAGCTGCACGGGGGCACCATCGCCGTCGCGAGCGAGCGTGGCCGCGGAACCACCGTCACGATCACGCTCCCGCTTGGGTCCGACGATCGCCAGGGCGGGACCGACGGGTAACGCGAAGGTCAGCTGGCTTTGGCGGTCGGTTCGGTTGCGTCGTCTTTGTCGCTGGTGCCGGCTCCATGCGACTGGCCGGGTCCGCGCAGACGACCCACCACCAGGCCAATGGGCCCGGAGCTGAGATAGCTGTAGGCCATGACGAACAATACGGATTGCGGCTCGACGACGATGGCCGCGATGAGGACTGCGAACTGCAGCAGGACCAGCGAGGACCGCCGCGGCCTGAGGGTGAGCGCACCAAAGCTCCGAAAGCGAATGCGGCTCACCATCATGTAGGCCGGGACCAACACCATGGCGAGCGCGACGAATGGGGCCTGCGGAACCGGCAGTCCGCCAGGCCACGCGAAGACCGTGGAGGCGAGCACGCCGGCGGCGGCCGGACTGGGCATGCCGAGAAAATAGCGTTTGTCGCTGCTCTGGGGCTGGACGTTGAACCGCGCCAGCCGCAAGGCGGCGGCGGTGACATACACGAAGCCGATGGCCCAGCCCAGGCGACCCAGGGGATCGAGTCCCCAAGCGAACACCAGGATCGCGGGGGCGACGCCAAACGAGACGACGTCGGCCAGCGAGTCGAACTCGCCGCCGAATTCGCTCGTGGCGCCAGCCAGCCTGGCGATACGACCGTCCAGCAGGTCTAGTACCGTCGCCACGCCTATGAAACCGGCCGCGGTGGCATAGTCCGCGCGCATGGCGTAGACGATGCAGGCGTACCCGCAGAACAGGTTTGCCACCGTGAACATGCTGGGCAGCAGGTAGACGCTGCGTTGAAAGCGCGGAGAGTGGCGCCTGTCCCGCAGACCCGCGAGCACTTTGGCCATACTGAAGTCTCTTCTCTGCGCCTGAATGTCGACCTACGGCGTGATCGTCTCAGGTGCGTCTGGGCCGCGGTGCGCGATGGCGGCGTCGGGCGCCGGTGCCGGGCGGGGTACCGGCGCCAACCGAAACGGTACCATACGGTCGAACGGGGCTTCAAGAGACTGACGGGCTCCGCGAGGATGGTGACCGGGAGGTCGAAGCGACGTCGGCTCGGCGGCGCCAATAGACGAGGGCGTCATCCGGGGGGACCCGATAGTAGCCTCGTCGTACGCCGCGCTGGGCGAATCCCCCACTCTCGTAGAGCCGTTGCGCCGCGATGTTCGAGCGCCGCACCTCTAGTGTCGTGGCCGCGATGCCGACCGATTCGGCCTCGCGCAGCACGGCCTCCAGCAGCCGGCGACCGAGGCCCGCACGCTGCCAGGTCGGATGCACCGCGAACGTATGGATGTGCAACTCGTCGACGACCAACTGACCGATGCAGTACGCCGTCACCGTCTGGTCTGACCGAGTGACGTAGGCGTGCGGTCGGAGTGAGGGGGCGAGGGCTGCACCCAGCATCGCTCGGCTCCACGGAGACGGAAATGTCATGGCCTCGATGGCCGCCACGGCGTCCAGGTCGCGCGCCGGCGCGAGCCGCGCGATGGTGCACGTGCAGGGCTCTGGAGGAGGCATCACTTGGTCTGGATCCGACCCAGATCGCGATCGCTCACGCCGGCGGATCGGACGCCGAATCCATGTCTGGCCGGTCACCGCTCTGGGACGCCGTGTGCATCTTGTCGCGGGCGAGGGCCGCGTAGTGCCGTCGGACGTAGACCGGGCGGAGCGCGTGCGGCATCACCGCTTGCTCGGACCAGGGTGCGACTCCGGCCATCTTGGCCATGACCCCGGCCAGCGGCGGGACCTGGTCCACGCACAGCGATCCGGGTGATAGCCGCGCGTCGAGGAGGGCGCGGGTCTCGGGGACCCCGTCGCCGATGACCAGGACGCGCCGCGCCGACACCGTCTCCGCCCAGCGGTCAAGCAGAGCATCCGGCGCGAGGGCGACGGGGCCGTCGAGGACCGCCCAGGTGCTGCCGGGTGTGCCGCTGGACTCCGGTCTATACATCGCGCCGAAGACTTCCCCGCGCTTGGCGTCGACCCACGGAATGACCACCTCGGGCGCACCTGGACCGCCGTGCCGAGGCTGAGCCCGGGTCGCCACGTCGACCAGGGTGTCCATGACTGAGAGGCCCAGAACGGGCCGCCCGTGTACCAGGGCCAACGCCTGAATGGTCGCGATACCCACCCGGAGTCCGGTAAAGGAGCCGGGGCCAAGCGCGACCACGTAGCGATCCACCGACGCCGTCGTCAGCCCGTGCCGCGCCAGCACCGCTTCGATGTCGCCTGGTAGCCGCTGGCCCTGCCTCACCGCAGGGTCTCCCGTCTGCGCCTCCAGGAGCCTCCCGTCGAGCGCGAGCGCGAGACTCCCATGAGCGGTGGTCGTGTCGAGCGCGAGAATCACCATCAGCGTGTCTTGACGGGGGTCGGAAACGCTCTATACTCACATACATTCGCCGTCGTCGCATTCCGGCCCTCCGTCGCGCGTGCCGTGCGACGGTCTCCTACAACGACCTGCTGCCGTGACCCGATCTTCGAGGGGCAGTTCCTCGCCATCCCGGGCGCCCACGCCCGCCATGCGTCAGTACCTTGACGCCAAGCGGCAGTATCGGGACGCGATCGTCTTCTTTCGGATGGGCGATTTCTACGAGATGTTCTACGAGGACGCCGTCACGGCGTCTCGGGCGCTCGACCTCACCCTCACGTCGCGGTCGAAGGATGCAACTGGGAGCGGGATTCCCATGTGTGGACTCCCCCACCATGCCGCCGACGGCTACCTGGCTCGGCTGGTGGAGAAGGGTTTTCGCGTAGCCATCTGCGAGCAGGTCGAGGACCCCAAGAAAGCGAAGGGCGTCGTGCGTCGCGAGGTGGTCCGGGTGGTGTCGCCTGGGACCTACACCGAGACTGGGTATCTTGACGACCGCGCGCCCACGTTACTGATGGCAATCGTCCGACACCCTGCTGCTGGTGAGGGGACCGGGGGCGCCGGCGGACAGGACCGGTATGGCATGTCTGTGCTCGACGTCTCCACTGGTGAATTTTCCACGTCGGAGTACGAGGGCGACACCGGGAGGCAGGCGCTGCGAGACGATGTGGCCATGCTGCGCCCGCGCGAGGTGCTGTTGTCGTCAGAAGAAGACCTGCGCCCCCTCCTCCCTGATTCGCCGGTGCCAGCGGTGACCGCGGTCGAGCCGTGGACGTTTGACGAGCACCGGGCGCGTGAGGCATTGGCCGAGCAGTTCGGCACCGCGAGTCTCGACGGCTTTGGGCTACAAGAGCGACCAGCCGCCGTCGCGTCGGCTGGCGCGGTGGTCCACTACCTCCGCGACACCCAGAAGGCGCAGTTGCGGCATGTCCGGAGCATTGCATTCCGGCACACCGCCGACGCGATGATCATCGACCCATCGACGATGAAGCATCTCGAGGTCGTGGTCTCCAGCGAAGGGGAACGCCAGGGGTCCTTGCTCGGCGAGATCGATCACACCGTCACCGTGATGGGCAGCCGGTTGCTTCGGGCCTGGTTGCTGCGTCCGCTGTGCCGCCTCGATGAAGTCCACGACCGGCTCGATGCCGTGGAAGGCCTCGCATTCCGTTCCATGGAACGGGGCAAACTCCGCGACGCCTTCAAGTCGGTCCACGATCTGGAGCGCCTCGTGGCGCGCGCCGCGATGGGCCGGGCCGGACCCCGTGATCTGCTGGGTCTTCAACGTTCGTTGGCCACGATTCCGCGGCTGCGGG
This sequence comes from Vicinamibacterales bacterium, assembly GCA_937766455.1. Taxonomy (GTDB): domain Bacteria; phylum Acidobacteriota; class Vicinamibacteria; order Vicinamibacterales; family UBA8438; genus UBA8438. Next base: position 14,260 of record CALLXD010000070.1, on the reverse strand, counting down.
TCCAGCTCGCCGGGCTAGAGCCCCCGCTCCTACAGAGCGTCTGTGCGCAGCTCGACGAGGTACCGGAGATTCGCGATGCCATTGAGGCCACACTCGTGGCCGAGCCTCCGACCCTGGCGCGGGAGGGCGGCGCGATTCGAGACGGGGTCGACCCCGAACTCGATGAGCTCCGCGGCATCAGCCGAGGCGGCAAGGAACAGATTGCGGCCATGGAGGCGGCCGAACGCGAACGCACCGGTGTCACCTCGCTCAAGATTCGGTTCAATCGTGTCTTCGGCTACTACATTGAGGTGTCGAAGGCGAATCTGCATGCGGTGCCGGATGACTATCACCGCAAGCAGACCATCGCCGGCGGCGAACGGTTCATCACGCCGGCCCTCAAGGAATTCGAACGGAAGGTCCTTGGGGCGGATGAGCGCATTCTTGAGCGCGAGATCGAACTCTTCGAGGCCTTGCGGGAGACGGTCGGAGCCGAGGCAGAGCGCATCCAGGGCTCGGCGCGCGCGTTGGCCTGTCTCGATGTTCTGGCGGGCTTAGCGGAGACGGCGGCCGTCTACGACTACACCAAGCCTCACGTGCACGACGGAGACGAACTCCTCATTATCGAAGGTCGCCACCCTGTCGTCGAGCGCCAGGCGACGCACGCGTTCGTGCCAAACGACGTCTTGCTCAATGCCGCGACCCACCAGGTGATCCTGCTCACCGGCCCGAACATGGGCGGGAAATCTACCTATCTCCGCCAGACCGCGCTGATCGTGCTGATGGCACAGATCGGGTCGTTCGTCCCCGCCAATCGGGCCAAAGTGCCGATTACCGATCGGATCTTCGCTCGGGTGGGGGCCTCCGACAACATCGCGCGGGGGCAGTCGACATTCATGGTGGAAATGCAGGAGACCGCGAACATCCTCCACACCGCCACCTCGCGCAGTCTTGTGCTCCTTGACGAGATTGGACGTGGCACTGCGACCTATGACGGCCTGAGCATCGCGTGGGCGGTGGCGGAGCATCTGGCGACCGACACCCGGTCGCGCCCGAAGACGCTGTTCGCGACGCACTACCATGAGCTGACAGACATCGCGGACGCGCTGCCCACCGTCGTCAACTACCAGGTGGTAGCCAGGGAGTGGGAGGACCAGATTCACTTCTTACGCAAAGTGGAACCTGGGCGATCTGACCGAAGCTACGGGATCCAGGTTGCGCGGCTGGCGGGGCTCCCCGAGGCCACGATCGCCCGCGCCAAGCACATTCTGGCTGGTCTCGAGCGCGATGAATTGTCGCGCGGCGGCCGACCCACCCTGACCAGTGCGCAGGCAGATCCACAGACGCAACTCGGCCTGTTCGCCTCTGCCCCCGTCGCTGATAGCGCGGTCGAGGCGCGGTTGCGGGAGGTCGATCTTGACACCATGACCCCGCTCGAGGCGTTGACGCTGCTGGCCGAACTCAAGCGAGAGTCTGGTCGAGAGTAGCCGCGGGTTCTTGGAGGGTCGAGCAATGCACCGTGCCGAGACCGAGGACCAGATCCACAGCGTGGATACCGATGACGGTCCGGGACGGAAACAGGTCGGCCAGGAGTGCGAGGGCCACCCGGTCGGCGGGGTCGTTGAACGTGGGCACGAGCACCACCGCATTGGCGATATAGAAGTTCAGGTAGCTCGCTGGCAGCCGTTGCGCGCCGTGCCACAGAGGTCGCGGCATTGGCAGGGACACCACCGTGAGTGGTTCGCCCTCGACGCGGGCCGCCCGTAGACGTTGCAGGTTGTCGGCGAGCGCATCGTGGTTGGCGTCGCTGGGGTCCGTTTCGACTGCGGCCACCACGGTTCTCGGGCCAACGAAACGCGCGACGTCGTCGACATGGCCGTGGGTGTCATCCCCGGCAATCCCCTGCCCCAGCCAGATCAGCGTCGTGATGCCGAGGTAGTCGCGAAGTGCGCGCTCGAGACCGGGCCGACCCAAACGTGGGTTGCGTACCTGAATGGTGTCATCGAGCAAGCACTGTTCGGTGGCGAGCGCCGCTCCTCGACCGTTGACATCGATCGCCCCGCCTTCGAGGACCACCGGACGGGTGAGCCCCTGCGCCCGTGGGACTACGCGCGGAAGCCGTCTGGTCGTGGCGATGCGGCCAGGTAGCCGATCGTCCAGACACCAGTTGTCGTACTTGGCCCACCCGTTGAAACGCCAGTCGATGAGGGTGACCTCCGATGCGGCGTCCTGTGTGGGCGCATGAATGAAGGTGCCGCCGGAGTCCCGTACCCATGAGCGGTCGGTCGGGAATTGGTAGCACTCGACGCGAGCGGCGTCGACGCCAGATCGGATCAAACGGCTCATCGCCCGTCGCTCGTCGGCCGGCGTCTGGAAGACCATGGCCACCCGCTCACCCACCGACAAATGCCGGACCAATTCGACGTAGACCCAGTGGATCGAGGAGAGCTTGCCCGGCCAGTCTGACGCGTGATGGGGCCAGGCGAGCCAGGTCGCGCGGTGCGCGGACCACTCGGCCGGCATGACGCGCCGCCCGAGTGCACGGGCGCTACCCATCGCCGTCCGGTTCGCCACTCGGCTCCGGACCCGCAGCGCCGTCGTCCAGCCATCGCGACGACAGCCCGGAGTAGATGTCGATACGCCGGTCACGCAGGAACGGCCAGCCGCGCCGCTGGCGTTCGATGTCCGCGCGGTCGCACGTCACGATGATGACGTCATCGCGCTCGACTGAGCCCTCGGCCAGAATCTTTCCCGCCGGGTCACAGACGAACGATTGTCCCCAGAAGTCGAGCCCCTCGTCTGGCGGGCCCTCATGCCCCACTCGGTTGATGGCCGCAACAAACACCCCGTTCGCGATCGCGTGTCCGCGTTGGACGGTGCGCCATGCGTCGTGCTGGGCGTCACCGTCGACGGCGCGCTCGGAAGGGTGCCACCCGATGGCGCTGGGGTACAGCAGCAGCTCCGCGCCCGCCAGCGCGCTGAGCCGTGCCGCCTCCGGGAACCACTGGTCCCAACAGATGAGCGGTCCGATTCGCGCGAAGCGCGTGTTGAAGACCGGAAACCCAAGGTCGCCGGGGGTGAAGTAGAACTTCTCGTAGTACAGCGGGTCGTCGGGGATGTGTGTTTTGCGATAGCGGCCCAGCAGCGCACCGTCGGCATCCAGGACCGCCGCCGTGTTGTGATAGATACCAGGGCCGCGACGCTCGAACACGGGCACGACAAGGACGACGCCGAGTCGGCGGGCCAGCGCCGCGTATCGCGTCGTCAGAGGGCCGGGGACCGTCTCCGCCAGGTCGAAATAACTCGGATCTTCGCGCTGACAGAAGTAGTGCGAGGCAAACAGTTCCTGCAGGCAGATAATCTGCGCGCCACGGTCTGCGGCGCGTGCAATGAGAGCGTCTGCTTTGGCGAGATTCGCGGACATCAGCTCGCCACAGGTCATCTGGACGAGACCGACGGTGAACTGGTCTCCGGGCGTTGCCACCTCGGACATGGCCTGCGGCGTCTGTCCCTGGTGCTACCCCTGCGCCTGCAGCGTTTCCAACTCGCGTTCGGCGTTGGCGAAATACACAGACTGGGGGAAGTCGTCGAGAACGCGCTGGAACGTGGCCCGGGCGTCATCGGATCGGCCCGCCACTGCGTATGCGTGTCCCAGGCGCATCAGCACGCCGTCGACGGGCAGGTCTTCCGCCGCCGCTGGACCAGTCGACTCTTCGAGCAGGCTGATCGCGGCGTCGTACCCGCCCCGCGCCAATTCAACATCCGCCAGGCCCAGCGTCGCCATGCGCGTGTAGACGCCAGCGTCGTCGTGGGCGATCACCTGCAGATACTGATCGGCGGACTCGTCGTGGCGGCCCAGCGCGGCCAACCCCGTCGCGGCGCGATAGCGAGCGGTGAGCCCTGATGGTGTCTCGGGATACGCGTCAGCGGCCTCCAACAGCTTTGGCAACGCGTCGGTGATCTTGGCGGCCCGGGTCGGATACGTGCCGTCCGGCTGGACAAAGGGGGGCTGGGGTGGCTCGACGACGGGCGGGATTGGTTCCCCATCTGGTCCGACCGTCGCCTCGGCGGTCGGCACCGGCTCGGCCGGCGGCGGCGGTGGGACGACCGGCGCGTCGGCTACGACGAGCGCACTAGCCAGGAGTGATCCCGCCTCTGACGTCGCACGGTCCGACCACCACGAATACCCACCGAACAGGATCAGCGCAACGACCGCAATCGCAGCCGCGGCCCCCAGCGCCGGGCCGGCGCCCTGGAGCTGCTCGCGGAGCCCCGCGATGGCCACCGCGAACGCGTTTTCCTTCAAATGATGTCGCTCGCTCCGCCTCATGAATCTCTTCGCCCTCTCTCTGAACTACGTCCGTCAGAAACGCATCAGTGTACCAGAAGACTGGCCGGCTGCCACACCTCTGGTACGCGCGGGGCGTCAGGCCGTTTCCTGCTTCTTGCGGAGGCGACCCGAAGTGGGTCTCCAGGTCGCTGGGGCGTGCGAGTGCAGAGCCGCCCAAAGCGAACGAAAATAGACCACGGTCTACAGAAGCGCCGCCGCGGTCGCGATCAGGTCCCGGTTGCCCTCCATGACGTCGTCCCGGGTCATGCGGTGCACCTGGTTCGGTGTGACACCCAGGTCCTCTAACGGCAGGCCGTTGTTCTCCCCGACCCGCGTGGTTTGACGAATCGCAACCCGCATGTCGGCACCTCCGGGCAGCGACTTGAACGGCGAGTTCGGACCCGGGAGCACCTGCCGCAGCAGGCTGTGCCGAAATACGTTCGCTCCACCGGCGCCGGTGTTGTTGTCGACGCCGAGAATCGTGCCCAGGTCATTGTCCTGGAATCCGGCGGCGAAAATATCCGTCGTGCTGTAGCAGCGCGCATCCGTGATCAGCACCACCGGCCCTGCGTAACGACGCCCGATGGCGTTGGTGATGTCCGGAGATTCGATGGGGAAACCTTGGGAGTAGACGGCGGCCGTCAGGAGTGAGAGATCGATCGAGCGTCGCCAGCGCTTGGCGAAACCACCGAGCGCGTCCGTCTTGGCGATCGCCAGGGTCACGTCGTTATTGATGAATCGCAGGGGTTCGGCTTCGACCCGGCTCGGGCTGAAGAGCTGCAGCATACGCTCGCCGTTCATGATGATGCCGCCACCGTTCCCCCGCACGTCGACGATCAAACCATCCTGCGGCAACAGCTCGAGAATGCGCACGACCTCGCCAATGAACGCCTGCGGCCCCGGGTCGCCAAACGTGCGAATACGCAGATAGCCTCGATCGCCCTGGTCAGTGGGGATGGTCCGGAATTCGAAGGTGTTGGGAAAGGAGCTGTTGGCGCCCATGAAGGCGGCCAATTTTTTCTTGCCGCGTTTGCCCTTGGACTTCAGGTCGGCGACAGCCTGACTCCGATCGACCGCTGTCTTTGCGAATAGTGCTTTTCTGGCCCGATTGGTCAACTCCATCTTGAGATCCAGACCGACGGCGGACGCGAATTCCTTCCCCGCTCCCGGCGCGTCTCCCTCGTTGGTCGAGTCAGGCTGGAACACCCGCCACGGCAAGCGAATCTCCCGCTCCGTATCATTGCGGCGATAGCCAACAACTACCCATTCTTCCGCTGGCGGTAGCGCCATGGACATCGGCCGGACGGTCATATTGTCCAGGCCACGGACATGCCGAGCGGCCTCGTTTCTACCGGCCTCGCGGTCGGCATTGATGGCCACCGCCTGATCGATAGGTACCCCGCTCCAGTGGGTAATCTCGGCACCGCTGCGAAAATGGCTATGCGTGAAGCCCGCGATCAGCCGCGAGACCACATAGTGGCGCTCATCGCCATCGTAGAACTCCTCCATCAGGAACGGCAGAAACGCCGTGTGCTGATTGTCGGGCGCCGGCAGTATGTAGTTGGTGTGCAGGTCCCTGAGCCCTTTGAAGATCTCGATCATCTCACTGTGGAACTGACGCTCGGAGATGACGTTCACTTTGCGTCTGAGCAGCTTCAGAGCCTGCACGGGTGCCACCGCATGCATCGCGCGTTTCAGCGGCAAGTGCACATACACGTCGTCGATAAGCACCAGGGCCTGATCGACGATCCGGCGCCGTTGACTTGTCGTCAACACGCCCGTAGTAGACAGAAACTCAGACACCCCGATGACCGCACCGAAGTGCGGGTTCTTGGCCTCTGCCTTACTCAAACCTCTAAATTCGCCAATCGCCATGGAACGTCCCCCCTTCGGGATTGATGAACGCGAGACCGCCTCGAGTGTCCCGAGCTAAACCTACTATGCGGCGCAACCGTCGACGCGTCTGTGATCCCCGTCACACCGGACGATCGTGTAACGTCTGGCCACGGTCGTATCGTATCCTGACTGCGATCCGAGTTGGCTTTTGTAGTTGCTATACCAATACGTTGTTCCTGGTCGGGGCGATCGGGGTGTCGACGACGGATGCACATATACGCCCGAGCTCCGGAAGATAGAGCACATGCACCACCGAGCGATACGTGAGCGACCCATTCTGCGAGTCGCTCCGACACCACCGGGTTTCGGCTGGTGTGGTCGTCGGCGAACGCCGTGACGGACGTTGGTCCTCTGGCCCACGTTGTGCGCGGGCCATGCTGCACTGCGGCCTGGGGCAATCGAGGGAACGTGGCGTCGCTCGTGGCCCGCGGCCGCGCAGAGTTCGGGACAATAGTGCACAGCCGTTGCGCAGCCAGGCCGATCGGTCTATGTACACCGTGCACCGAGAGCGACGCGAGACCGAAATAGAGGTGGTGCGCGTGGCAGGATTCGAACCTGCGGCCTACCGCTTAGGAGGCGGTCGCTCTATCCAACTGAGCTACACGCGCGTGTCGAACGCGAGTCCGCAGTGTACCAAATGTTCACCGGTGTCTCGTTGCGTCGTCCCCCGTGGCGCCGGATCCGGTGTTGGTGGCGCGCGTCGTGAAAATGCGAAATGACGATCCTGGCCTTGAGGACCCTCTTGCACGGCCTCTTCGAAGGGGCGGTCCGCGCTCAGGCCACAGGATCGCAAGTCGCGTGTCGCGGTCGCGTTGGGGCTTCAGAGGCGGGCTTCCCTGGGCGGCGGATCGCGTCGGCACGTAATCCGCGCGAACATGTGTGAAGCGGGTCGCCACTGATGCTTGCGGCCCGGCTGTCTTGTCGATGGACGAGAGGACAGACGGCTGGCGTAGACTGAGGCGATGAAGCCTTCGTCGTTGGAACCGGTGCGCGCCCTCTACGACGCGTCGGCCGGGAATTATTCCGGCATGATGGACTCCGAGATTGATCTGCCGATGTACGCAGACACGCTCGGTCGACTGGCCGAGCGGCTTGTCGGGATGTCCGGTCCTGTCGTGGATGCGTCGTGCGGATCGGGTCACATGCTGGCGCGCTATCGCGAGCGGTACGATCCAGGCCGGCCGCTGGTTGGCGTCGACCTGTCGCCAGCCATGGTGGCGTTGGCGACCGAACGATTGGGACCAGACGTCGTGGTCAACGGCGACATGCGAGACCTGCACGAGATCGAGCCTGGAACGGCCGCCGCCGTGATCGGGTTCTTCGCTCTTCACCACATCGGTACCGACGACATGGTGCCGACGCTGTGCGAGTGGCACCGTGTGATACGCGATCAGGGACAGGTGGTGCTCGCCACGTGGGAAGGCGCTGGAGTCATTGACTACGGCGATGCATCAGACGTGGTGGCGCTGCGATACACGCAGGACCAGGTTCGTACCTGGGTCGAGCGTGCTGGTTTTGTCGTGGAACGATGCGTCGTCGATCCGGTGGACGATATGCCGATGGATGCGGTGTATGTCGAGGCGACGAAGGGGGCTCTGCCCAACCCTTAGACGGCCCCATACGCCAGCATCGCGTCGGCCACCTTCACGAAGCCGCCGATGTTGGCACCCTTGACGTAGTTCACGCCGCCGCTTTCGTCCTCGCCGTACTCGCAGCATTTCTGATGGACGTCGGACATGATCTGCCGCAAGCGGGTGTGCACCTCGTCGTGAGACCAACTCATCCGCAACGCGTTCTGACTCTGTTCAAGCCCGGACACAGCGACCCCGCCGGCGTTGGCGGCCTTGGCCGGGCCGAACAGCACGCCGGCCGCGAGAAACGCGTGGGTCGCGGTGAGGGTGCAGGGCATGTTGGCGCCTTCGGCCACCGCCCTGACGCCGTTGGCGATCAGCGATCGAGCATCGGCCTCGTCTATTTCATTCTGTGTTGCGCATGGGAGAGCGATATCGCAGGGCACGTTCCAGGGGCGCTCTCCGTCGTGGTAAGCGCAGCCGAACCGGTCCGCGTACTCGGAGATCCGGCCGCGGCGGACCTCCTTCAACTCCTTGACGAAGGCGAGCCGCTCGGCGTCGATACCGTCTGGGTCATGGATGTAGCCAGCGGAGTCGGACAGCGTGACCACCTTTGCCCCAAGGTCGGCAGCCTTCTCGGCTGCATAGGTGGCGACGTTGCCTGACCCGGAGACAACGACCGTCTTGCCCGCCAGGGCATCGTCCGCGTGTTTCAGCATGGCGTCGACGAAGTAGACGCACCCGTACCCGGTGGCCTCGGTGCGTACCAGGCTTCCCCCGAACGCGAGCCCTTTGCCGGTGATGGTGCCGGTAAATCGATTGTTGATCCGTTTGTACTGCCCGAACAGGTAGGAAATCTCTCGCGCGCCGACGCCGATGTCACCGGCCGGGATGTCGACATCCTCACCGATGTGGCGTGCCAGCTCAGTCATCATCGATTGGCAGAACCGCATCACCTCGGCGTCGCTCTTGCCCTTGGGATTGAAGTCCGACCCGCCCTTGGCTCCGCCCATGGGCAAACCGGTCAGGCTGTTCTTGAATGTTTGTTCAAACCCCAGAAATTTCAGCACCGACAGGGTGACGTCGCGATGAAACCGGAGTCCGCCCTTGTAGGGACCGATGGAGTTGTTGAACTGCACCCGGTAGGCGCGGTTGGTGCGAATCTGGTTGTCGTCGTCGAGCCAGCACACCCGAAACATGATGACGCGGTCCGGTTCGGTCATCCGCTCGAGAATACACGCGTCCGTATATTTCGGGTGATCCCGCAGAAACGGCATCAAAGAGGTCACGACCTCCTCGACGGCCTGGTGAAATTCCGGTTCTCCCGGATTGCGACGAATGAGGCCGTTCATGAAGCTGGCCAGGTCTGGGCTACTCATCGGTGAGTTGGTCCTTTCGGGGCGAGGCGCCGTCAACCCCGTCCCTACGACGCGATTCGTGTATCCGGTGCGGTTCACACCGCCGTACGGTCGAGCGGCCCGCTGATTCTCACAGGAATCACACGGGCCGCGCAGAACCAGACCGTAGCGACTAGACGCTGCAGCTCATGTCTTCGCCGCAGCACTGCGGCGACTTGACTTTGCCGTGACCATCAGGGCACTTGGCAATATCGACCGAGCGGCCGTCGTCGAGCTTCAGGGTGTCGTGGACCAGCTCTTTGTCACAGGTTCCGCAGGTCATGGTGCCAACGCTCATGCCACACTTCGGACAGCTATAGATCGCCACAGTTGTTCTCCTCTGGATGAAATTGCAATACGTGGTTCTTGGTACTGCGGCCAAGCCTCCCGCCGTACGCGGGACCGACCGAGTTGCACGATCTTACCACCCAGGGACACGCGGCGCGAGCGTGCACTTGACGGGCAAACGGCTCCCCTGCCGGACGCCTCGCTAGCTCTCGACCGGCGTATCGGCTAGCGCCGCCAGCGCTTTCGAGACCTTGACATAGGTTTCGTACTGACGTTGATACCGCTCCAGTTGCTCTCGCTCCAGCAGGTCGTGACCCGCCCGTATGTCGCGCGGGTCGGTGTCTCCGCTCTTGGCCTCGAGCATTGCCGCACGACGTCGAAACTCGGCGTCGTGCTCCCCTTCCCACGTCAGCCAGTCTGCGGTCCACGTCGCGTGGGCCGTTTCAAGCAGCGCTGAGCCGAAGGGAAATCGGTGCGCCCCATCGCCGTCCAGCGACGCAAACGCCTCGGGGAAGCTCTGCCGCGCGGCCACGGCGAGGGGATGCCACGTGAGCAGCGTTCGCGGCTCGGTGTGTGCCCGCTCCATGACAGGCCCGAAGGTTGCGAGCAGGCCGAGCACCTGGGCGTCGCGGCGACGCTCGCGGAGGGCACCTTGGATAAGGCGACCACTCAGCCCACAGGCCACTGCGACAGCTACCAGACCGACAGCGAGAGTGAGACTGGACATGGAGAGTGCGCTCAGGACGCGTATTGCAGGCCGACGAACAGCGGGATCTCGCCCAACTTGTCCCGACCCTTCAGGAATTGCAACTCGACCAGGAATGACAGTCCCGCGACCGTGCCGCCGGCGGCGGTTACCAGGTCCACCGCGGCGCGCGCCGTGCCGCCGGTGGCAAGCAAATCGTCCACAATCAGAATGCGTTGCCCCGCTTCGATCGCGTCGTGGTGGATCTCGAGCGTGTCGGAGCCGTATTCCAAATCGTAGGACTGTTGGATGGTGCGGGCCGGCAACTTACCCGGCTTGCGTACGGGCACGAAGCCCGTCCCCAGCCGGTCCGCGACCGCTGTTCCGAAAATAAAGCCGCGACTCTCGATGCCGACCACCAGATCGATCTGTGTGTCGCGAAACGGGTTGGCCAGACCATCGAGCGCCTCGCCAAGCCCGACCGGGTCCCGCAACAGCGTCGTAATGTCGTAATACTGGATGCCCGGCTTTGGAAAGTCGGGGACCTGGCGAATCTTGTCTTTGAGGTGCTCCATCTGGGTGTGCCTTTCTGTGATCCGTCTTCAGACGCGGATCTGGAATAATGGCGTCTGGCCGATGGGCGGAAGATCGGACACCGTGATGCTCGCCACGTCCGCACCCGGTGGGCCCTGGTGGAGCGCCCGCTCAAACCGGTCCAGCCCGGCCTGGTCTCCCTCTGCCTGGGCCTCGACCCGACCGTCTGGCAGGTTGCGAACGAAACCACGAAGACCTTCACGAGCGGCCGCCCCGCGGGCAAAGAATCGGAATCCGACCCCCTGTACGCGGCCTTCGATGAAGAAATGTCGTGCTCGAATCACTGTTGTCCTGGCGCCGGGTGGCTGGTCCTGCCAGCAGCGCGCGATTGTATCCGACCCCCGACGACCCGGCCGACATCCACGCTCCAACTCTACAACACTGGGTTGACCCTTGGAGGGACCACGCGACCAGCCCTCTGGGGGGGGGCCAAGCGTGCGTGCCCGAGGGAGACCGAATGGTACAATGCGCTCGCCTTTCCCACGCATCCCGGCGTCGCGCATGGCAGTGCATCAGGTCATCATTCGTTCGGCGCGATTGCGACGACCGGCATCGCGGCTTGCCAGAAACGTTCGGCGTCGTGCCCCGGCGTCACTGAACGGTTCCGGGACCCAGAAGGAGACACGCAAGATGGTGCGATTGCCCGGTTCGGTGCTCGTCGCGCTCTCGCTGCTTGTGGCCACGCTGGGTTGGCAAGCGACGTCACCCGCCGCCGTCCAGGCGGTATCGATGCCACCGGCTGTCGGGCCCCTGGACGACGCGGCCGTGGCGCGTGCCATCAGCGACCTCGGGGCTCAGCCAGTGCCGCTCGAACTACGCGACCGTGGCGGACTCTTCTCCGGCGCGGGCGGCGGGTACCGGATCACGTTGTACACGCCCCATATCTGGGTGACACACCTGGCGCGGCAGGCCGCGCGGGTCGGAACGAGGTTGTCCGTGGCGGACGTGGGGGTGCCCGATCGCGCGCCGGTGTTGCGGGTGGTCGCCTCACCGAGTGCGCCAACGGTCGGGGCATCCCGCGCCCATTCGTCGGCCGTGCTGCGGGTGACCGTGCTCGATGACCGGCGTCGGGGTGAGCTGGTTCCGGAGGACTCCCAGTCCTTCGCGGCTTCGCACCGCGTACTGCTGGGAAACGTGCGTGCGCTCAATGGGATGGAGGCCACGTTTCATCTCGGCGCATTGGACGTGCTGCGTGGTGGGCCGGCCGGAGAGTTCTTCGTGCGGGTCGAGGGTACCGGCTACAGCAAGGATTTCAAGATCAAGCGCAAGCACCTCAGTCAGTTGTCGATGTGAGGGCATGACGTCAGCATGACCCGACCGTCGCGCACACCCGTCGAGTTCGTTGATCGCTATACCGGCGAACGGCGAACCGAGGATGTCTATGGTGAGCGGTGGCTGCGGTGGGCATATGAGACCTCAGCAGGTCGACTGGCGACCAGGGCGGTGGTCAAGCGCGCGCTCTTCTCGCGCGCATATGGTCGGTGTATGGACGCGCCGTCGAGCCGCGCACGGATAGCACCGTTCATCGCACAATACGGACTCGACGCCACTGAGTTCGAGAAAGCACCAGCGGAATTCGCCTCATTCAACGAGTTCTTCAGTCGCCGGCTCCGCGCCGACGCGCGACCCATCGATTCCGATCCCGCGCATGTCGTGTTTCCCGCCGACGGCCGTCACCTCGGTGTCCCGAACATCGACGACACTGACGGGTTGTATGTGAAGGGCCAAGCGTTCAATCTCGCGCGTCTGCTTGGGGACGTCGGGTTGGCCCAGCGATACCGTGGTGGCGTCATGGTGATCTCTCGGCTCTGCCCGGTCGACTACCACCGCTTTCACTTCCCCGCTGCCGGTACGCCGTCAGCACCGAGACTCGCGCCGGGAGACCTTTATTCGGTGAACCCGATCGCGCTGCGTCGGAACATCGATTTCCTCATGCGGAACAAGCGCTTTCTCACGGTGCTGCACACCGAAACAGCCGGCGACATCCTGTGTTTCGAGATCGGAGCCACCAATGTCGGCAGCGTCCGACACACCTACGTGCCAGACGCGCTCGTGGCGGCAGGCGACGAAAAGGGATTTTTTCAGTTCGGCGGATCGGCGACGGTCACACTGTTCGAACCCGGCACCATCGCGCTCGCAGATGACCTGGAGCGCCATTCCCGTCAATACATGGAACTCTATGCCAGGATGGGGGACACGATGGGTCGTGTCCTGTGAATGCCGCCCGACGCGGTTCGCGTCTACGCTCGCTCGGTTCGAGGCGCCGTAGATACGAAAAAGGGCGCCCCCTGTTCGGGACTCCGTTGCAAGTTGTTGCAAGTTCTGTCGGCGCGCCTCGAACCGCCGCATGGCGCCGTAATCGGTCTGGATCGTGCCGCCAGGTAGGTGCTCGTCTGCGCGATGTTCGTGTGTCCGAGCCAGTCCCGAATCGTATGCAACGGGACGCCACCCTCGAGAGCCGGGCGTTCCTCGTCAACGTGGGCTGAGGATCGAGCAGGCGCTCTCAGCACCTAGGCCTACGAGTGACGTCCACGTCTGGCCCGCTGTTCCGTACAGTTGGCCGATTGCTCTTGTCCACCATGGCTCGTGACGCAGGCACGTCGCTTGGGCGCTCCGACGTCACTCAGGCTCTTGGGTGAGGGGGCGCGCGCCGCGACCGCCGCTCCGGTGGTAGGCTGCTGCTTGTCACGCTGCCCACGACAGGCGCGGGTACAGTGCACAATGCGATGGCCGGCGCAGGAGCCGGGAGGAGATCAGATGAATCGTGCGGCAATGGTCGCAATTGTCCTTGCGCTGGGAGTTTCAGCGCAGGCGCAAACGACACAGACGACTGGCTTCGAGGCCCCGCGCACGCCATGGGGCGACCCGGACATCGGAGGACTCTGGAACAGCTCCACCGTGACACCGGTCGAGCGTCCAGAGGGTCAGACTGAGGAGTTTCTCAGCGCTGAGGACGTCGCGGCCACCGAACGAGCGGTTCTCGACGGTAACGCGCGCGCGAACGCCCCCAGCGCGGTGCGAACCGAGCCGCTGCCGGCAGGCGGCAATGTGGGTGCATACAACAGCTTCTGGTTGGACCGCGGGACCACGGTCGTGCCGACCCGGCGCACGTCGATCATCATCGACCCACCGGATGGCCGGTTCCCGCCCTTGACGCCGGAGACTGCGCGTCGCTTGGCGTCGCCGGAGGCGCAGCGACTCCTCGACATCCAGCTCGCGCGTGCGGAACCCGATTCGTACGAGCAACTCGATCTGAACGACCGATGCATCTGGTATCGCGGCGTTCCGACGTTCTCCACGGCGTACAACAACAACTACCACCTGTTCCAGACACCCGACCATGTGGTGGTTCTCCAGGAGCACATTCACGACACCCGTGTGATCCCGTTGGACGGCCGTCCACATGCCAGCGAACGCGTCCAGCAGTTGCGCGGCGACTCCCGTGGGCGCTGGGACGGGGACACGCTCGTCGTCGAAACGACCAATTTCCGCACGACGGGGTTCCTGTTTATTCCGGGGC
>CALLXD010000069.1 GCA_937766455.1 Vicinamibacterales bacterium | reverse complement strand
ATCACCGTCGCGACGCTCGGGGCTCTGGCGCGTCAAGGGGCCATCAAGGCGAGTGTGGTGGCACAGGCGATCAGCGACCTGGGCATCGATCCGGACAAGTCCGACCCGGCGATTTCGTAGGCGGCGAGTCGAACCACGTATCGCGGCCACGCGCAGGGACTCACCCCGCCCGACGCCGCGCGCCAGGAGAATCGGAGATCAACGTGGCAACCGAGGTTAAGCTTCCAGAGCTAGGTGAAGGCATCGAGCAGGCTGAGGTCGTGCGGGTCCTTGTCACCGTGGGTGACACGGTCGCGGCAGACCAACCACTGCTCGAAATAGAGACCGACAAGGCGACCGTTGAAGTGCCGGCCCCGATTGCCGGCACCATCACGTCTATCCCGGTCGCCGCCGGCGGCACCATCGCGGTGGGTGCCACCATCGTGACGCTCGACGCGGGGACAGTCGTACCCGCTGAGCCCAAACCTGAGTCGACGCCGACAGCTGCACCGGCCACGCCGGCCACGCCGACAACGACGTCCCCGGCCAACGCGCCGTCACCGGTTGTCGTATCGCCACCACCGGCGTCCGTGCCTCCGCGCATCGAGGCCGGACGCGGCCGCCCTGCGCTGGCCGCGCCATCCGTGCGGAAGCTCGCCCGTGAAATCGGCGTCACCATCGACGCGGTCGCGGGCTCTGGCTCCCGCGGGCGTGTGACGATGGCCGACGTCAAGGCCCATGCCCGCCAAGCCTTGACCTTACTCGCCACGCGCGCCACACCCACGGCGGCTCCGGCCCTACCCGACTTTTCGCGCTGGGGGCCGGTCGAACGCGAGGCGATGACCGGGGTGCGGCGCACGGTGGCGAGGCGCATGGCTCAGGCGTGGCAGACCGTGGCCCATGTGACTCAACACGATCGGGCCGACGTCAGTGAGTTCGAGGCGGTCCGCAAGACGGTCAAGAAAACCTCTCCCGACCTGCCGCTCACAGTCACCGCCTTTGCGGTGGCGGTTGTGGCGGCCGCCCTCAAGGCGTTCCCCAAGTTCAACGCCTCCCTCGACACGGATCGGAACGAGATCATCTACAAGCGGTACATCAACATCGGTGTCGCGGTGGACTCGGAACGCGGACTCCTCGTGCCCGTCATCAAAGACGCCGACACGAAAAGCCTCGGCGCGCTGTCGACAGAAATTGCCGCCATGGCCGAGAAGGTCAGAACCAAGAAGGCCGGCCCCCAGGACCTGGAGGGCGGCACCTTCACCATCACAAACCTCGGCGGGCTGGGGGGCACGTCGTTCACCCCCGATCGTCAACTACCCGGAAGTCGCCATCCTGGGACTGTCGAGAACCGCGCCCTCGCCGGTGTACGTGCATGATCGGTTCGAGGCCCGACCCATCCTGCCACTCTCGCTGTCGTACGACCACCGCCTGATCGACGGAGCCGACGGCGTGCGATTCCTGCGGTGGGTCGCCAACCGCCTCGAACACCCGCTCCTCCTGGAACTCTAGCAGCCCGTGGTGAAAGTCCTGCGTCGCACCGAGAACGGCGCCGGACCGGCCGAGCAAGGCGAGAAGAGGGAAAATACCGGCAGTATTTGACCGATGAACAACGCAGCTCGGTCGGATTCGGCGCCGGTCGAATGCAGCGGGACTTTCACCACAGGCTGCTAGACCCGCCCTCCGGCCGACAAGGGGTTGCGTCTCCCGCGCGGGTACTTAATACTGGATACTCCCCTGTCCGTGTACGAGGTCCTAGGAGGTTCTTCAGCGACCCGTCGCGGCATGTACGCAGGCCGTTGGTCTAACGGTCACATTCGTCAGCCGTGGGGAGCATCCGTATGATGCGCCCGGCTGATACCAAGCTTCACGCCCGTCCCGTCCGGATTCGGACGCAGGCCGGCACGACACAACCAGGCGCCTATGCAGAAAGAGTCCACCCACGCCCCGACGACGACGAACGGCCCCAGACGTGTCAAATACGTGCGGCGGCTGGACCAGATCGAACAACTGACACCAGAGCAGCGAGACCGCCTCGGACCGGTCTCCGCACGCTATGTGTTCCGCGCCAACGACTATTACCTGGGTCTGATCGATTGGGACGATCCGGATGACCCCATCAGGCAACTTATTATTCCGCGCGAGGAAGAGCTGTCCGAATGGGGCACGCTCGACGCCAGCAACGAAGAGTCCGTCACGGTGGCCCATGGGGTGCAGCACAAGTACACGGATACGGTGTTGCTGCTCTGCAACGAGGTGTGCGGGGCCTACTGCCGCTACTGTTTCCGGAAGCGGCTGTTCATGGATGACAACGACGAGGTCACCAACGACGTCAGCGAGGGGCTCCGATACATCGCCGAACACCCGGAAGTGACCAACGTGCTGCTGACCGGTGGCGACCCGCTCTTGATGAGCACCCGCCGGCTGGTAGAGATCTTCGAAGCGCTCCGGGCCATTCCTCACGTCAAAATAATTCGTCTGGGCTCGAAGATGCCGGCGTTCGATCCCTACCGGGTGCTCAACGATCCCGAACTGCAGGACGCGTTTCGCAAGTACTCCACGCCCACGCAGCGTATCTACCTGATGGCCCATTTCGACCATCCGCGTGAGCTGACAGATGTCGCGATTGAGGGCATTGACGCCTGTATTCGCAGCGGCCTGATTTGCGTGAACCAGTGCCCGATGATCAAGGGGATCAACGACGACCCGTACGTCCTGGCCGAGATGTACGCCACGTTGTCCTACATCGGCTGTCCCCCGTACTATCTGTTCCAGGGGCGCCCGACGGCCGGCAACGAGCCGTATGAGCTCCCGATGGTCCAGGCATGGCAGACCTTCCAGCGCGCACTGACGCTGGGGTCTGGGCTCGCCCGTCGCGCCCGTCTCTGCATGTCCCATGAGACCGGAAAAATCGAAATCATGGCCATCGACGACGAGCACATCTACCTGCGCTACCACCAGGCCAAGGACGACGACGACCTGGGGCGGTTCATGGTCTGCGAGCGAGACGACGAGGCCTACTGGTTCGATCAGCTCAAGGTGGTCAGTCGCGTGCCGGCGCACGCCTAGCCTCCCCGGCGCACTCGCAGCGCCCCGGGGCGCATCCAGACGCCATTCGTCGCATGATCGAGCTGCAACACCTGACCAAGCAGTACGGCGACCAGGTCGCGGTACGCGACCTGTCTCTCGAGGTCGGCGACGGGGAGTTGCTCGTCTTGCTCGGCGGATCGGGGTGCGGGAAGACCACGACGCTCAAGATGATCAACCGGCTGGTCGAGCCATCGGCCGGCGTCGTGCGGGTCGGCGGCGACGATGTCTCGCAACTCGCCCCCCACGAACTACGGCGCCGCGTTGGGTATGCCTTCCAGCAGGTGGGCTTGTTCCCGCATATGACGGTCGGCGACAACATCGGGATTACGCCAACCCTGCTTGGCTGGAGCCCCGACGCGATCCGACGACGCGTAGACGAGCTGCTGACGCTCGTCGAACTGGATCCAGACACCATCCGTGATCGCGATCCCGCTCAGCTCTCGGGCGGCCAACAGCAGCGCGTAGGGGTGGCGCGGGCGCTCGCAGCGAAGCCGCGGGTCATGCTGCTGGACGAGCCGTTCGGCGCGCTCGACCCGCTGACCCGCGGACGCCTTCAGGACTCGTTCATTCGTATTCGTCGAGACCTTGGCGTGACGGCCGTCTTTGTCACGCACGACATGGTAGAGGCGCTCCGCCTGGGTGACCGTATCGCGGTCCTGGACAAGGGGCGCCTCGTCCAGATCGGCACGCCACGCACCTTGATGCGCGAGCCGGCGGACGACTCTGTGCGGCAGCTCCTCGACACGCCCCGGCGGGAGGCGCGTCTGGTCGACGACCTCTTGAGCGACGGGACGGGAACCTGAGTCGCGATGGCTGAACAGCTCGCGCTCCTCCCCGAATATCTGAGCGCGCATGTGCAGCTCACGCTGCTGGCGCTGTTGTGTAGCGCGGCGCTGAGCTTGCCGTTGGGCATCGCCGTCACCCGCGTGCGCTGGCTCGAGCAACCCGTGTTGGGGTTAGCCGCCGTGATTCAGACCATACCGAGCCTGGCGTTGCTGGCGGTGATGGTTCCGTTGCTCGCGTCGATGCGGCTGCAGAGCATCGGTTTTCTCCCGGCGTTTATCGGGCTGACCCTGTACGGGGTGCTGCCGATTCTCAGAAACACCGTGACCGGGATCGCTGGGGTCGACCCCGCCCTGCGTGAGGCGGCGCGGGGCGTGGGTATGACCTCGCGTCAGCAGCTGTGGCGTGTCGAGCTGCCGCTCGCCCTCCCCGTCATTGTCGCTGGCCTCCGGACGGCCACGGTCTGGACGGTCGGCATCGCGACGCTCTCGACCCCGGTCGGCGCGACCAGCCTGGGCAACTACATTTTCAGCGGTCTGCAGACGAGAAACTACGCGGCGGTGCTGGTCGGATGCCTGGCCTCCGCTGGGCTGGCGATGGTTCTTGATGGTCTGGTCCGGACCGTCGAAGTCGGCTTACGTACCCGCCGGCGGCGCCTCGTGGGGGCGGCCGCGACGGTGACCGCGGGACTGTATCTCTATACGGTGGTGACGCTCGCCGCGCCATTGTTCTCCGACGCGGCTCGCCCCGTCATGGTCGGGGCCAAGGGCTTCACCGAACAATACATCTTGGCCTCGCTACTGGACCAGTGGGTTGAGCGCGAAACCGGGCGCCCGGCCGCCCAGATGCAATCACTCGGCTCGACGGTGGCGTTCGACGCGTTGGCGGCGGGAGACATCGACATCTACGTCGACTATTCCGGCACGCTGTGGGCCCATCTCATGGGGCGGACGACCGTCGGGGGGGACCGCGCAACGGTGCTCGCTGAGGTCCGCGCCTTTCTCGCCGAGCAGCATGGCATCGAGGTGGTGGCCACGCTGGGGTTCGAGAATGCCTACGCCGTGGCGGCTCGGACGGCGGACGCCGAGACGATGGGATGGACCCGAATCAGCGACCTCGTTCCGCTTGGGCCGACGCTGTCGATGGGCGGCGACTTCGAGTTCTTCTCCAGACCGGAGTGGACCTCCATTCGCGACACCTACGGGCTCACCCTCTCGAACCAGCGAACGATGGACGCGGCCCTGATGTACGAAGCCATCGCTGAAGGTGCGGTCGACCTGATCAGTGCCTACACGACGGATGGACGCATTTCGGCCTACGATCTGCGGGTGCTCGAAGATGACCGCGGCGCGATCCCGCCGTATGACGCAGTCGTGCTGGTCGGGGCGCGACTGGTCCGCGACTGGCCCGACGTGCTGGCCGCGCTGCGTCAACTGGATGGCGCGATCGACGCCGAGACGATGCGCACGATGAATCTGCAAGTCGATGTCGAGGGCGCCGACCCGACGACGGTCGCAACCGCCTTCATCGACAATTGGACGGCAACACCATAAGCGAAGGACGACGAACCATGGGCATTCTCGACATACTGGGTGTAGGCCGGGGGACCCCGCGACCGGCGGACAGTGGCGCCACCGACACGGTGCAACGCATTGTGTCCGAGCTTGAAGCCCTTGACGCGACACAGGCCCGGTACCTCGCCGGCTTCGCCTACGTGTTGAGCCGGGTCGCGAACGCCGACTCGACGATCTGCGTCAATGAAACGGAGGCCATGCGCGAGATCGTCCAGAAACTCGGGCATCTGTCGGAAGCCCAAACCCTCCTCGTCGTGGAGATTGCGAAGAGCCAGACTCGATTGTTGGGAGGCACCGAAAACTATCTAGTGACGCGTGAATTTCGTGATGTCGCGACCGATGCCCAGCGTCTCGAATTGCTTGATTGTGTCTTCGCGGTCGCCGCCGCCGATGGCACCATCTGCAGCATCGAAGAGTCACAAACGGGCCAAATAGCCAAGGAGCTGGGGTTTACTCAGCCGGAGTACGCGGCGGCGCTGGCCGGTCATGCTGAGCATCGGTCGGTGCTGCGGTTACTGCGGAATCGGGAGCCGTAGATGCCTCCCGGGCCCGGGCCCCCGGATTTGCGTCGAGCATGACGGCCACCCACCGCAGGTCTTCGGTGTTCTCGAGCGCAATCTTGACCACCATGGTCAGCGGCACCGACAGCAGCATCCCCATCGGCCCCCAGACCCACCCCCAGAAGACCAACGACAAGAAGATCACGAGCGTCGACAGGCCGAGGCGCCGCCCCAGGAGCATCGGTTCCACCACGTTGCCAAATCCCACGTTGATCACCGCGTAGCCGATCGCGACCACGATCGCGCGTCCCGGACCGAACTGCACGGTCGCCAGCAGCACCGGACCGATGGCCGCGAAGATGGACCCCAGATTCGGGATGTAGTTGAACACAAACGCCACGAGTCCCCAGAGCAGAGGAAAGTCCAGCCCGAGCGCCCAGACCCAGGTACCGGCCAGCAGGCCGGTCGACAGACTGACGACCGTCTTGATTGCCAGATACTTCTGAATCTGCTCAGTCATCTGGCCAAACCGCGCCAAACTCCCTTCCCGCGTACCAAAGGCGACCTGAAGCTTGTCCCGAAACCCCGCAGCCTCGAACAGAATGAAAATGACCGCCAGCAGCACCAGAAACGCGTTGGACAGCAGCTGCGCCAACGCGCCGAGCGTCCCTCCCAACACATTGAGCAACGCCTCGGCGTTCACGTAGTCCAGCAGCGACGACTGGGCCAACGGCAGACCGAGGCCTTCGGCCCAGCCCATCACGTCAGCGGACATCTCCTGGATCCGGGTCTGGTACTGAGGCGCCACGTTCGCGAACTCATTCACCGACCGGCCCACCACCACCCCGAGCACACTGACCACGGCCGCAGCCAGGGCGACCGTGCTGAAGACCGCCAGGGGGGTGGGCAACTTGCGCCGCTGGAGCCAACCCATGACCGGGAGGCTGACCACCGCCAGGAACACCGCGGTCAGGAACGGCAGGATGAGTTGGCTGGCGGACCGCAGCCCCGCGACCACGACGATCAGGCTTGCCGCCACGACGAGAAAACGGGCACCCCGCTCCGTCTCGCGCTGTTGAGTGGTCATGATTGCCCCCGGCGCTCCTAAACGGCGTTGAACGTCGTCACCGCGAAGTGCGCGTCCTCGTCTACCCACTGGTCGTGACGCGCCAGTCCCACGTCGGCGCCCAGCGCGGCGAGCGCGGCGCTCTCATATTTATACGAACTCTCGGTCCAGATGGACTCACCGGCGGCGAATGCCACCACGCAGTCAGCGCCCGGAATGGAGACCGTCTGCGCGCGCAAGCTCTCCAGGTGCATCTCCACCCGTGATTCGGCGGCGTTCCAGACTGCGCGGTGGGCAAACCGGTCGAGATCGAAGTTCGCGCCAAGCTCTCGGTTCAGACGCACCAGCAAATTCTTGTTGAAGGCGGCGGTCACCCCGAGGACGTCATCGTAGGCGGCGACCAGCTCGGACTCGGGCTTGACCAGGTCGGTCCCCAGCACCAGCCGGTCACCGGATCGAAACCCTCCACGGATCATGGTCAAGAAGCGGCGGGCGGCCGACGGGTCGAGGTTCCCGATGTTTGAGCCGAGGAAGGCGACGAGCATGCCGCCGGGGCGACCCTCCGCGATCCGTTGTTCGCCAATGTGCTGCAGGCCGGCCTCGTAGGTCGTCTGGTGAGGAGTGACCCGGATCGCAGGAAATCTGGCCAACGTTCGAGCGGCCAACTCGAGCGCCGTGGCCGATACGTCGACGAGCTCCACGGTCAGGTCCACGCCGGCGTCGACCAGCCCCGACAGCAGCACCGCCAGCTTCTCACCGTTGCCCCCGCCGAGTTCCACGACGATGAGCGGCGAGCGCATGCCGGCGCCGATAGCGGCCCCGTGGGTGGTCAGCAGATGTAGCTCAGACCGGGTAATCCGATACTCGGGCAGCTCGCAGATCGCCTCGAAGAGCTGGGATCCGAGCGCATCGTACAGATACCGGGGCTGGAGTCTTTTGGGGGACGCCTGTAGATCGCGGCGTACGTCGTCGGCTAGCCGATGACCACTGGAGAGGGTCGCCTCGCTGCTCGTTCCCATATCTGGTTGACCCTGTGCCGCCCAATCGGCGGTGTGGTGATTCGGCGTCGAGCTGGCCGCTAGCGGCCGACGACTCTCAGGCGGCTCCCCTGACTGCACGCCGCGGACATCCCGCCGGCCACGTCACTGGACCGATCGCACGCATCGAAACGCCGTATAGACAAACGGATAGTGCGGACGGAACCAGTTACGAAAGCTCCGCCGGACCAGGCCAGACGCAGTGACGGGCGACGCCCCTTTAATGACATAGTGCTGTCCGTCAAAAAAATCAGCCGAGTACTCAGGATACGAGGCCATGGGAGCGAAGCCCGGAAATCCCTCGAACACGGTCGAGGTCCATTCCCACCCGTTCCCGACCAGATCGTGAACGCCCCAGGCGCTGACGCCGGCGGGATAGGAGCCGACGGGGACCGGCTCCCAATGCTGGAACCCGAAATTGCCTCGGGAGGCGTCTGGCGTCGCCTCGCCCCAGGGGTGCGACCGCTCGGGCCCCTCCGGGGTCCCGAATGCGGCTCGATGGTATTCGGCTTCCGTCGGCAATCGGAGCCCCTTCCACCTGGCGTACGCGTTCGCCTCCGCCTGCGAGACATAGACCGGCCAGGCGGGTGGTAGTGGGATCAAGGCAAACATGCCGCGCCAGAACCAGTCACCTCCCTGGCGCGACCAGAACGGCGGATGGTCGACGCCCGCGCCGGTTCGCCATAGCCAATCGCTCTCAGACCACCAGGCCTTGTTGCTGTACCCACCCGCCTCGACAAATTCGAGAAATTGCCGGTTGGTCACGTTGTGCACATCGATCGCGAAGGACGGCACATCCCGCGCGATACGTGGGAACTCGTTGTCCCAGCCGAACGGAATCTCGTCCAGCACGGCGCCGAGCGTGGTCCGACCGGCAGGAATGACCGCCTGACGCGGTTCCGGCCCGACACCGTCACTCACGGTCAGCGCGTCCAAGGGGCGCTGCTTCCGTACCATCGGAAGCCGATGCCACATATACGCCAGCGTCTCCTGGTGCAGCTCCTCATGCTCGATGAGCGTGAACACCGCCTGCCCCCGGTGCAGCACTGGGTGGCCGGCCTGCTCAATTGGCGCATGCGCCAGCGCGTCGAGAATCGCCTCGTCCGCCTGGTCCGCATACTGTCTGACGGTGTCTCGACTCGGCCACGACCCGATGGCGGCGCCGTCCGCGGCGGCTGTATCTTCGGGGTCAATACCCCGCGCGAACAACACCTCCAGGTCGTCGTCCAGTCCCGAACGTCCGAGCCCGCGTTTGAGGAGGGTGTTCACGCTGAACGCAGGGATGTGGCCCTCGTAGAACACCACGGGATGGCGCAGCGGAATCGGCTGCTCGTAGTAGGCTTCCGGGGTCAACAGACCAAATAAATCTGTCGTCCGCCGACGCGTCTCGCGGAACCAGTTGATACTCGCTGCTCGATCGACAACCTGCAATGGTGTCCCGCTCATCGCTCCGTCCTCCGTCGCGCACCCGCTCTCTGTCGTGCTCCAACACACACTAACATAGGCAGATCTGGGCGGCCTGAGCCCGACCCGCGTCCGGTTCGATATGGTAGCCTGAGGCTGTCTGAGAGGTCCCGCAACGGACGTTCAGGCGTGTCCTCGCGAAAGTGGCGGAACTGGCAGACGCGCCGGATTTAGGATCCGGTGGCCGGAAGGCTGTGGGGGTTCAAATCCCCCCTTTCGCACCACGTTCGGGCGGTCGGCCGCGAACGCGATTCGCCCGACATGCGAGGCGACGCCCAGCGAGCCGACGCACACCGCGTCGCGACATCACAACGAGGCTGATTCCTAGTCATGAAAGCGGAGATTACCGAGGTGAGCGAGACGCGCAAGCGTCTCGATGTGGAGATTCCGGTCGAGCAAGTCGACGACGCGCTCAGCCGACTCGCGAAACGACTAAGCCGGCGCGCCAAGGTGCCCGGGTTCCGCCCCGGCAAGGTACCCATCAGTATTGTCAGGCAACGTTTTCAACAGGACCTGTTACATGACGTGGCGCACGACCTCGTGCCGAAGGCCGTCGACGAGGCGTTGCGCGAGCGAGAGCTGACCCCCATCGACACCCCGGATGTACGCGAGGTGTCGGTCAACGACGGGCAGCCGTTGACCTTTCACGCCCTCTTCGAAGTGATGCCCACGATCACCGAGCTGGACTACGGCGCCGTCACCCTGAGGCGCACGCCCATCGTCCCCGACGAGGCCGCTACCGACAAGGCGCTCGAAGAGCTCCGTTTGCGCGGCAGTCGCCCGGAACCGGTCGCTGACCGCACGGTGGTCGAAGGCGGTGACATTGTCACCGTCGACATGGCCCGACGCGGCGTATCGGGACCGGACGGCGCACCACCGCCAGACATCCCGGAAGACCGGAACGAGGGGGTCACGGTGGAACTCGGGGCCTCTGCGAACCCGCCCGGGTTCGACGACGCACTGATCGGGTTGCAGATGGCCGAGGCGAAAGCGTTCGAGCTGACCTATCCGACCGACTTCGAGCAGGCGGACCTGGCCGGCACGACCGTCGCCTACGACGTCACCGTCCGGGCGCTACACCAACGGCACCTGCCGGACCTCGACGACGCATTTGCCAAGACCCTCGGCGACTTCGAAACCCTGGCCGTGCTCCGCGAGCAGATCACGACAGATCTGCGTCGCGAAGCAGAGGCGGAGGCGGATCGCGGCATCCGTCGAGAGCTGTTGTCGCAGCTGTCGTCTCGACTCACAGTGGAGATTCCAGACGCGCTGGTGAACCGGGAGATGGCTCGACGCCTCGAGCAGATCGTCCAACGCATGGCGCAGCAACAGATAGACCCCAGAACGGCGAACGTTGACTGGGAGGCGCTCCGCGAAGAACAGCGCGCCCCGGCGACGGACACGGTACGTGGGTCGCTGTTGCTCGATGAGATCGCCAGGCGAGAGACCTTGACGGTGACCGACGACGATGTCGACCAGGAAGTCACGCGGTACGCAGAACGGCTGGGCCAGACGCCGGCGGCTGTGCGCGCGCAGCTCGACAAGGACCATGGACTGGCTGCACTCGCGGAGGGATTGCGGCGAGAGAAGACGGTCGAGCTGCTGCTCTCGCGTGCTACGATCGTGACTGCGTGAGTGTCGTCCATCCTGGCTGCCCCCTCTGCTAACCCCCGTTCGTCTGTGAGTGATTCGAACATGTCTGACGCCCGAAATCAGTTGGTTCCCATGGTCGTCGAGCAGACCAATCGTGGCGAGCGTGCCTACGACATCTACTCGCGACTCTTGAAGGACAGCATTATCTTCATCGGGACACCGATCGAAGACAGCATCGCCAACCTGGTCATCGCCCAGATGTTGTTTCTCGAGGCGGAAGACCCGGACCGCGACATCGTGCTGTATATCAACAGCCCCGGCGGGTCCATTTCGGCGGGCCTGGCGATTTACGACACGATGCAGTTCATCAAGCCTGACGTGCAGACAGTCTGCATCGGCCAGGCGGCCTCGATGGCCGCCGTACTGCTCGCCGCCGGGACGAAGGGCAAGCGCTACAGCCTCCCGAACTCACGCATCGTCATCCACCAACCGTTGATGAGTGGTCTCGCCGGGCAGGCCACAGACATCGACATTCATGCGCGCGAAATTTTGCGGATGCGCAGCCGCCTGAACGACATGCTCGTGACGCACACCGGCCAGAACGTAGCGCGTATCGAAAAAGACACTGAACGCGACCACATCATGGACGCGGAGCAAGGTCTGGAATACGGTATTATTGACGAAGTCATCAGGCAGCGCGCGTAGAGATGACGAGGCGTGCCCCCGGTGTCGTGTGACCATGGCCAAGAAAAGCGGTGAACCCGAAATCCTGCGTTGCTCCTTCTGCGGGAAGACGCAGAAGCAGGTGCGCAAGCTCATCGCGGGCCCCGGCGTCTACATCTGCGACGAGTGCATCGACCTCTGCAACGAGATCATCGAGAGAGGAGCTCTCGGAGCCCAGCGGACGTCTCGTTCGGTGAACTTCCCCGTCCCCGGGAAATCTTCGCCTTCCTGGACGACTACATCGTCGGCCAGGAGCAGGCCAAGAAGATCCTCTCGGTCGCGGTCTACAACCACTACAAGCGGGTGCAGGTCGACCGTTCGCCCGGCGACGACGTCGAGTTGGCCAAGTCCAACATCCTGCTGATCGGCCCGACCGGCTGCGGCAAGACCCTGATGGCCCAGACGCTTGCCCGCATGCTCGACGTTCCGTTCGCCATCGCCGACGCCACGGCCCTCACCGAGGCCGGCTATGTGGGCGAGGACGTCGAGAACATCCTCCTGAAGCTCATCCAGGCGGCCGACTACGACATCAAGAAGGCCGAGAGCGGGATCATCTACATCGACGAGATCGACAAGATCGCCCGCAAGAGCGAGAACCCGTCGATCACCCGGGACGTCTCCGGGGAGGGCGTCCAGCAGGCCCTCCTGAAGATCCTCGAGGGCACCACGGCGGCCGTGCCGCCCCAGGGGGGGCGCAAGCACCCGCACCAGGAGTTCCTCCAGATCGACACCACCAACATCCTGTTCATCTGCGGGGGCGCATTCGTCGGGCTGGACGAGACCATCCAGCGGCGGGCCGGTCGCAAGATGCTTGGTTTCGGCGCGGAGATCAAGAGCTCGCGTGAACGCGACCTCGGCTCGACCCTGGAAATGGTTGAACCGGAGGACCTCATGCGCTACGGCCTGATCCCGGAGTTCGTCGGACGCCTGCCCGTCATCGGGGCACTCCACGAGCTGGACAAGCCGGCCCTGATACAAATCCTCACGCAGCCGCGTAACGCTATCACCCGCCAGTATGAGCGGCTGTTCGAGTATGAGAACGTCAAGCTCCGATTCACCGACGACGCCTTGGACGCGATCGCGGAATCGGCGCTCGACCGCAAGATCGGGGCGCGCGGGTTGCGCATGATCATCGAGAAACTGATGCTCGACATCATGTACACCCTGCCGGGACAGAAGAAAATCCGCGAATGCGTGATCACACGTGAAGTGGTGCTGTCCCAGGACGACCCGATTACCGTCATGGAGAAAGCCGGCTAACCTCCCTCGTTTGCCGGTCCGCGATACCCCAACTATGGAAGTCTACGAAACGCTCCCGATAGTGCCGCTGCGCGATGTCGTCGTGTTTCCACACATGATGATGCCGTTCGTCATCGGCCGACCATCGTCGACACGCGCGCTCGAACACGCGCTCGTGAAAGACAAGCGGATCTTTCTCGCGGCCCAGCAGGACGCCACGACGGACGACCCGCAGCCGAAAGACATCTACACGATGGGCTGTGTGGCCAACATCGTCCAGAGCCTGAAACTGCCGGACGGCAACATCAAGGTCCTGGTGGAGGGCCTCGAGCGCGCCCGCGCGGTCGAGTGGAAGGAAGACAAGGGCTTCTACCGGGTCGTGGCGAAGCTGCTGCCGAAGCAGGAGGACGCCGGCGACGACGTCGAAGGCACGATGAGCAAGGTCGTCGCGCAGTTTGAGCAATACGTCAAGCTCTCGAACAACCTGCACTACGACGCCATGATCGCGGCCGTGCGGGTGGACGACGCCAGCAAGCTCGCGGATACCATCGCAGCCCATCTGGTCGTTGGGGTCGAAGAGAAGCAGAACCTGCTGGAGATCATCTCGCCACTCGAACGGCTCGTGCGGATTGCGAGCCTGCTCGACGTCGAGGTAGACAAACTGCAGGTCGACCGCCGGATCCAATCGCGCGTGAAAAAGCAGATGGAGAAGGCGCAAAAAGAGTACTACCTCAACGAGAAGATGAAGGCGATCCAGAAAGAACTGGGTCGAAAGGAAGACAAGGGCAACGACCTCGACGACCTCAAGAAGAAGATCGAACAGGCGCGCATGCCGAAGGAGGTCGAGGAGAAGGCGACCCAGGAGCTGAAGCGACTTGAGGGCATGCCGCCGATGTCGGCCGAGGCGACGGTGTCACGCAATTACCTCGACTGGCTCATCGCGGTGCCGTGGTACAAGAAATCGCGAGAAAGCCGCGACCTGGAAAAGGCCGAGGCCATCCTCAACAAGGACCACTACGGCTTGGAGAAGATCAAGGATCGCATCCTTGAGTTCCTGGCGGTCCGGACATTGGTACGCAAGCCGAAAGGCACGATTTTGACCCTGACCGGTCCGCCGGGAGTCGGCAAGACCTCGCTGGCGAAGTCGATCGCGAGGGCCACGAACCGCAAGTTCGTCCGGCTATCGGTTGGTGGCGTCAGAGATGAGGCAGAGATTCGTGGTCACCGGCGCACCTACATCGGCGCGTTCCCGGGTCAGATCATCCAGATGATGAAGAAGGCCGGCACGATGAACCCGGTGTTTCTCCTGGATGAAGTCGACAAGATGTCGATGGACTTCCGAGGAGACCCGTCGGCGGCGCTGCTGGAGGTGCTCGACCCGGAACAGAACCACACCTTCCTCGACCACTACCTGGATGTGGAGTACGACCTGTCCAACGTCATGTTCGTGTGCACGGCCAACGTCCTGCACACGGTCCCGCAGGCGCTGCGTGACCGGATGGAAGTGTTGCAACTCGCCGGGTATACCGAGTTGGAGAAAGTCGAAATCGCCAAGACGTTCCTGTCGCCCAAGGCGGTCAAGGGCACGGGGCTGACCAAGAAACAGATCCAGTTCAAGGGCGAGGCGTTTCAGGCCATCATTCGGCGCTACACGCGTGAAGCCGGGGTCCGCAGCCTGGAACGCGAACTTCACGCCGTCTGCCGGAAGGTCGCGCGCAAGGTGGTGCGGGAAGGCAAGCAGTTCTCGGAAGCCATCACGGCCGACAAGATTACCGAATACCTCGGCGTGCCGCGCTATCGACCGCAGATGGCCGAAGAAGCCAACGAGATCGGCATCGCCACCGGACTCGCCTGGACCGAAGCCGGGGGCGAATTGCTGGTGACCGAGTCTACCCTCATGCCGGGCAAGGGTCGGCTAACCCTGACCGGACAGCTGGGCGACGTCATGCAGGAGTCGGCGAAAGCGGCGATGAGCTTCGTGCGCTCGAGGGCCGAAGAGTACGGTCTGCCAAAAGACTTCCACAGCAACACCGACATTCACCTGCACGTGCCGGAAGGCGCCATCCCGAAGGATGGGCCATCGGCCGGCATCACGTTGGCCACCGCGTTGATTTCGAACCTGGCCCAGATACCGACGCGCCGAGAAGTCGCCATGACCGGCGAGATTACCCTCCGCGGCAAGGTCCTCCCCATCGGCGGTGTGAAAGACAAGGTGCTGGGGGCCCATCGGGCCGGCGTGACGACGATCATCCTGCCCAAGGACAACGAGAAAGATCTCGCGGACATTCCGAAGGCCGTCCTCGACATCCTGGACATGCACCTGGTCGAGTCCATGGACGAAGTGCTGAAGATCGCGCTCGCTGAGCCGCTAGCTAGACCCATCGCGGCGGACCAAACCGACGCGCAGGCGGTGCCCCAGGATGAGGGCGTCACACACTAGGGCGGCGCACTAACCACCAGGCTGCGAGAGGCGGATGAAGATTCAGGCCGCCGAGTTCGTGACGAGCGTCGGCCTCCAGGGACGGTTGCCGGTGTCGCATCTACCGCAAGTGGTCCTGGTTGGTCGCTCGAACGTCGGCAAATCAACCCTCATCAACGCGCTGGCGCGCCGGAAGATTGCGCGTGCCGGCGGCGCCCCTGGCACGACACGTCTGCTCAACGTGTATCGGCTGTCGCTCGCCAAAGCCCACGGCGAGTTGCTGTTGATGGACCTGCCGGGCTACGGCTATGCGCGGGGCGGGTCGTCCAACAGCGGGTTCGATCGGCTGACGGCGCGGTACTTTGAGCCGGATCCGAACGAGACGCCTGACCGCCCCGGGAACGTCGGCCCGAGCGGAGCCGTCCTATTGGTAGATGCGCGCCATCCGGGATTGGCGAACGATCGCGAGGCGTTCACCTGGTTGCAGGAACTGGGGTTGCCACTGGTCGTGGCGGCAACCAAGATAGATCGGCTGACGCGCACGGCCCGGACGAAGAACCTGCGGGCGCACCAGACGGCACTGGGGCACACCGTATTGCCCGTCTCGGCGAAGCTGGGCGACGGCCTCCCCACGTTCTGGGCCGCCCTGTTGGCGATGGCTGAGGGGTCGTTGTCTGCTACAATGGGAAGTTCGGTAAGGTGACGAGGAGTAGACAGTGAGAAAAGGTATCCACCCGGAATATCACGAGGTCGAGGTCCACTGTGCCTGCGGCACCACGTGGAAGAGCCGGTCGACCAAGCAAGAAGTGCGGCTCGAAATCTGTTCGAATTGCCACCCCTTCTTTACAGGCAAACAGAAGCTGATCGACACCGAGGGACGCGTCGAGCGCTTCACGAAGAAGTACGGTGCGCAAACGGTGGCGGGGCTCAAAGAGCGGCAAGAGCGGCTCGAAAAGCAGCGAAAGTCGCCAGGCGCAGCGGATTCGACAGAGGCCAGCTAGTCAAGCGAATACTGTGGCGCGAGCGGCCTCCCGGGGCTGCTCGCCGCCGTTTCCGCCTGGTTCGCCAACCGCCGTTCCAACCGCGTCAACCGTCGCTGAACTTCCCGACGACGTCCCGCCGTATATTCCACCGCGTAGGCGCGACGCGCGAAGTTCAGCGCCCCATCCGTATCCTTCAATCGATGCTCGTGGTGCACCGCCAGTGCCCGGAGCGCCTCGCGTTCGAACACCCCAGCCGGACGTCGCCCGAGATCGATCAACGCCTGCCAGTATCGCGCGGCGTCGCTATGACGGTGCTGCCGGCGGCACGCCAGTGCAAGTCTGTAGAGCGACTCGGCGCGAACGGCCAACGCGTTAAACTCCATCGTCCCGCGCGCACCGATCATCCCGCGCACACCCATCCCGCGCACACCCGTCCCACCAGCACCCGAGGTCAGCGCGACCGCGCGCTCGTAGCATCCCGGCGCATCCGCCTCACGTCCGCCGCGCTCATAGAGCCGGCCCAGCCCGAGACTTTGGCGGCCACTGCTGGCGGCCTGAGCCCCCCGGTCCACGACGTCGCAGGCCATCCCCGTCAAGACACCGAGCGACACCAAGTCCAGTTGATTGTGGGCGAGTACTCCACGCAGCGGACGCGCATCGCCCGATCGCAGGTACTCGAAGTAGCGAGCCGGAATCTCGAAGCCGGGTACGTCATCATCTCGGCGAAAACCCAGCACGCGGTCTTCAAGCCCGCCTAAGCCCCCAGTCTCTGGCCCCCACAATCTCCGGGCTGGGTGCAACAGATCCAGATGCCGCAGTGCCGGCAGCGGCGTCTCGAGCCGCTGATAGAGCCAGCGCATCTCCATGAAGGGCACGTCGAACGACTTGCCATTGAAGGTCACCAGCGTGTGGGCGCGTGCCACCGCAGCCGTGACCGCCGCCAGCAGGCGTCGCTCGCTGGCAAAGCTGGGCAGGACGAACTGCCAGACGTGGAAGCGAGCGCCGACAAAGCAGCCGAACCCCACGACGAACGCCACCGTGCCTGACCCGCCGCTGAGTCCGGTGGTCTCCAGATCGAAGAACACGAGACCGTCCCTCGGGTCTGGACCTGACCAGGACGGCTCGCCCTCGCGCCCACGACCGCACAGCGCACGAAGGCCCTCGGTGCTGACGGCGTTCGAAGCGGCCGCCAGCTTCCCCCCATACGGCGCGTCGCCATCCGGACCGCCGCACCACCACCGGACCACAGGACACGGCCCGGACGGGCCCTCTTCCAACGTACCGCCGAGCGCCGCGGCGAACGCCTCCAGGTCCACAGACGGCCTCGGTGTGACAGGCGTCGGTGTGCCGCCCGCACCCTTGGCCCCTCGGAGCAGCTCCCGTAAACGGCTCAGGTCGGTCATGTGGCGATCAAAGGAGGCCTGCCAGCAACGCCAGCGCCACCGGCTTCGCCCGCGGTCCGGTCTGGCCGACCGGCCCAACGCACGAGGGACAACCTGTCTCGCACGGACATCGTTCGATTAACCCCCGCGTATCCGTCAGCAACCGATCGTGGAGGGCAAAGAGCGGCTCACTGAACCCGATGCCGCCCGGATAGTTGTCGTACACAAAGATCGTCGGCTCCTCTTCTTCGGTGGTCAGCGCCGCCGCGCTCGCGTGTGTCGATGCGCTGGCGGGTGTCGATGTGCTCGCAGGGGTCGACGCGGGACGGAGACCCTCCCCATGAATGGCGAGGCCGATGTCATGCCGGTCGCACATCAGCAGCAGTTGCGCGACCTGACGCAGGGCAAATCCCAACCCGACGATCCCGTCGCGGCGGTCGTCACCCGCAAACGGCAGACTGTCGACAAAGACCCGGGACAACTGCAACCAGTAGGCAGTCGTATGCATCTCCTGCTCGGGGAGATCGAGCTCCCCGGAGCCAACATTTTCACCGGTGTAAAACTTGATCTTCTTGAACCCAACCACTCGCGACACGACATGCACCTCTCCGTGGCAACCCGCCGCGGCAGCATCCTCGGTCCGTGCGAGGCGCTCTGCCCCGTCGTGCCGTTGGAGCGTGCGGTCGAACTCTTCGAGTACCGTGACCTTCGTGTACGTGATCGCGTCGGTGTAGTAGTCGCTGTCGACCGGTCGCACGTACGCCTTGCGGCGGTCGAATTCCAGGCGATCCACCTGATATTGCTTGCCCTCGACAAGATAGATGGCCTGCTCGTAGAGCGTCGAGGTCGCGGCACTGAAGGCCACCTCCGCGATGATCGTGGTCTCGTCCGAGACATCAACGACCACGAAATTATCCGATGAGACGGAGCGAAGACTGACCGCGTCGGCGGGATACGACTCGTGCAGCCAATGCCAGGACTCGTCGACGAGATCGACGAACCCCTCCTCGCGCAACAGTCCCAGCACAGCCTGCAGATCTTCCTGGCCGAACTGTTCGCCCGGCGCAAACGGCAGCTCGAACGCCGCGCACTTGATGTGGTCGAGCAGGATCTGCAGATTGTCGGGGTTGATGAGGGCGTGCTCAGGCGATCCCTCAAAAAAGTAGTCTGGGTGCTGGACGATGAACTGGTCGATGGGCCCGCTGCTGGCCACCATGATCGCCACCGAGCGCGTACTGCGCCGCCCGGCCCGACCGGCCCGCTGCCACGTCGCAGCGATCGTGCCTGGGTATCCGGCCATCACGCACACGTCCAATGCCCCGATGTCGATACCGAGCTCGAGCGCGCTGGTCGACACGACGCCAGACACGGTGCCAGCGCGCAGCCCTCGCTCGATGTCGCGCCGTCGAATCGGGAGATAGCCTCCTCGATAGCCCCGAATCGCCTCGGCCCCCCCGGGAAGACCTCGGCAGGCTGCCTTGAGGTAGGTCGTCAGCACCTCGGTCACCAGCCGACTCTGCGCAAACACGATCACCTGCAGGCGCCGCTTGAGGAACATCGTCGCCAACCGGCGTGTTTCGGCCACGTACGACCGCCGAATACCGAGCTGCGGATTGACCACCGGTGGATTGACCAGCGCGAAGATTTTCTCGCCGCGAGGCGCCCCGTTGCGCTCCACGAGTTCGACCGTCTCGCCCGTGAGTCCCTCCGCCAACTCCTTGGGGTTGGCGATGGTCGCCGACGAACAGATGAAGACCGGCGCCGAGCCGTAGTGCGCGCAGACACGACGGAGCCGCCGGAGGATGTTCGCGAGATGACTGCCAAAGACACCACGGTAGGCGTGGAGCTCGTCGATCACGACATACCGCAAATTCTCGAACAGCTTCGCCCACCGTGGGTGGTGCGGCAAGATGCCGGAGTGCAGCATGTCAGGGTTGCTCAACACCAGGTGCGCGCGCCCTCGCACCGCGCGTCGCGCGTCCTGCGGCGTGTCGCCGTCGTACGTGTGGGCGCCAATCGAGACGTGCTCCTCGAGCCGGGCGGTCAGCGTGAGCAACTCAGCCAGCTGGTCCTGCGCGAGTGCCTTGGTCGGAAACAGATAGAGCGCGCGCGTGGAGTGGTCCCGAAGAATCCCGCTGAGGACGGGCGCGTTGTAACACAGCGTCTTGCCTGACGCCGTGGGGGTAATGGTGACGACGTGCCGACCGGCCAACACGTGTGCCATCGCGTCGGCCTGATGGGTGTATGGGCGGCTGATGCCGCCCGCGGCTAACGCGGCTCGTAGCCGCGTGTCGATGCCATCCGGAAAGTCGGCAAACTGCGCCGCCTCCGCTGGAAGACGGCGCCACGCGGTGACGATGTCACCGTCGGCTGGTACCAAGGCGGTGTCGGATGAGAGATCAGCGCGGCCGCCCGGGGCCAAGTCCTCAAGAACCGCTTGCAGCGCCGCATCGCGCTGTCCCTGGGACAGCAGTGGCGCCGTTCGTGATCCGGCCAGCTCAGGTGATGACGCTCCACGCATGGGCGTCCATGCTAGCAGGCGAAGGAAAGACGATCAAGAAACGAAACAAAGGCGCAAATAGCACGCCGACTAAATGAGGGACTTCGACTGGCAGCCATCTACCGTGATGGAGGCGCCGCTGACCCAGCTGGCGCGAGAGGACGCGAGGAACGCCACGAGGTCGCCCACTTCCTCGGCCCGTCCGAACCGGCCGAATGGCAGCTCCCGCGCGATGAACGCGGCCATCCCTTCCGGGTCTTCAGCCTGGCGCGTCGCCCAGGAACCGCCGGGAAAGGAAATGGACCCGGGGGCCACACTGTTCACGCGGATGTTGTCGCCCGCGAGCTGACCGGCCAGCGCCTTCGCGAGACTGATCTCCGCCGCTTTCACAGCGTTGTAGGTCATGCGACCACCCGACTCCCTCCCCCAGATCGAGGCAATCATGATGATCACGCCGCCGCCGCGTCGCCGCAGGAGCGGCACGGCCAGCCGAGATGCCCGTATGGCTGGATACAGGGTCTGTTCGAGCGCCGCCTGCCACTCAGCGTCGGTGGTGTCGACGATACCGGTCCCACCGGCCTTGCCAACGTTGTTGACCAGGATGTCGAGCCCGCCAAAGGCATCGACCGTACGGTCGATGACGGACGCGACCCCATCGGCCGTGCTGAGGTCGGCTTCGACCCCGACCACGGAGTCGTCCGCGCCGGCCACGGCCCGCAGCTCGGCGACAGCCTCACCGAGGCGCTCCCGACCGCGGGCGCTGACGCAGACCCGTGCGCCTTCACTGACAAGCGCTCTGGCGCTCGCCAAGCCCAGGCCGCGACTCGACCCCGTGACCACCGCCACTTTGCCAGCGAGTCCTAAATCCACAATCTACGGCCTCCCCCCGGTCAAGTCATTCAGGCGCCAGTCGAACTCGTGATACGCGAGCCGGAAGGTATTCTCCGCCAGGAAGGCACGCTCGGACGGGAACAACGCCGGGCCGATCAGCGACACGACGCCGCGTTCGAGCGCGGTGCGCCCGGTCCCACTCTCCGCGCCAGCGAGGCCGGCGAATCGCTCCGCTTGCCACCCCAGCAACGCATTGACCAGAACCTGTTCGGCGGAACGGTCCACCGTGACATGCCGGGGCGTCGTCGCAAAGTCGTCGACGACCGCTTGCAGTTGCGCCTCGAGCTCGTGCTCGCGAAACGGCTCGCTGCGCAGGCGCGGACTCCCCACCGCCCCGCGGCCAAGCGCGAGATGGGCCCGTGGATCGTCGAATGGTGCGATCCGCTCTTCCTCAATCGCCTGGAGGCTCAGCTGCTCCCCGGCGATCCCGTGCGTACGCCCGGTGAACATGCCGGGAATCTGCATGACGCTCTTGGGCGGAAATTCAGTCGATGTTCCACGAATCGGATAGGCGTCAATCACCGAACGCAAGACAAGCGCGTTGTACCCATTAATCCAATACGCCAGCCGGCGAGGCTCAGACCACGCGTCGAACGCTGGCGGTCTTGCGGCCAACGACGCGATCACATCGTCGATGGCCCGGCGCTCTATCTTCAACGCTGCGTAGTACACGAATCCGTCTCGCACATACTGGTCGAGAATGCGGTCGAATCCGGTCGTCTGGGCCCCTTGCCTCCCGGCGGCACCGACACGGCCTTCCGACACCAACCAGACCCCCACGAGCACCAGCAGGCTGACCCCGAACCAACCGAATCGTCGTCTAGGGGTGGTGCAACGTGGGACCGTGCAATCGGCAGTTTGGCACTCAGACACAAGGCACGCATAATACCTCACCATCATCATGTTGACCGCCGCCACACTCGGGATGACTGGTTACGGCCTCTACTCGCTTGGGACCGCTCTCGCGGATCTCCTCGGTCCGTCGCAGCTGGCGTGGATCGCCAACCTGATCGCCATCGTACTGGGCGCAATATTGGTAGCCGCAGCGGTGCTTGTCCGGCTGGGGCTCCCAGGCGGTCTCGCGCTCGCCCTCACGGCGCTCTTCGGTCTGCAGTCACTGTCACTGCACAGCGCCGCGCGCCTCTACGGCCAGGTGGCCCCAGAACCGCAAATCGCCAGAGCGCTGTTTGGCGCTCTGCTGGTGGGGCTGGCCTACTTCGGTACGGTGGAGAGCGAGGTTGAGAGCGACGGTCAGGACGACACAGCGGACGCCCGCTGAACCGGGCCGCTCGACGGTCTAGCAGCCCGTGGTGCACGTCCGGCGCCGCACCGTTACGCGCACCCGCTGGTGGCGCCGCAGTTGACGCACTTATAGCAACTGCCGTTCCGGATCATGATGGAACCGCAGGTTGAGCAGGGCGGCGCGTCCTGATCGTTCTGGATGGCGAACGGTGCCCCTCTGGCTGCCGAGTCCCCATCGTCGGCCGTAGTAGCGCCGGCGCCGGACTCGCCCCCCGCGTGCTCCGCACGCTTCTGGTCGACCTCTTGTAGGCTCGCCACCGCCGTGTTCTCCTGCGGCACGTTGACCCCAGCGTGGAACTGCGCCTCTGCGGACAGAAACTTCGTCGCCATCCACCGGAAGACATAGTCGACGATCGACTTGGCCACGCGGACACCGGGGTTCTTTGTGATGCCGGACGGCTCGAACCGCACGTGAGAGAACTTGTCGACCAACACCTGGAGCGGCACGCCATACTGCAGGGCGTAGGAGACCGCTTGCGCGAACGCATCCGCAAATCCGGAAATCGTCGAGCCTTCCTTGGCCATCACCAGAAAAATCTCTCCCGGCGTTCCGTCCTCGAACAAGCCGACAGTGATATAGCCTTCGTGCCCGGCGATGTCGAACTTGTGGGTTATCGCCTGCCGTTCGTCCGCTAGCCGGCGTCGAGCCGGTCGTGGCGTCGCGGCCTCGACCTCCGTCTCTTTCGCCTTGCCATCTCGGGAGGTATTGAGCGGCTGCATGCGCTTGCTGCCGTCACGATAGATCGACACCGCTTTGGTGCCGAGGCGCCACGCGTCGACATACGCCTGCTCGACGTCCTCGACGGTCGCATCGTTCGGCACGTTGATCGTCTTGGAGATGGCACCGGAGATGAACGGCTGCGTCGCCCCGATCATCTTGACGTGTCCCATGTAGTGGATTGAACGGGACCCGTTCGCCGGCTTGAACGCGCAATCGAATACATCCAGGTGGGCCGGGTCAAGATGGGGCGCACCCTCGATGGTCTCGTGCTCGTCGATGTAGGCGACGATGGCATCGACTTCATTCTGGGCGTATCCCAAGCGGGCGAGCGCCATCGGCACGGTGTGGTTCACAATCTTCATGAGCCCACCGCCGACCAGCTTCTTATACTTGACCAGCGCGATGTCCGGCTCGACGCCGGTCGTATCGCAGTCCATCATGAAGCCGATGGTGCCGGTGGGCGCGAGGACGGTGGCCTGCGCGTTTCGATAGCCGAACTCTTCGCCCAAGTCGACCGCGTCGCGCCAGGACTGGCCAGCCGCCGCGAGCACGTCTGCTTGGACATGGTCCGCGTTGATCCCCTTCAGCGCCTCACGATGCTTCCGCATGACGCGCAAGAACGGTTCTCGATTGGCCGGGAAGCCGGTAAACGGTCCCCCCTGATCGCGGGCAATCCGGGCTGACTGGGCGTAAGCCTCGCCTGTCATCAGCGCGGTCAGCGTGCCGGCCCAGTCACGACCTTTGTCACTGTCGTACGGGAGCCCGCGGGACATCAACAGCGCGCCGAGGTTCGCGTACCCGAGACCCAATGGCCGGTACGCGTGACTGTTCTTCCCAATCGCTTCGGTCGGATAGCCGGCACAGTCGACGATGATCTCCTGGGCCGTAATGAGGGTCCGCACCGCGGCCGCGAATGCGGGCGCGTCGAACGCCCCGGTGTCGTCGCCCACGAACTTCATCAGATTGAGCGACGCGAGGTTGCACGCCGAGTCATCGAGGAACATGTACTCGGAACACGGGTTCGACGCGCGTATCCGATCGGTGTTGGGGCAGGTGTGCCAGTCGTTGATGGTCGTATCGAACTGCATCCCCGGATCGCCGCACACGTGCGTGCCTTCCGCGATCAGATGCATCACCTCGCGCGCCTTGTAGGTGTCCATGACCCGACCGTCGGTCACCGCCCGCGTATTCCACTCACCATCGTCGAGCACGCCGCGCATGAAGTCGTCCGACACTCGAACGCTGTTGTTGGAGTTCTGGAAGAAGACCGACGAGTACGCCGTGCCCGTGAACGATCCGTCGTAGCCCGCATCGATCAGCGCCCAGGCTTTGCGTTCCTCATCGACCTTGCAGTTGATGAAGTCGACGACGTCCGGATGGTCGACATCAAGCACAACCATCTTCGCGGCCCGACGGGTCTTGCCGCCCGACTTGATCACGCCCGCGAACGCGTCGTAGCCCTTCATGAACGAGACCGGGCCGGAGGCGGTGCCGCCGCCACCCAGCAGTTCGCGCGACGAGCGAATCGACGACAAGTTGGTCCCTGTGCCGGAACCAAACTTGAACAGCATCCCTTCCGTCCGAGCCAGCGTGAGAATCGACTCCATCGTGTCTTCCACGGAGTTGATGAAGCAGGCGGAACATTGGGGGGCTTCTTCGAAGCCGCAATTGAACCAGACCGGACTGTTGAACGCGGCCTTCTGATAGACCAGTAGATGTTTCAGGTCGTCGCTGAATGCCTGGAGGTCATCTTCACTCGCAAAATACTTCTTCGTGCGGCCCCATTCGGTAATGGTGTCGACGACTCGTCCGATGAGCTGCTTCACACTACGCTCACGCGTAGGCGACCCCATCGGTCCACGAAAATACTTTGAGACGACGATGTTCGTGGCCTGCTGCGACCAGAACGCGGGAATCTCGACGTCGCGCTGCTCAAACACGACCTCGCCTTGCTCGCTGCCAATGAGCGCGACCCGGGACTCCCACTCGATCTCGTCGAATGGGTCGGTGCCTTCATCAGAAAAAAATCGCGGGAACTCCAAACCCGGCTGGGTCGGAATATCGGTGTTCACGTTGACTGGTGGGTCGACAGCTTCGGTTTCGCGGGCAGCGCCTCTCGGCATGTAGCAGCTCCTTCCAACGCGTGACATCTAAGTGGTGTCACGGAGTCTCTTGGGGACAACTATACGGGTGTCACAACGAGTCGAACACCAATGACCTCTCTCGTGAATTCGGGGTACCGGCGGCCACATCGTCCAGCGCGAGTCGACGCCCCAGCCCCACGAAATAGGCCAAGGTCGCAGCCGGTCAGATCGAGCCGTCACACAGTGTAATTACGGCGAAAATGACCCCAAATTCATGAGACAGGCCACTCGAAAATTTCGAAAACGCTGCACCCGCTCAAGTTCGCCTACTATGGGCCCACATATCGCGATTGTCAAGAAATACCCACAAGATGTTGTGCCTTGCTTTTAGGTCAATCGCAAGATATAGCTGTTTCAACGTATCCAAGTGGCGATCAATCACTATGATACAGTCCGCGAATGTCGATCGGGGACGTACCGAACCTGCCAGATCGGGCCGTCGCGAGCAGTTCTGACGCACTTTCGGCACCATCGGTCCCGCCATCAAGTATCGAGCGGCTTACTGCGCTGCTCGAGGTTCTTCTCTGTTCCGGATTTCCGACGCAGCTGGCCCTCATTCTGTTGCTCACGGCGAGCGGAAACGTGCCGCCGGACGGCGCCTTGTCACTGTCCTATGTGGTGCGACTATCCCTGCTGGACGCGGCGTTGGTGCTCGGGCTGATCTGGGTCTTTCTCCGACTACGCCGAGAGTCCCCTCGCGCGGTTTTCTTTGGCCAGCGCCCCCTCGGACGAGAAGCCACCCTGGGGCTCTTGCTCGTGCCGGCTGCGTTGGTCCTGCTGGCCGTGACTTCCACCATTGTGCGCAACGTCGCACCCTGGCTACACAATGTACCGGAGAATCCACTGGAGGCGCTGATCAACTCCCCAGCCGCCGCCGCCGCGTTCGCGCTCGTCGTCGTGGTCGCGGGAGGCATTCGCGAAGAGGTACAACGCGCGTTTATCCTACGGCGCTTCGAAACGCACCTGGGCGGACCGGTTCTCGGGTTGGTCGTCTTCAGTATCGCGTTCGGCCTCGGCCATCTCGTGCAGGGGCGTGACGCCGCACTGTTCACCGGCTTGCTTGGCGCGTTCTGGGGCGTCCTCTATCTGAAACGGCGGAGCATCGTCGCTCCGGTCATCTGTCACTCAGGCTTCAATCTGGTGGAAATCCTCATCGCCTACAACATGGCGAGTGCCCTGTCGCCGTGACCGGATGGCACAGCCGAGGCGTCCAGCGGTCGTTCAGCCACGACGCTGGGGTGGCTTAGCGGGGGGCCTACGGGACGCGGTAGGCATCGCCGCGGTCGACGAGGGTCGCGACCCACGCATCGATCGACGCCTGTCGTAGTGCCTGAGTCAGTTGACGGCGCGCCTCATCACGCGCAGCCTCGATCGACGGCGTCGGGCTCGCGGACTGTGCGTCAGCATGTTCCTGCATCCAGAGGTCGAGTTCCTCCTGCGTCGGCTGTCGCGCCCCGGGGAACCGACGCGCCAGATAGCGCTCAACTCGGAGGTCCTCGCGCAGCACCTGACTCAGGTCGTCCCGCGTGAAGCCGACGGTGGGGAGCAGGCTAGCCAGGACCTCGTCCCCGCCAAGTCGCTCCGCGACCGCGGCCATGCTGCGGTCGACCTCCACACGCGACGGGTCGGCGATCAGGTTGGCGGGAATCTCGGCCAGCACGAGCTGACGTTCGATCAGCGTGGTCAGTATGGGGGGAATCGGATCCGAGGCGCCGCGCGTGTCGACGAGTCTGAGCTCCAAGAACGCTCGCGCATCCGACAACATGATGACCTGGTTCGCGGCGACCGCCACCACTCTGTCAACGAGATCCCTCGACGCCGGGGCCGGGGCTTGCCCCGCGCCGATCGCGGCGCTGCTGGCCACACACAC
This sequence comes from Vicinamibacterales bacterium, assembly GCA_937766455.1. GTDB lineage: Bacteria > Acidobacteriota > Vicinamibacteria > Vicinamibacterales > UBA8438 > UBA8438. Next base: position 9,059 of record CALLXD010000069.1, on the reverse strand, counting down.
GGTCAGGAGCCGGACGGTATGTCGCATTAGAAGGCTTGTCCGATACTGAAGTGCAGCGCGGTCAGCGGCTCCCGCGCACCGGCAAATTCACGACGGTCCAGCTTGAACCCCAGGTCGACGCGAATGGGTCCCACCGGCGACCGATAGCGGACCCCGAATCCCGCACTCCCGCGAATCTCACCCAATTGGAAGTGTCCGATGCGGTCAAAGACGTTGCCGGCATCGAAGAACCCGACCAGCTGAATGGCGGCCGTGACCGGCACGCGTAGCTCGGTATTCACCACGAGCATCGCATTCCCCCCGGTGGGAAATCCATTCGGGTCGATCGTCGGGGCCTCACCCGGCTGGCCCACAGTCGGCCCGGTGCCGAGGCGGTCCAGCGCAAACCCGCGCACCGTGGTGTCCCCTCCGGCGAAGAACCGTTCGCTCGCCGGCAGATCGGAGATCTGCACCGGCCTCGCCTCCCCCGTCTCGACGAAGACCAGCACGCCGTCGTCGCGCGCGACCAGCACCGGAAGAGAGCTGATGGTCACCGTGCGGTTGAACCCGCGCGCCAGGCCAAGGCGTCCACCGGCCGCGAACACCAGATCGCGGGGCAGCCGCCGAAACACGGCCCCTTGGAACGAGGTCTTCATGAACCCCACTTCGGATCCGATCGCGCGAAAGGCCGCCGCGGTCTCGACGCCGAAGAACGCCCCCCGCGTCGGTTCGAGCGGATCGTCGCGCGTGTCTCTCACCAGTCCGCCGGAAAACGTCGACAGCGTCACGGTTGGGAACAGCCGGTCGACGAGCGGCGCCTCCTCTTGCAGGAACTGGGCATTCGTCAGCCGGTTTTGACCGTAGCGATAGCCGACGCTACCGGTCATCGTGAAACCGATGGCCCGTCTCAGTGCGACATTCACGCCGCGCCCGAACAGATCGAAACTGGGCCGAATCGTCTGCTCGATGAATCCTGAGATGAGCAGGTCGCCCGCGCGTCCGAAGGCCTGCGGCTCGCGGTAGTTCAGCAGCATCCGGTACTGGTTGAACCCGAAGTTCGAGGTCGGCGTCGGCGCATCCAGATCGTCCTTGCGACGCACGCTGACCCTGGTGAACAAGTCCACCGAGCGATTCTTGCCCCACAAGTTACGTCGACCGATCTCGAAGAACCCGCGCGGCGCCAGCTCCAAACGCTCGGCCGCGGCGCCCCCCTCGCTCGCCCGGAGCCGCTGGGTGACCTGAACGCCCCCGCCGTACCCCACACTCGTGGCCGGCGCCTCCTCGACGACCACGACCACGTCGCGTCGGTCGCCGCTTCCGTGACTCAACGTCACGATATCGACCCGACGAAACAGTCCCAACGCGTTCAACCGGCGGCGCGTCTCGATCTCGTTGTCGACTCCCAGTGGTTCGCCGGGGCGCAGGGTCACTTCGGAGCGAACGGTTGCTGGCGCGATCTGCCTCGTCCCCACGACAAGCACGTGGTCCACGAAGACCTGGACACCCTCCGCGACCTCAAAGGTCACGTCCACGTTCGCGTCACCGTCGCCGAACCTGGCGCGGGCGTCGACGCGGACCGTCTCGTAGCCCTCGTTGAGGTAGTGGGCTCGGATACGCCGTCGATCTGCCTCGAGGCGCGGCGCGTAGTAGGGCACCCCAGGCATCGTCTCAAGCAGCGCCGCCAGCGGGCCAGCCGCAAGCTCGTCGTTCCCGCTAAACGTCACGGCACCGACCGTCGTGCGAATCCCCTCGATGATCTGGACCGCGCAGTCCAGATGGATATCCCCCTCCGAGTCCACGCCGTCCGGGTGGTCCGCCAGCGATGGGTCCACCTCGCTGATGACCGGAACGACCTGGGTATCGCTGTAACCGAGCCGGGCGTAGAACGTCCTCACAGCGGCGACGCCCTGCTCGATCTCCGACATCACCAGCGGGAGGCCAGGGGCCAGGCCGAACAACGCCGCGAGCTCCACGTCCGACACTGCCTGGTGCCCGTCGAATGCCACAGTGGCGACGCGATGGAGACGACCGCGCTCCACCGAGAAGACAACCGATAACTCTCCCACCTCGACCAACCGACGGTGTGTGACGCGTGCCTCCCGATACCCGAGTCCGCGCAAGTACGTCTCCAACCGGAGGCTCGAGTCCTCCAGTAGGTCTTCGTCGATGGACCCCTCGCGCGCGATAGGCACCAGTTCTTCCAGACGCGCCTCGGAGACGTCGTCACCCTCGAAGACCACCGCCACCGGCGAGCCGGTCTGCAGGTCGAGTACGAGATCCACCGCGCGCCCGTCCGGACTGGGCGACACATCATGGCCAAAACGTGCTTCGTAGTACCGCCGGCTGCGAACGTCCGCCTCGTACTCCTCTAGGCGCGTCTCCAGCCGGACAGGGTCGTACGCCGCACCGTCCTCGAGCCCAAGTCTGCTCAAGACGCCCGGGCGGTCCTCGTCTGACACACCACGCACGTCGATATGCTCGACAAGGGCCGCCGGACCTTGATCGATGTCCAACGCCAGATGACTGCCGACCGTGTCTGCGTTGACGCGTACCGCGAACCGTCCAGCCTCGCGATAGATCGCCTCGATCATCGCGACCACGGCCGGGATCTGGTCGACGCGGACCGCACGCCCGAAACGACGGGTAATCGGATCGAGGATGGCCTCAGACGGAAGACCGAGATTGCCGCGAATCTCCACCGGTCCCGTCGTGCGGACCGGGATCAGGTCGTAGCGCACGACCACGCCGCGAGCATCCGACGTTGCGCTCACCTGGACATCGGCGAAGTCGCCAAGGGTAAAGAGATGGACCACGCTCTCCCGAACCTGTCGAAGGGAGAACGGCTGGGCGGCGCGAGTTTCGATCAACTCCAGAATCGCACGGTCCTGGATGGCCACGCCGTCGCGCACCACGCGAATCTCGGCCACCGGTTGCCCGACGAGGTCCGAGAATGGTGCGGCTCGGCTCGAGGCTGGCACGCCGACCAGCACCGCGGCCAGCAGCCATACGGACCCTCGGTTCAAAAGGCGTGCCTCACACGAAAATCGAGCGCATAGGTGCGGTCTTCATTCTGGGACAGGATCCACGCCAGCCGGTCACTCTGGTCATACTCGAACACGACGATGAGGTCGCGATTGGCACCGCTGATGGCGCGCGACAACATCAAGTGCGCGCGGTCAGAAATCCGTTGACCGATCAGCACGCGCGCGGTCGGATTGAGCTGCGCCGACTGTTGTGATGAAGGGTCACCGAGCGACGGTGTGATTTGAAAGGAGTCGACACCAAACGACTCCTCGACCACACGGCCCACGCCAGCCGACAAGGAACTCGTCAGCAAGCGCGCGGCACTGGCCTGAATCCGCTGCTGCTGCGCCAATTCAGGCGATCGGGCGGCGCGCAGGTCGGCACTCTGGGGATCGCGAATGTCTCCCAGCAGCAAGCCAATGACATCGACCTCCGGTAGCGGCGGGTCCGACGAGAAGTTCAGTGCGAACTGGTCGTCCGTGCTTCCGGTGGCCTGCACCGTGACCCGATAGGTCTGACCGGGCACACGGACGTCGGTCTCAACTTCGACGTTGACGAACGGCTCGATCTTGTTCGGATTGGCAAGACTGATCGTGCCGTAGTTCAACCGATACCGCAGCCCCTCAAAGAAAGCCTCTCCGCTCTCCATGTCGGCGGAGCCGAACAACTGTGGCTGGTCGTAGGTACCCTGGACCGTCAAGTCGGCGCTGGCGACGACGCGCACCGCATTGCTCGTCATCCGCAAACTGGATGGCGCCACGACGCGAATATCCAGGGCAAGCGGAAGCACCGACGCGTCGGACTCAGGAACCTCGACCTCGAGTTCGTCTTCGCCGCCGCTGAACAAGCCGGTGCCCAGGTCGAGTCCGTCCAGCAAGTTGGCATCGCGCACGTCGATGGTGCCGGCCAGCACCGGGCTGGCGGCGCCCCCGCGCAGCACCAGATTGGCATCAACGAGCGAACGAAACCCGACGGGATAACGCCACTGCATCTCGCGGCCGGTCAGCGTGATGGCCAGCTCCTGCAGATCGACACCGTCCAAGCCGACTCGACCGCCGATCGTCACCGCGCCCCCACCCATAACCGCCGGGATATCGTCGAACCGCAGGCCACCTTCCTCGAACAACACCCGTCCGTTGATCGCTTCCAACCCGTGGGGCAAACCGATGTGGCGTATGCGGCCGTTGAGCAACGCGGCTTGTCCAGCCAGCTCTGGCTGGGCGAACGTCCCCCTCACCCGTGTGCGCACCTGCGCCACTCCGGATCCGCGCAGGTCCGGCACGAGACCCCTCAGGATGCCGAGATTGGCGTCCCCATCAATGTCCAAGCCCAACGCGTCGGTGGCCAGATCGACCGAACCGGACAGATCGAGCGCCGTCCCCTCGCCCACGAGTCGGAGCCGATCGATGACGATGGTTTGCCCGTCGAGCCGTAGTTCGATCGGACCGTCGTTGCGCAGGTCGTACTCCAGCAACGTCAGGTCGGCCTGCTCAATGGTGGCGTCGACCCGCACGCGGTCCGTCTGCAACTGGCCTTGAATGTGCGCGGACCCGCTCACCACGGCGGAGGTGTAGGGTGACAACCTCGGGTCGAACATCCGCACATACGGTGCGAGGGACGCGTTGGTCACCCGGACCCGCAAATCGGTCAGCATGTCGGTCATCTCCACCTGACCGGCTGCCGACACGGCCAGCGTTGACGACGCCCCCTCGAGATTGACCGTCAGAAGGTCGTCGCGGACGCTCAGACGCGTCGTGACCTGCCCGATCTCCTCGTCCCCCACGAACAGATCGACGACGGTACCGCTAATTTCATAGCGCGGATCGTCGAACGCCCCGACTCCCGCGATATTGAAATTGACGACGCCAGACAGCGGCTCGGGTGGCGCCGGCATGCTGGTCACCGTGTTGATCTCGAGATCGCGCACGTCCCAGTTGAAGACATACGACGCGTCCCAGCCGATGAAAGCGGCACCGGTCACGGTCCCGGACCCCTTGCGCATCTCGAATCCGTCGAGACGGACGCCGTTCCCCTCGAACCGCAGCCCGGACGAGGCCGAATCGATCGGTTCGCCGTAGGCGATCGGCTGCTCCAGCACGACCTGTCCGTACCCGAACATCGCGCGGTACGGACCATAGAGGCGCACCTCGCCGGTGGCCGGCCCGTCGATGGTGTAGCCGTCTTCCAGTCCAAATGCCGACCGGATGTGCGATGTCGGAAACGAGACCATGGTGACGACCGCGTTGATGTCTTCGCCGCCGTCAACGTCGGACCCACCAATCGAGAACGTGCCGTCGGCGCCGAATTCGGCCCCGTCGTTCCGGAACAGCCCGTTCCTCACCTCCAGATAGCCGTTGTCCACGACGATCCCGCCGCCCCCGACCCCCCAATCGACGTTCCAGGCGTGTAGCGCCTCGCCGGCGAACGTGGCTTCCACGCGGGGGCGCGCAAGGTCGCCCAGCATGACCCCCTCGAACGTGCCGGCCCCGTCCACCTCGAATGGTTCGGTCGGTGACCCGACCGCGGTCATCACCGCGGTCATGAGCCGGTAGCCCTCCTGCCAGTCGGAACTCGTCGCTCGGAACGGGATGCGCGTCGGGGCGTCACCCCCGGTACGTCCGTCGAACGTCACGTGGGTGGACGGTGTGGCGATGTAGCCCGAGGTCAGTTCGATCGCGTCGCCCTCGAACACATAGTCCAGCGCTCCACCCACCTGGAACTCGGTGGTCGTCAGGTCCGGTGGCTGCCCGCTTCGGGACGCCACGCGCTGAGCGGCGCCCGGCGCCAGCACAGCGGTGGCCAGCGTAACGCCCTCCAGCGGATGCAGCTGGATGGTCCCGGTATGACGCGACCCTCCTGACCGCGCGGTCGGCCACTCCATCTGGTTGTGACCGGACGCGCGGGCGATGGGCTGGATACCACTGAGTTCGAAGAACCGCGCCAACTCGACGACATCGGCGTCCTCGTAGTGGGCGTCGAAGGTCCCCTGCCACGGGTCCTTCGTGCCGAACGTCGTCAGTTCGGCCCGCACATCGCCGCCAAAGAGCGTGGACGTCACGTCCCACATGTCGAAGCGATCGGGCTGCCAGACGAGTTGCCCCTCGAGGCTGGGGAACCGGAACTGGCCACCGTCCGTGGCGAGTCCGAGGAGCGGACTGGTGATCGCCCCACTCAGGTCATACCCGTCTTCGAACTTCTGAAACGTCCCGGTGAAGTGGGCCTCACCGGAGGCGGTGAAGCCGTCGTCGGCGAAAAATATTTCGCGCAACCTTGGGAGGTCGAGGTCCGACTCCAACTCGTAGGTCATCTCCGCGAGATTGCGCATGTCGACATCGCCCACAACCCTCGTACTGGCGCCATCGGTCTCCACGTCGACACGGCTCAGATACACCTGGCTCCCGTCCAGCAGGAAGTTCGTCGCCATGTCCATCCACATCGGCTCAAAATCGCTGACACGGATGCTGCCACCGGTACACGATGCGTCGCCCCGGTAGTCGAAGATCTTGGTAATGCTGACTGTGAGGTTCGCGCAGACCACGCCAAAGTTCGAGCCGTAGTCCTCCAGCACAAACTCACCCTGGGTCGCGCCAAGATGGCGCAGCGTGGCGACCCATCGGTCGTTGTCCTCGCCGTCCTCGCCGTCCTCGCCGTCCTCGTCGGTCGGCGGCGGGTCGGGCTCGACCGGCTCCTTCTCGTCCGAACTCCGGTTCGGCACGAATGCCGGAAAGCTCTGCGTACCGTCGGCGTATGACTCAGCGCGCATCCGCCAGCTCGTCATCTCGGCATCGACCAGGAATTCTCGATGCAGCAGGGCCAGCCAATCCACGGAGATCGCGATCCGTTCCGCCGTCATGAACGGCTCATCGTCTGGCGTGAGGCCAGCGATGAACAGGTCCTCGACGAGGAACTTTCCGGGCATGAGATAAATCCCGATGCGACCGATGCTGACCTCGCGATCGAGCTGGTTTGACGCGGCGTCCTCGGCGCGGCCACGGACCAGCGGACCGAGGTCGATCGTGACCGTGGCGACGATCGCCACCGCGACCGTCACCGCGAGCGCGCCAGCGCCCCAGCGGACAAGCCGGCCCGGCCAACCGCGAGACCAGCCCCGCAGACGCGCCCGAAAGGCGGGCCGTGCCGTCACGGGCGGGTCCGGCACCGTGGCCGCCTCCGGCGCAGAGGACGGCACCGGCGTCTCCTCGGCTTCGGGGGTCCCGGACGGTGAGTCCATCATGGTGTCGCTGGTTCCGTATCGTCAGCACTCACGACGACGAGTACTGTCGCGGCCTCGACCGTGTCATCCACCGCGACGCGCACCTCGCTGACGACCCCATCGATGGGCGACGCCAGCGCGTTCTCCATCTTCATCGCTTCAACGGCGACCACCTGCTGCCCGCGGGTTACGACATCTCCCGGCTCGACCGAGACGCGCACCACTCGCCCAGGCATGGACGCGACAATCGCGTGGTCTCCGGCGGCACCGGACGCCGCGGCGTCCCGCCCCCGACGCCCGTCACCGACCCGCACGGTGACTTGCCGACCATCAAGCCCGATCCGCACGTCGCCAGACGCCAAGGCGTGGCACGTCACCTCGCGGCTCGCCCAGGGTCCGACTGGCATGGTCAGCGACAACCCACCCGCTCGAGGCACGGCATCAACGACATACCGCGTGTCGTCCCAACTCACCATGACCTGCGAGGAATCGCCGGCGACTGGCTCAACCGTCACCTGCCGGAGCGAGCCAGCGATCTCGACCTGCAGCCGCAGCACGCGGCGCTGTGTTGGCACCTGTGAGACCGCCGTCATTGGCCCACGCCCTCGAGACGGGCAGCGTGTCGCCACGGCGACGCCGCCGCCGTCGTCGCCGTCGTCTGGGGAACGGACAGATACGCGTGCATCGCCGCCGCAACCACCGCGATGTCTGTTTGTTCCTCCGTCAGTTCGGAAAATGACTCACCTGCGCGCGCGGCCAGCACCCCGTCGAGAAAACTCGTATCAAAGGCGCCATCCATGAAGCGGTCCTGCTCCAGGACCCAGAGCAAGGCAGGAATGACGGTCGTAATACCCGTGATCTGATATTCGTGCAACGCCCGACGCATGCGGGCGATCGCACCGGCACGATCGGGAGCCCAGGCACTGACCTTAGAGATCATCGAGTCATAAAAGACGGGGACATCGAACCCAGCTTCGACCCCGCTGTCGTCGCGGACACCCGGCCCGGACGGACCGCGCAGTGCGGTAATGCGCCCGGGCGAGGGGATGAAGCCCGCGTCTGGGTCCTCGGCGTAGACGCGACACTCGATCGCGTGTCCGTCGGGACGGAGCGCGCGTTCCGGGTCGACCGTCAGCGGTTCGCCTCGGGCGATCCGGATCTGCCACTCCACCAGATCGATGCCGGTCACGAGTTCGGTCACCGGATGTTCGACCTGCAACCGCGTGTTCATCTCGAGGAAGTAGAAACGACCCTGCGCGTCGAGCAAGAACTCCAACGTACCCGCGCTCGCATAGGACACGGCCGCCGAGAGTGCCACCGCCGCTTCTGCCAGCGCGGCTCGGATCGCAGGAGTGACCGCAACTGACGGCGACTCCTCGATCACCTTCTGATGACGCCGCTGAATAGAACACTCGCGTTCGACAAACGGGACCACCACGCCGTGTCCATCGCCCAGCACCTGCACTTCCACGTGCCGCGCCGACTCGACCAACCGCTCGAAGTAGACGGCCGACTCGCCAAATGCGGCGCCCGCCTCGGAGCGTGCCGCGGCCACCGCCGCAACCACTTCGTCGTGGTCGTCCACCCGACGCATGCCGCGACCGCCACCCCCAGCGACCGCTTTGATGAACAACGGGTATCCGACCTCGTCGGCGCGGTCACACAACGCCTCGTCGGTCAGCGACTCCGGTAGCGCCTCCGTGCCGGGCACCACCGGAACACCGGCCGCGATGGCGGCTCGTCGCGCCGCCGTCTTGCCGCCCATCGTGTCGATCACCTCGGGAGACGGCCCGATAAAGGTGAGCCCGGCGTCGGCGCAGGCCCGCGCAAAGCCCGCGTTCTC
>CALLXD010000068.1 GCA_937766455.1 Vicinamibacterales bacterium | reverse complement strand
CTCGCAGTAGCTTGTCAGCGTCCTCCGCCAAGCTGCGTCCGGATTTCCCGCGTCCTCCGCCAAGCTGCGCCCGGTTGGCCCGCAGCCGTCGTGCCAACTCACAAGCGCGCGTCGAGTAATATCACTGCCAAGCTGGACAATCAGAGGATCACCCGGACTGACACCGGCTCACGACCCGACGACCAGGAGGAACCGCCCATCATGACGGACCAGCCACGCATCCTCGCCTTTGCGGGAAGTGCGCGTAAAGACTCGTTCAATGTGAAACTGGTGAACATTGCCGCAGCAGGCGCCAGGGGCGGAGGTCGCGGTACTCGACCTGAACGACTTTCCGATGCCACTTTCAACCAGGATCTCGAGGCCGCCGATGGTGCCCCACCGCAGGCCAGCAGGCTCAAGGAGATCATGCGCGCCCACGGCGGCTTGCTGATTGCCTCGCCTGAGTACAACAGCTCGATCTCGCCGTTGCTCAAAAACACCATCGATTGGGTGTCCCGACCCGCCGACGGCGAACCGATGCTCGCAGCGTACCAAGGGAAGGTGGCGGGTCTTATGAGCGCCTCGCCGGGCCGGCTTGGCGGATTGCGAGGACTCGTGCACCTCCGATCGATTCTGTCGAACATCGGTGTGCACGTGATCCCTGACCAGGTCACCGTGGGCGAGGCCGGTTCCGCGTTCGATGACCGTGGAGATCTGGTCGATGACCGGCGACGCGCGTCCGTTCAGGGCGTGGGACGCACCGTCACTACTTTAGTTGGCTGGAACCGCTGAACTCGACCAGCAAGGAATACTCATGACGATCTGTCGCGGAGTCTCGTCGTTCGCGCTCGTCGCGCTAGCCGCCACTGCCGGGCTCTCCGGGTGCACCGAAACCGAGGCGCAGCGCGAACCAGACCCGCCAGCCGCCGCGACCGTACCTCCACCGGCGAGCAGCAATCTCTATGCCGGTTCCCCCTATCTTGGCGAGCTGCGCAACAGCCTGGTCTATGGCGAGATCTGGGAGCGGCCGCAGCTCTCAAAGCGAGACCGGAGCCTCATCACCGTCGCTGTGCTTCAAGCGTTGGTCCGTGATGAGTTGGAATTGCACGTGCCGCGAGGACTCGACAACGGGCTCACACCCGAGGAAATCTCAGAGATCATCCTCCACGTGACCTTCTATGCCGGATGGCCCACCGGGGTCCAGGCCTCACTCACCGCCGCCAGTGTGTTCGAGGACCGTGGTCTCTCGCTCGGCCCGTTACCCCGCGCGCCCGCGGCGACGGACCAGCCGGACACCCCCGCCGCGGCCAGCGGGGCCTACGCCGCGGTGCCGCGTCTGGGCGAACTGCGGGACAGTCTGCTCTACGGCGACATCTGGGAACGGCCTCAGCTATCGAAACGAGACCGGAGCTTGGTGACCGTGGCCGTCACGCAAGCGCTGTATGCGACGAGCGAGCTGCGCACACACATCGGGCGGGCGCTCGACGAGAACGGCGTCACGCCACAGGAAATCTCCGAGGTCATCCTCCACGTGACCTTCTATGCCGGCTGGCCCAAGGCGGTCAATGCGGGGCGGCTCGCAGCCGAAGCCTTTGAAGCACGTGGCGTGTCGTTCGCCGACCTCGAGTAGAACGCGCGGCCGCCGGTTAGGGCAGCGCGAACGCGATAAGCTCACCCGGGTGCGTGGTCCGAACACGCGTCCTTCGCCGACGGTTAAGGTAACGCGAACGCGATAAGCTCACCCGGATGCGTGGTCCGAACACGCGTCCTTCGCCGACGGTTAAGGTAACGCGAACGCGATAAGCTCACCCGGATGCGTGCCGGCACCGACGGCCAGCACGAGATACTGCCGTCCATCGAGCAGGTAGGTCATGGGCGACCCCGTCTGCGCGGCCGGTATCGGCACGGCCCCCAATTCTTCGCCAGTCGCCTTGTCGTAGGCGCGGATCATGGCGCCGCGTTCGCCTGACGGCATCGTGACGGTGCCGCCCTCCCCGCTGATGACCAGCGTCTGCGTGGTCAGTGTGCCAATGCCGCCGGAACTGCCACCGGCCCCGCCGGTGCGGCCAGTGCGCGGAATGTCGAGTCCCCGCAACGCTGGATGGTTCCGCACCCGGTCCGGCGTGTCACCATGCGCCACCTGCCACACGATCTCCCCGGCATTCAGGTCGATGGCCGTGATCCGTCCCCAGGGCGGCCGGAGGAGCGGAAGCCCCCGCACGGTCAGTGGCCGTCCCCGACCGTTCACATACTCCATGTCCGACCGCTCCGGGCCGGGATTGACGAGCCCGACCGACCGAGTCAGCGTGTGCGAGTACACATACATGATGCCGGTCTCGGGGTCGTAGGACCCACCCGGCCAGTTGGCGCCATTCGGCACAAACAGAGTGCCAAGTAGACCATCCTCCCCTGCCGCGATCGGCGGCGTGAAGACCGGTCCGGTCCGATACTGCGACACGAACTCCAGGGCCTCGGCCTTCAGCTCGGGTGTGAAATCGATCAACTCGTCGATGGGAAAGCCCTGCCGCTCGAATGGGGGTGGCTTGGTCGGAAACGGCTGCGTCGGCGCGTACCACTCCCCTGGGACGGTCCCAGCCGGCACGGGGCGTTCCTCGATGGGCCACACCGGCTCGCCGGTGAGGCGATCGAACACGTAGACCCAGCCTTGCTTGGTCGGCTGCGCCACCGCCTGAATCTCGCGACCATCGACGGTGATGTCTACCAGAATCGGCGGACAGGGCACGTCGTAGTCCCAGATCGGATGGTGCACGAACTGAAAGTGCCAGCGACGCTCGCCGGTCTCGACGTCTACCGCCACCAGACTCTCGCCAAAGAGGTTGTCGCCCGGGCGATGCCCGCCGTAGTAGTCGCCGGTGGGAATTTCCACGGGCAGATAGGCCAACCCCAGTTCGGGGTCCACCGTCATATTGGTCCAGACGCCGGTGTTGCCGGTGTAGACCGCCGAGTCGCTTAGCCAGGTGTCACGCCCGTACTCGCCGGCCGTAGGGATTGTGTGGAAGATCCACCGTCGTTCGCCGGTGCGCACGTCAAACCCGCGAATGTAGCCCTTCACGTTCTCGCGGCTTGGCGGCGCGCTGCCTGCGCGATGCGCGGCCCCGACGATGACAACATCGCGAGCGACCGTGGGCGCCCCGTTCCACCCGATCTCGCCCGACAGCAGGTCGATCGCCTGGTCGTTGTCTTGCTTGAGGTCGACGACGCCGTCGACACCGAACGTCGGCACCGGTCGACCCGTCCCGGCGTCGAGCGCCACAAGCTGATAGCCGATGGTCACGACGTAAATACGAGCGTCACCAGCCCCGTCGGTCCAGTAGCCGACCCCGCGCCCCGACATGCGGCGAATCGCGTTGCCGGCCCGCTCACCTTCGTCGATGCGATACAACCACAGGAGTTCCCCCGTCGCCCCGTCCAGGGCGACCACATCGCGCCGGCTTCCGGCCGTGGCATACAAGACCCCGTCGACCATGAGAGGCGTGGTCTGGTAGTTGAAGTCCGGTGCGGGGCCGAAATTCACCGCGCTGAATCGCCACGCGACCTCGAGCTCGTTGAAGTTGTCGCCATCAATTTGGTCGAGGGCCGCATACCGGGTACTGCCCAGATCACCACCATAGGTTGTCCACTGTCCGTCGACCGCGCCCTCCTGGGCCGACAACTCGGTGGCCCCCCACGACAACGCCAGCACGACGGACAGCGACCACGCGACTCGTCTCATTCCTTGTCCCCCACCACGGTGTTCCCGAGCATGCGAGCAGTCTCGCACAGTCGTTGTCCGGGGCCAACCGGTTCGGCGACGGTTTGCGACCGCGGCGCCTTCATGATTGAATTCGTGCGTGATGACGATGTCTCCCGTGAAGAAGCGTCCACGCTGGCTCGCGTCCCCGAGCCCGGCCGTGTTGGCCGCCGTCGGCGTGGTCACGGCCCTCGCCGTTGGCCTCGGGGTCAGGACGGTCGGTGCGGCTCCGATCGGTGTCAGCGGTACCTTGGCCGGCACGGGTGCAAGGGTCCAGGCGCGATCGAACTGGGACGGCATCTACACCGAGGCCCAGGCACGGCGTGGAGAGCCACTCTACGAGACGTCCTGCGCCGAGTGCCACGGGTCCGATCTGGCTGGGCTTGAAATGGCACCGGGCCTGCTCGGTGGCGAGTTCGCCTGGAACTGGAATGGACTCACCATGGGCGACCTCTTCGAGCGGGTCCGGGTCTCCATGCCGCAGGCGGATCCCCGCAGTGTCAGCCGAGCCGACAAGGCCGACATTCTGGCCTACCTGCTCGCAGCCAATGGCTTTCCGGCCGGCGACGCCGAGCTGGGTAGTCGCACGTCCGCGCTGCGTGGGGTGAGCTTCCTCGCCGAGCAACCCTGACGGTCACCAGGCAGAACATGCGCACACCGCACCGGCCGCCGTTTCGACCTGTGTCGGTCGGTCTGCTACTCCTGACCCTGGCGTGCGCACCCGCGGCGCTGCCGCCGCAATCCGATCGAACAGCGACGTGGTTCGAGGGTGCCACCCTTATCGATGGCGCCGGCGGTGAGCCCCTCGCGAGTGCGGCCTTCCTGGTCGAAGACGGCCTGTTCACGTGGGTCGGCCGTGCGGAAGAGCGGGACCCGCCAGCCGGTGCCCTCCGAGTCGACCTGCACGGCAAGACGGTCATCCCCGCGCTGATCGATGCGCACCAACATATAGGCTTGACCGACGTCAAAGCCGGCACGGCCCATCAGGACCACTACACGCGGGCGAACCTTGTCGAGCATCTCGAGCGGTTCGCGTATCACGGCGTTGCGGCCACGATGAGCCTCGGACTCGAGGCCGACGAATCGCTCGCATTCGCGCTCCGAGACGCACCGATCCCCGGGGTGGCGCGGTTCCTCACCTCCGGACGCGGCATCGCCGCCACCGCGATGGCAGGCCCCCAACAGCCGTATCGCCTGGGCATTCCACGCGGAGCACGCAGCCCAGCCGAGGGACGAGCTGCGGTCCGTGAGCTACAGTCGCACGGCGTGGCACTAGTCAAAATATGGGTCGACGATCGGGGTGGGACGGTGCCCAAGCTGGCGCCTGCGGTGTACCGGGCGATCATCGACGACGCGCATGCCCGGGACATGCGGGTGGTGGCGCACGTGGGCACCACGAGCGCCCTCGAAGACGCGAAAGAGCTCCTTCGCGCCGGCCTCGACGGGTTCGCCCATACGGTGCGCGACCGCGACGTCGACGACGAGTACCTGGCACTCGTGCGACAGCGGGTCGGCGTCTGGTCCACCCCCAACCTGCCGGGATCGCCAGTGACAGTCGCCGACCTACCGTGGCTCGCCGAGACACTGCCGCCGTTCGAAGTGGAGGCGCTTCGCGCGCAGGCCGAGCGGCTGGCCGTCGAGGGCCCCGGCGAACTGTTCGAGCTGCAATGCCGCAACCTGGCCCGGAACCTCGATGCGGGCATGGTGCTCGGCATGGGGACTGACTCGGGGACGAGCGTGGCGTGGACCACGCACACCGAACTGCGGGACATGGTGTCGTGTGGGCTGAGCCCGATGGAGGCCATCGTGGCCGCCACCCGGGTCAACGCGCAGTTGCTGCGGCTCGATGACCTCGGCGGGGTCGCCGCTGGGAAGAGCGCCTCGTTTGTGGTGCTCGACGCCAACCCCCTCTCTGACATCACGCACACCCGCCGCATTGCTCATGTGTATCTGGGGGGCGAGCAGGTCGACCGCGAGACGCTCCGAGCCCGGTTCCTGGAGGGAATCCAGTGACCATCCTTGAGGCTCGTACGGCCTCGCCACCGGCTAAACGACGGAGTCAGGCGGCACGTCGAACGTGCGGACCACATCTGGCCATGTCACAAAACCGAGCAGATGGGTGGACAGCGCGGCGCGGCGCTCGCCCTCGAGGTGCGGGAAGCTCCCTGCCAGCGTGTCTGCCGCGCGGGCCAGCGCGGCAGCGCCGTCGGATTCGCTCTCGACCGCCAACATCACCCCAAACTGTTTGTCCCCGGCTAGCTCCTGCGCCGCTTCGACGTTGCGCCACAATCGGCTACGTTGGGGGAACCACACCGTCGACGGCGGCGCAGGTTCGGTCCCCTGGCCCTCGACGAACAGCACGGCCGTCTCGCTGATCAGGCAACAGTCGACGCGAGAGAACCCTTCGAACGCCCACCACTTCTTGCGGCCCCGCTGCGCCAGTCGCTTCCCGAGTTGCCTCAGCCCCTCGTCCCTCGCATCGCTGGCAAGGTCTGCTTCACCGGAAAACAACTTGCCACGCCAGCGCCGCGAGTCAGCGCCCTTCGCGCCGAAGGTGGCCGGGTCCGCAAGCTCCATCAGCTGTGGATTGTCGAGCAACCAGCGCAAGAATGCAGCCGGCGGAGCGACCGCGCGCTGGTAGACCGTCCCCTCACGGGCGTCGCGAGCGGCCGGCGCCTCGGAGGCGAGCAGCGCCGTCGCCTCGGGTGGCGGAGGGACATCTGCGTCGGGCCGCGTGAGGGCCGCCCGCTCCCACAATCCAGCCACCCACGCCGGTGCCTTCTCGCCCCGGTCCAGCAGCGTATCGAACACCCGCCGCACTCTCGTCATCTCGCGATCGCCGTTGTTCACGTGTTCTGGTCTCCCCGATGGGTCCTCGAGCGTCTCGTCACCGCGCGGGTCTTCACGACGTCCTGCCGGAGCAAGCAACCGTCCGCCCTTTGCCTCAGCTCGCTGGATTTGTGGCAAAGACGGTCAACTCGGTCGTGAACCCGCGGTCATCCATCTCCAATACCGCCTTCACCATGTGGGCGATGTCCTGAGACTGGAGCTTTGACGGATGATCCGCCTGCTCGAATCCCGCCGCGCTAGCGAAGTCGGTAATGACCTCGCTCGGGTTGATCTGCATCACGCGTACGTTGTGCTTCCGCAATTCGGCCCGCCAGCACTCGGTCATGCCACGAAGCGCGAACTTGCTCGTCATGTAGGCGGTGCCACCCGCCGCGCCCCGAAGGGACGCGGTGGACGCGATATTGACGATGTTTCCGCGGTTCCGCGCGACGAAAAGCTTCGCCGCTTCGCGCCCCATCAGCATGGCACCGGTCACATTCGTCGCGATGACCCGCTCGAAGCTGGCCTGGTCCATCTCGACCAGTGGTTTGAAGACGCCCACTCCTGCGTTGTTGATGAGCATGTCGAGGTCGCCGAACGCCGCGAGCAGTTCCTGGTAGGTCCGTTCGACGTCGGCCTCCTGTGCCACGTCGGCCTGGATCGCGTGCGCGCCAATGGCCTCCGCCGTCCGCTCCAGTTTCGCCCGATCACGACCGGTAATGGCGACCTTGGCTCCGGCTCCGATAAGCGATTCCGCAATCGCACGACCGATACCGGCGCTGCCGCCCGTCACGAGCGCAATCTTGTCTGTGAGGTTCATATTGCGGCCAGTGTACCGCAGCCGTCGAGCGCGCCGCGGGGTGACGCTCACCGGATACGGGCCGTCGGATGCCGCTCCACGCTCTCCACATCCGCCTCAAAGCAGTGTCGCCCAGCGGAGTGCCGCCAAAATCCACGGCCGTCGGGGGAGGTCGTTTCTGTGTCGAAATGCGCGCACAGTTCGAACGCCGCGGTGGACAGGATCCGGTAGGCGTACCGATCCGTCGTCACAGGGTCCTCGAGGCTGACGAGGTCGCCGTCAGCCCCTGCGAGCGCGTCCAGAGAGGGCGGCAACCGCCCCTGACGGGTCCAGTACAGATCGACTCCGTCGGCGATCCGACGTAGGTCCTCGACCCGCCGCGCATCGAGGCGGCGGTCGCGTTCCGACGCGGGCGACCCGGCAAACCATAGGCCGAACGCGACCGAGACCCCCACGACCAGGACCACCGCGACACCGACCGCCGTCGACCGGGACCCGCCCGTCACGACTGCCCCTCCTGTTCGTCTCGGCGCAGATCTGAGAGGTAGTACCAGAAGGCCGTCCCGGCGATGGCGCCCACGGTGACCACTTTCAGGGAGAAGCGCGTGCTCAACTCACCGCCCAGCAGCCTGAAGACGAGGTTGGCCACGTCACCAATGAGCACCGCCGCGGCCACAAACAGCGTCATGT
>CALLXD010000067.1 GCA_937766455.1 Vicinamibacterales bacterium | reverse complement strand
CAGTCCGTGGTGAAAGTCTCGCGTCGCACCGAGACCGGCGCTGAACCGGCGGTCGAATGCAGCGGGACTTTCACCACGGGCTGCTAGCGACCGCCGTTCGCCGGCCGCGCGCTACCACTCCTCAAGTTCGAAGCGGATCTCACGCCGAGCCGCCGTGGCGCGCAAGTCAGCCATCGAAGCCGGGTTGCCACAGGTCAGCAACACACTGGTCGACGGGTCCACCCGCTCACGGACCTCGCTCACGCGGAGGTGGCGCGGCATGACCGGGTACACGAGGCGGGCCAGCGCCAGTTCGGCCGCCACCCGCGACACGTCGCTCTTGGCACTCGTCTGTTTGTCTTCCTCCGCCGTGGGCAGGCCGTAGATGTGGCGTACCACGTTGTTGGCTCGCCCCTGTCCGATCCGCGGGTCGATCGCCACCTCGGGCGACGGACGGCTGATGGTCGGGAGATACGTAAAATCGAAACGCCCGGACGCCTCGATCTCAAACAGCGCCCCGTGGTACGCCAACTCCGCTTCGGTTCGGTTGGTATGCACCAGCGTGTAGCGCCGCGAATCACTACCATCGCTCCGTTCCTGCAGCTCCTTCAGCATCGACACGAACGGCGCCACGCCAGTTCCGGTACCGACCATGAGCACGCTTTCGACGTCCTGAGCCCGTGCGTCAAGCGTGAAGTTCCCGGCGATCCGGTCGTAGTACGTCACGTCGCACCCGGTTTCGTCGCCCATACCGAACAGGGCCTCGCTCAACCGACCTGGTAGGCCATGCACCCCGTCCTGAAGCGCCACGAGGAATTCGAGCCACCCCTCCTCCCGCGTGTCGGCTGGCGCCGAAGCAATCGAATACGAGTGGGTCACCGGTCCGACGGTCTGCCGGCCCCACGGGTCGAATTCCGGCTCGTAGGTCGGCTTGCCGTCCTGTCCGATGCCGGTCTTTCGCGTCAACTTGCAGTCGTCCCGCCGAAGCGCCACATATTGTCCAGCCTCGTACACCGGAAACTGGCTCTCGCCCTCGGGCGCCAGTCGGAAGCGCATGAGGCCCGGCGTAATGAGTTCCTTGTCCACCACAGTGCCCGTCTTGCGTTGTGCCATCGCTCTCCTTGTCGAACCTGCATGATGCCGGTCTACGGCCGTTCCCGCAACCGGTCCGGTCGCCAGCCACGCCACTTACGATCGCGCCGCCATATAATGGCTCTCTCTTCACAGCACGGCTGACGCCTGAGAGATGACGAGGGCCATGTGACCGAACCGCACCCGCGTCGGCAGACCTTGCGGCACCGGTGTGGCCGGCCGGCAGTTCCGGCTCGCAGACGTTCGCACGACCGCCGAACCAACCGGGCGTCCGGATTCGTCCTGGCCGGTCTGCTCGTCGTACTGGCCCAGAGTGTCTCGACAGGGCAGGTCCGTGATCGAGCCTCTCGGGACGCGGCCCTCGGCACCGCAAGCATCAGTGGTCGGGTCGTGACCGGCTCCCCTCCGAACCCCTTGAGCGACGCGGACCTGACCGTGTACGGCCAGGTCGGACGCGTGCCTGCATCGGCGCGTACGGACGCGGACGGACGATACACGATCAGGGACCTGCCCGCGGGCCTCTACACGGTGACGGCCCGACGCGGCGGATACCTGCAGCTCCAGTATGGACAGCTTCGCTCGTTTGAACCGGGCACACCGCTGCAACTCGACGCCGGCGACACACTGACCGGGGTTGACTTCCAACTCCCACGCGGCGCCGTGCTCACCGGCACCGTCTTCGACCAGCATGGTCAACCGGCCGCGGGAGTCCGGGTCGCGGCGCAGCGGTACCAGTTCGTCTCGGGACGATGGGACATGGTCGGGATCGGCCGAGATGACTCGACCGACGATCGCGGGGTCTATCGATTGTTCGGGCTGCCGCCGGGCGACTACTACGTCGAAGCGTCGCCGCGTCTCACCACGAGTGATCCCACCCGATCCGGTTCGACCTACTATCCCAACTCAGCCGACCTCGGCTCGGCTCAGCGAGTCTCGCTACGGGCGGCCCAAGAACGTCTCGGCATTGACGTCTCGTTGGCGTTCAGCAACACGGCACGTGTCTCTGGGCGGGTCGTTGATGCCAGGGGACTCCCCCTGGCCAGCGCGCGCTCCGTCAGTCTCGTCGCTCGTAGTCCGTCGGGCCGGCGCAACCGCAGCGCGCCGATTCAGCCGGATGGCTCGTTCGTCATAGAAGGCGTCCCGCCAGGGGAATTCACCCTGTACGCAAACACGCCCGCCACCGAAGGCCCGGTCCAGTTCGCGATGGCCGACCTGCTGATGTCAGGCAGTGACCGAGAGCAGGTTGTCCTGAGAACGACAACGGGCGCCACTGCCACCGGTACGATCGCGGTGGCGGGTGGTATCGACGTGCCGTTTCTCCCCGACGACCTGCAACTGTTCACGATGCCGATGGGGTTCGCGGGCGTCCCCGCTGGGCGCGGTATCGGCCAGGTCAAGCAGGACTGGAGCTTTGAGATTCATGGGATGGGCGACGCGCAACTCATCCGCCTGCTGGGCCTACCGGACGGCTGGGAGCTGGACGCGGTGCTGCTGAATGGTCAGGACATCACGGATCAGCCGGTCCACCTCCCAGCGGGGCGAGCCACCGGCGAGTTCCGCGTGGTCGTCACCGACAACGCGACCCGACTCCACGCGACGATCGTCGACGATGCGGGCAGACCCGTCACCGATTGTCGCGTCGTGATCTTTGCCGCGGACGAGACCCGCTGGGCCTACCCTTCCCGCTTCGTCCGAGCCGTCCGTCCGGACCAACACGGCACCATCGATGTCCGGGGGCTCCCCACCGAGCACTATCTGGCCTTTGCCGCGCCAGGGATCGAGCGAGGCTCGGAGACCAACCCGGAGTTCCTCGACCGGATCAGCCGCACCGCCGCCAGTTTCACGTTGGGCGCGGGCGAGACCCGCGAATTGACGATCGCGGTCAGCGAGCCGCAGTAGTGCTGGCGGCGATTCCATGACGGCGCCTCACAAAAAAAGGCGGCGCCCCGATCGCTCGGGACGCCGCCTGTACACACCGCGCGACGAGCTACTGAGGCAACCGGAGCGCCACAAACGAGCCTGGGAACTGGGCGCCACCACCCCCGCGACCGCCCGCACTGCCCCCGACCGGCGCCACGATGTACTGCACACCGTCGTGCATGTAGGTCATGACTGCGGTGTTGGTGGGGGCCGGAAGCTCCACCGTCCCGATGCGCGCGCCAGTCCTCTTGTCGTGCGCATGTAACACGGCCGCCCCGCCGCGACCCTCGCCGTAGATCATCAGCGACTTGGTGGTGACTTGTGTCGGATGTGAGGGCGACCCCGTGTTGCCGACATCAACCCCCTCGAGCGCGGGATGATTCTTGATCCGATCTGGCGTGTCACCGTTCGGGATCCACCAGAGCGTTTCGCCGGTGTTGAGGTCAATCGCCGTGATGCGCGCGTACGGCGGTTTGAACAGCGGTAGGCCCTGAGGTCCGCGTACCCCACCAGGACCCGCGACCCACTCCATGACGGTCTTCCCGATCGGGTTCGGGTCTTCGGCATCGGCCACGAGCCCGGGGGTCAACATCGGCGCCGAACAGGCCTTCGTCGACGCGACGTAGAGAATGCCGGTCTCGGGGTCAATCGACGAGCCCCCCATGATGTTGGTCCCGCCGTTCGACCCTGGGCAATGAATGGCCGCGCGCTTGCCAAGGTCATTCCCGCGATGCAGCGGTGGCGTGAACAGCGGCCCATACTCGTACCGATCGAGAATCTCGGTCGCTTCGGCCCGCAGTTCCGGCGTGAAGTCGATCAACTCGTCGACGCTGACGTTCTGCATCTCGTAGGCGGCCGGCTTCGTCGGGTGCGGTTGCGTTGGCGAATACCATTCGCCGGGAACGTGCCCCTGAGGCGCCGGACGCTCCTCGATGGGCCAGACCGGTTCGCCGGTCGCCCGGTTCAGCACATACGCGTACGACTGCTTGGTCGTTTGCACCAGGGCTGGAATCCGCTGGCCATCGACGGTGATGTCCACCAGGTTCGGGGCGGTCGGGTTGTCGTAGTTCCAGATGTCGTGGTGCACCGTCTGGAAGTGCCACCGACGCTCGCCGGTCCTGACATCGAGCGCCAGTATCGTGGTCGCGAACAAGTTGTCGCCCGGGTGGAACCCGCCCCAGAAATCATTGGTCGGGGGGTCTGTGGCGACATACACCAGACCCAGTTCCGGATCGGCGGAGAGCGGCGCCCACGCAGACACGTTACCCGTGTAGGACCACGCATCGCTTTCCCACGTATCGAATCCGAATTCGCTCTCGGACTGCGGGATGACGTTGAACTTCCACAGGAATTCGCCGCTGGTGGCGTCGTACCCCAGCACGTGACCGGGCACGTTCTCGCGGCGCGTCTGTTGGTAGCCTTGCTCGTGGCTGTTGCCGATCACCACCACGCCGTTGGTCACGATCGGAGGCGACGAGTTGGTGATATACCCGACGTCTGCGGGTAGCCCATCGGTCGGGTGATACTCGTATCCGAAGTTGGCCAACAGGTCGATGGTGCCGTTCTCACCGAAATCCGCGATCGGGACCCCGGTATCGGCGTCGAGCGCGTGCAGGAAAAACGCGGGCGACACGATGTAGATACGTCCCTCGCCGTTTACCTCCTCGTACGCGACACCCTTGCCGTAACTCTTCCGCATCGAATCTTCCCACCGCTTGGTGGATGGCTCGCGGAACGTCCAGAGCGTCTCACCTGTCGCCGGGTCAATCGCCACCACGGTACGCCGTTCGCCCGCTACAGCGTAGAGCGTGTCATTGGCGTAGATGGGAGTCGCACGCATGATGTTGTACACGTGCGGGCCGAAATTATCGCCGCGCCAGGCCCATGCCACTTCAAGGTCCGTGAAGTTGTCGGCATCGATCTGCTCGAACGGCGCATAGCGGCTACTCGAAGCGTCTGCGCCCCAGTGCGTCCAACCGCCGTTGTCCTGAGCGACGGCCGGCGCGGGGGTCAGCATCAACAATGACGCCAACGCCACCACCGCAAAGCCAGTGTGATGGGAGGTCTTCACGTGGGTTCTCCTTACTGCGAGTGAACCGGAGGCACTCGGTGACACCGAGAATACGAAGGTCTATCTTATTCATACGCACCAGAAAGACCAACGTTTACAGCGGGTATAGTGGGCACATGGCAGACGAGACCACACGCACCCGTATCACCGTTGCGCCCGCCGGTCCGTACATCGTGGAGGGCATCTCGGGAGTGACCGGCGCCGACGGACAAGCGGTACCGCCTCAGCCGCGAATGGCGTTGTGCCGATGTGGGCAGTCAGCGAGCAAACCATTCTGCGACGGCGCGCACGCGGCGCATGGCTTTGCGGGGGGAAACGGCCGCCCAGGTGGCCACCTCGAAGACCCGCCTCTACCGAGGCCAAGAGCTGACGGTCAGCTACAACCGCACCATTTGTGCGCATGCCGCTGCCTGCGTCACCGGTCTCCCCGCGGTGTTCGACATGAACGCGCGGCCCTGGATTCAGCCTGACAACGCGGAGGCGGAGGCGGTCATCGAGACGATCCGGGCCTGTCCGTCAGGCGCATTGAACTATTCCATCGAAGGGCAGACACCCGCCGACCCACGCACGACGACCGCGATCACCGTGCAACCGAACGGGCCACTCGCGATCGACGGCCCAGCCGAACTTGTTGGCGACGGTATTCAACGGGCCGATGGCGGGGCGGACACCAAGTGCACCCTGTGTCGGTGTGGCGCCTCTGGCTCGATTCCGTTCTGCGACGGGAGCCACGTGACCTGTGGGTTTCAGGACCCGGCCTAACAGCCATCCATCCGGACGGGCGGTGCTCATCTGCCCATGTCGTTGAGGGCTCGGACGCCCGACCGCATGCCCACCCAGCCCGTGGCGATGCTCAGCGTCATGCCAGTCAGGAAGCAGGCGCCCATCGCCAGTTGCTGCCCTGCCGACAGCGACACCTGGCGGACGGTCGCCATCAGATACACGGACGAGGGCCAGCCAATCAGGGCAATCGTCACCAGCACGTAGAACACGGCCAGGATCATGAACATGACCCCGCCGTAGGACCCTGACACCTGGGTGGCGTTGTCGGCGTCAAATCGCGGGTATCTCGCGCCAAGACCCGCGGCAAGCCCCACCAGCGCCACGGTCATGAACGCGATAGCGCCGGCGGTCACGACCTTCAAGAATGGGTCGATGCCCATCAGCTCATTTCCGGCCACCGTCAAGATCTCGGTCAGCAGAAACACCGGGAAGACGCCGGTCCAGAACTTCGACCACAGGAAGTCGCGAAGCTTGATGGGTGCAGTGCGGATGATCCAGAAAGCCGCTCCTTCGGCCGACACGGCCGGGAAGACGAACCGGACGCACACGGTCGACATGACCAAACCGGCCAGACCCAGGTTCAGGAACGCGTAGATGTTGCGGACCACGCCGCGCATGTACGGGATACGGTCCAGGTCGAGCACCCGGAAGTTGTAGAGATAGACCAGCACCAACGCGCACAACAGCAGGAGCTGCGACCACTGCGTGACATCGCGCAGGAAAACACGGAGGTCTTTCACCAGGAGCGTTCGAGGCACGGTCGAGACGGGCAGCAGACGGGCAAGCCGATCGAGCACCGCCAGCCGGGTAAAACTCGTCTTGCGCGCCTCCTGCGCCTTGCTGAACCCGGAGAAGTACCAGCGGTCGTTCGCGGCTCGCAGCAGCACCGTCAGACCCAGCGCGGTGGTCCAGAGCGCACCGCCGTGCAACCAGTCGTAGCCACCTTGCAGGCTGGCAAACAGCGTCTCGCCGGCCCAGAACGAAGGAAGCAACGGGGTGATGGGCGACTGCAGTGTCGTGAAGAATGCCGTCACATCAGGCAACGACTCGACGCGTAGCAGCCGCTCCGGCTGAATGTAGCGCAGCAACAGGACGATGCTGGCCGCGAACAGCAGGCTCATCAGCATCAGAATGTCGCGGGCACGTCGGGCTGGAAACAGGTTCACCAGCGCCAGCGTGATCCCACTCCCCAGCGCGACGGGGATCACGGCAAACGGCAACACGGTCAGGCCCGCGGTCAGATAAAAGGCGGCAGGGGCGCACCGCGCGACGCCGACACCCGTCAACACGGGGCACAAGAAGACCACCACCATCCACGACGACTGCCCCAGCGTCCGCAGGAACCGCGAGTAGAACAAGCGGGCCTTGTCGATCGGCGCCGCGAGCAGCAGGCGCAGGTCATCGGACAGAAAGAAGGTCGAGAGCGCGGTCACGATGCCGCTGAACGCCAGAAAAGACAGCAGCGTCAAGAACAGCCACGACAGACCGAGACGCAGCAGGAAGTCTCCCAGCTCGGCATACTGGTCGAGCTGCAACGTCACCCAGAAACTCCCGCCAAACAGCGCGCCCATCACGGCGAGACCAACGCTCCCGAACAACGCAAGCCGGAGTGAGTCCCCTCGCTCGCGCCGACGCGCGCGGTTCCGGGACGACCAGAACGACGGCAGCAACAGATACAGAAACGCCACGCCCGACCCAGGTCCGGGTGCAGCGGCGGTGGGGCTAGACGACCTCATCGATCTCCTGCAATCCGCTACCACCGGTGAGTTTCAGGAACACCGAGGTCAATTGGGTGTCGTCGGGGCCGAGGGCGCCAGCGTCGTCCGTGCTCGCCGCCATCTGCCGAAGCTCATCCACCGTGCCGTGGGCGATGATGCGTCCCTTCACGATGATGCTGATCCGGTCGCACATCTCTTGGGCGACTTCGAGCGTGTGGGTGCTCATCAGGATGGCGACGCCTCGGTCCGCCATCGTCCGGAACACCTGTTTGATGAGTTTCGCGCCGCGTGGGTCCAGCCCGACCATCGGCTCATCGACCAACATCGCTTGTGGCCGATGAAGAAATGCCGCACACATGACCAGGCGCTGCTTCATCCCGTGTGAGAACGCTTCGATGAGCTCTTCCTTCCAGGGCGTCAATTCGAACAGACCGAGCATCTCCGCCACCCGGGCGTCCACGCCGTCGCCGTCGATACCGTAGAGCCCGGCGTGAAAACGGAGGAACTCTCCGGCGGTCAGCTTTTCGTAGATGAACGGCCGGTCTGGAATGAAACCGAGCGAACGTTTGGCCGCCTCCGGTTCGGCGGCGAGGTCGTGCCCGTTGACCTCGATGCTCCCGGCCGTCGGCTGCAGTAGCCCCGCGACCATTCGAATGGTGGTGGTCTTGCCAGCGCCGTTCGGCCCCAGGAACCCGTGTATCTCTCCCGACTTGGTTTCCAGGGAGACTCCGTCGACCGCGGTGAACGCGCCGTATCGTTTGACGAGGTTCTGAATGACAATCATTTGACGGGCTCAGAGCAACCGCACCAACCCTCGGTCTCACGAGGCAGGGTGGGAATCGGGAACGCCGAATTCTCGAGCGCCATCGCGGGCGCGGCCATCAACACTGATGTCGAGTTCTCGGAAAACTCAAGGTCCAATACCGACATCCGCACCGTCCCGATGAGCGGGAGAATAGCGGCCTGGCGGTCCAGCCCACCGCTCGCGAGACGCAAGTGCGTTCCGTCGGCAGGAAATTGGTTCAGCGTTGGATCGACCGGCAACCACAGGGCGGCGCCGTCTTCCTCGAGATACACCTCCGGCCACGCGTGGTAGTAGAACGCGCCTCGCATATACACCAGGCCCACCGCGACCCGAGTCGGGATCCCGAGGCTGCGGGCCATCGCCACGTACAAAGATGTGTGCTCGTTGCAATCACCGATCTTCGTCCGAAGCACCTCGCTGGCGGACGGAATGCCGACGGTCGGCTTCTTGTCGAGCAGGCCGTTGACGTAACGAGTCAGCGCTTCCGCGCGCTCATGCACGCCGACCAGCGTCCCAACCGCCAGGATCGCCTCGGCCACAATCGCCGGGTCGTCGCTCTCGATCAGCGGTTCGGCCGCAAGGTAGCGTTGCGCGTCTGGATCGAGCGGACCCGGCACGGGGGTCTCGGGCCGCGTGATCTCGATGACGCCGCCGTCCATGGTCTGGCCGGCACCCTCCACGTCCAGGTCGGTCCACGACAGGTCGGCTCCCTCCAGACGGACCCGCAGGCGTCGCACGTCGCGAGGGTCGTCGATACGCTTGAGGCCCGGCGCCAGCTCGGGCACCACCGCGGCCGCTTCCAGCAGACCAGTCTGCACACGCCCCGGGACCGCCATACTCGTGGCCCGGTCTGCGGTCTCACGAACTGTCAAGATGCCCAAGGGGCTCTCTTCCCGCACGACCTCGCCGGTATCGGTCACCCAGGAGGTGGTGCGCAGGCCGGCGAAGGACATGTCAACGCGGAACGCAGGCATCCTGGTGGTGCCGACGCGGACCACCTCACGCTCTCCGACCTCAAGGACCACCGGGGCATTGCTCAAGGTCGCGGGGTCGAACAGCATCCACTCGTGGCGTGCACCCGGCGCGAGCCCCTCGCTCGCGAGTCGGCGGCCCAGGTTGGCCGCAAGCAAGGGGGGTTCGGTCAACCGTCTCGTTTCCGTCCGTGTCCGCCCGCCGGTCGTCGTGTCGAGGGTGAGACGCCACGGGGCGCTATCCAGGGCCATGGCCGTGGCCACGTCCTCATCGATCCCAGAGTCCGACGAGGCGGCGACCGACGTTCCGTCGAACGGGCCCTCCAATCGACCGTGCACGGTCACCGGACCAGTGCCGGGATCAAGTGAGAATTCGAACGAGCGCAGCGTGAACTGGTCGTCCACGACTACTGCGGTCTGAATGCGTGCCGCCGCTGTGGCGCCGAGGAGGGTCATTTCGAGCTGACCATCCTCCTCGAACCGAAAACCCTCGCCGTCGCCCAGCGGGATGACCTGACGCACGGTAAACCCGATTTTGGCGCCGCGGTAGTAGACCCCCCGCCACTGGGCCGTCGCGCCGTACCGAGACAAGTCGGTAGCCAGATTGACTGAGGCTTCCAGATACGACCGGTTGACGAGCACCGCCATCGTGGCCGCCCAGGCGATGAGCACGAGAAGAGAGAGGGGCCGCGTCACCCGTGAGGAGAGCGGTCCGGGTATCAACCGGGAGAGATGTCGACGCGGGGCCTGGGGAGGCGTGTACTGGTGCATGGAAGTCTTCCGGCAGAAAGACAGTGCAGACTTCGTGCCGTCTCCAGACTGCCTGACAGCGCCAGACCAGGCCTGAAACGGTGGTACTACTGCCGGGACTGCACACGCAGCTACAGATCCGTCATTGGCTCGGATAGGCGGAACGGCCACGACGGTTGGCGGCGGGGACGTCTCTAGGGGGAGGGATCTTCTCGGGGCTGTCCGCGAAATGGCGGACCACCTGGACCGCGAGGACCGCCACGACGGCCGCGTCCGCCTCGCATCCGAACGATCCGGTCGCTGAAGATCTCCATCTGCTCGGGCGTCAGGATCCCCGCGATCTCGTCATTCATCTGAACCTGCTCGGTCTCGAACAGACCACGTACCTGCTCGTTGATCTCGCGCATGCGCTGCCCTCGGGTCTCGAACACCTCACGCAGCCGGGCGTTCTGCTCCTCGGTCAGATCAATCTCGCCGGCAATCCGTTCGAGCAACCGGCCGGTCGGTGGCCCGCCTGGCCGCCCGCCGCGCGGACCGCGTCGCCCGAACTCTGGCCCAGGCGCCTCACTACTCGACGGGATCCAGGGGCTGAGGACCACCCCGCCTGCCACCCCCCCGATGAAGACGACGAGCGCGAAGAGACCGACCCACAGGCGCATGCTCATGCTTGTCATTGTGCGTCCGGGCTGGCGGTCAACACCGCTTCCAGCAGCGTCTCTTCAGCCACCTCGTCCTCCCAGAACAACGCGAACGGCGGCAAGGTCTCAGCGTCGTCCTCGACGACCCATTCGGCGACGAGGTCTACGAACTCCAGTGGTTCTGCGGCCTCCGTCGGACCGAAACCCAACGCCGCGACCAACGTCAGCGCCGCGGCCACTGGGGCCAGGCGGAAGGTCCACGCGCGCCAATTCAACACATCAAGCCAACTTCGATCCGGTTCGACCGCCGCCATCACGCGGTTGACGAACGCCGTCGACGCCCCGCTCGACGGTCGCGATGCGAGCGCGGCAGCCACCTCTTGCTGTGTCTCCAACTGCTCACGGCAGTCGGCACACTGTTGCAGGTGACTCTCCAACCGATGCCAGTCACTACCCTCAAGCCGCCCGTCAAGCCGACGGAGCAGCAACGGTCCAACGTCATCGCACGACATGGCCGACCTCCTTCATGCGCTGCGGCTGCCTCATTGTGCGGGCCTCCGCGACGGGATCCGACCCGCGCTCATCAGCGGTTGCAACAAGGTCCGCAACCGCCGTCTGGCTCGGAAGATACGCGACTCGACGGTGCCAATCGGTACCCCGGTGACCGCGGCAATCTCTTTGTAATCCAGTCCCTCGACATCCCGCAGCACCACCGCCACTCGCAACTCCGCCGACAGCTCGGACAAGGCCCGGTCGATCGCGTCCCGTGTCACGAGCGTCGCTTCCGCATCGGGGCCACCAGCGGGCACCTGATCAGCCGTCAAGTTCCGGGTGTCGTCGTCGAGACTCTGGTCGCCCACCCGGTCCCGCCGACCGCGCCGTTCGAGCGCGGTCCGCGCCGTGTTCGTCGCAATCGTGTAGAGCCAGGTCTTGAACGCGCTCTCGCCGCGAAACCGCCCAAGCGATCGGTACGCTCGGATGAACGTCTCCTGGGCGACGTCCTCCGCCTCACCGGCGTCACGCACGATCGCCTGCGTGTAGTTCACCAACCGGTGCTGGTATCGCCGGACCAAGGTCTCGAACGCATCGCGGTTCCCGGCCTTGGCCTCGTCCACGAGGGCGCGGTCCGGATCCACCTGGTGTCTCACTGGCGACAGCAACGGCTCAGCCTCGACGGCGAAGACAGCCGACGGACCGGCAGACGCGACGCCGCACTGCCTGCCGCCGACGCCCGCCGCCTGACGTGTCAAGAACCGCACAGTGTAGGCCACCTCTCACAACCGTGTCTCGGCCGCGGATCTGCCCGCGCATCCTCATGGACCACGGCGCGACGACAGTTATTCCGCCGCGCAGAAAAAAAGGCGCCGGCCCCGGAGATACTCCGCGACCGGCGCCTAGCAGTCCCACGCCAACAGCCGGCGAGGCGGCTACTCTGAAACGGTCACCTGGACAATCGCCGAGGTCCAGCAACACTGGAAGCCACTGCCGCCGTCACCGGTCGAGTCGAGCCCCTCGGCGCGCAGCCAGTACTCCCCTGCGGCACCGAACGTGATGTTCGTCGTGGGGTTGTGGTCGTCTGAATCTTCGAATTCCTGCACGGGTTCGTCGAATTCGACCGCACCCGTGCCCCGGAGCGTCTGCCACCGAAGCACCTGCGGCGGGCGGGGACGACGCGGGTTGTCCCGCACATTCGTGTCCGGCGTCACGTCTGAGATCCAGACCGGTAGCGCCACCGGGGTCCCCACCGTCGCAGTCATCGTGTGCGCGAACCCGACCGGCGGCCCCGTAAACGGCGTGCCGCCAGCTGAGAACCTGATGGTCGGCGGCTCGTTGTTGTTTGATTGGTCCTTGAAGGGCTCGATAAAATAGGCCGCCCTCAGACCGAACGGAATGGTCACCGGCTGATTGTTCGCAACCAGGGTCCACGACATTTCGCCGTCGAAGTCTCCTGGCACCTTCACCGTGAACACGCCCCACGACCTCCCCGGCGGGAAGACGGTCGGCTGGCCCCGATCTTCAGGTCCCGGCGCAAAATGGTTCTGCTCGCCGATCGGAATTTCCACAGTTTCTGTCTGGTTCGAGTTGTAGAACCCGATGAGCACCGTGGCGGTCCCGTCGTCGTTCTGGTACCACCCCTCAAGCGCCGGATATACGGGGGCACCGAAGTCACGGATGACTTTGGGCACCTGAGCCCATGCCGCCGTCGGAGCTGCCATGGTCACCAGAACGCCGGCGATGGCCACCATCAGACGGGCCGAACGCAACAGCCGCATACCGCACCTCCTCGTACGTAACGGAGCCGCTCCAATGTTCGGAGCGGCTCCTGATGTTCCAACCAACGGACAGCCTCAGGGGCCGACTCGCGCGGTGCTAGTCGTCGTCCTCGTTCGTGGTCGCCACCCGCGACGCTCGCTCAGCGACGGCGGCCTGGAAATCTTCGTCATCCATGTAGGTAACGTTGACCCACGCGTGCCCCATCTCGTCCACCGTGCGGTCGCCATACCCCACCCACTGATTCGGGTCGGGGTTCGCGCGATTGGCCGAGGTGTTGTCGTACCACGACTTGACCGCAATGACCGTGCCCTTGGGCAGCAACGGCGCCGCGTCGTCGTCGTACACGTAGTTGTTGTGCCAGTTGAAGCTGAAGTTACTCACCCGGCTCAGCACGCGGTTGGTCCCGTCCGGCAGGACCGCGGTCATCTGCATGCCCTTGCCACGCAGATGCATGTGCGGCTGGAAGTTCTCGACCCGACCGTTCTGCTTCAGCACATGGAAACGTTCGGTCGCCATCATCGTGTTCGGGGGGAGCGACAGGTTGTCGCTGCCACCCTCGAGCGAACTCCACGCCGAGAGCACTTGCCGATGCTTCGGCTCTTCGCCCTTCGGGTAGAAGTACAGCCCCAGTTCCACGGAGTCGGTCACTTCTTCGCCGGCCGAGGAGTAGTGAATGTCCCACACGATGCTTGAATCGGCTTTGATCAACTTGCCGCTGCCTTCGCGCATGATCTCGCCTTGCTTGCCGACAGCCCACTCCATCAACAGCCCGGCGCCCACGTCCGACGCGGCGCCCAAGTCCTCATCTTCCTGCTGTAGGCGAGCCAGCGCGTGGTGGGTGATCTTGCGACCGGCCACCGTCGTGGGCCGCATTTCGATAGCACGAACCCACCGGTCCTCGGTGAGACCTGTCGGCACCTCTGGCTTCCACCAATGGTCCTGCGACAGCGCCTTCATGGTGTACGGGCTCGACTTGATGATCAGGTCTGGCGGTCCGCCGAACATGTCGGCGAAGTTCCACACGTCATCGTCGGCAAAGACCGCGGCGGGAGGCATATCGGCCGCATCGCCCTGTGGCGCGCCGGCGTCGACCCAGCGGATGATCGTATCCCGCTGCTCACGACTCAATGAGCGGTCGTTCTGAAACGCCTGGATCCCAACTGAATCGTCAATGTGCCACGGCGGCATCTGGCGCGCCTCGACCCGATTCTTGATGGACCGCGCCCAGGGCCGCGACTCTGCGTAGGTCTGCAGGGACATCGGCGCGATATAACCCGGCCGGTGGCACGCCTCGCATTTCTCACGGAAAATGGGCGCCACGTCCTTGCTATAGGTCGGCGTCGCATCCTGCGCAATCGCCGTGCCGGGAGCGACCAGCACCGCACCCAGGGTCATGACACTCAGCACGAAACGCGTCTGCCTGCTCGCAATCCGTTCCATCGGTCGGTCCTCCTCGAAATCGCGGTATCGGCCGGGGTGGCCGGCGAACCCGGTGTCGTCACATCTTCCCGACGACGACCGTTGTGAAGACGTGTGTCGATACGGGTCCGAAAATATACGTCATCTATTATAGGCGACGGCCCGTCGGCCAATGCAAGCCGGGTTGGCCGCGCGTGGGCAACAGGCGGACCAGACCGACCGGGGACCACGCACCCGGGCTCGAGAATCTCTGCTCAGCCCAGCACGCCCCGGCGGTCCAGCAGAACGTCCAGCCAACGGGTGGCAAGCGAGATGCGTACGGCCGGCGCCGACACCCGGGTCAACCTGGAGGGCGCATTCAATCAACTGGAACTGGTGGTCCCGGCGGACACGCCAGTCCGAGTCTCGAGCGACGATTTCATCGACGTGGTCGACCGCCGCCCCAATGGCCGCGCGCTCAAGGGGCCGGCCTACCGGGTACATTCCGACGGCGCGTTCAACCGGGTCGTCATCCGGTCTGAGTAAAACCGCCGCACCCTGCCGGATGCCTTTGACGACCCCGAAGGCGTTCCAACGGCTGAGCGCAGATCCCGCTGCGCAACAGGCCCTCACGACACCCATCGGGATCCACGTCGGTGAGGTCGATCGTCGGGCATCGAGCCGGTGGTGATATCGTGGGATCAGCTACACCAGATTCCCAGGAGCATCGCGCGCCTTCAACGCGCATTTCGAGGAGAGTTGCCATGTCACGCCTTCCCCAGTCCCGTCGTCCGGTCCTGCGTGGTGGTCTCGCTGCCGCCCTTCTGGCGTTCACCGCCGGTCCGATTGTCGTCGGCGCGCAAGACGAGGCGCCAGCGGGCGTCGTGAACTACACCAGAGTTGACGCGACCGTGGCCTGCGCCGGGGCGACCCCCTCAGAGGCGATGCCGGCAATCAAAGAGCTTGGCTTCGCCTCGGTCATCAACTTCCGCACGGCCGAAGAAGAAGGCGCGAACATCGGAGCCAGTGAGAGCGCGGCGACCGCGGCGGGGCTGAAGTACATCCACATCCCGTTTCGAGCGCCTTCTGACGAGACCACCGAACAGTTCTTGTCCGCCATCTCCGACAGCGCGAACCAGCCGGCCTACATCCACTGCGCCTCGGCGAACCGTGTGGGTGCGATGTGGTTCATCAAGCGGGTCAAGCAAGATGGGTGGGCCCAGGACCGCGCCATGGCTGAGGCCGAAGGCATCGGTCTCCGGAGCGAACGGCTGAAAGAGTTCGCTGTGGCCTACGTGACCCCTTAAGACAGCACCGAGAACGAGACCGGCTATGGGCTGCTGCGAAGCGACGAATCCCAATCTGCGAGGTGTCGTGCCAGACACCGCTGATCGGAACTCCGCGGAGCGCCTGACCCGACCTGAGCCGGGAGCCCCGTGGGACCGTCGTACGGCACTCAAGAGCCTGCTCGGTGCCGCCGGGGTCATCGCAATCAGCGCTTGTAGCGCGAAACCGGACAGTGGCGCGACCCCGGTCAGCCTGGCCTTCTGTGGCCAGCTGCTCTGCGTTGTGCCCTACGAGGTGGCGCGGGTCCGGGGACACTTCGCCGACCAGGGGCTGGACGCCGAGCTCGTGTATACCCGCGGCGGCAGCGCGGCAATGCAGGCCTTGGTCGGGGGCGCGGTTGACTATGCGGGCACATCGTTCGACGTCGCCCTGCAAGCCGTCGCCAACGGGGCGCCTATCCGCCGGGTCGCGTCCACCGGACGTCTGCCGCTCTTCGCGCTGGCGGTCGCACCCGCACAGGCCGGCTCCATCAGATCGATCAAGGACCTCGAAGCCAGAACAGTCGGCATCTCCGGTCTCGGCAACGCGGACCATGCGCTGCTGCTCTTCCTGCTCGACCAGGCCGGTGCCGACACCCGTGACATCCAGTTCGCGACCATCGGCACCAACCTCTTCGATGCCCTACGCATCGGGCAGGTCGATGCGGCCATGCTGCAGGAACCCGCGCTCTCGCTCATCACGGCCAACGGCGGCCGCGAGCTCGTGAACTTCATGGAGCTCGCCGAGGCGCGCACGCACCTCGGCGGTGCCTACGAGTTCATGGGCGTATCGGTCCGCGCCGCGGAGCGCGACCAGCGGCAAGAGGAGATCCAGCGTCTCGGCAGGGCGCTCGCAGCCGGCCTGGCCGAAACCAGAACCCTGCCGCCAGCCGAGATCGTAGCCTCGCTGCCGAGCGAACTCGTCGCCGGCGGTGACGTGGCCCAGCTCGAACAG
This sequence comes from Vicinamibacterales bacterium, assembly GCA_937766455.1. GTDB lineage: Bacteria > Acidobacteriota > Vicinamibacteria > Vicinamibacterales > UBA8438 > UBA8438. The sequence goes on along the minus strand of CALLXD010000067.1, from coordinate 18,519 downwards.
ATCATCGACCGGTACCGGCTGTCGCTCTACCCGGAAACGGTCACGATCGACGTCGACGCCGCCGCGCGCGTCGTCCGGGCCCAGGAAATCGCTGGCCTGCTGGAGCCGGGGCAGGTCGATCTCGGGACCCTGCTGGACACCGCCGCCCTTCAGGGATAGCCCCGACATGACAGCATCCGCGTCCTGACACACGATGCTACGGGTACGCGGGTTGACGGTCGGCTACGGTGGCGAGCCTGTGCTCGACGGGATCGACCTCGACCTCGAGTCCGGTCACTTTGCCAGCCTGATCGGTCCCTCCGGATCTGGCAAGACCAGCATTCTCCGCGTCGTCACCAACCTGCTGCAGCCCGAACACGGCGCAATCGAGCTCGACGTGAACACGCGCGAGATCGGGTTTCTGTTCCAGGACGACGCGCTCCTCCCCTGGCGGACGGTCCGTCAGAACGTGACCCTGGGGCTGAGGATTCGAGGGGCCGCGTCCGGAGACGCTGACACCCAAGCCGAGCACTGGCTCACCCGACTGGGGCTCGAGGGCTTCGGCGACCGCTATCCCGGACAGCTCTCGGGCGGTCAGCGAAAACGGGTGGCGATTGCACAGGTGCTGGCTCTGCGCCCCAAGCTGCTGCTGATGGACGAGCCGTTCGCGTCTCTGGACGCGATTGTTCGGACCAGGATTACCCAGGAGCTGCTGGATTGGGTGGAGCGCGAACATCTGACGGTGCTCCTTGTCACGCACGACCTCGAAGAAGCGATAGGCGTGTCAGACGAAGTCCATGTGTTGAGCCACGGGCCACGCGCCACGATCCGCGCCCGCCACTCCATCGACATTCCTCGCCCGCGTAACGTGCTGCAGGTGCGGCGGCACCCCGACTTCGGACCGCTGCTCCAGACGCTGTGGGACGAGCTCGCCGACGAGCCCCCCGAGAAAGGCACTGCAACATGAGCGCAGACCAGACGCGAGCGGTCAGACGCGCGTTGGCGCTGTTGGTACTCCTGGCCGCCTGGGAAACCCTTTCTCGTATCGGGTGGCTGGATCCGTTCTATGTGCCTCCCCCATCACGCGTCGGTGGGGTGGTCTTCGACCTCGTTGCCACCGGCGATCTCTGGCCGCATCTGGGCGCCACGGCCCTCGCGGCATTTGCTGGACTCCTCGTCGGGCTGGTGCTGGGCATCGGCCTTGGTTTCGCGGCCGCGCTGTCCCCCCTGGTGGCCGACCTGCTCGAGCCGGTCATGATCCTGCTCAACGCGATTCCCCGCGTCATCCTGGCCCCACTGTTTGTCATTTGGCTCGGTATCGGACTGGCCTCAAAGCTGGCGCTGGCCACCATTCTGGTCACGGTCCTCATCTTTTTTGCGGTCTACAACGGCATCAAGGAAGTCGACCGACGCCTCGTGGAACGAATCCAAACGCTTGGTGGCGGCCAGACCGTACTGGCGCGTGAGGTGTACATACCCTCGGTCACCGCCTGGGTCATGGGCAACTTCAAGGTCGCCGTGGGTTTCGCGTTCACCGGCGCGGTGGTTGGCGAGTTCGTCGCCTCGAGCCGGGGCCTCGGTTACCTGTTGCAGTTCGCCCAGAGCACGTACAACGCGGCCCTCACGATCGCACTGATCCTCATCATCATGACGTTCGTGCTGGTGCTCTTCGCCGTTGCCGAACGACTTGAACGACGCTTGCTCGCCTGGCGGTACTTGTAAGGCGCATCGACGCACCGCCTTCGACGCGCGAGGGCTACAAGTGACGCAGCGCTACGAGTGGGTCGGCTTTAACAGCACGTCGTGCCGGGAAGAACCCGGCCGCAACTCCGACCGCGGTCAGGCATCGTGGCGGTAATCGGTCCATCGAATTCGGGGTGGATACGCACCGTATCGGATCGCACGACCGAAATCCCCCTCCCCGGATCCTCGTCTGGAAACTCGCTCGCCAGACGCGCGGCAAGGGTCGTCATCGCTGCCTGCGCCTGCGGCAGACTCACCTCGTCGCGCATCGCGTTTGCACCAGGTGGACCACGAAGGACGCGGCCGGGACGTATCGCTCGAGCGAGGAAACGGCTGGTCGTTCCGTCTTTGGACTGGTGGCTCAACCGCAGCGTGCGCGCGAACGTGCGTAATTAGTACCGTCCACTCACGTCAAAACAGGGCAGCCCTAACGTAGGGTGCATTCCGGTCGGAACACGCGCCGGGTCCGTCAACACGGTAAAGCGGTCGCCAGGGAGGAATTCGAGCGACGACTCTCGCGGAAAGCGGTTTTCGAGATACTTGGCGAGCAGAGGAAAGTGCTCCTCGAAATGAGCGCGCTCCGACTCGTCGATGATGACCAGCGGGACCGATTGGTCCTGGAGTCGCGCAATCGCTTGACTCTGCAGTCGTGCTGAATCGACCCAGTGCGTAAACACGCCGATACCACCGGCAAATCGGCGTTGCGCGACGACGTAGAGTTCCGGCATGTAGCCGATACCGATGACGCGGTCCCGTTCATCGACGCACTGTCTGACATACCGGGTCAGGATGCGCGAGCCCTCGACCGAATCTTCTGGCGCCCAATAGGCGAGCGGGTCGGCCGCCAGGCGCTGCACCTGCTCCCGTAGCGAGTCCATGAACCCGAACGGGCCCGCGATCACGCCGGCCCGCAACAGGCGGTCACCGGCGGTGCCGTAGAGCCCCACCCAGAGCACCAGCCATGCCGCGACCAGCGTGGCGAGCACACGTCGCCACTGGCGATGCCAAGCGCGAGGCGGAGACACCGTGTCCGCTACCGGCACGGGTGGTCTGCCGGTCAACATCTGGGCTATCAGCCAGGCCGCCAGCACCGCGGCCGGGACGATGACCTCTCCTAGCCTGGAATCGATGTTTCCACGAATGAGAAAGAGGTTCAGCAGGAGGCTGAGGAGCGTCACGACCCCGATTTGCAGACCGGGCCATGGCAGCACGGCGGATGACCTCAACCGCCCTCGCCAGCGCAGGGCCAACACCATTGCGGACAGCGCCGGAATCAGCATGAGGAGGTAGTACAGAACGGCCTGCGTGTTCTGCTCGCTGAAGAGGTCCGGCAGAACGTGGATTCGCGGAATACCGAGGGCTCGGCGCCAGCGCAGCAGCCGCGGTTCATCCAGCGTCCGCTCCTGGCGTGCAAATCCAGCCGTGTCTTCGACGTTCGGGTCGCTGACCAGGGCGGCCAGGTTTCCCGCCGAGTGGTCAAGCAGTTCGTAGTCCCACGTGCGCGCGTCTCGCTCTTGCACGAACGAAAGCCCGTAGGTTGTCTCCTTCGTCGCTCGCGTCGCGGCAGTGAGGCCGGTTGTCCACCGGACGCTCACTCGGGGTCGTGGTAGCGGCTCGGTCTCAACCAGCGTAGGAGGAAAAGGCGCGATCTGTGGCGTCGAGACGGTGGCGGCAGCGAGCAGCGACCGGAGACCGGGGCCTCTCGCCGCGTCGAAGCCCCCCACGGCACCCAGATACAGCAGGTAGGGGCTCACGAGCAGCAAACCGGCGATACCGTAACCGGTGCCCGCCCGCGCGACCGCCGCCGGGCCGTCGGACCACCGCCGGCCCGCAATCGCAAGACCCGATGTCACTGCGAGGTAGAAGCCGAAGTCGTAACGGATGAGGAACGCGGTGACGGTGAGGCCCGACAACACCAGCAGCCGTCTTCGGCTTGGCCTCTCGATGTATCGCCACAGGAGCCAGATCCCGAGCGCGGGGAGCACAATCTTTGGGTACCCGTACTCCCGCGAGAAGATACCGACAACCAGGACGGCCGCGAACATCCCGAGGAGTGTCGAATTGGTGGCCCGGGCCGCTGCCCACGAAGTCAGCGCGGTGCCCGTCGCCAGGAACGTGGAGATCAGCAACGCCTCTCCCAGCAGATTTGGACCGCCGATCGCCTGGACGACAGCCGAGATCGCGTATTTCAGTGGACGACCAAGGTCGGCAAAATCGCGGACTGGCAGTTCGCCCCCAAGCATCTGGATCGCGCTCGAGAGGTGATCGAAGTGGTCATCGTAGAACCGGAAGGCGAGGAAGCGCACCAGGAACGTGGCGACAAACACCACGGTGACATGTCGATGCAGTGTGGACGGCGGCAGGGGCACAGCGTGAGAGGGTTCCACCATTCGCTTCGCCACAAACGTCATCCTGCTCGCCGTTGGTTGTCGCCTGCGCGTCGCCGTTCCCTGGCTGGCACGGTCCACGGGGCAGCCTGAACAGGTGCCGCATGTTACGACGAGGCGGTGTTCAGAAGATCGCGAGCGGGTTCAGGGGCGATCCGGTCCCGCCGGGATTGGGAATCGGGGCGGCGACCAGGAGAAACTCCCAGCGATTGAGCCGGGCCGCGGTCTCCGCCAGCGCCTCCAGGTCCATGTTGTCGAAGATATTGGCGCCCATCGCGACCAGAACGAGTTTGTGAAAGGGAAGCGCGGTGCCTGGGATCTGGCCGACGTCCTGGATGCCGTCGCTCCCGACCAGGGCCACGTCGCGCTGCTTCAGCCAGGGTGCGACAGTGATGTCGTAGCCAGATCGGTTGTCGTTCGCCCAGCGCCCGGTGCGCAGAAAGATGGCGTCGCCAGACGACACGGTGACACCGGTCTGCCGCTCCCACGCCTCAATGTCCTCCGGATACACATGGGTGCCGTCCTCGAACGCCTCCAGTCCCTTGAGACGCGGGATGTCGAGCAGGACACCTCGTGTCACGATGCCGCCTGCGAGACCGCTGATGCCCATTCGCGCACACCCGTCTTCGGTGAAGATGTCCTCGAGTGCGACGCCGTTGTAGATCTTGCCATCGTGATGCGCATGGCACAGCGCATCCAAATGACTGACCGTGGCCCCATGGAACGCCACCTGCTGTCGCTCCATCAGAAAGTCGGACGGGATGTTGACGACCCGCAAATTTGTGAACGCGGCGGTGGACTCCGGATCCTCCGGCGGCGCGCCGACCGTGATCGGTAGCGACAACGACACCACCTCGCCGGTCGTGGCCAACGCCAGCGCCGCGCGGCGCTTGTCAGGCGTGATCAGGTTGACCGCGCCGAGCTGATCGTCGGCGCCCCAGCGGCCCCAGTTTGATAGTTCCTGCATCCACTGATCGACCTGCGCCGCGGTGATCTGTGGGCGCTCCTGCCCCTGGAGCGTCCAGCCACCGGTCATCCACACAGCGACCAGAGCGATTGCCAACTGACTGCGAACGCGTCGGTTCATGTCGTCGTTTCTCCCGCTATCGTCCGTTGTTGTGAACCAGTGAAACGCAGGCCGTCACCCTGGCACTGGGAGCGTCGTCAGCTCACACAAGCGTGCAGTATGACCCGATCCGCGACAACCGGGCAGCGTATTGTCCGTCCAGGAACTGGAATGCGCAGCGGTAGTGGGGCGCATCGTTCCCATGACAGGTCTCGTCAGAGGGACGGGCGGCGGTGGAGTGAGTCCGGAGGGCTCGTTTCTGCGAGCGACCCGCCTCCCTGGCTAACGCGTCAACCTCTCTACGCGCCTGTGCAACGGGAGCCAGCCACCCGCGGCGCGCCGGGCTGGGCCGAGGCTATTGGGCGGCGGGCTCGGCTGCAGCGCCGGGAATGCTTCCCGTCGCGAGTTCTTGGTCGACCAGCAGGAGACCGAGCCCCGTGGAGCCCGCGAGCTTCAAACGCCCCAGCAAGGCGCGCGCGCTCGACTCTTCCTCCATCTGCTCGGTCACAAACCACTGCAACATGATCTGGGCGCCGCGGTCACCGGCTCGCTCGGCGGCTTCGTACAACGCCGCGATCGAGGCAGTGACCTCCTGCTCGTTGCGTAGCACATGGGCCACGAGCGCCACGGCGTCCGGCCATTCGGTAGGGGGCTCGGGGATGGCCGGCAGCTTCACCGCCTGGTCGCGATCCAGCAGGTGCTCGATGACGCGATTCGCGTGTCCAAGCTCGTCGGTCGACTGCTGACGCATCCAGGCGCTGAAGCCAGGCAGGTCATGGGCCGACAGCCAAATCGACATCGCCAGGTACTCGTGAGCGGCTCGGAATTCGAGTCGCAGGTGCTCATTCAGGTCGGTGAGTAGGTCAGTATTCATGATGTGTATGAACCGGGACGATAGACAACAGCCCATATTAGTCCACTCCGTCATCCAAGCGGCTCCCGGACACGATTCGTAATCTGGACATATACTGCCTTCCATCTGTCATGCCTTCGCTCCGTGACTGCATCGTGTTGGTCGAGGCGGCGGCGCTTGCCGTCCGCGTCGAGGTGGGACTGCGACGCCAGACGCCGAGATCGCTCATCAATCGACTGGGTCAGGCGGGTCGGTGTGGGCCAACGCTGGTCGCAACGATAGACCCATGGCGGGCGGCGCGCCTGGTTGAAGCCATTTCAGCGATGTGTCGAATGCGATGTCTCAGGCAGAGCTTGATCCTGTTCGGGATGCTGAGAAGACGCAGCATTCCAGCCGAACTGCGCATCGGCGTCAGACGAGTCGGCGACCATCTGAACGCCCACGCATGGGTTGAATATGACGGACAAGTGTTGCTCGACGGTGGTATCGCCGACGAGTACGCGACGCTGCCGCTCAGGAGCTAACGCCTCGGTGGGTGTGTCGTGAGTCGAGCAGACTCGGCCATGCCACAGGGGTTGACCGAGTGCCTCGGCCGAATGCTCCGAGCTGGTGACGGCTGGTCCGACGTGCGTGACCTTCCGCCTGCCGATCTGCTGAACGCAGCGCGCGAAGAGGGCGTGCATCTGCTGGTAGCAGCCGCGCTGAATCAGAACCGCCAGGCCGCCACAGCGTGCCCGACGCTGCTTGCCACGTTCCAAGCTGTGCTCCGCGAAGCGGTGGCGACCGAGCTCGTCGCACGACGAGAACTCACGCAGGTGGCGGCGACGCTCGCGGCGACGGGGCTCCATCCGCTGGTCTTCAAAGGAGCGGCGCTGGCCTTCACGCACTACCCGTTTCCGGCGTCGCGCCCTCGCGTTGATGTCGACTTCATGATGAGCACCGAGGCGGCCACTCGGGCCGAGTCTGTCTTCGCTGGTCTCGGGTACGCGCCGCTACCCTGCACATCAGGCACGTTGGTCCGTTCACAGGTCTCCTACGCCCGGGTCGACCGGTACGGGCTGACTCACACCTTCGACGTTCACTGGCGGATCAGTATTCCGCCGGTGTTTGCCAACCGGCTGTCACTCGAAGAACTCACCGAAACAGCCGTGCCGCTTCCCGCGCTCGGTCCAACCGTTCGTACAGTCGACCCCGTGCACGCGCTCGCCATCGCCTGCATCCACCGCGTGGCTCACCATCACGGGCACGAGCGACTGATCTGGTTGTATGACATACATCTGCTGGCGGGGGCGCTGCGCGCGACGGAAGTCGAGCGGTTCCTCCGAATCGCTCGCGACAGGTCCATCAGCGCAGTGTGCGAACAGGGCTTGACGAACGCCTGTGAACGATTCGGCACCGCGCTTCCAGAGGGGCTCATGGAAGGGCTCCACCAGCACGTCGCGCGTCGAGGCCAGGACCCGACTGCGGTCTATCTCCGATCTCATTTGCGGAAGGTCGACGTACTCCTCAGCGATCTGCGAGCCCTTCCGACTTGGCGGCCACGGCTCACGCTGCTTCGCGAGCACGTCTTCCCTCCCGCCGACTTCATGCGGCAGAGCTACCGCAGGTCACCCCGGGCGTTCCTTCCTGCCCTCTATGCGTGGCGGTTCATTGAGGGAGCCGGGGGTTGGTTCAAAAAAAGGTAGCTGGCTACGGACGTGACGGACGGACAGCACAGTGCCTGCTGCGACTCTGGAAAACGATCTCCGTCAAACTGGACCATGCCGACGACCGCCCATCTACCCAGGAGCGTCGGTGAGCGTGACCAGACCATGCTTCTCGAGGTCGGACATCAGGGCCAGCAGGTCGTCCGTGCACCGCTGCCGGTCCACGTCGTACTCCAACAGCATGGTGTCGAGGATGTCCGACACGAGGTCGCGTTTCTCCAGCAACTGCCACACGCGGGTGCCGACCGGGTCGAGTCCCAGATAGACACCGGTCTTCAGATTGAGCAGCACACCCTCGCCGTGCAGATCCTCGAACAGCACGTCGTCGCTCACCCGAATACTCGAATCCAACGTCACATCCATCCTCCGCAAGGACCTCCGCTGACTGGCCAGTGCCGGTCAGCGCGAACGACAATCGTACCCCTCGGAGCGACCGCGGGCATCGCTCGTCGGTTGGTGGCACGGACACCGTGCACGCACGAATTGGCAGACTCGCCCAATCTGGGTGCGTGAGTCACAGCTACGAATGGCCTCGTTGCTCTCCGGATTGCTAAGACCCGTCAGCCCGTCGACGCTCGCATTGGTAGGCATCGTACAGCTCGACACCGGCGGCGTGGAGTCCGGTGTCGACCTCAAAGGCGTCCCCGAAGGTCAGATGCTGGTCCGCCTCGTCGAACTGAGGCCACTGCACAAGACCGTCACCATTCGGATTGCCGGTCGCCGCGAACTGTGTCCAGGCGTCCATCATGGCCGCCGACGCCCGACGGTCGACGTCCGTCCAGTCACCCACGTTCATCGGGTTCGGCGGGCTCCCCGCCGGTTGACGGCTCCGATCGAGAAGGTTGCCGAACACGTAGGTGATCTCCGCTGCGTGGTGGGAGCCCAGCCATCCACCCATCTGAGTCGGTGGAACGAGTGTGAAGTGATAGAGCCACACCGGAGCGGGCGTCCTGGCGTGATGCCTGGCCAGGGTACGCACCGGTCCCGCAATCCACATGTCGTGGAAAAGGTGATCGAGACCCGCCCCCGTGAATCCAGACCATCACCGGCCGCGGTTCGGTGGTTTCAGCCGGCGCCCAGATATTCAGGAACAGACAGTCCTCGCTTTGCTCCTGAGTGCCACCCTGCATGCAGACCGGGCCGGGCGCCGTGGCGTCCCGCACGCCCTCCCAGGCCACGACCGGCGCCGGTGGCCGCCAGCGCAGGTCTCCAACCGGCGGCGCGGCGAAGGGAATGCCCTTGAACGCTACGACCTCGGGAGTCTCGTCGGAGACGGCACCTCGTATCTGACCACCGGTCACCGCCACCGGTGTGTCGGGCGCGAGCACCGCCATGGTGGGGGGCGACTCATGCGCCGGCGACGCACAAGCAGTAATTACCGCGAGCGCAACGAGCCCGCTACACGGCCACGAGCGACCTGTCACTTGAGAGAATTCCTTTCGGGCGGCCCTTGTCGACCTTCCCGGTTCGAACGCGCCTGGAGGGGCAGCCGTCTCACGCCAGGGCCCGGCGGCACGTCGTGCCGACGATTGGGGAACATACCTTCCTACGGACAGGCGAAGAAATCCGGTACGTCGAGGGGGTCGGCGGGCTCGCCCTGCGGATTCGTGACCGTGCGTCGCAGGTTCGTCGACAAGTCGATGACCGTGATCTCGAATCCTTCGGTCGTGGTCCCCGACGCGGTCATCGCGTTCATTGCGAACCCGAACTGGCCACTGGCGTTGCACTGATCTGCCATTTCCACGTACACGTCGAAGTTGTTTGGATGGGCGTCCGTGGCTCCGTCGAAGCAGTACCACGCCCCATTGTCGAACCGAAAACTCTCGTTCACGCTCCCCTGACCCACGTTCCCGAAGAAATCAGACCACTTCGTCAACTCGACGTGGAACCGGCCGTTCAGCAAGCAGGCCACCTGCGCAGATGGCGTGCAGGTTCCGGGGGGGAGATGCGTGGCCTGTGCCGCAACGGGGAAGTCGGCCGACACGAGAACCTCCCCACCCTGGCTATCTGTACCAGTCACCGTAATGGTGAAGATGCCATCCTGGCGCACACCGGCAGGAAGCTCGAACGGGACCGCGATGACGCCGGTACGATTCGACCCAGGCTCGATGGTGGACTGCGGAAAGATGGGAAAGGTTCTAGCCGGCGCGGAGACGTTGGGAACTCTGCAGCTACCATCTGCCTGGACCTGGACCGTTTGTCCGTTCACGGTGACGGTATAGGTGGCATCGAGCTGAAGAGACTCGACCGGGTCGCCGACCTCCCCGAACGCCTGAATCCCGGAAACGGAGTTGGTGTTGATCTGAGCCGTGATCGTGACGACGGCCGCGGGGGTGGACGTCGGGGGAGCCGTCGGCGTGTCGGTGCCGCAGGCCGCGAGCACGAGCCAGCCCCCTATCGTCAGCAAGAGGTGAGGACGACGCGCATTTCCCAGATTTGCGAAAAAGAGAGGTGTGGCTGGGACGCAGGGATTCGAACCCCGATTAGACGGACCAGAACCGCCTGTCCTACCATTGAACGACGTCCCAGCAATGGTGGCTCTTCCGATTATATCGAAGGGCGAGCGCGCCGAGCAACGTCGGCGTCCCGTACCGCCGCACGGTGTCCTCACATCGAGTTGAGCTGGAACTTCTGGAGCGCTGTGATTTGTGCCAGACCCTGACGGGCGAGGGCCTCAGCACGGGGACTCGGATTGAGCTCGAGCGCCTCGACCAGATGTTGGTAGGCGGCCGTCGGCTGGCCAAAGGCGCGCAGTTGGAGCAGCCCGGCGCCGACATGGGCGTCGGCGGACGCGGCGCCGACGGGATGGTCACGCAGGTGACGCTGGAACACGGTGAGGGCGGCGTGGATATGCCCTCTGGCCGCCATCCAGTTCCCGAGCGCCAGCGACTGCGGTTCGCTGAGCAGATTGATCGTTTCGCGCGCAGACAGGCCGACGTACCTGCGCGCCGCCTCTTCGAAGTCGCCGTCCTCGACCAACGCGGCCAGGCTCCCCGGCGTCTCGCAACGCACGGGGGCCGTTGGTGGGGTGCCAAAGTCCGTCGGCCGGACCAGCACCGTTCGACGATTGGCCACCCAAGCCACCACTACCCCGCCGAGAAAGCCACCGATATGGGCGCCATACGCCACACCGCCCCCGGTTCCACCGGTGGCGAGCAGCGGCAACAGGTTGTCAGCGATGACATAGAACCCGAGCACCCAGCGGGCGGGAGCGTGGACCACGTTCATGAAGAACGGGAAGAGCATCACCCACAACCGGACCCGGTTGCGGGGGAACCACACGAAGTAGAAACCCAGCACCCCGGAGATGGCGCCCGACGCTCCCAGCAGCGGCAACGGCGACGGCCCCGCGACCACCAAATGAAACAACGTCGCGGCGACACCCGTGCCGAGATACGCGGCCAGATAACGGGCTCGGCCAAGACGGTGCTCGACGTTGTCGCCATAGATCCACAGGAAGAGCATGTTGCCGGCGAGATGAAAAAAGCCGGCGTGGAGGAACATCGCCGTCAGCAGGTTGATTGTGCGCGGCGCGACGGGCCGGAACCCCCACTGGAACACGAACAGGTCGTACTGGCTGAGCCCGCCCACGATGGCGTCTGCGGCGCGGGGAGATAGCCGCCGCGACATCGCCTGTTGGAGCGCGTTGAGGTAGTCCACGATCACGGGATCGCCCGGTTCAGGACCGACAAAACTGAGCGGGATCGTGACGAACAGATATGCCGCGCAGTTGACCAGAATCAACGCATACGTGACGACGGGAACGGAGCTGGGATTGGGCTCGTCGCCGAGCGGCAGGATCATCTGAACTTGGGATAGAAAGAGTCTCGCGTCACGGTCGACGACGACGGCGACATCCGCCGACCGACGCCGCAGAAATCAGGGCACCGAACCACGCTCATCTTAGGGTACATCCGGAGCGCGGCTCAGGTTCGAGTATCCCGCAGCCCCGCAGGTCGGAGGGCGCTTCGGCTGCGCGTCGTTGCATACTGTTACGCGCCCCGCCCGGTTTCTTCACCGGCAACGTCCCGATCGCGGGGACAGAGGCCGATAGTCACCACAGGACCACAAGACATGTTCTACCGAGTGCCCGGCACCGACGGCAAGACCACCAGCGCACTGGACGTGAACTTGGTCTATTCGAAATTCCTGTTCGTCACGCTGAAGGAACATGCACGTGCGCGGACACGGCTTCGGGACGCAGGCTCCTGTATCGCGCGTGGGTTTTTCAATGATTTCCACGCCGACGGGAGCCCAAATCCGTCGTCGAACGAAACGGTCCAGTTCCTGAAGGCGACCACCACGCGCCAGTGCCACGACGGCCTGCTCTCGGCCGAATACGTGGCGCACGTCACCGCGAAGTATCGTCCGCGTCTCGTCGACATCGAAGCCGAGCTCGTACGCCGGCTCGGCGACGCCGCGTCCGTGAAGGCCGTGGATGGATCGGTGAAGATGCCGCGGTACGCGAGTGCCGCGTTGCAGGAGTACGTAGACACCGGGGCCGCATCGCGACAGTCGGGCCAAACGGCCGGCAACGTCATTATTTTTCCGATGAGCAAGACCCCGGCCTGGTGGAGCATGAACATCCTCGAGCGCCACGCCTATTTCTATCCGCATACAGACCGGAAGACCGGCGGACAGGCCGAGGGCCACGCGGTGGCGGCCGAGGCCGGGACTCAGACAATCTACCGACGGCTGTATCACAACCCGGACGGGTATCAGCGCGCGGGCGAATACGACTTCATCACGTATTTCGAGTGCGCAGACGAGCACATGGCTACCTTCGATCTCGTGCGACAGGCCCTCCGAGACGAACGTCGCAATCCGGAGTGGCGCTTCGTCATCGAAGGCCCCGAATGGCGAGGCCGGCGGGTTCTCCGCTGGTAACCGTCCCGCATCCCCCCCCCACACAAGCTAGCGCGCGGGCCTGACCCGAAAGGCAGGCAGGTCAGGGCTCGAGCTGTGGAAGCCGACGAGCAATATCATCCCGAGTGTGCCTGAATCGAACCAGCTGGTCTGCAGCGGTGCCCGAGGCATCCGCCGGATCCGGCAGCGCCCAGTGCAGCAGCGTGGCGCCGGCGCCAAGCATGGCGGGGCAGACCTCGTCCGCGCAAAGCGTCACGATGGTCTCCACCGTAGCCGGGTCGATGCTGTCCACGTGCTTGGACCGTTGGGTGGAAATATCGATACCGAGTTCAGCCATCGCCGCCACGGCGAGCGGGTGAACGGCGCTGGGCGCCGAACCAGCACTCTGCACCACACGCCGTTCACCGAACCGCGCACGCGCCAACCCCTCGGCCATTTGGCTGCGCGCGGAGTTGGCAACACAGAGAAACAACAGTCCAGGGCGTGGTGGCCCTGAATTGAGATCGGGTCGCTCAAGCATGGCGGTCTAGGGTAGCTCAGAAGCCGGGGGCTCCGCGGCTTCTCGCCTCGCTCGGACAAAGGCGCTCATGAAGGCGCCGTCGGCACTCGCCACCGTCTCCGGGTCGAATCCCGCCTCGGTCAAGAACGCGGCTGCGTCGGCGCTTCCATAGACGCGGGTCGGTTCCATGTCGATGTCGACGAAACCGGCCGTGGCGAGTCGCCGGCGATAGTCAGACGCTTCGAGGGCGCCGGCAACGCAGCCCACCCACAGTTCCATGCTCCGACGCAGGTCATCGTCGACCTCGCGGCGCCGGACCACATCGGAGACCGCAAGGCGGCCACCCGGCTTCAGCACACGCTTGGCCTCAGCAAATACACGGTCCTTGTCGCTAGAGAGGTTGATCACGCAGTTCGAGATAATGACATCGACCGACGCGTCCGGGAGTGGTATCGCCTCGATGGTTCCTTTGAGAAACTCCACATTCGTCACCGCCGCCGCCTTCTGGTTTCTTCGGGACAGCGCGAGCATCTGGTCGGTCATGTCCAGCCCGTAGGCGCGACCAGCGGGGCCAACGCGGCGGGCTGAGAGCAGCACGTCGATGCCCCCGCCTGAGCCGAGATCCAACACCGTCTCTCCCGGCCGCAGGTCTGCCAGAGCCGTCGGGTTTCCGCAGCCGAGCGAGGCGGCCACCGCCCCGTCCGGAAGACCCGAGACCTGGCTGTCGTCATACAGGTCTCCGGTAATCGGGTCCGTCCCTCCGCAACCGCAGGCCGTGGGCCCGCAGCACGCGGCATTGGCCCCCGCACCAACCTGCTCCGCAATTTCCCCGTACTTCCGTTTCACCGCATCGCCGATCTCGCTTGCCGTCGTCATGCCTGCCTCCGTGTGAGAATGTGTGTGTCTATTTATATTTGTATATGCAGATATATGAATCTATTGGTTCACGATATATGTGTCAAGGCGCATATACTTGCGGTCCAGGGAGACAAGGTTGTGAATCGCATAGAGTTGATGGAGACCGTCTTCAAAGCACTCGCCGATCGGACCCGGCTTCGTATTCTGGGTTTGCTTGGTGCCGGTGAGGTGTGCGTGTGCGATATCCACCAGAGTTTGCGGATTCCGCAGCCGACCACGTCGCGCCATCTCGCGTATCTGAAACGGGCGGGCCTGGTGGCGGACCGACGCGACGGATTGTGGGTCCACTATCGCCTGGCCAGCCCGCGCGACCCGGTGCTGCGCACGGTCCTGGAGGCCACGATGCATTCGCTCACGCACCTCCCGACAACCGCGCGCGACCGGACACGGCTGTGCTGCAACACTGGGCGCGAGCTGCCGGTCGTCGAAGCCGCGCCGGGACTCCCGTGCTGCGACGGCTGAGGGAAGGCCGCGATGACTCAACACCTGGCTCAACTCAACATTGCGCAGATGCGGGCGTCGCTGGCCGACCCCGTCATGGCCGGGTTCGTCGCCCAGATCGACGAGATGAACGCGGCGGCGGAAGCGTCGACGGGGTTTGTCTGGCGCCTCGTGATGGACGACAACGAGGCCGGTTCGTTGAGCGTATTCGGCCGACGACATCTGCTGTTGAACCTGTCCGTCTGGACGTCGATCGACGCCCTTCGTGACTATGCCTACCGAGGCGTCCACGCCGGCCCGCTCCGAGATCGGCAGCGTTGGTTTTTGCCAATGGAGCCGCCCACATCCGTCCTCTGGTGGGTGCCGAAGGACCACCGCCCGGATGGCGAGGAGGGCAAGAACCGTCTGGAACGCCTGGCTCGGAACGGACCCGCCGCCGAGGCGTTCACCTTCGGCCAGCCGTTTCGACCCCCCGGGCCACAGCGCGACGCGGCCGGGTCGAAAGGCCAGCAGTGACCCGTCGAGGAACGGGGCACACCGCCATCCAGCGCCTGACCAGGGCGCGCCTGCTCGACGGTGTCGACGCGCTGTCCAGCATGGACCCCGACCTGGCTCGCATCGCCGAGCGGTTCGGCCCACCGCCGCTATGGGGACGACCGCCCGGCTATGCGACGCTCGTACGGATCATTCTGGAACAGCAGGTGTCGCTGGCATCGGCGAAGGCGACGTTCGACCGGATGCGTCAGACGTTCGGAGAGGTGACACCGGAGCGTATCGCTTCGCTGAGCGCCGCGGAGATCCAGACGGCCGGCGTCACGAGACAGAAGGCGAGCTACTGTCTCGGGTTGGCCCAGCAGCTACACAGTGGCGCCTTCGACCTGACCTCGCTGGGTCGGGTGGACGACCGGGAAGTCCGGCGACGCCTCGTCGCCATACGCGGCATCGGGGCGTGGACCGCCGATATCTACCTCGTCATGGCGCTACGACGGCCAGACGTCTGGCCAGATGGCGACCTCGCCTTGGCCACCGCGGCACAACAGGTCAAGCGGCTGCGAAAACGGCCGGACGACGCACGTCTACGCAGACTTGCCGCGCCGTGGGCGCCCTGGCGCGCGGTGGCGGCCAGACTCCTGTGGCACTACTACCTTTCGACGCGGGGCGGGCGAGACCCGGTGGTTCCCTGAACCTGACGAGCAGATGGCCAGTACGCATATCCGCCACGTCCTGATCATCGACGACCGGGGCGACGCCCTGGCCGCCTACCTCTCGGCTCGCCGCACCGAGCTGGTGTGTCGAGTCCGTACCGCGACCACCGTCGCGGACGGGGACTCGCGCTGGGCCGATGCGGTTGTCGGCTTCGCCACCCCCATCTCGTGCGAAGGGTCGTCTGTGCGATGGGTGCATTCGACCGGGGCCGGTGTCGATGCCCTCCTCGGTCCCAGACGTTGGCCGGACGGCATTACCCTCACGCGCACGACCGGCGCGCTCGGCGACCGGATGGCCGAGTATTGCGTGGGACACGCTCTTGCGGTGTGCCAGCGGGTGCTGCCGTTTCACCGCGATCAGCGCGTGGGTCGATGGGCGCCGGTGGAGCCGATTACGATGCGCGGCACGACGGCGGTGATCATTGGGACCGGTTCCGTCGGATCGGCGATTGCGGGACAGTTCAAAGCCCTCGGGTGTACGACCATCGGCATCTCGCGTTCGGGGCGAACCGCGCCGTCGTTCGACCAGCTCTACCCAGTCGACCGCCTGAGCAGCCGCGTCCAGGGTGCCCGGTGGCTCGTGTTGGCCGCCCCGCTGACTCCGCTCACCCGGGGTCTTGTGGATGCGACCGTGCTCGGCCGCTGCCGAGACACGGTGGTCATCAACGTCGCCCGTGGTGGACTACTGGATACAACGGCACTGCTCGACGCCCTGCACGCCGGCACGGTGACCGGGGCTGTGTTGGACGTGTTCGACACCGAACCCCTCCCATCGGATTCGCCGCTGTGGCACACAGATGGCGTGGTGGTGACCCCTCACGTGGCGGGTGTGACACATGTCGAAGAGGCCGGCGAGGCCTTCCTCGACGCGCTGGCGCATGTGGAGTCAGGCCGCCGTCCGCCCTCCGCCGTCGACCCGACACGCGGCTACTGAAATTTGGACAAGAGCGTGGCGTACGCTGCGGCGGTCTAGCGGCGCTGACAAGGTGAGGTCAGGGGTTTACCGTGACATCGACGTGGGCGGTCGTCCAGCAGCATTGGTCGCCGCCGCCGCCGTTGCCGGAGATGTCGTTACCGGTCGCCATGAGGCGGTACTGACCAGGCGCGTCAAACGTGACCGATGTCATCGTCTCGCCGCCGGCGAGGTCGTCGAAGCGGTGGGTAAGTACAGGGCCAGCATCAATGCCGTCCGCCTCGAAGGTCACCTGACCGGGGCCCCGATACTTCTTCCAGGTGGCACCCAGTGGCGGCCGGCGACGACGACCGGCGCGCTGTTCCGGCTCAACCACCAGTGGCTGGTCCCTGACGGTCAGCAGCAAGGTCAGCGGCTCACCCACAGTGGTCGAATAGCTGGCGACCACGCCGTGGGGCGGACCCTGCAGCTCCTGGCCCGTAGGACCGACCTTGAGAATCGGCGGCACGTTGCCGTTCGCGACATTGAGAAACGGATCGGCAAAGTAGGGTGGATTCGCCCAGAACTGGACCTCTGCCAACTGATTGTTGATACGCAGCGTCCAATTCAGCCGCCGTTCGGCCTCATCCGCCGGCACGGTGATCGAGAACACACCCCAGTTCCGTCCGGGCAGGAAGTGCGTCGGCTGACCCATGTCCTCTCCACGCCCGATGTTGTTGTCCGGTCCGATCAGGATGTCGACGGCGACCTCGTTCCGGTTGTAGTAGCCCACGAGCAACGTGAGGCTTTCGTCGGCGTTACGTGACCATGCCTCGTACGCCGGCCACACCGCCTCACCCGTACTCCCGGCAGGCTCCAACGCCAGCGGGGTGCGCGGCGGCTGTGCGTCAGCGACGGCCGGAAGGAGCCATCCTGCAACAACGACAGCCACGGCGATGGCAAACAGGGACGTGCGAGGGTGCTGGTGCATGAGGCTACTCCAGGACGTAAGCGACAAAGGGCGCCACCCGCGTTGCGGGCAGCGCCCCTCTCAATGAAGCGATGACGGACTGTGTCGTGTCATGACGACAAGACGAGAGGCGGGGCTGGCAGCTACTCCTCGGTGGACTCACGCTTGGCCACCTCGGCCTGGTAGTCCTCGTCCTCGAAGTAGGTCACGTTCACCCACGCATGGGCCATCTCGTCAACCGTTCGGTCGCCGTACCCGACCCACACGTTGGGGTCTGGGTTGGACCGATTCGCGGCCGTGTTGTCGTGCCACGCCGTGACCTTGATGAGCGTGCCCTTCGGAAGCAACGGGGCCGAATCGTCATCATAGACGTAGCTGTTGTGCCAGTTGAAGTTGAAGTCACCCACGTGGCTGAGGACCTGGCGACTGCCGTTCGGCAAAATCGCCTCCATGGACATCGCCTTGCCGCGCAGGTGCATGTGCGGCTGGAAACTCTCAATTCGTGCCGCGCGCTGAAGGGGGAAGAATCCCTGCGTCGCGGCTACCGTGTTGGGCGCAATGTCGACACCCCCGGTGCCCATCAGATGCAGGACCTGTCGGTACTTCGGCGCCTGATCCTCCGGATGGAGGTAGACGCCCAGCTGCACGGTGTCGGTCACCTCTTCGCCCGCGGACGAATAGTGAATATCCCACTGGATCTCTGACTCCGGGAGCATCAGCTTGCCGGTACCCGGACGCATGATCTCGCCCTGCTTGCCCACGGCCCACTCCATGAAAGTGCCGGCGGTCCGGGACCGGTCTCTACCACCAGCCGCATTGGCCTGGTTCGCAGCGGCCAACGCCGGGTCGGTCTCTTCCTGGACGAGCCTGGCGATGGCGTGGTGGGTAATGCGGCGACCCGCCAATGTGCCAGGGCGAATCTCGATGGCGCGCGCCCAACGCTCGCTGGTCAGACCGGTTGCCACCCGCGGCTTCCACCAGGCGTCATTCGCTT
>CALLXD010000066.1 GCA_937766455.1 Vicinamibacterales bacterium | reverse complement strand
AAGGTCCTGAGTGTCACGCTCGGCTGGGACCGTTTGACGGCCGTCTTCGTCGGGCTGGGGCTGACCGGCGCCTACGTCTCCCTGTCCGGGCTTCGTGGCGTCGTGTTGACAGACCTGTTTCAGTTTGGCCTCGCCATGGCGGGGGCCATCGCTGTGGCGGTATTCGCGCTCCGCTCGCCGGAGGTCGGGGGGCTCGCTGGACTCGCCGACGCTCTCCCCTCGGAGACATTTCGATTCCTGCCAGTGGTCTCACCGAGCGCCGGCGACCTGGGCGGCACATTGACACTCTCGCTCACGGCGTTCACCGCGTATCTGGGGGTGCAGTGGTGGGCGAGCTGGTATCCGGGACAGGAACCAGGGGGCGGCGGGTACCTGGCGCAGCGGATGATGTCGGCCCGCGATGAGCGTCATTCGGTGCTGGCCACCCTGTGGTTCACGCTGGCGCACTACTGCCTACGCCCGTGGCCCTGGATCGTCGCGGGGCTCTGTGCACTCGTGCTCTATCCAGACCTCGGCGATCCGGAGGCCGGCTACGCGTTGATCATCCGCGACCACCTCCCGGCCGGATGGCGTGGTCTCGTGCTCGGCGGATTCGTCGCCGCCTACATGTCGACCATGTCGACCCAACTCAACTGGGGTGCCTCGTATCTGGTGCACGACGTCTACGCCCGGTTCATCCGACCCGAGGCGGACGACGCGCACTACGTCCGGGTGGCGCGCATCACGACCCTGATCGTCATGGTCATCAGCGCGGGGGTGACGCTCTACCTCGATTCCATCCGTCAGGCCTGGGAGTTCATCTTGGAGGCGGGCGCCGGGATCGGGCTGGTGCTCATCCTCCGCTGGTACTGGTGGCGAGTCAACGCGTGGTCGGAAGTGACCGCGATGGTGGCCCCCATCCTCGGGTACGCCTGGCTGACACGCTATACGTCGGTGGCATTCCCGGACACGCTGATGATCCTGGTGGCCTGGAGCACCGTCAGCTGGCTCGTCGTCACCTGGATGACGGCGCCGGAGACGGACGCGACCTTGGTCGCGTTCTACCTCCGGGCGCGACCCGGAGGACCAGGGTGGGCTCGCGTGGCCGACCTCGCCGGCGCTCCCCGTCCCGCGTCGATTCGCGACCAGGTCGTGGAATGGCTAGCCGGGGTCGTTTTGATTTACGCCACCCTCTTCGGCGTTGGCGCGCTGATCATTCCGGGCCACCGTGGTGGGATGCTCTTGCTCGCAGTGGCGGTGGCGATGGGAACGTTTCTCTACCGCCGATTCGCACGCCGCGGATGGGCGTCACTCACACGCTGACCCGGGCGATGACCGACGACGCCACGTCGCCAGACCGGTTAGGCAGCGTTCGTCTCCTGGCAAGGCGCGGCCCATCGTCGTAGCCGTAGCAAGCCCCTTTAGGGGCGCCGATCGTCCCACGGGCCTAAAGGCCCTTGCTACGGGCAGAGGCGTCCAGGCGGACGCGTCGGCACGACACCTAGGGGCGGACGAAAACCACCACCTGGCTCGACGTCGTCGTGCCGTCGATCGCCTTGAAGGCGGTGACCTCCACTGTGAAGGGTTCACCGTTTATCCCCGTCAGATTGTAGGTGTGCTGAATCGAGTTGGCGCTTCCGGTCGCCACGGAGCCGTCGCCGAACTTCCAGTCGTATCGGTTCACCACCGTGGTCGTCGGCGACACGGTCGCCGTGAAGGTGACGGCGGATCCGGATGTCGGCGAGCTCGGGAAGAACTGGAGGTTCACGGCAAAAACGGTGGGCTCGACCACCAGAGATAGCTGCGATGAACCGCTGACGCCCTCGACCGTGGTCGCAGTCACATTGACCGTCCTGGTCCCGGCGCTCGTGTACACGTGGCTCACGCTGGTGCCACTGGTGGTGGCCGTCGTGCCGTCACCGAAGGTCCAATCGAACTGCGCGATCGGTACCGTGCTCCCGGAGACGGCGGCGGTGAACACCACGACCTCGTCGACCGTCCCTGTGGTCGGGCTGGCCGAAATATTCACATTCAAGGGCACCGCGGGCAGGACGATCATGGACAGCTGGCTTGAGCCGCTGACGCCCTCGACCGTGGTGGCGGTCACCTCGACGATCCTCGTTCCGGCGCTTGTATAAACGTGGTTCACGACGGTGCCGCTGGTGGTCGCCGCCGTGCCATCGCCAAAGGTCCAGTCGAAACGCTCGATCGGCACCGTGCTCCCCGAGACGGTGGCGGTGAAACTCACGACCTGGTCGACCGTGCTGGTGGTCGGGGTGGCCACAATGTTCACACTCGGCAGGACCGCTGGCACGACGCGGACCACGGCCGACGTGCTGACCCGCTCACCGCTCGCATCGACAAGCGTCACGGTCGCAGTAAAGGTGCCGGCCGTCAGATAGACGTGGGTCACCGACGTGGTCCCCGTCAGATTTCCGAGCGACACGGCGCCGCTGCCGTCTCCGAACACGATGTCGACGGCCGAAATTGGCGGGCTGCCAGCCGCGACACTCGTGGTCACCGTAAAGGTGGCCGCCGACCCGGCGGTCGCACCGACCGGCGCCACGATGGATATTGTGGGGGCGGTTCTGATGGCCACCTCGACCGTGCCACCAATTGGCGCGGCGCCGCCTCGCAAGGTCGCGGTCACCGTAGCCGCAACCGTGCTGGTCAAGATGCTGCGTGCTGTGCCGGCCGAGTCGGTCACCGAATCGAACACGCTCAGGCTGCCGCCAGTGGTCGTGAGGGCCACCGACACGCCGACCAGGCGATTGCCGGCGAGGTCGATAACGGTGGCACTGATCGTCGAGGCGCCGCCTGTCGATGGGAGCTCGGCCGGCGTCGCGGTCACCGTCATGGTCTCGGCTGCCGCAGCCCCGATCACCAGCGGGAGTCCGCCGTCCCCGACGCTTTGGGCGCCCCCAGAGAACGCCCGTACGGTGGCAATCCCGGATTCGGTGCCTGCATGCAGCGTTACCACGGCTTGCCCGTTGTTGGTTCTCGCCTCTTGCGGCTCCAGACGACCGAGATCCGTGGTGAACGTCACCAATGTGCCGTTGTGGACCGAGGTCCCGCTCAGTTCGACGATGCTGGCACGAATCTCGCGGTGCCATTGAGTGCCAATACCGTCCGGTTCGTGCTGATCGTAATGATGGCGTCGGTGGGTGCCACGAGCGCGACCTTGTCGCACGACGCAGCGGTCCCTGCCGCCAGGCATACGGCCAGGGCCAGGCGTCGAGCAATACGGGACGGCAGGCGTGATAAAATCGGCACTCTCATGAATATTATCGGCAAGCGGACCGCGGAGCACTATAGCAAGCCGCGGCAATACTCGGAAGTCGGCTACGCCATGGCCGGTTTGCTGGTCGCTATCGCTCTCCTGGGACTACTGCTGAGTGTGGTGATGCCGACATGGCAAACGTTCGTCAAACGGGAAAAGGAAGCGGAACTGATCTTTCGAGGCGGCCAATATGCGCGAGCCATCACGCTCTACGGTGCACAGTTCGCCGGCGCGTTTCCACCGAATATCGAGACCCTGGTCGACGGCCGATTCCTACGCAAGGCGTACACCGACCCGATGACGGACGGCGAGTTCGAGATCATCACGCCCGGCACGCTGCAGACGCTCCCTGGCTTCAACCCCGCCACCGAGGCAGGGGACGCCGAGAGCGCCAATGACCGGTCCAATCGATCGCCATTTTCGCAAGCCGCTGAGCCAAACCGAACGCCATTTTCACAAGCCGCGCGGGACCAGAACGCGGACACCGGTCCTGTCATGGGTGTGCGCAGCCGCAGCACCGAAACGTCGATGATGGAGTTCGACGGCCTCGATAACTATGCAGACTGGATCTTCACCCCGACCGCCCCCGGACTGTTGGGCGGTCACAACGAGCCGCAAACCACCCTCTCGGGTGGCGTCGGGGCCCCCACCCCAGGCCAGCCGGGCGGAATCACCCCACCCGGGTTTGCCCAGCCGGGCGGAGTCGGCTCCCCCGGATCTGCGCTACCTGGCGCGTTTGGTGCACCCGATCGGGGACTGGCGCCTCCCGCCCGCGGCGAGACCGGTGCCACTCCAGGTAGAGGCCGTACGGCTTCGCCGACCGCTCCACCGGTCGGACGGGACAGCGGAGACGTAGGGCGCCCCTAACCCCCGTGCGGACGCATACCCGGCCTGCCGCTTTTCTGCTCGGCACTGCTCCCGCGAGCCACTGCCGCGTAGAAGGCGACCGCATGCCACACCCAGCCCGTGCTCGCGGCAGCGAAACGAGCCTCTCACTACCAGTCCGCGTAGACCGTTCCGTCGATCGCCTGCCCGGCCGCGCCGCTCCGAACGTCGAAGACGCCGGACAAGGCGGTGGGGTCCGTCGGATCGAATTCTGACGCCACGGTCTGCCAGGTCGCATCGGATCGGGTAAACGGGTCTACGGGCACACTCCGCAAATACCCATCCCCGACAAGATTCTGCAATTCGGTCGGGTATTGACCCCGATCAGCGTAAAACTGGTCTATGGCATCGCGCATCCTGAACAGGTCTTCTTTGAGCACGGCCTCTTTCGACCGAGTGACCCCAGTGCCGTAGCTGGCCATCGCGATCGAGGCCAGGATCACGACCAACGAGATGACGACCAGCATCTCGACAAGGGTCCACCCCGCGGCCCGCGAGCCGCGGCCCCACCGCTGCGCGGATCGGCGGACGGAAGATCGCGGCGTGCTCCGTCCGTCCATTGGCGTCGTCACCACTCGTTGTAGCTCGTCCCGTCGAGGGCAGTGGCGTCAGACCTCGAATAGACGTCATAGACGTTGTCGCCCCCCCAACTCGTCGAGTCAGGCTCGTCTTGATACGAGCGGAGGCCCCACTCGTCACTCCGGGTCATCGGGTCATACGGAATACGGCGCAAGAACTTCAGCTTCGTTCCGGATGCGTCATTCATCCGCTCGACCCCTTCGACAAGCGTGTCGAGGTCGGGCGGATATCCCTCGCTCCCAGCCCTTACGTTGTTCCCACCGATCTGCTGCAACGTGACCGCATCTTTGTACTGATCGATCGCGATGCGGAGGTCACGCAGGCCACGCCGTAGCGTCGCCTCGCGCTGACGCTGCATCGTCACTCTGCTCAGTGGCAGAACCGCCGATGCCAGCACAGCCAGCATGGCGCTGACCACCAACAACTCTATGAAACTGAAACCGCTGACGGCCAGAATTCGATGTCGACGCGGCGGTCGTGAGGCAGTAGGTCGCGTAGCACCCATCGTGGGATCACTGCACGGTCACCGTCGAGGTGGAGAATTCCAGCGTCAGCGGGGCCCCCCCCGGAGTCGCCGCGGTGCCGTTGACATCGAGTGTAACCGACCCTGGTCCCACGGTGTCGAACGACACCGCCGCCAGGAGCCCCGCTCCCGCTGCACCCGTACTGTCGTCGTCGCGTGTCGAGGTGAATCGAATGAGTCCTGCCTCAGCATCGACTTGCTGCGTGAAGCTTACCTGGGCTCCGCCCTGACGCATGAAACCGCCCTCCTGGACGGTGCGCACGCGCAGGACACTCGGGTCGAAGGTCACCGTGAGCGAGACCGTGGACAGTTGCGAGGCGCCGCTGATGGACACCGGGACCGTGTAGGGTCCGCTGCCGACCCGGAACTGCGCGCCAGGGGGGGGCACGAGCACACGCGCCGCGGGCAATGGGTCCGCGCGCCCCGCCGCCCCGTCCGGATCGGGCGCTTCCGCAGCCTCCGGCAGATCTGGCTCGACCGCGGCCGGGGGTACAGGATCAATCTGACGCGTCGTTGGGCAGGCTCAACGTGGCCTGGCCCCCGCCGTCGATGCGCTCCAACTCCACTGATTCGAGACCCATAGCGAGGATGCGATATCGCCCATCGATTACGTCACCGCGCCGTCCGTGAAACACGTCGTCGCCGTCACTCAACACCACGACTCGCCCCTCGACGCCGGGGCTCTCCATAAACCCCATGAACGTCAGCGGAATAATGGCAGCCGACCCCGTCACCCCACTGGATGGGGCAACAACGGGTACATCGTCACGAGCCAACAGGTCACTGCGAACCGCCGGCGGTGAAGGTGCAGCGCCGGGTGGCGCCGCAAGCGACGGTCTCGTGCTCGCCGCACCGAACCGGAACGGATTGCGTCGCTCGGACGTCGGGTCTGCTCGCTCAATGTCCATGTCGTCGAGGCGCAGTGACTGCACGGCGCCGTCCGCGTCTTGTCCAATCGGTCTGTCACTTGCGTCCGGGACCCGGTTCGCCCCGGTAGAGCCCATCGGTTGCGTCGCGCCCGGGTTGGGACTCACGCCACACCCCATGACGAACACCGCAGCGCCGACGCTCAGCACTCTTCGCACAGGGCGCGCGCTACGCCCCCTCATCCGGTCCTTCCCGGTAGTAGGTGACCACGCCCAGGGTCAGCACCAACTCGTCGTCCGAGCCGTTGCCCTGACCGAGCACCACGGACTCAATCAGGATGAACTCCGGTGCCGTCTCCAGGAGATAGATGAATTCACGGATGTCTTCATACTCGCCGGCCAGGACCATCGTGCTGCGAAGGCTCGCCAGCGAACTGTCTCTCTCCTTGTCGGCAACACTGGTCCTGCGCTCCAGCACAAGATTCGTCTCTTCGGCCAAATTGTCGAGATATGGTGAGAACAGCCCCCTCGCCTCGGCGAGATCGTGAGGGAGCACCTCACCGTAGAATCGCTCTAACTGACTACTGGCTAGCGATTTACTTGAATTCGCCTCACTCGCAGCGGCAAAAGCGCCCGTCACCGCGGTCAATTGGCTACTCGCGCTCGCCATGCGGCGCTCCGCCCCCGCCAACTTGTTGGACCAGGGGTAGACGGCGAAGGCGTACAAGCCGATGTCAACCAACAGGATCACGGCCACCACCGTCAGGAGGGCGCGCTTCTCACTGAGGACTCTCTGATAGAGGCTCATGGGCGAGCTCCGCCGCCGGGCGGCACCTGGGCGGCACCTGGGTCAGACGCGTCCGGCTCAGTGGCAGCGTCCGGGCTCTCCCCCGACGGATCCGACTCAGACGCGCCGTCCGCATCGCGGTCGATCACGGCTGCAGCTCCCTCGGTGGCGTCTCCCAGGTCGGGTCCGTCCTCCTGCAGATAGCGCCCTCGCAGCACGGCCTGATACATATCCCCGTCGGTCAGCTCAGCCGTCTGATTGAGCACTCTGGAGAACGCGCCAGATTCCTCGAGCGCCCCAATGAAGTGTGTGATCGCGCCCAAATCGCGCCCGACCACCCCCATCGTGACCTCGACCGACCCCGGTGCGATGTCGGGCCGAACCAGCGTCACCATCACATCCGGCGGTAACGTTGTTTCTATGCGATTGAAGAATTGCGTCCAGGAGAATACGCGCTGGTCGATCAGCGTATTGGCCTCTCTGGCGGCCACCGCCACCTCCTCCAGGGCAACGGCACTCACGCCATCCTGCACCTCCATCGTGCGTGCCGATAGCTCCGCTCGCTCCCCTTCGGCCTGCTCCGCTCGTGCAGACAATTCGGTATTCCGTGCCGACAAATCCATGACGCGCACGACGAGGCTCGCCAGCACCGCCAGCCCGACCAGCGCCAGGGCTCCCAGTACGAGATACACGGCCCGCTCGTTGTAGAACGGTCTGGTCGCAAGGTTGGTACGCAGCATGATGCGGGTTCGCGCCTCTGGGACCCTGGGAAATCCCACAACCAGTCCGCCGGAGCGGCCGGCACGGCGGGGTCCTATACCTGTTTCTCGGACAGCGAGTGCTCGCGCAATAGCAGGCCGAGCGGCGCGGCCAGCAGATCGGGGTGCGTGCCGCCGCCACTGACGCTCTCGTTGCCGCGCGCGAGCCGAATCGGATTGACCGTGACGCCGAGCCGCGATTCGAGCGAATCGCGCAGCGCCGCAGCGCTCTCCGGGGACGTATTGGCTGCGCTCGCGGCGAGGAAGACGCGACCGAAGCCCGTCCCGGCAAGCCGGTCTTCGTAGTACATAGTCGTTTGATGTACCAGGTCCGCGAGATTGCTGTCGGCTTCAGCAGGCCGGTTGCGAAACAGGATGACCAGGCCGTGGCGCACCACAGCGACGGTGCTGTATCCCTGCGCGACATGGATCAGCAGCCAGTCCTCCTCGCCTCCCGTGCCCTCGGACAGAATGGCATTCAATTGGCTGAAACTCGCCAGGTCCACCACGCCGGGATGCCCGCCAGCGTCGAGACACACGCGCTCGTACTCTTCGACGATATCCCGCCGCATCAGGCTGACCACGAATTCGCGGCCGCCGTCGGCGAGCGCCGTACTGGCGGAATACGTCACTTGCGTGTCTTCGATGCGAAACGGCGCGGTTTTTCTCGCCTGCCATCGCACCAGCTGATCGAGATCCGCGGCCTTGGCCGGCACGTGCTCAAACGTCAGCAGCGAGACCTTGGCAGCGCTATCTGGCACGACGAGCCCGACTCTCGTCGGGTTGCCGGGAAGCTTCCGCAAGACCTGCTTGACGGCATCCGTGACCGCGGCCCCGTCCAGGACGTTGGACGCATTCGCCGCCGGCACCAATGCGCCCCCGGGTATCGGCTCCGTGACGACCGCGGCCACTGCGGCGGCGCGCCCGCGCCCCAACGCCACGCCGGTGACGCGGTCGGCCGCGATCTCGATGCTGACCGCGGGAGGGCGAGGCGCGAACAAGCGGCTGACCTGGGGGAGAAACGCCATGGTGGGTGGCCTACTTTATGAACGTGACCTTGTTGATCTCAGGCAGAGTCGTCAGACCGGAGAGTAATTTCTCCACCGCGCTGTCCCGCAGAAACCGCATCCCTTCGTTCCGCATCACCTGCTTGATCTCCGACGCAGGGGCCTTGGCCAGAATCATCTCTCGTATCTCATCGGTCAGATCGAGCAACTCGCATAGGGCCGTTCGTCCGCGATAACCGGTGCCACCGCAGTCGATACACCCCGCGCCCTCGAAGAATTCCTGGCTATCCGCCAGGTCGGGGTCCAGCCCGGACTCCTCCAGCGCCGCGCGAGTCACCGTCGCCGGGCGCCGACACTCGGGGCAGATCATCCGCACCAGTCGCTGGGCCATGACGCAGTTGAGCGACGACACGAACTGATACGCCTCGACGCCCATGTTCAAGAACCGCCCCAGCACGTCGAGCACGTTGTTGGCATGCACCGTGGTGAACACAAGATGACCGGTGAGCGCCGACTGGATCGCGATCTGCGCGGTTTCCGAGTCGCGAATCTCCCCTACCATGATCTTGTCTGGGTCGTGCCGGAGAATTGAGCGTAGACCGCGAGCGAACGTGAGCCCCTTCCGTTCATTGATCGGGATCTGAGTAATACCGCGCAGCTGATACTCCACGGGATCTTCGATGGTGACGATTTTGTCTTCGGGCGAGTGAATCTCCGACAGCGCCGCGTACAACGTGGTGGTCTTGCCGCTTCCGGTCGGCCCCGTCACGAGGACCATGCCGTATGGCTCCATGATGGCTCGACGAAAACGGCGCAACTCCGACTCGGCGAACCCAAGGATGTCGAGACGCAGGTCGCTGAATTGTTCGCTGATCGTCTCCTTGTCCAAGATGCGGATCACGGCATCCTCACCGTGGACCGTCGGCATCACGGACACGCGGAAGTCAATCGTCTTACCGGGCACCCGCACCTTGAACCGGCCGTCCTGGGGGACTCGCTTTTCGGCGATATCCAACTCAGCCATCACTTTGACCCGAGACAGGATCGCGCTGTGAAACCGCTTGTCGACCGGGCGCATGGCTGACTGCAACGTGCCGTCGATCCGGTATTTCACCGACACGGCGTCGTCCTGCGTCTCGATATGGATGTCGCTGGCGCGACGCTGAAGCGCGGTGTAGATCATCGAATCGACCAAGCGTATGACGGGACTGATATCGCTCGTCAGCCGCTCAACCGTCAGGTTCTCCTCACCGTCTTCGTCGTCGTGAAGAATCTGCAGCTCGAAACTCTCGGTCGCCTCGTCGAGCACCCGCTGTGAGCCCTCGCTCTTTTTGAGAATCGCCTCGATGGCTGACGAGGTCCCGACCGTGACGCGAATTGACGTATTCAGCAGGAGGGTGAGCTCGTCAATCATCGGCAGGTCTGACGGGTCAGACACCACGATCACGAGGGAGTCGCCTTCCCGGCGTTGCGGCACGAAGCCATAGCGGAGCATCAGATCCGCGGGAATCGAGCGAAAGAGCTCGGCATCGATGCGGAACCTATCCATGTCGACGAAATCCAGCCGGTACCGGGCCGCCAACTGGCGTGCCCGCGCGACCTGCGCCGCGTGGTCCACAGTCGGCTGGTCCCCGACGTACAACTCTTCCGGCTCCACCGGCCCGCCGGCCGCCGTGGACTGGACGTCTACGCTCGAACGCGGGTCGTTCGTCATGACAATACGGATCCCAACTGCAACAACGGCATGTACAGGGCAATGAGCAGCGCCGCGATGACCACGCCCATAATGACCAGCAGCACCGGTTCGATGATCGTGACAAACCGGGAGAGCTGCGTGTCAATCTCCTCGTCAAAGAAGTCCGCAACGCTCGTCAGCATCTCCTGCAACGCACCGGTTGACTCACCAACCTCCACCATTTTGATCGCCACCCCCGGGAACACGCCCCGCGCGGCCAGCGATGACGCCAGCGGCTCGCCTTCACGCACACGTTGTCCGACGAGGCTGAGTTGTTCTGCGAAGAACCGATTCCCGAGCGCACGGGACGCCAGATCGATAGCACTGACGAGCGGGATCCCCCCACCAAGCAACGTCGCGAGTGTCCGCGCGAGCTGCGATGTCGCGAACCGTCCCGCAATGTGACCCACCGCGGGCACCTTGAGGATGAGCCGATCGAGCGTCGCCAGCCGACCTGGCTGAAGAATCCAGTACCAGCCACCGACGACCGCACCGACGAGACCCAGCGCGAGCAGTGCGAAGTAGGTCCGAAAGAACGCGGACAGAGACACGATCATCCGGGTAATAAGCGGGAGTTCCGCTCCAAATCCGCGGTAAAAACCCTCAAATTCCGGCACCACTTGCAGCACAATGATGCTCACTACGACGAGCGAGAGGCACAGGAGAATGACCGGATAGACCAGGGCCGAGACCGTCTTCCGCTTGACCTCCGCGACGACCTTCACGTGGGCGACGTACCGTCGAATCACTTCCTCAAGACCGCCACTTTTTTCGCCCGCCATGAGCGACGCCGTATAGATGCCGGGCATGAGAGACCCTTGCGCCTCGAACGCTTCCGAGAGCGCCGCGCCGGACCGGACGCGTTCGTGGACGTCGTTGAGCATCGCCCGGAAACCGGGGTCGTCTATTCGCTGGCGCAAGATATCGAGCGACTGGACCAGCGGCAGCCCTGCTCGGAGTAGAGTCGCCAATTCCTGGTTGAACACCAGGAACTCTCGGGTCTTGATCCGTCGCCGCCTCGGCAACGACAGACGTGATCCGAACCAGCCGCCCTTGCGGCTCAGCGACAGAATGTAGAGACCCTTTGCCTCCAACTCCTGCCGCAATGTCGACTCACTGTCTGCGACACGGATCTCCTCAATGACCTCGCCCGTGTCGGTGCCGAGTCTGCAGCGAAACTCCATAAGATCAGCACCCGGATGGGCGCGCGTTCATCTGAGGACGCAAGCTCGTGTCAGACACATACCATTCTCGCGCACCAAGAGAAGAGCTGTCTCCCGTGGCGCCGCAGCCAGCCGATGTCCGACACGTCGGGGCTTGAGCAGAGGCGCGGCAGCGTAGCGCTCGACGGCCGGCCCGTCCTACTCGTGTTCGGCGTCCGCGAGTGCGAGTATTTTGGTGACGTAGCGCCGGGTTTCCGGGAACGGCGGCACGCCGCCGAACTTGCGCACCGACCCCTCCCCGGCGTTGTAGGCTGCCAAGGCCGAGTTGACATCGTAGCGGTCAAGGAGTGAGCGAAGGTGCTGGGTGCCCGCTTCGACGTTGTCCGACGGGTCATACGGATCGGCTACCGCATATTGCTGGGCCGTGGCGGGCATGAGTTGCATCAGCCCCATGGCCCCTTTCGGGGACACCGCGTTGGGACGATAGGAGGATTCCACCTCAATCAGGGCAAACAGCAATTCGGCGTCAACCCCGTGACGAACCGAGGCGGCGTCAATGATGGCGGCGAACGGCCGCGGGGGTGCTTGAGGGCTCGTGGCCTCCACCAGTATCTCCGCGGGTGGCGGTGGCGCGTAGTCCGCTTCGATCCGCACAATCAGCGACCGCGCGCAAATAATTTGGCCGCCGTTCGGCAGATGCAACACCACGCGGTCGCCCTGGAACTCATGCCCCGTGATCGCCAGCGTCCGCCCAGTGGTCAACAGCGCGAGTTCGGCCGAGGCCGGCGCGACCGCTGGCTTGACCAGCAGCAACAGGGCGAGCAGCGACAACTGGAGCGCCTTGGAGGCAAAATCCATCCCTCCAGGATACCACGGCACTCGCCTCGCCTGGTCGTTCATCGGTAACTTCTCGGCGCGACACCGACGTCCCGATGGTCGTGGCTATTGCTCTTCGAGGAACGCGTAGAACAGTTGCATTCCGAGTTCGCGACCGTCGCTGTTCGCGCCATCCGTGACTTCCGACGGGACGAAGGGCGGGTCGACCGTCAGGGTCAGCGTCACGCTGTCGGCATCCCCGAAGCTCGCGGCCGGAATCGGAACAACGTGGAAACTCGGCTCGATCGCGTCAAGCCCGATCGTGTCGATGACGGTGTCGCCGGCGCTCAGCGTCAGTACCTGGGGAACCTCGAACAACTCGGGGCGACCATCGACTTCCAGATACAAGGTGGAGTCAGATCGCGGATTCCTGAACGAAATCGTGGACTGTCCCGTAGTCCAGCGCCACTCGCGATCTGGGGCCTCAGGCACCGATTCAGCCGCGTGCCATCCATCCTCGTACATGAGGAAGCCGCTCTCTGACTGAGGCGCCATCTGCAGTGTGGCGACGGCGTATGCTCGCTGGCCCAGGTGCTCGCCCGCCATCGGCACGCGGTCGCCAGCGGTTGGCGAATATAGCCCCACGGCCACGGTGACCTCACCGATGTACGGATAGACAGGGACGATCATTCTCCGGTCGTAGCCGATCTCCTGACCCGGCTGCCAACTGGATGTCGCCTGCGGCGGATCGTGATCGTCCGTAAACATCAGCTCGCCATCGGCGTCCAGAAAATGGACGAACACCACATAGTCACTGTCCAACGGAGCAGCGTCCTGGGCCACCGTAAACCGGTAGGTCAAATCCAGCGGCCCACCGAGCGGCACACGGTCACGGTTCAGGCCCACGGAGGGCGTCGCCACGGGCGAGGCCGTGTCGGCGAGTCCACAGCTGGCGGCGCCAGCCATGGCGGCAAGGCCGCCGATCAACACGGCAGTACGAAGCGAAGATGGAATGGTCAGCAGTGCGTTCATAGGACAGTGAGGGATATTAGCGCTATTGCCGCATCTTCTGCAATATGTTACATTTCCGGCGCTTTTGGCCCAGCGTTTCAGGGCTGCAACAGCCTGAGAAGTGCGTGGATGCCGCCCCGTGCGGCGTCCACCCGCGGAATGAACTTAGCCACGCCCATTGGGTCGCAAGACCCGGAGATCGATAATGTCCCTCGAAGCACTCGGTATGGTTGAAACCAAGGGCCTGGTCGGCTCGATTGAGGCCGCGGACGCCATGGTGAAGGCGGCCAATGTCGTGCTGGTCGGTAAAGAGTACATCGGAGCCGGGTTCGTCACCGTATTTGTCCGAGGGGACGTCGGCGCCGTCAAGGCATCCACCGACGCCGGCGCTGCGGCTGCCCGTCGGGTGGGCGAACTGGTGTCAGTGCATGTGATCCCACGTCCGCACAGCGAGGTAGAGAAAATTCTCCCGCAGCCGCGGACCGGGAACTAGCGAACCGGCAGCTAGACGACCAGCTGACACTGCCAGCGCAACACCGTCGGGGGGGGATACGGTACTCCCGGCGGCTCCTGATTCCACGCACCCTGGCCGCCAACCACCATGGCCGAACCTCCGCCGCAGACCGACCGCGACCTGGACTCTATCCGGGAAGCCCGTGCCTTAGCCCGCCGCGCCAAAGCGGCACAAGCACGTCTGGCCGAACTCACGCAGGAGCAGATCGATCGAATCGTCGACGCCATGGCCGGTGCCGCGGCCGCCCAGGCCGCGCCGTTCGCTCGGATGGCAGTCGAAGAAACGGGATTCGGTCTCGAGGCGGACAAGGTCCGAAAGAACCTGTTCGCCGCGGAGACGATCTACCAATTCATCAGGCCGATGCGCACGGTCGGGGTCATCGCGCGGCATGAGGAGAGCCGGGTCGTAGACATTGCTGAACCGTTCGGCGTCGTCGCGGCGGTCGTCCCCTCCACCAATCCCACATCGACAGCGATATACAAGGTACTGGTCTGTCTCAAGGCACGCTGCGCCGTGGTCCTGAGCCCACACCCGTCGGCCGTCCGCTCGATCCAACGGGTAGCCGAGGTCATGACAGAGGCCGCCCTGTCTGCCGGCGCGCCGGACGGGGCCATCAATTGTATGAGCGTGGTGACGCTCGAAGGCACGCAGGAACTGATGCGCCGTCGCGAGGTGGCCCTGATTCTAGCCACCGGGGGGCTCGCGCTGGTTCGCGCGGCGTATAGCGCCGGAAAACCGGCCTACGGGGTCGGTCCAGGCAACGCACCGGCGTATATCGAACGCAGCGCCATTGTGACCAAGGCTGTGGCCGACATCATCACTGGCAAGACGTTCGACAACGGGGTGCTCTGCTCGTCGGAAAACTCCGTGGTGGTCGACGAAGTGATCTCCGGCGAGGTACGACGGGAGTTTGAACGGCAGGGCGGCTATTTTCTCAACCCCGATGAAGCCGCGCGCCTGGCCGCCACCTTGGTAACACCGGACCGGCTCCCCAACCCGGAGCTGGTTGGACGCACGGCGCTGGACATCGCAGGCCGCGTCGACATAGATGCCCCACCCGACACGCGGGTCCTCATCGCGCCGCTTGATGGCGTCGGACGCGAGTACCCCCTCTCGATGGAGAAGCTCTGCCCGGTCCTGTCCTTCTACGTGGTCGCCGATTGGCGCGAAGGCTGCACCCGCTGCCAGGAGATTCTCCGATACGGTGGCATGGGGCACACCATGTCGATTCACTCCCAAGACGAAAAGGTCATCCTGGAATTTGGCCTCAAGAAATCGGCCTTCCGCATTGTCGTGAACACCCCGACCACGCTCGGCTCGACCGGAATGACGACCGGATTGGCGCCGTCCATGACACTTGGGTGTGGCGGCCACGGCGGCAATATCACCTCCGACAACATCACACCGCGGCACCTGCTGAATACCAAACGGCTCGCCTACGAGATCCGTCCGGCGAAGACGCTGGTCGGCGACGCGGCGGCCCCCGCTCTGCCGCGCCTACCGGAAACGCCCGAGAAGCCGGCCCGCGGCGGGGTCGACCCCGCCCTACTCTCCCGTCGCATCGAAACGTTTCTTGCCTCGCGCGGCATTGCCGGCACGACGGGCCAGACGGCCGGCCCGAGTGCTCCCCCCATCAGACCGCCCGCCGCTGAGCCGGTTCGGACCGCGTCTCATTCCGAGAGCCCGCCGGCGGCAGCTGCACGCAGCCACGAGGCCACCGTTCCACCGGCGCCGGACCCGGTAGTGGAGTTCGTGTGTGAGGACGACGTGCGCCAGGCGCTGCGGGACGACCGCCGCATTACCGTCGACGAGCGGACGATCATTACACCGTCCGCTCGGGATCTCGCCCAGCAACACCGCGTGTTCATCCAGGCCGAATTTCCTCGATAGACGCCCGCCTCGTAGCAGAATTTGCGATGTCCGGGCGCGCCCGATGTGGCGTGATCCGACCGGCGGCGGCCCTGGCGCCGTATATCGCGCGGTGCCACGCTCCGGACAACATCTTGCAATGAGTTGTGGTGTGCTCGCCACGCTTCGCACGGCCGCAACGTTCGGCATCGACGCGTACCCGATCGATGTCGAGGTGGATGTCTCAGACGGAGGATTGCCAGCGGTCACAATGGTCGGGCTACCCGATGCCAGTGTGCGCGAATCACGAGAACGGGTGCAGAGCGCGGTACGCAATTCTGGATTCGAATTTCCACAACGACGCGTCACCGTTAATCTTTCCCCAGCGGATATTCGGAAGATCGGGGGTGCCTTCGATCTGCCGATTGCTCTCGGCGTGCTGGCCGCCTCTGGCCTGCTGCCGCTGCGACACCTCGACGACATCCTGGTGCTCGGGGAGCTCTCACTCGATTGCGCAGTGCGGTCCGTTCGCGGCACCCTCCCCATCGCGGCCCGTGCGCGGCGCGACGGTGTCCGCTCGATGGTGCTCCCGGCCGCAAACGCCACCGAAGCATCGCTCGTGTCCGGGCTGACTGTAGTGGGAGTCACGTCACTGCGAGAGACCGTGGCGCTCCTGACCGGGGGCCAGGCGCTCCCATCACACCGCGCGCCGCAGACGAGCGGCTCCGGTCACACAGGCAACGAGATCGGTCTGGCTGATCTCGCCGACGTCAAGGGTCAGGCGCTGGCGCGGCGAGCCCTGGAAATCGCAGCGGCAGGGGGGCACAACCTGCTTTTCGTCGGCCCTCCCGGGGCCGGCAAGAGCATGCTCGCTCGGCGCTTGCCAGGGATTCTCCCGCCCCTGACGCCGGAAGAGGCGCTGGAAACCACCGCCATCCACTCTGTCGCCGGGCTCCTTCCCCCGGCGGCCGGGCTCCTTCGCGTGGCGCCGTTCCGCGCACCCCATCACACCACCTCCAACGTCGCACTGGTCGGCGGCGGGAGTGTACCGCGGCCGGGCGAGATCAGCCTCGCTCACAACGGCGTACTCTTGCTCGACGAGACCGCCGAGTTCGCCCGCCATGTCCTCAACGCCCTGCGACAACCCCTCGAGGAAGGCACTATCCGGATCGCGCGCGCCGCGCATACCGCTGTCTTCCCGGCCCGGTTCATGCTCGTCGCCGCCATGAACCCCTGCCCATGTGGATTTCAAGGGGACGAGCGGCGGGCCTGCCGCTGCACGCCGCAGGCAATTGACCGCTACCGAGGACGACTCTCGGGCCCGCTCCTGGACCGGATCGATCTGGGCGTCTGGGTACCAGCCGTGCCATTCGCGGCGCTCACGGAGGCAGCGCCCGGCGAGTCGTCGGCGCGCGTGCGACAACGGGTCCGGGCGGCACGGGACCGTCAGTGGGCGCGCCACGGGCCCGCGGCCGCTAGCCCGACAAACGCGCGCCTCGAGGGCCTCGCGCTTGCCCGCCACTGCTCCCTCGACCCATCCGGCGTGGGCGTGCTCGACGCCGCCAGCCGCCGGTTCCATCTGTCAGCGCGGAGTTGTCACCGACTGCTACGGGTGGCCCGTACCATCGCCGACCTCGCAGACGCGGAACGGATCGGCGTCGAGCATCTGGCTGAGGCGGTGCAGTTTCGTTTGGAGGCAGCGTGAGCGTCCCGCAGGGTGGACGCAACGCCCGGTCGATCGGAAGGGACAATCGAACTCGATGAACTACTTGGGCAGCGTGCAGTTCTAAGCCTGTACATATAGCTAAAGTGTGTCATCTCGGCGTAATGCAGCACGTTTGAGCATCCTACTTCTTGTTCGTACCCATCTGCCTCTTCCTCTTTGCCCACGACCTCTTCATACGCTCCGACACCGCTCGCCGCTCTGCGGCTGTCATGGGGCGACGTCCCACGCGTTTCGCTGGCGCGGACCCACCGAGCAGCGCGGCAAGCGCCGCATCCACCGCTCCGAGCCTTCCCGTTAGCGCTTCCTTCTCGTCTTCCAGTTGCTGAATAATCGTCCTCCATCGAGGTCCTTTCTCTTAAGTTGCAATAGCAACGACGCTATCGCCAGATAGTAGCACCATCTAAGAATGCGCCTACCGACATGGCTGCCGCCTAGTTGCGGATTCGTTGCGGCCTGAGTTGCGGCACGATAAGACGCACCAGTCGCTTCCCCACCGAGGGTGAGGTCGTGTCCCTAACTGGCAGGGCACGGCGCGGCGACGCTCCGCCACATGCACCCCGCGGCATCTCGTCGTCTCGGATCGTGCACCCGGCCGCGCGACAGGCAGCACGACACCGGCATCGCCAGCGTGAGGGGCGCAAGCCGTGCGCGACACGACACCGGATGGGACTGCCCACAAGGCCGTTTCGCATGACACAACGCGGAGCCGCCGGTCGCCTCTGCGTGCGTGGGCCCGCACAGAGCGCGCCGGCGAACCGTCGGGATGTGGCGCCGCTCGCCCACGGCTTGCCGAGGGTCGCGACGCGACGATGTCGCTCAGAAATCGATCGCCGTGAGAGAATTGCAGTCCAGCTCGTGAATGGTCACGCCGGCAACATACGCGTTCGGGTGACCATCGAACAGCCCCTGAACGCGGAGGTCAGAACATGAAATTCAGCAGACAGCAGAGAGCATCGTTAGTCGTCGCCGTCGCGGTGGCGTGCACCTCGTACGCGACCCTGGCGCAACAGGCACCGCCAGAACCGATGTCGTTCTTCGTGACCAGCGTCGGCCTGGGAGACGGAGCCAATCT
The DNA here is from genome assembly GCA_937766455.1 of Vicinamibacterales bacterium. Classification (GTDB taxonomy): domain Bacteria; phylum Acidobacteriota; class Vicinamibacteria; order Vicinamibacterales; family UBA8438; genus UBA8438. The sequence goes on along the minus strand of CALLXD010000066.1, from coordinate 50,409 downwards.
CGGGGGCCTGGCCGGGGCGGACGCCCACTGCCAGCGCTTGGCCACAGCGGCCGATCGCGGCGACTCGACCTGGCGCGCGTACCTCAGCACGCAGGGACCGAACGCGGTGAACGCGCGCGATCGGATCGGCAGCGGACCGTGGTACTCCAGCGGTGGCCGACGACGCGTCGCGGCGGACGTCGCCTCCCTTCATGGCGACACGCTCGAATTGGCACAATTGGGAAACGCGCTCGGGAAGGTCATCTCCATGACCGAGAACGGTGACCGGGTCAACGGTGTCGGCGACTCGCCGAATCAGCACGACATTTTGACCGGGTCTCAGCCAAACGGCCGTGCGTATGCGGATGGCGCGGACCACACCTGCAACAACTGGACAAGCAATGGCGACGGGACAGCCCAGCTCGGCCATTCGGACAAGCAGGGCGGAGGGAACGGCTCGTGGAACTCATCGCATCCGAGCCGTGGATGCGGCCAAGAGGCGCTCGTCGCCACGGGCGGGGCCGGGCTCTTCTACTGCTTCGCTGCCAACTAACCACACCCCGCTGCAAGCGGACAGTGTCACACCGGTGGGGCGGCTCGTCGCCGCCCCACCGCCATTCGCAGTCACCATGCAACGAACCTCAGGCGACACTCATCTCGACATCGCGCAATTTCGTCACGCGGCCATTGCTACCAGAAGTGTCATCGGGGGCGCGTTCATGGGACTCGCCAACCTGGTCCCAGGTATTTCGGGTGGCACCATGCTGCTCGCGGTCGGCATCTACCCACAATTCATCAGCGGGGTGGCAGAAGCCTCAACCTTGAAGTTCCGTCCGAAGGTGGTGCTTATGCTGGCCTGCGTCGTGGGGGCGGCCGGCCTCGCCATCGCGGGCTTTGCCGGAATCATCGGCAACCTGCTAGACCGACATCAATGGGCCATGTATTGCCTCTTCATCGGCCTCACGCTCGGCGGTGCCCCTCTCCTTTGGCGGATGCTCCGCCCGCTCGACATCACCGTCGCGACGAGCGCGACGATCGCCGTGGGGCTGATGGCCATCCTGGCACTGACGAACCCGGAACGTATCGGGAGTCAGGCCACTCCCGGACCAGCGGCCTATGCGATGCTCGCCGCCGCCGGTTTCTCCGGTGGCGCCGCGATGATCCTGCCGGGTCTGTCGGGCGCCTATCTCTTGTTGGTCCTCGGACAGTATCGCGCGATCGTCGACGCGGTGGCCCTGGCGGCCGACGGCGCACGCACCGGGGACTGGGGTGCCGCGCTCTACACGCTGCACGTGCTGGTGCCCGTGGCAATTGGTGTTGGTCTCGGCGTGGTCGGTGTCAGCACCCTCGTACGCAAACTCTTGGCGAACTACGAACGTGCGACCCTCGGGTTTCTCTTGGGATTGTTGTGCGGCGCCGTCATAGGCCTCTGGCCCTTCAACGAGCCGGTACCGCCGGAGATTGGCGACATCGTCCGGGGTATCGCGCTGACGAGCGGGGAACTCGTCGCGTCAGTGGACCCGGAAGACTACCGCACCACCGCGGTCGCCCCCTCCTTGCCGCAGGTCTTCGGTGGGTCCGTGCTGGCGCTCGTCGGGTTCGGCGCGTCGTGGAGCATCTCCCGTGCCGGGCGCTAGCCGCCCGTGGTGAAGTCCCGCGAGCACGTCATCACAGGCTGCCGTTCGGCCGGTCCGGCGCCGGTCTCGGTGCGCGGCGGGACGTTCACCACGGGCGGCTAGGCCACGACCCCGTGCACGACGCGCGCCGGGCCTGACCCGGTCAGTCGTGCCTCAAGGCCGAGATGGGTGTGCGTGAAACGCTCGTGGTCGATACCGAACAGGTGCAGGATCGTCGCCTGGAAGTCACGGATGTGCACCGGGTCCTTGACGATGTTGTGGGAAAAGTCATCGGTCTCGCCGTAGACGGTCCCTCCCTTCACTCCGCCTCCCGCCATCCACACACTGAAACACCGCGGGTGGTGGTCCCGGCCATACTCGGTGGGCGTCAACCGGCCCTGTGCATACATGGTCCGACCAAACTCGCCTCCCCAGATGACCAATGTCTCATCGAAGAGGCCTCGCTCTTTGAGATCCTCAATGAGAGCCCACGCCGCGCGGTCAACGTCACGCGCCTGCGCTGGCAAGACCTGCGGCGCGAATGCATGGACATCCCAGCCTCGGTGGTAGATCTGGACGAAGCGCACACCGCGCTCGACGAGTCGTCTCGCCATGAGCGCTGCGTTCTGAAATTTTCCCGCGTGTTTGGCTTCTTCACCCCACCGCTCGAACGTGCTGTCGGGCTCGCTCGAGAGATCCGTCAGCTCGGGTACCGCTGATTGCAGCTTGAACGCCGTCTCAGACTGCTCGATGCGGGCGAGGGTCTCTGGATCGCCGGTCGGTTCCTGCGGTAGCGGGTGCATGTCACCCAAGCCGTCCAGCATCGAGCGGCGGACGGCGGGCGACACGCCGTCCGCATTCTTGAGATACCGCACGGGGTCACATCCGGTGCGCAGCCCGACCACGGCGTGGGCCGGCGACAGGCCCCCGGCGCTCCACAGATTGTCGGACATGGCCGGAACCCCCGCGCGCGGATGACTGCGCTCCGCGTTCATGACGACGAAGGTTGGCAAATTGTCGTTCATGCTGCCAAGGCCGTACGAGCACCAGGACCCGATAGACGGTAGCCCAGGGCTCTGGCGACCCGTTTGGAGAAACGTGATGCCCGGCTCGTGCTCGGTCGCATCGGTGTGCATCGAGCGAATCACCGCCAAATCGTCCGCCATGCTCGCGGTATGGGGGAGCAGTTCGGAAAACCAGGCACCACTCTGCCCGTGCTGTGAGAAGCGGAACACCGACGGTGCGACCGGGAAGCGTGCCTGCCCCGACAACATCGGCGTCAGCTGCCCCGTCGAATCGACTCGGGTAGCTCCTTCCCATACCAATCCTGCATCTTCGGCTTGTAGTCGAGCAGGTCCATTTGCGGAGGGGCACCAGACATGTGGAGATAGATGCACCGCTTGGCCCGCGGGGCGAAATGCGGCAGCGATGGTAGCCCCCCGACCATGCCGTGGCCTCGGGACAACGCGAACGCGTCAGTTGGCAGCAGGGTGGCGAGCGCGAGACCCCCGATACCTGTGGCGGCGGTACCGAAGAACTGACGTCGCGTCTCCGCGCGAATCGCTTCCTTGAGTGGATGCATCGTGTTCTCGTCGGTCCGGCTGACTCGGCTGACCGGATTAGTGGAACAGCGAAGGTGGTAGCATTCGCGGCATTCTGCCAGATTCGGTGCGCCGTGTCGTGTCAGGCGCATCGCTAGGACGCACCCGGCAGGTCGCACGCGACGGCCCCGTTTCCGTCACAGGGCACGTGGACGGTCGTAACAGAATCAGGGAAGACGAAAGGAGGGACGGAGTCGAGGGAGGAATGACGGACGCGGGCCGATCGCCCACGTCCATCGCACAACAGTGGCGTGCTACTGGCGAGCGGCCCGGCGCTTGCGAGCAGCCCAGGACTTCTTCATACGGGCTGAAATGGCCCGCTTCTGCTCGTCCGTCATCTTGCGACGACGGCGGCGCGCTGGGGCCGCCGTTCCAGCAGCCACCCGTGCCGGCGCAGCCGCGGTGGTCCCGCCCGTCAACGCGGCCAGGGCCGCTTCAATCTTGGCGAGCCCAGACAGCAACGCTGCCCGCTCCGCCTTCAGGTTGTCGATAATGGCTTCCATGGTCTGCGCGACCCCTTTCACTTCTAGTAACGAGGTGGTGGAACGAACCGGGTCAGCGTCACGTCCAGGAGGCGACGCTTGCGAAAGGCCGGCTGTAAAAGGTAATACCGTCCAAGTAATGCCAAAGAGTACCTCCGCGACGCTTACGAGTCAATAATGTCAAGCACTACTGACGCGGGTGAAACACTACGCCAACGGCTACGCTGTTGACGGCTCCGCCACACGCCGGCGCCACGACTTGTCGTCAATCGTGGACTCGCTATCGTCGGTAGCACGAGGGATAGTGGAGCCCTAGCAGCCCGTGGTGAAAGTCCCGTGTCGCACCGAGAACGGCGCCGGACCGGCCGAGCAAGGCGAGAAGAGGGAAAATACCGGCAGTATTTGACCGATGAACAACGCAGCTCGGTCGGATTCGGCGCCGGTCGAATGCAGCGGGGCTTTCACCACGGGCTGCTAGGGCCGACACCGGGCCCAGGGCCCGCCTGATACCGCCACCAGGCCCTCGCCAACGGGAAACCAGCGTGACGAACCATCGCGGCGGCGGCCCACCCGCAGGAGGCGCCCGACCGGGGAGCCTGACCGCAAGTGGCCGGGATGTCATTGAGCGCATTCGAGTTCAGGGACCACCCCGCTGGAACATTGCTGTTGGGCTTCACACCATTTCCATGGTAAAGTTCGGGGATTTTGCTCGTCGTGCTGTTCTCGAACTGGATGTTGCCAAAGCGCTACTCCCTCATCGTCGCAGACCGCTCCACGGGGGTCATTCGCCGCTTCACGCTGGCGGTGCGGCCGACCGTGGTCGTGATGCTGGCTGTCTTGGCGCTGCCGGTCGGATGGACCGTGCAGACTCGCCGAGCCGCCACCGCGCGCATCGATCACTTGCAACTGCAGAATGCCACCCTCGAGGTGGAAAATGCGGGGTATCGGACCGCATCCGCAGACCTGTCCGCCGGAATCAGCGGGCTCCAGCTCGCAATGATGGAACTCCGGGATCACTCCATTGTCGATCCCCGAGTTCGCCGGGCGATGGGACGCCTGCCCGACAACGCGCGTGACGACACCGCGCAAGCCCTGCGTTCGGTCGCACTGAGTTCGCCGACCGAGACGTTCAACCTCCTGCGCGATCTGCTGAACATGCTCGATGGTCAGCTCAGCATGGCGAGTGCCGGTGTCGATCACCAGCAGGCGTTTGCGGCCGCGACGCCCATCAACCTCCCGTCAGATGGACGGGTCACCGGGCGCTACGGGTATCGCCCCGACCCGTTCACCGGCGAACGCTCGTTCCATCCTGCGGTCGATATTTCCACCGGCGTCGGTCAACCGGTCTTTGCGACGGCCGACGGGACCGTCGACTCGGCGGCCGCGAGCGGAGCCTTTGGCAACCTCATCGAAATCACGCATGGATTCGGGCTCGTCACTCGATACGGGCACCTGTCGCAATTCGCTGCCAAGGCCGGGGACGTTGTCTCCCGGGGCGAAGTCATCGGGTATGCCGGCGCCACCGGTCGGGCCACCGGCATCCACGTGCACTACGAAGTCTGGGTCAACGGGACCCCGATCAATCCGCTGCAACTGGGGTCCGAGCCACGCTCGCAGGCGGCAAACTGACCCCATCCCCGGTCAGCGGCGCCTTGCTGCGGCCGCCCTTGACGAAGTTCAGACCCCTTTTCTACAATCGTACGGTAGACGTCATTCTGGGAGGCCGGCGCTATGCCGACGAACCTGCCGCGAACGGACTACCGACGTGAGTTCTGTCGCCTGCCCCCTCTGCCACGGGCCGTACCGAAGTACGGGTATCGGTTCCTTGCTGCCTGGAGCAGCGCCCCGTCCACCTCAATCGCGCGAACCGGCCCCGTCTGGCATTCACGCTGATCGGCCCGTCAACTGATGCTGCAAAACGTCCTCAAGAAGGTATTCGGTACCCAGAACGAACGCGATCTGAAGCGTCTGCAGCCGCAGGTCGCGGCCGTCAACGACCGGGAGCCTGAAATCAAGGCGCTCAGCGACAGCGCCCTGCAGGAGCGGACAACCGCCCTGCGCTTGCGTGCCGATCAGGGAGAGCCGACCGATGAATTGCTCGTCGACGCCTTCGCCGTGGTACGCGAGGCCGGCAAGCGTGTCCTGAACATGCGCCACTTCGACGTGCAGCTTCTGGGCGGCATGGTGTTGCACCAGGGAAAGATCGCCGAGATGAAAACCGGCGAGGGCAAGACCCTCGTCGCGACCTTGCCGGCCTACCTCAACGCGCTGGGTGGCCGCGGGGTGCACGTCGTCACCGTGAATGACTATCTCGCGCGTCGCGACGCGGAGTGGATGGGGCGGCTCTACCGCTTCCTCGGCTTGCGTGTCGGCATTATCCAGCACGACATGCGTGATGCGGATCGGAAGGCCGCGTACGCCGCAGACCTGACCTACGGCACCAACAACGAATACGGCTTCGATTACCTCCGCGACAACATGAAGTTTGAGCTGTCGCAGTTTGTGCAGCGCGGCCATCACTTCGCGATCGTGGACGAAGTCGACAGCATCTTGATCGACGAGGCTCGGACGCCCCTGATTATCTCCGGGCCAGCCGAGCAATCCACGGAGCTCTACGGCGAAGTCGATCGAATCGTCCCTCGCCTCAAGGCTGGCGCCGTCACGCAAGGCGATGCAAAGGCAGAGGACCGCGACGCGCTGGAGGACACGGGCGACTACCTGACCGACGAGAAAGCGAAGACTGTCACGCTCACCGAAAGCGGGATGGCCAAGGCCGAAGAGCTGCTCGCGGGCAAACTGGAGCCAGGCGGATTGTACGACCCCGTCAACATGCCGCTGCTACACCACGTCAACCAGGCGCTGCGGGCCCACGTGCTGTTCAAGCGTGATGTGGAGTACATGGTCAAGGAAGGCCAGGTCGTGATCGTCGACGAGTTCACCGGTCGTCTCATGCCCGGCAGACGATGGAGCGACGGATTGCACCAAGCGGTCGAAGCCAAGGAGAAGGTCAAGATCGAGCGGGAGAACCAGACGCTGGCGACGGTCACCTTCCAGAACTATTTCAGAAAATACGACAAGCTGTCTGGCATGACCGGGACCGCCGATACTGAGGCTCCGGAGTTCAACAAAATCTACAAGCTCGATGTAATGGTGGCACCGACGAATCGGGTGCTCGTGCGGGTCGAGGAACCGGACCTCCATCTACCGAAGCGGAGCGCGAGAAGTACGACGCGATCGCCGACGACATCATCGAGAAGCAGGCGGCGTTGGGCGCCCGAGTCCTGGTGGGCACGGTCTCGATCGAGAAATCGGAGCGCCTGGCCGGCCTGCTCAATACGGCGCGGCATCACAGCACGTCGTGCTGAACGCCAAGTATCCACGCGCAGGAAGCGGAGATCGTGGCGCAGGCCGGCCGTCGTGGGCACGGTGACGATCGCGACCAACATGGCCGGCCGCGGGACCGACATCCTGCTTGGGCGGGAACGCCTGAGCACATGGCGCGACAACAGGCGCATCGCGTGAGGAGGTGGCCGAGCGACGTGGCCGAAAGGGCGAGGCGACGTTCTGTCGACGACGACGAGTTCGTCTACTTCTTTCATCTTCGATGCAGTTCTATCGGCGTGCCCCGCACCGGACTGGGAACGCATCTTCGGCTCAGTTCAAGCTGAGGAGACAGCAGGGCGGAACACGAAGCACGTCGTCGAGGCCGGCGGGCTCCACATCCTATCGGCACCGAGCGGCACGAGTCGCGGCGGATCGACAACCAGCTTACGCGGGCGAGCGGGCCGCCAGGGCGACCCTGGATCCTCCCGGTTCTACCTCTCGCTGGAAGACGACCTGATGCGGATCTTCGGGTCGGAGCGGATCTCTGGCCTGATGGAACGCCTGGGCATGGAGGAGGGGGTGCCGATCGAGCACGGCATGGTGACCAAGGCGATCGTGCGGGCGCAAACGCAGGTCGAGGCGCAGCACTTCTGCGGTGCGGAAGCATCTGCTCGAGTACGACGACGTGATGAACAAGCAGCGTGAGAGCGCGTACGCGCTGCGGCGGGAGACTCCTGGACGGGCAAAGTCCATCTCTCTGCCGACGAGGAACTGGTCGACACGTCGTCACGTACGTGCTCGACGCTGGCCGAGGACCTCCTGGCGGCCCAGCGTGTCGAGCAGCGTTGTGCCGGTCAAGGTACTCGACCGTCGAGGAGTGGGACGTCAGCACGCACTGGCTCGCTCGAGATCGGCGCGGCGTCTTCGGCCTCGCGGCCGAGTGACGTCGAGGCGCTCGAACTTGACGACGCTAGCAGACGGACGAGATGGTCGACGCGCGTCTGGGGCGCGGCTCAAACGGCGCTACGTGGACGAAGCGAAAGAGCAGGCGGTCGGCATTGACACTGCTGCGGCGGGTCGAGCGCGACGTCATGCTGCAGATCGTGGACACCCAGTGGAAAGACCACCTCTACAGTCTCGACCATCTGAAGGAAGGCATCGGCCTCCGCGGCTACGCACAGAAAGACCCGCTCGTCGAATACAAGCGAGAGAGCTTTACGCTGTTCCAGGCGATGAAGGACCGGATCGACGCGGAAATGGTCCGTTACCTCTGGCGTCTGAGACCCGTCGCCCAGGGTGACGGCACGACGGCGCCGCCCATTCGGCGTCAGCGCGCGGCGCCGATAACGCTCAACGACCCGGGCGCGGGCGCCTCCGCGTTCAGCGGCGCCGCTCGTACCGGCCCCCCGCGGCCGGAACGGACTGGCGGCGACGACGCGGCAGTGCGCACGGTTCGGCGTGACACCCCGAAGGTCGGTCGCAACGACCCCTGCCCGTGTGGGAGCGGCAAGAAATACAAGAAATGCCATGGAGCCTGAGATGAAGATGGACAGCGAGACCCGGGCAACACGGTTCACGACCACGGACATCCACGAGGCGCTGACGTTCGACGACGTGTTGCTCGTACCACGGCACTCTGAAGTGGTGCCCAGCGAGGTCGACGTAGCCACCCATCTCACCCGGAACATCTCGCTGACGGTGCCGATCGTCAGCGCAGCGATGGATACGGTGACCGAGTCTCGGCTGGCCATCGCCATGGCCCAATTGGGCGGCATGGGCATCATTCACAAGAACTTGACCATCGAAGAGCAGGCCTCTGAGGTCGACCGCGTCAAGCGCTCCGAGAGCGGGATGATTGTCAATCCGATCACCCTCTCCCCCACCGGTCGAATCTACGAAGCACTCGATTTGATGAAGAAGTACCGGATCTCCGGGGTGCCGATCACCGAAGACGGCGGGACCGAGGGCAAACTCGTCGGCATTCTGACCAACCGGGACCTGCGCTTCGAGGGGAACCTCGACCGACCGATCGCGGATGTGATGACTCGGGAGAAGCTCATTACCGTGCCCGTCGGCACCACGTTGCAGGAAGCGCGTTCAATCTTGCACACGCATCGGGTCGAGAAGCTCCTGGTGGTCGACCAGGACTTCATGCTCAAAGGCCTGATCACGGTCAAAGACATCCAGAAGATGATTACGTATCCGGCGGCCTCAAAGGACGAGCTGGGACGTCTGCGGGTCGGGGCGGCTGTGGGCGTCGCAAAAGACACGTTGGAGCGGGCCGAGGCCTTGGTCGCCGCGGGCGCCGACGTGCTGACAATAGACACCGCGCACGGGCACTCGGCGGGGGTGATGTCGATGGTGCGCACCATCCGCGACCGTTTCCCCAGTGTGGAGTTGATTGCAGGCAACGTGGCAACCGCCGAGGGAACCAAGGCGCTCATCGACCTGGGCGTAGACGCGGTGAAAGTAGGAATCGGGTCGGGCTCGATCTGCACAACGCGGGTCATCGCCGGCATCGGCATGCCCATGATTTCGTCATTGTCCGAGTGCGCCGAAGCGGCCGGGCGCCACGGCGTACCGATCATTGCCGACGGTGGAGTGCGGTACTCTGGCGATATCACCAAAGCCCTCGCGGTTGGCTCCAGCACAGTCATGATCGGCAGCCTGTTCGCCGGCACGGATGAGAGCCCCGGCGAGCTGATCCTGTTCCAGGGGCGGAGCTTCAAGGAGTACCGGGGCATGGGGTCCATTGGGGCCATGCGCGCCGGCAGCCGGGACCGCTACTTCCAGGACGACTACGACCTCGCGAGTCCGACAGAAGGTGGAGAGAAGCTGGTCCCCGAGGGGATCGAAGGGCGCGTCCCCCACAAGGGCTCGGTCGGCGCCATGATTCACCAGCTGGTGGGCGGATTGCGGGCAGGGATGGGGTATTGCGGAGCCGCGACCATTCCAGACCTGCAGCGGAACCCTCGGCTCATCCGGATCACCGCGGCTGGCATGCGCGAGAGCCACGTGCATGACGTGGTCATCACCAAGGAAGCCCCGAACTACCGCTCAGAATGACGCTCAGGTTCGGCTGGCGCTAGATACCGGATGATCGTCCGCGGGAGCCGGTCGGCTCTCGTCAGTGATGACGATCTCGCGCACGTCACGGCCCTGATCCGTAATACGGACCGATACCGCCCCGCGAAACGGACGCGGCAGACGGTCGGCCCACTCGATACAGAGCAGGCCCCCGCTCTCTGGCAGTTCCTCAAGACCCAGGTCGTCGACCTCCGCTGGTTGCAGTCGGTACAGGTCGACGTGGTACACCGCCCCCCCGCCATACTCTTGAATGAGTGTGAAGGTGGGGCTGCTCACTTCATCCGCCGCCACGCCGCGGCCCCGCACGAAACCGCGCACGAATGCCGTCTTGCCAGCGCCGAGCTGGCCATAGAGCAGCACCACCGCGCCCGGGTCCAGGCGACGAGCCAAATCAGCCGCGAAACCAGCGGTCTCGTCCTCGGATTGACTCACCAGGCGCTCGTTCATGGCGCCCCGGCGACACCAAGAGGGCTGGCGTGGTCAGCGGTCAGGCGCTGCACCGCCGCTCCCAGTTGACCGGCAAGATCGCTCGCGATCATGCCCACCTCCCCATGCACGTCAGCCGCCAGGTCGCCCGCCAGCCCGTGGAGATGCACCGCCAGACCACAGGCGGCCTGTGCGTCCAGCCCCTGGGCCAACCAGGCCGCTACGACGCCGGTGAGCACGTCACCGGTTCCTCCGGTCGCCATTCCCGGATTACCCGTCACGTTGATCAGCACCCCACCGTCAGGGGCCGCTACGAGCGTACGCGCGCCTTTGAGCACGACATACAGCTGTTGCGATGTCGCGAGCTCTCGAGCCACCTCCAGGCGGTGCTCCTGCACGTACTCAATGGTGTGCTCGGTCAGACGTGCCATCTCACCAGGGTGTGGCGTCACGATCACGTCGCGACCACTCCCGCCCACGAGCGCCTGTGGATCGTCGATGAATGCGTTGATCGCGTCGGCGTCCAACACGAGTGGCACCGTCGACCGCGCGACGAGCGCACGGACCGCCTCCCGGACCTCTGGGCCCTGACCCAGTCCGGGGCCGATGGCCAGGACATCACACCGCTCCGCGAGCACGGCGTCCACCGCCGATACGACAACCATGCCCGCGGGCGTCGAGTCGAGCCCCACCGTCATGTATTCGGGCATCAGCGCGCTGACGACGTCCTGGCAGATGCGCGGCGTGGCGACCGTCACCAACCCCGCCCCTGACCGTAGGGCGCCCGCACCCGCCAACCGGGCTGCGCCGGTCTTGCCGGTCGACCCGGCCACGATCAGCACGCGACCGCATTCCCCCTTGTGGAGTTCGTCCGGTCTCGGCTCAATCTGTTCGCGTGCCCACTCCGTGGTGATGACCTCAGTGCGAGGTCCAGAGACCGTGTCGATGGCCGACTCAGGAATGCCGATGTCCGCCACCGCCAGCACCCCGACCCTGGTGGCGGCCGGAGGCACCAGCAGCGGCACTTTTGGCGCACCGAGCGTGACTGTCAACGTGGCGTCGACCGTGGCCCCGATGATCGCCCCCGTGTCCGCCGACAGACCAGAGGGCAGGTCGACAGACACGATGGGGACCCCGGTGGCGTTGAGTCCGTGGACGACGTCCGCCCAGTGACCGGTGAGGGGCCTGGACAACCCGGTACCGAACAACGCATCCACGATGAGATCCGCCTGCGCGATCTGGGAGACGCACGCGGCCCAGGCGTCCGGCTCGGCCGCCGTGGTGACGTCGAGATCCAGCGCGCGGAGCGCGGTGAGGGTCAGGCGGGCATCGCCGCGTACGGCCGTCTCTGGAACCGCGAGACACACTGAGACCTCAGCGCCACCAGTGGCCAGGAGCCGCGCGACGACGAAGCCGTCGCCGCCGTTATGGCCCTTGCCGCACACGACCGCGATCCGCTGGTCATACAGGTCCGGGATCTGCCGCTCCATGGCGGCCACGACTTGCCGACCCGCGTTTTCCATCAGCACGATCGACGGGATACCCGCCGTGTCGATCGCGGCGCGGTCTGCTGCCTGCATCTGAACCGTAGTCAGGACGCGCATCATGTCGTGTCGTGCCGAAGACAGGGGGCTATCGTCGGCGCCCTCCATCGTACCCTCTCGCGGCCGGAGCGCCCACGAAAGGGCGCCTCGCGAACGAGCGCGCAGGTCACCCGACGGCCACAACACTGCCCGCACGCGGGGGCGCCGCGGTCGCGGCGCCTGTGACGACACGGCAACAGGACGCTAGTCCTGGTAGCTGTCCACCGGCGGACAGCTACAAATCAAGTGGCGATCGCCGTGCGCATCGTTGATTCGGCCAACCGTTGGCCAGACCTTGTGTTCCCGGACGAAGCGGGTCGGATAGACCGCCCGCTCGCGGGTGTAGGAGTGGGACCAGGTATCCGCGGTCGCTTCAGCCGCGGTGTGCGGGGCGTTCTTCAAGGGGTTGTCCACGGGGTCCGCATGCCCATCGACCACCGCTTGGATCTCGCCGCGTATCGCGATCAACGCCTCGCAGAAACGATCCAACTCCTCTCGCGACTCGCTCTCGGTGGGCTCGACCATCATCGTCCCCGGCACCGGGAACGATACCGTGGGCGCGTGAAACCCATAATCCATGAGCCGCTTCGCGACGTCGAGCTCAGTGACGCCGCCAGCCTTGAACGCGCGCAGATCGAAGATCATTTCGTGCGCGACACGTCCGTTCGCTCTCGTGTACAACACGTCGAAGTGCGGCGCGAGGCGGGCCTTCAGGTAGTTGGCGTTGAGTATCGCGACCTTGGTCGCGCGCGTCATCCCACCGGGGCCCAGCAACCGCATGTACCCGTGCGAGATAAGCAGGATACTGGCGCTGCCCCACGGCGCCGCCGCGATGGCAGGAATCGCCGATTCGCCTCCAACCGGCACCACGGCATGGCCGGGCAGGAACGGCGCCAAATGCGCCGCCACGGCAATTGGCCCCATCCCCGGCCCGCCTCCGCCGTGCGGAATCGCAAATGTCTTGTGCAAGTTGATGTGGCAGACGTCGGCGCCAATGGCGGCCGGGCTGGTCAGCCCTACCTGTGCGTTCATGTTCGCACCATCCATGTACACCTGGCCGCCACGCGTATGGACGAGGTCGCAGATTTCTGCGATAGCGTCCTCAAACACCCCATGGGTTGACGGGTAGGTCACCATCAGGGCGCAAAGTGTGTCTGCATACGCCTCCGCCTTCGCACGCAGATCAGTCACGTCGACGTTACCCTGCTCGTCGCAGGCCACAATCACCACACGCATGCCGGCCATGGCCGCACTGGCGGGGTTGGTCCCGTGCGCTGACGCCGGAATAAGCACGACGTCGCGCCGCATCGCGCCACGGCTCCGCTGATACGCGCGAATAACCATGAGCCCGGCAAATTCCCCCTGCGCCCCGGAATTCGGCTGTAGGGACACCGCCGATAACCCCGTAATGGCACAGAGCGAAGCCTCTAACTCACGAAACAGCTCCTGGTAGCCGGAGGCGCCCTCCACTGGCATGAACGGATGCACCGAAGAAAACTCTGGCCAACTCACCGGACGCATCTGAGTCGCCGCGGTCAATTTCATGGTGCAGGACCCGAGCGGAATCATCGACGTGTCGAGACCAATGTCCTTTCGCTCAAGCTGCTTCAGGTACCGCATCATCTGCGTTTCCGACCGATGGCGGTGAAACACCGGATGCGTGAGGAATGCAGACCGTCGGATGAGCGGCTCTGGCCAATTCGGAGTGACCGACTCCGCGGTGTCAACCACGGTCGGCGCCGCTCGGCCGACCGCAGCGGCCGCGATCGACAGTATGGCCTGCACGTCAGCATCGGTGGTGGTCTCGTCGAGCGAGATACCCACCGTATTCCCAACGTACCGGAAGTACAACCCGGCCTCGGTGGCCTCCGCCCGGATCGACGAGAGCGCCGCATCCGACAGACGCAACGTCAGCGTGTCAAAGAAGCAGGTGTGCCTCGATGCGCAACCGAGCGCGCGCAGCCCCTCGTCCAGTTGCCGCGTGTATCCGTGCACCCGTGCTGCGATCGCCCGGAGCCCTTCTGGGCCGTGATACACCGCAAAGAACCCCGCCATATTGGCCAGCAGTGCTTGCGCCGTGCAGATGTTCGATGTCGCCCGTTCACGGCGAATGTGCTGCTCGCGGGTTTGCAGTGACATCCGGTAAGCGGCGTGCCCGTGACGATCGACGGACAATCCAATGATGCGCCCGGGCGTCTGTCGGGCAAATTCGGTCCGCGTCGCGAAAAACGCCGCATGTGGCCCGCCGTAACCCAGCGGCACGCCGAACCGCTGCGAATTTCCGACCACTACATCGGCACCCAGTTCGCCCGGTGGAGTCAGCAGAGTAAGCGCCAACAGGTCGCTGCAGACCGCCACGAGGACACCCCCCGCATGGGCCTGCTCGATGAGACCATCGATGGCCGCGACTTCGCCGTCCTGGGCTGGATACTGCAACAGGACGCCAAATACGCCCTCGCTGTCTGGGCCGCTCAATGACCACGACGACGGATCCCCGACGTCAATGCTGATCCCGAGCGGTTCCGCGCGACCACGCACGACATCGATCGTGTGCGGAAAACAGCCGGATGACACGAGGAACCGGTTCGCGTCTGGCCGCGTCCGCGTCTGTGCGCGGTGCAACAGCGCCATCGCTTCGGCGGCTGCAGTCGCCTCGTCCAGCAGCGACGCGTTGGCTACTGGCATGCCGGTGAGGTCGGACACCATCGTCTGAAAGTTGAGGAGCGCTTCCAGACGGCCTTGCGCCACTTCCGCCTGATAGGGCGTATAGGGGGTGTACCATCCGGGATTTTCGAACACGTTCCGGAGGATGACGCTGGGGGTAAAACAGCCGTAATAGCCGAGACCGATGAATGGCCGTCCGGGCTTGTTGCGCGCACCGACCGCTTGCATGCGGGCCAGGAACTCTGGCTCGGTCTCGGGGCCCGGCACGTCCAGTGGCTCCGTGAGACGAATCTGCTTCGGCACCGCCTCGTCGATCAGCGCATCGAGCGATTCCACCCCGACCGCGGCCACCATGGCCTCAATCTCGTCAGGTCCCGGTCCAATGTGTCGGTCGCTGAACTGCGCAGCCGCGGTCCGCACTACGACACCAGCTCGGTGTACGCGGCCGCGTCCAGCAAATCGTCGGTACCGGACGGGTCGCTGAGCTCCATGACGATCATCCACGCATCATGTGCACCGGCGTTCACAGTTTCTGGTTGGTCGCTCAGGGCCGCGTTCACCTCGACGACACGGCCGGCCATCGGGCAGAACAGATCGGAGACGGCTTTCACCGATTCAATCGATCCGAATTGGGCACCGGCCTCGAACACCTGCCCCACGTCAGGCAGCTCGACGAACACGACATCGCCCAACTGGTCCTGCGCGTAGTCGGTAATGCCGATGCGCGCGGTCTTCCCCGAAATGGAGATCCACTCGTGATCCGTGGTGTATTGCCTGTCGGTCGGATACATTGCCTTCTCACCCTCGCTTGTAAAACGGCAGCCGCACGACACGTGCTGCTACCCGTCGCCCGCGGATCTCAATCGCGCAGTCGGTGCCCGGCGCACAGGCGGTGGATGGCAGATACGCCAGGCCAATCGCTTTGTCGAGAAACGGCGTGCGTGTCCCGCTCGTCACGATCCCCACCTCTTCGGATTTGACGAACACCGGATAGCCGTGCCTGGCGATGCCTCGGTCCACCATCTCGAATCCGACCAGTTTGCGGGTCACGCCAGCTGCCTTCTGCGCAACCAACGCGTCACGGCCAATGAACGCGGGCTTGTCCCATCCCACGACCCACCCAAGCCCAGCCTCGAGCACGGTCGTCGTGTCGTCGATATCCTGGCCGCTCAGACGCATGGCCGCCTCCAATCGGAGCGTGTCCCGGGCCCCAAGTCCCGCGGGCTTCAGCCCGACCTCTGTGCCCGCGGCCAGCAGCGTCTGCCACAACCGCTCGGATCCCGCCGGGGGTAGAAAAATCTCGAATCCGTCCTCACCCGTGTATCCCGTGCGAGAAATAGTAGAACGCTGGCTCGCGACTTCGCCCGTCTCAAAGCGGTAGTAGCCGATGGCGTCGAGGTCGACGTCCGTGAGCGGCTGCAGCACCTCGAGCGCACGTGGTCCCTGGATCGCGATCAGCGCATACCGCGACGACGTGTTGACGGCAAAGGCATCCCCGACGCCCTTGATGCCGGCGCTGATATGGGCGAAGTCTTTGGCGATGGAGGCAGCGTTGACGACCAGCATGAAGTGGTCGGCGGTCAAACGGTAGACCAGCAGGTCGTCGACGAACGTCCCCGCCTCGGTCGTCAAGGCCGAATAGTGCGCCTGACCGATGTCCAGACGGGACGCGTCGTTCGACGAGATCCGTTGCACCGCGGCCAGCGCGTCGCGCCCGGCTACTTCGATCTCGCCCATGTGGCTCACATCGAACAGGCCGGCCGCCCCGCGCACGGCTAGGTGCTCCTCCCGGATCCCGGAGTATTGGACCGGCATCTCCCAGCCGCCGAACGGCACCATCTTGGCGCCCATCGCGACATGTCGAGCGTGTAGCGGGGTCTTGAGCAGTGTCTGTGGCGCGTCGGTCATGAACAGTGATTCCTGCCGCCTCTGAACAGCCGGCAACAGGTGTTCGTCGGCGCGTGGTGAGATGTCCGGGGTGCGGCCGACTCCGGAAAACGCCCGGCGTGGACCAGCCGCGTAAACGTACTATGGGTCCCCCGGGCGGTCAAGGCGGCGCGACGACGGTCTTTGCCCCTGGTCGGTGCACGTGAAAGATTGTGGGTCACACCCCGTGCCACCCGATCGAGTACACCGAAGCGAGCGGGTGACGCCGCTACAATAGACAGGTTCCCTGCGCGGCACCCAACTGGCGGGGCTCAAGGAACCGCGACCATCCAGTGCCAAGTGACACCGACGCATCCTGCGACCTGGAGACACCACATGTCAGCCCGCTTCGCCACCCATCTATTGGCCGGCACCGTCCTGGCAGCCTCGCTGCCCGCCACCGCGAGCTCGCAGAGCGCGCGAGACGCCATTGCGAACCACGTCGTGGACGAGCTGAGCGTCACTATTCTCTCGTCCAACCTGGCCAACGGCGCCACCATCGGTGAGTGGGGCCTGTCTGCGCTCGTGCAGGCCGACGGACAGTGCGTACTGTTCGACGCCGGACGACATCCAGATACCGTGCTGCGCAACGCCGAGGCCCTGGACGTGGACCTGTCCTGCGTCACGGATGTGGTCTTGAGCCACTTCCACTTCGACCACACCACGGGACTGCTCCCCATCGTGCGGGCCGTGCGCGACACGAACCCAGACGCGATTCGGCGCGTGCATGTTGCGAAGGGGTTCTTCCTGCCACGGCGCTCTCTTGCCGCCGGCGATGACACCGAGTGGAATCAGATGATCGCCATGCAGGAGGCGTTCGCCGAGTTGGACGTCGCTTTTGTCGAACATGATGGCCCCACGGAAATATTTCCCGGCGTCTGGGCCACTGGCCCCATCGACCGACCCCATCCGGAACACAACTATCCCAACACGATCCGGGTGCAACTGGACGGCG
Source organism: Vicinamibacterales bacterium (assembly GCA_937766455.1). Taxonomy (GTDB): domain Bacteria; phylum Acidobacteriota; class Vicinamibacteria; order Vicinamibacterales; family UBA8438; genus UBA8438. The sequence continues at coordinate 32,766 of CALLXD010000066.1, read as the reverse complement.
CGTGGGTCGAAGACCATGTGCCGGATAGCCAGGCACTGAGCGTCATGACCCCAGACGGACACGTCGTGCTCCTGGGGTGTGGACACTCCGGTGTGGTGAACGCGCTTGACCAGATACAAGAGGACATTGCGGACGCCCCGATCCACGCGCTAATGGGCGGTCTGCACCTGTTCGCGGCAAGCGATGAAACGCTCGGCTGGACCGCCGACCGGCTTCGCCAGATCGGCATCGCGCACTTGATGGCAGGGCACTGCACCGGCATCGAGCCGCTCATCCGGTTGCGCGTTGGTCTCAACCTGACTCGACGTACCGCGGTGGTTGGGGCGGTCGGTTCACAGTTTGTGTATGGCGAGGGGATTCGAGCGACCGTGATCGCCATGTAGGACGTGCCATCCCGCCTACCCGGTACCCGCCGCCCACCGCAACCGTAGAATACGTAGCGAATGCCGTCCCACATCGCCAAACCAACCGCACGCCAAGTCGCCGTGGCGCGCCCCGGCTGCACGGCGGGCGGCCGGCACTGGCACCACCCCGAGGAATCAGCATGCGAATAATCGGCACGCTCGTCGCGGCGCTGTTGGTGGCAACCGCCGCCGCCGCCCAAGCTACGACAGACGATCTCCCTGACCGCGCCGTCGAGTGGATGCAGTCTTACCTGCGGGTCAACACCGTCAATCCCCCTGGGAACGAGATTGCCGGCGCGCGGTTTCTGGCGGCCATCTTTGACGACGAGGGCATTCCGTACGAAATCGTGGAGTCCGCACCAGGGCGGGGCAACATCTGGGCCCGACTGGAGGGAGGTGATGAGCCGGGATTGGTCCTCCTCCATCACATCGATGTGGTGCCGGCGGACCCGGACTACTGGGACACCGATCCCCTCTCTGGTGAGATACGAGACGGTTTCATCTACGGCAGAGGCGCACTGGACACCAAGTCTTCGGGCATCGCCCATCTGGCCGCCTTTCTCGGCCTCCATCGCTCCGGTGCCCGATTAAATCGCGACGTCACCTTCATGGCCACGGCGGATGAGGAGGCCGGCGGCTTCTTTGGCGCCGGCTGGCTCGTCGAGCATCGGCCTGAGCTGTTCGAACGTGTGGGCTACGTGATCAACGAGGGCGGTGGAGGCACGAACGTCGGTGGGCAGGTCCAAGTGGCGGTCGAGGTGACGCAGAAGCTGCCGTACTGGCTGCGGGTGACCGCTCATGGGGAGCCGGGGCACGGTTCGCGACCTCAGGCGCAGACGTCCGTCACGCGGCTCGTGGAGGCGCTGGGGCGCCTCGACCAGCACGATTTCGGTTTCCGAGTCATCCCCGCTGTCGACAGATACTTTCGTGGCTTGGCGGGGACGGTGACACCTGAGTGGCAGGTACGCTACGCGGACATGGGAAGCGCACTCGCCGAGCCTGGCGTGGCCGAGGCACTGCTTCGCGACAACCCGGGTCACTATGGGCTGACCCGCAACACCTGTGCCATGACTCGGCTCGGCGGCAGTGACAAGATCAACGTTGTCCCGACGGAAGCCTGGGCCGAGTTGGATTGTCGTCTGCTCCCCGATCAAGACCCCGACGAATTTCTCGCCGAGCTTGGCGGCGTATTGGGGGACGCCATCGGGGTCGACACCATGATGGGCTTTACCCCCGCGCAATCGTCGGCGGAGACCGGGTTGTTCCGCGTCATCGCAGACGTCACGCGGACCCACCATCCGACCGCAGCCGCGGTCGTCCCGTCCGTGACGACCGGCTTCACCGACAGTCACTTCTTCCGTGACCTTGGCATCACCGCGTATGGCTACACCCCGTTTGTCGTCCCGGCCGCCGATCGGGGTGGCGTCCACGGCAACAACGAACGCATCTCCGTCGAGAACGTGCGACGCGGGGTCGGCGTGATGCTGGACATCCTGGAAGGGTGGACGATGGACTGACGTTCACTCCGGCAACGCGAAGACGAAGAGCGCGTTGCCGCCTTCGGGCTGGTAGATCTCCGGGTTGAGCTTGGCCGTGAGACTGCGGAAGACACCGCCCAGCGCCGCCGGGACAGCGATGAACTGCCGTCCGCCGGCCTCGTACGTAATTGGGTACCCGTGCGCCGACGCGGCGAGACGGGTTTCCCAGACCACCTCGCCTGTTTCAATGTCGAACGCCCGGTAAAAGCGGGCGCCGTCACCGGCAAAGACCAATCCGCCCGCCGTCGTCAACGCGGACGTCAGGAACGGCGATCGCTGCTCGTGGCTCCAGAGCTCCTCCATCGTCCGCACGTCGTAGGCGGCCAGCTTCCCCACGTTGCCGTCGCTGCCCGGCATCTCCAGCAGCTCGTAGCGGCCGGCCGTTCCGCCGCCCCCCTCGATGAACTCCACCTCGCGCCCGGTCAGGTGCATGCACGCCTGGTGGAGCGGGATGACGAGGGCGCCGGCGCCCGGGTGATAGGCCGATGCCTGCCAGTTGTGGCCGCCTAGCAGGCTGGGGCAGGCGAACACCCGCTCGCCGATGGCGATGTTCTGCAGGTTCTCTCTGTAGGTCAACTCGCCGGTGGTCCGGTCGATCGACTCGAAGACGTCCTGGTGGACAGTCTCGCGCAAGGCGAGGAACTCGCCGGTCCGCCGGTCGAGCTTCCAGAGGATGCCGTCCTTGCCGATCGTGAAGAGCCACTTGTCCTCGTCGACATCGATCAGCACGCGCTCGTACACGATGTCGAGGTCGAGCGTCTCGCCCGGCGCATGCTGGAAGTACCACTGGACCTCTCCGGTGCTCGGGTTCAGGGCCAGCGTCGAGTTGGTGTAGAGCGCGTCCTGCCGTGTCGTCATCCCGCGGCTCGCCGCCACCCACGGCTTCGCCTGCGCCGTGCCGATGTAGAACAGATCGAGATCCTGGTCGTAGCTACCCGGGATCCAGGCATCGCCGCCCGCGCGCAGATACGCTGGCGTATCACCCCATGACGCATCGTTCGGGTCGCCCGGCAGCGCGATCGTGGAGGTCCGCCACAGCTCCTCACCCGTGTCCGGATCGTGGCCGGTGATGAAACAGCTCTGCTCCGTGTAGCGTTCGCAGCCGTTGGTGCCGGTGACGACGACCCCGTTGGCGACGACCGGGCCGGCGTTCTGCCGGAAGCCCTCCGTGTAGTCGGTCTTGACCGTTCGCCACACCTCGGAGCCCGTGCGCGCGTCGAGGGCGACGACCGCCGCGTCGGCCGTGGCGAGGAACAGCTTGTCGCCGTAGAGCGCGAGCGTGCGGGTGGCGCCGGCGCTCGCGTCCTCCGGCAGCCGCGCGCGATACACCCAGATCACGTCGCCGGTCGCCGCATCGATCGCCTGGACCACGTTCCCCGGATTGGCGAGGAACATCACGCCGTCATGCACTAGCGGCGTCGTCTGGTGGTTGCCTGGCCGGATCGCGATCGACCAGGCGAGCTTGAGATCGGCGACGTTGTCGCGCGTTACCTGATCGAGCGGGCTGTAGCCGTGGCTGTTACGTGTTCGCCGCCAGCTCAGCCAGTCCTCCGGTGGCGGGTCGGCGAGCATGGCGTCGGTCACCGAGGTCAGCGGATGCGGCACCTCCTGGTTGACGAACCGCGACGATCGGCGACGCGGTCGCTCGCCCGCTTGCGCCGCGCGGCGCGCGTCGGAGATGTCCGCCGCGTCGCCGATCATGCCCCCGCATCCGCGGTGAGGGTACGCGCACCGGGCACGGCGCCGTTCGACTCCAGCAGGTACGCCACCAGATCTACGTAGGACTGATCGCTGAGCGTGCCAGCCTGCCCTGGAGGCATCTCGTCGCGCAGGTACGCGAACAACTCATCGGTCGTCTGTCCCACCCAACTGTTCAGGAACTCCACGCCCGAGAGGGGTGGGGCCTCCAGCCCCTCCAGGCCCGGTCCGTGACACTCTTGACACTGCGCGCCGTAGGCAGACCAGCCGCTGGCCGCCTGGTCCGTGGTGAAAGCCCCGTCCGTTGCCGCGGGCTGCGCCGCCGCGACGACACCGGGTGCGCCGGTCGAGGCACCCAGCACGATCAGTACGGTGACCACTGGACGGACTGCCGCCGCTACGACATCCGCTCCCAGCCACCGCGAGCCGCCGACTCCGACGCGAGTTCCGTTCGACATGATGCGCACCCCTCGGTGCCGTCGGTCGGCACCTCTCTACCGCGTGACGGCCACCGCATACTTCGTGAACGCCGAGCCCGCATCGCTGAGCGAGGCCGGTCCCTCGGTGATAGTCGCTGATGCGCCCGTACCGATAGCGCGAGTCCAGGTACCGCTATAGCCTCGCCAGTGGCGACCTACCGCCCCGCCGCCTCTTCGACCCGCGCAACGGCCAGCATGTTGGGCAACCCGTAATTGCCCTCGTGGCAGGCATACTCGAACATGACTTCTCCGCGCTTCATCGGCAGCGCAGCGGTAAACGGCTGAGTAAAGGTCGTCGGGTCGTTGACGGTGTACTCGTAGAGCAGGGTGTCGTCGGCCAGTCGACGGAACCGTTCCGTCAAGTGCAACGTGGAGCCGGTACCGGCGGCCTGGGCCACCGACGGATTGAAGCTGGCGGTCTTGTCGGTGAAGTTCCGCGACTCGACAACGAGCGTGTCACCGTCCCAGTAGCCGCGCGAGTCGCCCATCCACTGACGAAGGTTGTCCGGCAGCGGGTCGCGGCCGTCGAGCGGGACGACGCGGGCGTCGTGCACCATCTCGTGGAGGATGACGGCGTGGTCCGACGTCTGGAAGATCTGGATGTTCTGGTTGTAGCCGGCCGGCACCATCGGCGGGCCCGAGTTGAACCCGAGCAGGCACCGCTCGGCGAGGCCGCGGTCATGCCAGCTGTCGACGCCGATACCGGCAGCCCGTACCCGCACCGGGCGCGTGCCGGGCAGATCCTCGCCCAATGAGAGCGTGGCCATCTCGATGCCAGGCCGCAGCTCGGGCAGCCGACCCGTCGGCGGATCCACGATGAGTGAGGTCCGTTGGTCGTCGACAACGGATGCGCCTTGGTCGACCCAGTAGCTGTTGTAGGCACCGATATCGCCGCCGACCGGCAGCGGCTCGTCTCGCACCTCACTCTGCGCGAATGCGGCCACCTCACGCGCGGCTGACTGCGAATCGAGCTCGGCGACCTCTTCGGCCGTCAGCACGGCCTGATCGGCTCGATTCTCGGGACGCTGCAACGGCGTGAGCGTGCGGAAATCCCAGACACCCTGGAGGTCCGGCTTCCCATCGGGCAGGCGGGGTGGCTCGACCGCCTGGGCGCCGGACAGCGCCGCGGTCACGGCAATCACCGCCGGCAGGGCGACTAGAGTTCGCATCTTCATTCCATCCTCCGCTGGCATCCCAGACGACATCGTCACTCTCTCACTTCACGAACTTCTGCACGCGCCCCGCGAGCTGGGCGACGAAGACCTCGCCGTCGGCGGTCTGTGTCATGCCGTGACCACCGTTGCCGCCGGTCAGCGTGGCCATCGCCTCGCCGGCGAGCGTGCGCAGGGTGCCGCCCGTCCACAGGTGCTGAGCGCCGTCGGCGGCCGCGGCGGTCATGAACAAGGCGGAGTTGCCGCCAATGTCCGCCCACTCGTTCAGGAAGGCGCCGTCGCCGTCGAACACCTGGACTCGCTGATTGTCGCGGTCGGTGACGTAGACGCGCCCCTGAGCATCGACCTGGAGATTGTGCGGCAGCCCGAACTCGCCGGGCCCCGTGCCGCGTGAGCCCCATTCGAGCAGATAGTGTCCGTCGGCGTCATATTTCACGACCCGAGCGTTTCCGTAGCCGTCGCTGACGTAGATGTCGCCCCCTGGTCCGAATGCCACATCGGTCGGGAGGTTGAAAGTGGTCCGGGTCGCCCCAGCAACCCCTTTCGAGCCGAGCTCCATCAGCACGCGCCCGGTCGGGTCCATCTTGTAAATGACGTGACCGGGGGCGTCGACCACCCAGATATTGCCATCGGGATCGACGCGAATCGCATGGGCACCACACGCGTGGCATCCGGCCGCTCCGTAGACGGCGGTATAGCCGGACTGCCCCGGCTGGCGGTCACCCGGCGCGATGCCGCCAACCTTGCCATTGCTGAACAGCCCGTCGCCCCAGGCGCGTACGAACCGGCCGCCAGGGTCGAACATCGCGATCGACTGGGCGCCGCGATGCAGGACCAGGATGTAGCCGTTCGCACTGGTGGCCACGCCCGACACCTGCCCGAAGTTCCAGGCGGCCGGGGTGCCGGCCACGGAGATCGCGGGATCGGGCCAGGTCTCGACCTCGATGTACTGCTGACCCTGGGCCTGGGCCGACCACCCGACGAGCATGAGAGCGAGGCTGGCGGACACGGGAGCGGCCGGATGTCGATGAACCATGGTGTTTCTCCGTTTCACAGAGGCTCGTAGTAACGGCGCCTGCTCCGTCCGCGCGCCAGGACCAGCAGAGCGCCTCGCGATCACGATGAAGCTGCAACGGGCGATCTCGGCGCTTTGGGATGCGCGTGATACATCGCCTCATGCACTTTCGGCCGACCCAGCGGGAGCGTGAGCATCACCCTCAACGCCGCCGAGCAGTTGGCGTCGGCGCGTGGAGCACACGCATGTCGACAAGGTCACGTCGCCGGCGTCGCCGCACAGCTCGACCACCTGCCGCTCGGCATCCCGACACGGACCGGCCCTCGCGTGCAACGATCGCGCTCCGCCGCGCCACAGGCGGACTACGGGCCTCCACGGAGTGCATGGTGCCGAGGATGCCCGTTCGGGGGGTTGCGGTCAAGCGTGATACCGGTCGCCATTTTTGCGACCCGGAAGTGCCGCCCCTCGCAGGGCGCGACCGGCGCGCAAGTCGGCGCGCAGCGCCGGCCCACGGAGCCCTCCTACCAATGTGGCCCTACAATGGACGGGGTTCCGATCCCGCTCTCCCATGGCCCTCACTCCCGGCGCCGCCCTCGGCCCGTACACCATCACCGCCGAACCCGGCCCAAGGCGGGATGGGGATGGTCAACACGGCCCAGCACCCGCGCCCGCTTGGCGCTGAGCGACGATGAGCCGAACCGCGCTCACCTACGCGGGCATCGTCGCCGAGACATACGACCTCCTCGTCACCACTGACGCCATCGGCGACGCCGACTACTTCCGTGCGGTCATCCGCGATCACGGCGAGCCCGCCTTGGAACTCGGGTGCGGCACGGGACGTCTCCTGCTCGACTACGTCGCGGAGGGACTCGACGTCGAGGGCGTGGATGCGTCCCCGGAGATGCTGAGCATCTGTCGACGCAAGGCTAAGCAGCGCGGTCTGACAGCCGCCGCACACCGCCAGGCCATGCAATCCCTGGGTCTCGCGAGGCGGTTCCGCACACTCTTCATCCCCGCGGGCTCCTTCATGCTCGTCATTGACCCTACTGACGCCGAGCGGGCCCTGGCCCGGTTCTATGCCCATCTGGTCCCCGGCGGACAGCTGTTCATCGCGTTGGAGCAACCGTCCGGGACCATGGACCCCGACCGCGCCCGCTGCGACGTGGAATGGCGACTGCGGCGCCAGGGGATCCGCTCCGAGGATGGTGCGACCGTCAGAGTGTTGCAACGCGTGCACGACGATGTGTCCGCCCAGCTAAGGTCGTCGGTCCTTCGCTACGAGGTGACGCTTGGCGGTCGGACGATCGGGCACCACGAGGCCACGCAGACGACGCGCTGGTATACGCCAGCCGAAGGCTGCCAGCTACTCGAGCGCGCTGGATTCGCGGAAGCGGCGGCCCGAAGCGGGTACACGTCTCGCCCTGCCGGGCCGACCGCCAAGGCGTTCGTCTGCGTCGGGCGACGACTCAAGCGCTGAACGGGGCGAGCGGATGTGACCAGCCGATGTCCGTTTGTCACCGCCGACGTCTGCCAATCAGACCGCCGAGCCTCATCACGTTCGGTGCCATCGCAGACACGTCTGTGCCGGGGAGGCGCAGCGCCCATGACGGCTCATCTAACGGATGTTCCGTTAGCTGGGGTGTCGAATCCGGCCTAGCAGCCCGTGGGGTGTGGTCGCTGACTGTCGGAATGCGGCTCGCCTGCCTGGTGGCCGGCTGCCTGCTCGGCACGGTCGGCGTCTCCGCGCAACCTGGTCCACGCGTGCAGGAGACCGCATCCGACCTCGGTATCCTGGCTGGCCGGCCGACCATTCGCCCGACGCGGATCGACGTCCGGCCCGATATCGACGGCCGCCTCGACGATGCCGTCTGGCGTGACGCGGCCACCATCACCCGGTTCGTCCAGCAGCAGCCACTGGATGGTGCCCCGGCGACGGAGCAGACAGAGGTCTATCTGGCCTACGACAGTCAGCGCCTGTATCTCGGTTTTCGCGTGCACTACACGGACCCGACCATCCTGCGGGCCAATCGAGCCGATCGGGACCAGGTGTTCTTTGACGACCTGGTGACCGTGTACCTCGATACCTTCCTTGACCAACAACGAGCCTACGTATTCGGCGTGAATGCCTACGGCGTTCAGGATGATGGCATCGTGAACGCGGCGTTCGCGTCGCAGGGGGGTATTCCGTTTCCCGACCGCTCCTGGGACGCACTCTTCGACACGTCGGCGCGTATCGTCGACGATGGCTACACGGCCGAGATGGCGATTCCGTTCAAGGGTCTGCGGTACCCGCAACGGGATGGCGACGAGGTGCATCGATGGGGACTGCAGATCGTCCGGGAGATTCAAGGGAAGGACCGAGAGAACGACGTCTGGGCCCCGATGTCGCGTGACGAGCAGAGCTTCCTCGCGCAGATGGGTGTGCTTGACGGTATGACCGGGCTCTCGACCAGCCGGAACCTCGAGATCCTACCGACGTTCACCGCGATCAAGTTCGGTTCGCTCCCTGAGGACTCCGCCGCCTTTGTCGACCAGGCAACCGACGCGGCGGCCGGGGTCAATCTCAAATACGGCATCACCTCCAATCTGACCGCCGATTTTACCTACAACCCCGACTTCTCACAGATCGAATCGAACCGACCCCAGATCGACGTGAATCAGCGGTTTCCGCTGTTCTTCAGCGAGTTGCGACCGTTCTTCCTGGAGGGGCAGGAGATCTTCAACCTGGTGTCGCCGGTGAATCTCGTCCACACCCGCACGATCGTCGACCCACGCTATGGCGGCAAGCTTACGGGCAAGGTCGGCAACACGACCCTCGGGCTCATCGTGGCTGAGGACGAAGCGGCTGGGCGCAGGGTCGACTCGTCAGACCCGGGGTTCGGAAGGTCCGCCCAGTTTCTGATTGCCCGCGCTCGCTACGACCTCTACACCGGGTCGCATATCGGGGCGATCGTGACCGACCGCCAATTTCTGGGCAGCTACAACCGAGTGGCTGGCCTCGACGGCCAGTTTCGCCTGAGTCGGTCGGACACCCTGAACATCACCGCTGTGCAATCGGACACGCGTCAGGAAGACGGCGAACGGCGGTCCGGACCGATGTGGGGTGCCCTCTACAATCACAACGCTCGCCACTTCAATACATCGGGGTTCATCGGCGTGACCGATCCCGGTTTTCGCACCGACACGGGGTTCGTGCAACGGGTCGATACCAAGCTGGTCGGTGCGACCGCCAGCTACATCTGGTGGCCGGAGCATTGGGTGATCAACTGGGGGCCTCGTATCAACGTCAGTCGGAACTACACGTTCGACGACGTGCTCGAGGACGAGTCCGTGACCGGCGGGCTACGGGTTGGGTTCGCGCGCAACATCTCCGTCACCGCCAACGTCACTCGGGCCCTCGAACGATTCGGAGGCATTGACTTCCGGAAGTGGAATCAGGGCACGTCGCTCACCGTCAATACGAGTCGCCGGGTCGCGTTTGGCGGCCGTCTCTTCGGCGGTGATCAGGTGTTCTTCGACGTGGACAACCCGTTCCTCGGGCGAGGCATGAGCGGCGGGCTCAACGTGACACTTCGGCCGGGTGCGCGGGTTGCAGTCGGAGCTGAGCTTCGACACCAGCCGGTTCGTCGACACACGGCAGGGCGATCTCGAGGTCTTCGACGTCAAGATCGTGCGCGCGTTCACGACCTACCAGTTCACTGACCGATTCCTCCTCCGGAACATCGCCGAGTACAACACGTTCAGCACCAGACTCGGGGCGAACCTGCTCCTGACCTATCGGATCAACGCAGGGACGGTCTTCTACGCCGGTTATGACGACCATTACCAGCAAGGCGACCACATCGACCAGGAGCTATATCCGACCCCCGACCTGCGCCGGACCAACCGCGCGATCTTCACCAAGCTGCAGTACCTCTTCCGATACTAGGTTCCAACAGAACCACGCACAGTCTCGACGCCCGAGGGGGCGGAAACCCTCGCCGGGCCCGCAGGGCATTGTGGGTTGGCGAATCGCACACCCCGCCGCTCAACCGAGGCGAAGACAAGGCGGCTCTTCCGACGGAGCTCTCGCTCACCGCCCCGCGGAGTCTCGATAGCGCAGATACGACTGCAACGTGTGGTAACTGATGCCCAACACGTCGCAGGTCCGACGCTTGTTCCGGTCACAGCGCTCCAACACGAGTCGCGCATAGCGACTCCCCCAGGCACGCATCGAGTCCGCACGTGCGGCTGACGGGTGCAGCACCTCCGCATACTCGCGAGTCAACTCCGGCGGCAAATCTGACAACCTGACCACGTGCCCGGGAGTGAGTGCGACGGCCCGCTCGATGACCCGCTGCAGTTCCCGCACGTTGCCCGGCCAGCCGTAACTGAGGAGCGCTTCAGCGGCCCCGTCGGACAAAGACAATTTGCGAAACCGGTGGTGACGCGCCAGAAAATACTCGGCCAGTTCGAGGACGTCGTCTCTCCGCTTCCGAAGCGATGGGACCTGCAACTCGACACCAGCCAGCCGGTAATACAGGTCCTCTCGAAACCGACCTGCATCAACCAGCTGGCGTAGGCTCTGGTTCGTCGCGACCACCAACCGGATATTCACCTTCCGCAGGTTGTGCCCCCCTACCCGCTCGACCGCGAGGTCCTGGACAGCGCGAAGCAGCTTGGCCTGCGCAGCGGGCGACAGGTCAGCCACTTCATCGAGAAAGAGGGTCCCGCGGTCAGCCGCCTCAAACTTGCCTCGTCGAGCGCGAACGCCTGTCGCGATGCGGTCCTCGATCCCAAATAACTCTGCCTCAAGCAGCGTCTCGACCAACGCGGCGCAATTCACCGCGATAAACGGCCCTTGGCTTCGAGCACTGAGGTCATGGATCTGCCGTGCGACCAGTTCCTTTCCGGAACCGCTCTCGCCTTCGACGAGGACTGTAAAATCCGTGGCCGCCATCCGCTCCACCGACTGACGCAGCGCCCGCATGCACGAACTGGCACCGATCACCGGTGCCGCCGGGTCAGGTGGGGCGGTCGGGACAGCCGGCGCCGACGCAGCCGACGCAGCCGGGCGCACACTGCCCTGGGCGGACTGGCCGCGTGGACTCAGCACCAGTCCACACACGCGCGCCGCATCCCGAAGCAGGTGCCGATCCCACTCATCAATGGCACCCCGTACGCCGACATCTATCTCAAGACAGCCCTCCGTGCCGTTCGGCAACGGCACCGAAAACTGCAACACCTGCTTCCCCCGTGAGGCGCTGGCGGGAGCGCCAGGCACAATCCGAACCGCGTGGGCGGCGGGCACCAGCCGGCGCACCGCGACAACAAACGCCGCTTCGAGCGCGGCACGACCGGTCACTGCCGCAGACTGCGCCAGCACCGACGCCAGAAACTCCGAAAACGCGCGCCGCCGCTCAGCGCACCGCTGGCGACAAACGGTGCGGTCCGAGTTCGGGGGAACAACAGAAGTGGGCGAGACAGAACCGACCGACGCAGACGATGTGGAATGAGTGGCCATCGATAGTGGACTCCGGTTAGTGAGACAGAGGACCGACCTTCTGCGGTCTTACCTATCAAACGGAGTGCCATCGACATTTCCCCCAATGGATTCGGCTGTTGTCACGACTCGTTGGCCATCCACGCGCGGGCCCAGAACGCCATGGGTAGTTCGTGCCCACGCCCAGATCTGGCCGTTCGGGTAGCGGACGCAGGCTGCCGGCGCAGCAGCGTCACCTGGGTGCGTCACGACCGACTGTGCGCACGCGTGGGGACGGGCTCGGACCCGCGCGCGGACAGATCGATCTGCCGATCGAACCGCAGCGCGCCTCGGTACCGGACACCGTGTTCGATCACAATGGACGCCACCCAGGACCGTGCCACCTGACCAGAAACCCGCCACACGCCAGACGGGCCCGCCAGATGGATGAACGTCCGTACGCCCGGGCACAGATATGTCGGTGTTTCGATGAGGGCACCCTCTTCTGACAGATTGACAAGGGTCGCATCGAGCCGTGGCCGCAGGCGGAACTCGCGAATCCATGACAGCGCCTCTCCACTGCGGCGCGGCGAGTGCCGCCGCTCAGTGGGTCGGGCTCTGTTCAACGCGCGACCCATGTCCCCTCCTCGGGTCGAAACGCCAAAATCCGCGTCCGTCCCGTAGCCCCCAGTATCCGCACCGCGTCCTGTCGGCCTTCTCGGCTCCGCAAGAAAATGGTTCCGCTTCTTGCGGTGCCAAACGGGCTGAATGTCAACGTGTCGGACACGCCGAGTCGAACCGCGTCCGTGCCCCCTCCGACGATGTCGCCTGCCATACCCGACACGCCCGGTGCCAGTCCGATCGTGACCCCAGCGAATCGATCGCCAATTCGTTCGACCGCCGTGATCGGCCGGTCAACGCCACGCCGAACATCACGGGTGCTCAGACCGTTCCCATTGCCATCGACGTAGACCGCATACCCGTAGTCGCCACCATCTCGCTCGAAGCGGAGCCCTGCAGACGCCGAACGCAAGGCGGCTTGCATCCGCGTGAACCGCGCAAGCCCGGCTATGTGCCGAGCGGCGGAGGTTCCCCGCGCGTCGTCCAGTCCCCGTAGGACCGACGGCGTGGCGAGAGCGGCCAGGACCATCAGTAATCCGATTGCCAGCAGCGACTCCACGAGTGAGAAGCCGCGTACGCCAGGGCGCCGTCGGCACCGCGCGCCCCGGAGGTGATCCTCCAGGGCGCGCCGCACCAGGCCGTTACCGGCCCTCACCTGCATCGCCGGCTGACGCACCGACCGTCACCAATGGACGCAGCTTCAAGAAACTGCGCTCACCGATTCCCCGCACATTCATCAATTCCTCGATCTTCTTGAAGCCGCCCTGGTCACGGCGATAGTCGACGATTCGCTCAGCCGTTCGCGGTCCAACCCCCGGCAGCGTCTCGAGTTGAACCATGGTCGCGCTGTTGACATCCACGACGCCTTGGGCATCCGCCGCTCCAGACGGCGGTACCGGCGGCGGCGCTTGAGCCGCCGTCGCCGAACCAGCCCCAAGCGCCGCCACCATGGCGATGACCCACATCATTCGTTGCATCGTTTACCTCCTGCGAAAAGTAGAAACGGCAAGGCCATCGACCACAGGGTCGAATAGCCACTCATGCAGGCCCCGCCGGCCGCCGATTCGGCAGGTCGGGCACGAATATAGCCGGCGGTCAGCAGGGCCGCGAAGATAGAAGGCAAGAACCCGGCCAGAGGCAGCCCGACGAGCGGACCTGGGCCCTAACAAGTTGGTACTCAATAAGATGGCAAGCCGTCGGCGGCGCCAGCGGCGTCTCGACACGCACGCCGAGACAAGCGCCATGACTACTTGGGTTGGCAGTGGCCGCTCCAAGGCGGGTGGATGTGACGACATCCGGGGATCCCGAGTCGAACGCGGGTTGACAGCCGAGTGCGGCGGCGTGGCGGGGGATGCAGACCCCGACGCCGCGAGGCCGGCAACGAGGGAGGACGGCGTGCCCCCTAGGCGTGCCTTTGATGTCGGGTCCGGAGACGCAGGGCGAATGCGGCAATGGGACCAAGCAGCAGCAGTTCCCACACGACCGCTTGCATGAGGTCGACCTGACACCCCGCAGACCAGTACTGCCGACAGATCGCGGGAAAGAGACTATACGGTGACAAATAGAACGTGTCTGTGAACGGCCACAGCGCCATGATGCCAAGCGGAACGGCGGTGTCTCCGCCCAACCAGTCAAGTAACAGGTGGGTCCCATAGGACGCCGCGGCGGCGAACCAGAGCCCAGGTTGGCCCCGCGCAATCACGGCCGTGCCACAGCCCACCGCGCACATGGCCCCGAGGGTGTGGGTCAGACCGCGGTGATCGCCGATGAGAAAGTCTGCGTCGGGCAGCACGCCGCAGAGTGCCCACACCCAGAGAAGCGACTGCGAGCGGATCCCAACTGACGCCGACGGACCGGCCCGACCGGCGATCAGGACGCCGGCGGCAAGGCCACCGAGTGCATGACCAATGGGGGTGGGCATCAGTGTGTGATCATTCCTGGCATGCCGCGTCTACAGGGCGACAGTGCTCGCGTATCATTACCACACTGGCCGCGCCCAGGGGCCACGAAACGGAGTTGGCATGTCACGCACATATCCACGCGTCGGTGTTCGACACGGATGGCTCACGGTGGTCACGGCGACCCTGCTGCTGGCGTTCATCACGAGCCCTGGTGTCATCCGCGCGCAACCCCCGCAAACGCTCGACATCTACTGGATCGACGTCGAGGGCGGTGCCGCCACACTGGTTGTGACACCTCAGGGCGAGTCGGTACTCATGGACGCGGGCTGGCCGCGACCGGATTTTCGTGACACCGAGCGCATCCAGGCGGCTATGCGAGACGCCGGCATCACCACGATCGACTACCTGCTGATTTCTCATTTTCACACCGACCACGTCGGCGGGCTGCCACAGCTCGCGGAACGTGTGCCGATCGGCCAGGTCATCGACCACGGGGACAGCGTCGAGCAAGACGGTGAGGCGGGACTGGCGCTGTGGCGCAGCTACGAAGCAGTGGCGGATGGTCGCCGGCGCACGGTCGAACCAGGAGACAAGCTCCCCCTGCGCCGGATGGAGTTTTCGTTTATAGCGGCCCACCGCCAGCTGGCCGAATCGCCCGAACGGCGGCGCCCAAACAGCCGCTGCGATACGGCCACGGCGCCGGCGGTCGACGACGGCGAGAACGGTCACAGCCTGGGCTATGTGCTCTCACTCGGAGCGTTTCAGTTTCTGAACATGGGCGACCTGACTCCTGACCGCGAGTACGCCTTGGCATGTCCCGAGAATCGTCTGGGCGTCGTCGACCTGTGGCAGGTCCCGCACCATGGCGGCTACGGCGCCATTCGTCCGGAGCTGGCTGGCGCACTCGAGCCGACCGTGGCGGTCATCAACAACGGTCCGCGCAAAGGCGGCACACCCGAATCGCTGGCGTCGGTGCACGCCACCCCCGGCGTGGGCGACGTGTGGCAATCGCACCGCGCCTTGTCAGACGCCGAGGCGATGAACACGGACGCGCGGCTCATCGCCAATCTGACTGAGGAAGAGGACTGCGAAGGCCACTGGATCAAAGCCACCGTGCAGGCCGATGGCCGCGCGTGGACCATGACCAACGCACGAACCGGCTACAGCCGGAACTACCAGTCGAAATAGCCCAACCGTCGTTGGGCGTCAGTCCTCGATCTCGATTTCGATCACGCCACGCGCCACCCGGACCGCGTACCCTCGCAAACGGCCACCGGCCGGCGGAGTCAGCGGCGCGCCATCCGAGATGCGAAACTGCGCCCCATGCCACAGACAGGTCACCACGCCGCCCTCACATGATCCCTGCGTCAGGGGACCACCCGTGTGGGTGCAGTAGTCCTCGTAGGCGAGAACCACCCCGCCCTCGTTGAACAGCGCGATCTTCCGATCGGCCAGTCGCACGCCCTTGACCTTCCCGGGTTGAACATCACCATCATCGGCGACCTTGACGAAACGCCCCATCGCACGGTCTCCCTTGGCTACAGCCGCTCCAGCGGCGTATGTTCCAGCCCGTGCGCGTCGGCGACCGCCGCATGGGTCACCCGCCCGTCGACGGCGTTCACGCCACGGGCCAGCGCCGGGTCGCGCGCGGCCTCCCTCCACCCCTTGTTCGCGATCTCGAGCGCATAGGCCATCGTGGCATTCGTGAGCGCGTAGGTCGACGTATGGGGCACCGCCCCCGGCATGTTGGACACGCAGTAGTGCACGACGCCTTCCTCGATGTAGCGCGGATCGTGGTGGGTCGTCGGTCGACTTGTCTCGGCACAGCCGCCCTGGTCGACGGCCACATCGACCAAGGCCGATCCAGGCTCCATCACGCGCAGATGCCGGCGCGTCACCAGGCGCGGGGGTCTTGGCCCCGGGAATCAACACTGCGCAAATAACGAGGTCCGCATCACGCACCGCCTCCTCGATATTCGCGGCATTCGACATCAAGGTCGTCACGTGGCCCTGCACGACGTCGCGCACGTAGGCCAGTCGAAGGGGGTTGATGTCCACGATCGTCACGTCGGCCCCGAAACCAACCCCCACCACGCACGCGTTCAACCCGACGATGCCGGCCCCGATGATCGTCACTCGACCGCGCCGCACACCGGAGACGCCAGGCAAGAGAATCCCCTTGCCACCCGCGATCATCTCCAACGACATGGCCCCGGCTTGCACCGAGAGCCGCCCTGCCACTTCAGACATCGGCACCAGGAGTGGCAACGTCCCGTCGTCCAGCTGCACCGTCTCGTAGGCGATGGCGACAACTCGGCGCTTGAGCAATTGCTCGGTGAGGGGCAGCGAGGCGGCCAGATGCAGATAGGTAAACAACACCTGCCCCGGCCGCATGAGCCCGAGTTCGACCTCCATCGGCTCTTTGACCTTCAGAACCAGCTCGGCGCGCTCCCAGACCGCCGCCGCCGTCGACACCACGGTGGCCCCGGCCCGCTCGTACGCGACGTCTGGGAGGGCACTGCCCAGCCCCGCCCCCGCCTGCACCACAACGTCGTGGCCAGCGGCGTGGAAGGCCGTGACCCCGGCAGGCGTCAACGCCACGCGGCTCTCGTCCGGTTTGACTTCCGTCGGTATCCCAACACGCATCGATAGTATTTGGCGGCCGTCCAGACAATCGCCGTCTCCCCCCGCTATTCTCGCTCGTCGGTCGCCGTGAGGCCAGCGCTCCCACAGGCAACCTCGTGAACACCGGACCCGCCTGCGCTACAATGACGCGGCCGACACCACCAATCGCTGGACCATTGACGATGCGTACGACGCAACGAACCGCCGATCAGGTCTCGGTCATCTCGCTCGAGGGGCGGATGACGAGAAACGACGGCTTCGGCGCTGTCAAGGCGGCCGTCACTGATTTGCTGGCGCAGGGACAAACGCAGCTGCTTATTGACATGGCCAGCGTGTCCTACATGGACAGCACGGGGGGTTGGCGAACTGGTGAGCGCGTTCATCACGACCCGCAACCACCATGGGTCACTGAAGCTGCTCAACCCAAGTCCCCGGCTGCGCGAACTGTTCGAGGTGGCGAAGCTGGAAACAGTGTTCGAGATGTTCGACGACGAATCCGAAGCGCTGCGCAGCTTCTAGAGGGAGACTCCCCGATGGGCACAACCACACTGGCCGTCCTGTCCTTGTTGCCAATCGCAACCGTCGCGGTCTTTCTGGTCGGCCTCCGGTGGCCAGCGAGTCGGGCCATGCCACTCACCTACGCGGTTGCTGCGGTACTGGCCCTGTTCGTGTGGCAAGTGCCCTTTCTGCAAGTCGCCGCGGCAACGGTCAACGGTCTCATCGTCGCGTTCACACTGCTGTACATCATCTTCGGCGCCATCCTGTTGCTCAATACGTTGCAGGAGAGCGGCGCGCTACGCACCATTCGACGCGGCTTCACCGACATCAGCAGCGACCGGCGCATTCAGGTCATCATCGTGGCCTGGCTGTTCGGATCGTTCATCGAGGGCTCCGCTGGTTTCGGCACCCCCGGCCGCCGTGGCCGTCCCGCTGCTGGTTGGCCTCGGGTTTCCCGGCATGGCTGCCGTCACGGCCGGAATGATCATCCAGAGCACGCCCGTCTCGTTCGGCGCCGCCGGCACCCCCGATTCTCGTCGGTGTGGGCAATGGCCTCGCTGGCGCTCCTGCCGTCGAGGCCTACGCGATCGCGGCCGGCTACCCCGTCTGGCTCGATTTTCTCGCGTTCCTCGCGCAACGGATTGCCCTGCTCCACGCGATCGCGGGCACGCTCATCCCATTGTTTCTGGTTTCCGCCATGACCCGGTTCTTTGGCCCGTCCCGGTCTTGGAGCGAGGGGCTGCAGGTCTGGAAATTCGCGTTGTTTGCAGCGTTTTCGATGACGATGCCCTACCTCGCTGCCGCCTACTTGCTGGGCCCTGAGTTCCCCGCGCTACTGGGGGGACTGTTCGGCCTGGCCATTGTGGTGTCGGCGGCAAAGGCTGGATTCCTGATGCCTGCGCCTGAGGACGCCTGGGACTTTGAGGACAAGTCCAAGTGGCCGTCGGAATGGACCGGCTCCGTGCAAGTGCGTGACGTGAAGTCGCCTCACGGCGAAATCAGTATGGTGAGTGCGTGGTTCCCCTACGTGCTGGTGGCACTGCTTCTCGTGCTGACCCGCCTGAAGGAAGTGCCACTCCTTGGCATTCCACTACCCTTCGGCGCGTGGCTGCAGGCAGTGAGCGTCGACTGGCCGAACATCTTCGGCACCACCATCTCCGGCAGCGTGCAGCTGTTGTATCTGCCAGGCTCGATCTTCATCGTCGTCTCGCTGGTCACGTTCTTTCTGCATCGGATTGAACCGTCGGCGTACGCGAGGTCGTGGTCGACGTCACTGAAAGTCAGTGCCGCGGCTTCGATCGCGCTCGTGTTCACAGTGCCCATGGTCCAGATATTCCTCAACACCAACGGCGGTCTGGCGGGCTACGAGCGGATGCCGGTGGCTCTGGCCGACGGCGTCGCGGCGCTCGCCGGTGGTGCGTATCCGATTTTCGCGCCCTTCATCGGGGGCATCGGTGCGGCGGTGGCCGGCAGCAATACGGTCAGCAACATGATGTTCTCGCTGTTCCAATTCGAGATGGGTCCGAGAATTGGGGTGGATTCGAGCTGGATGGTAGCGCTCCAGGCAATCGGAGGCGCGGCCGGCAACATGATCTGCGTCCACAACGTCGTGGCGGCCTCCGCGGTTGTGGGACTGCTCGGGCGCGAAGGCGCTGTCATTCGTCTGACCCTCATCCCCTTCGTCTACTACGCGCTGTTGCCGGGCTCCATCGGATACCTCATCTTGTCGTATGACGAGACCGGCTTCGCCAACATGGGGACGGTTCTGGTCGCCACCATCGTCGGCCTCGCCGTGTATGTCATCGCGCGCTACGGGCGCGCCCCAGCCAAGGCATGAAAGTCTTCACCCTGGCCACGCTCGACGCTGAGCCCGCCGACCCACACACATTCGTGGGTCAGGCGTGGCTCACACGGATGCAAGACGCAGCCACATCGCCTCACACGAACGTCTACCGAGTTAAATTCGCAGCGGGCGCCCGCACCAATTGGCACAGTCACACCGGCCCGCAGCTCCTGCAGATCATCGAGGGCGTCTGCCGCTATCAGAATGCTGGAGAGCCGATCCGAGAAGCCCGTGTCGGCGACCTGATTGTCATCGAACCGGATGAGCGCCATTGGCACGGCGCCGCCCCAGACAGCCCGATGACTCACGTCGCGATCAATCTCGCCGCCAAGACGAACTGGTTCGAAGCAGTGACAGACGCGCAGTACACCCCAGCCTAGCCAGTCCACCAAGGACACCAGACCGCGGGCCAAAGGGATCAAGAGATTTCCTGCTAGCGCGGCGCCGGCGTGCCAAGGCGCGAAGCGCGAGCGGCCGAGCAGGCTGTGATTGATGACGCTGCGCGGCTTGAGCGTCGTTCCCTCGCAGGAGAGGTTTCCTGGCGAGGCGCCCCTCTGGCAAGGCGCGAGGAGGGAGCAGCCAGGCGGGCTGTGACCGACGAAGTAACGCCGCCAGAGGGGCGCCTCGCCAGGAAACCCCTACCAGCCGCAGGAGCGGGGGGTGTTCTGCTCGTCGAGCCAGGTTTGCAACGGCGCGAAGTAATCCAGAATCGCGGTGGCATCCATCTCGCGTTGCCCCGTCATCACTTCAAGCGCATCGGGCCAAGGCTGACTGGCTCCCATCTCAAGCATCGTGTTCAAGCGCGTTCCCGCCTCGTCGCTTCCAAAAATCGAGCAGCGGTGAAGGGGGCCCTCGAACCCGGCGGCGTCGCACAGGGCGCGGTGAAATTGAAACTGTAGAATGTGGGCCAGGAAATACCGTGTATACGACGTATTCGCCGGTATGTGGTACTTCGCACCCGGATCGAAGTCGGCTTCACTCCGGGGCACGGGTGCGCCCACGCCCTGATACTCGGTCCTGAGGTCCCACCAGCCTTGGTTGTATGCCTCTGGGGTGATCTCGCCGGCAAACACCTTCCAGCGCCATTGGTCCACCATCAGTCCGAACGGCAGGAAGGCGACCTTGTCGAGCGCGCTCCGCAACAGCAATCCCAAGTCCCGATCAGCCGGAGGCACCCGCGCGAGCAGACCGACTTCCGCCAAATACTCCGGCGTGATGGACAAGGCGATCGTGTCGCCGATGCCTTCGTGAAACCCGTCGTTCGCGCTCGTCCTGAATAGCGGCGACTGCGCTTGATACGCGCGCTGGTAGTAGTTGTGTCCTAGCTCGTGATGAATCGTCACGAAGTCTTCATCGTTGACCCCGATGCACATCTTGATGCGCACGTCCGACTCATAGTCGAGGTCCCAGGCGCTCGCATGACAGACGACATCACGATCCACAGGCTGCAGAAAGAGCGACCGCTCCCAGAACGTGGGCGGAAGCGGGTCAAACCCGAGCGAACTGAAGAACCGCTCGCCATAGCGCACCATCTCCAACTCGTCGACCCGGCGGGCATTGAGCAAATCGGTGAGGTCGTATCCGGGGTCCGACCGGGCCGGTCCGACAAGATCGTAGACGTTGGCCCAGGTCTGACTCCACATGTTGCCCAGCAGGTGGGCCGGTATCGGCTCGTCTGGCGGCACGACCGCAGATCCGTATTCCTCTGCCAGCTTCGCTCGTACGTGACAGTGGAGCGATGTATAGAGTGGCCGCACTTGGTCCCACAACCGCTCCAATTCCAGGGTGAACTCATCGGGCGGCATGTCATACCCGGACCGCCACAACTCCCCCAGATCGGCGAACCCGAGGTCCCTTGCGCCGGCGTTGGCCAATTCAACGAACCGGGTGTACTGGTCACGCATCGGCGGCGCGACCGCACGCCAGCCGGTCCAGAGGTCGAGCAACGCGTCGGTATCGCGGCTTTCCGCAAATGTCCGCTCCATCTCGGGCAACGAGAGGCAGGCCTCCCCGGGACCACCAGGACAGTAGGTGCCTCGCCCATACGTGCTCTCCAGGCCCGTCGTGATCTGCGACAGCTCGGCCTGCAGCACGGGGTCCGACGGCGCCGCAACCCCGAGGGAGGTCTTCAGCCGCAACAACTTGCGTCGGAGGTCCTGCGGCAGATCGAGCGCGTCAAAACGCGCGGCCTCGGCCGCCAACTCCATCGTGGCCCCGATGAGCGCGGTCTGCGCATCGGCCGACAGGGCCGTTGTGTCGTCGGTGATGTATGTGCTTTGGATCCAGGCGGCCCGTTCCGCGTCTACCCAGAGCGTGAGCAACCGTTCCTCGGCCCCGGCCAGGAAGACCCGAGCCTCATCGGGTGTCGGTCCCGACACGGCACATCCGACGGCCATGGGGACGAAGAGTGCCGGCAGCGCCAAGAGACGCGACGCCCACTTTCCCGCGCGACCCAGTCGCATTGGTTGTCCTCCGCGTGGCGCCGGTGTCACGAGACAGGAACGCCGGCGTCCGCCCGCCACCGATCGATGAAACCATCGCGAACGACGATCGTCTCGGCGCGATCAGCTCCCGTCGAGACAATGGCGATGGGCACCCCGCTTACCGCCTCGATTCGATCCAGATACGTACGCGCTTCCGGCGGCAGATCTTCATACCGACGCACACCCGCCGTGGGGCTGGACCACCCAGGGAGCGTCTCATACACCGGTTCACAGGCGGCGAGCACCGCCGCGTTCGAGGGGAACTCCGTCAAGAGTTCGCCGTTATACCGGTAGCCGGTGCAGATCGGAATTTCGTCGAGGGCATCCAATACGTCGAGTTTGGTCACGGCAACGGCATCAAGCCCATTCACGCGCACCGCGTATCGCACCACCACCGCGTCGTACCACCCGCATCGACGAGGTCGCCCCGTCGATGCGCCGTACTCCCGGCCACTCTCGCGTAGCTGATCGCCCATGCTGCCATGAAGCTCCGTCGGGAGCGGGCCCTCGCCGACCCGAGTCGTATAGGCCTTGACGATACCCAGCACGCCCCCGATCGCCCTGGGACCCACACCCAGGCCGGTGCAAATGCCGCCGACGGTCCCGTTGGACGACGTGACAAAGGGATAGGTGCCGTGATCGATGTCGAGCATCGTTCCCTGCGCGCCTTCAAAGAGCACACAGGCGCCCTCCTCCATCGCACGGGCCAGGAAGAGTGACGCATCCCCAACCCAGCGTGCGAGGCGATCCCACACGGCTCGTGCCTCGGCATGGACGACACGCCAGTCCGCCTCGGCGCCGCCGACCGCCCGGTTACGCGCCGACACATTCTCGCGAATCGCCGCCGCCAGTGGGCCCCCTTCGGAGCCATCACCAAGGTCGGCGATGCGAATACCGCGCCGGGCCACCTTGTCTTCGTAGCTCGGCCCGATGCCGCGGGAGGTCGTCCCAATCTTCCGGTCGCCGCGGCGCGCCTCGGCGAGCACCTCAAGCTCACGGTGATACGGCAGGATGACGTGCGCCTTATCGCTGATCAACAACCGATCGCCGACGTCGATCCCCTGTCCAGCCAGGGTGTCGATTTCGGCAAACAACGCGTCCGGGTCGACCACGACGCCATTCCCGATCACACACCGCACGTCGGGGTGCAGGATGCCCGATGGCAGCAGGTGCAGAATAAACTGCGCGTCACCCACGTTGACCGTATGCCCGGCGTTGTGTCCGCCTTGATAGCGGGCCACAACTGACACGTGTCGTGTCAGGAGATCGACAATTTTGCCCTTCCCCTCGTCGCCCCACTGCGCGCCGATGACCGCGATGTTCACTCGTATCCCCGATTCGTGAGAGTGCGACCGTCGTGATCGCACACAAGCCTTCGATCCTAACAGAAGGCCGGACGGTGCGCACGGCACGAGTCGGCTCCTTCCTGCGCGCGCTAGGACCAGCGGCGCTCCCCGGCGCGGAAGTCAAGTACGGATTTCAACCGATGCCGTGGTCCGCGTTTGACAATCTGTGCACTCTTCTTTACCGTCTATCGTTCCGAGTCGCCACCAGCTATTTCCACCATCACGCTGCCGTATCCGTGTCACTCCGAAGAGATCGCGTGCCGCCCGAGCGACCTGTCATCGAAGAGAGAATCCTGACCGCGCTCGAGGCCGTTCCACCGCGGATTCCCGTGGTCGTGGGTGGCTGCGGGAGCGGCCGAACGGCTCTGCTGAATCGCCTCGCTGTGCGGCTCGGCACAGACACCGCACGTATCGATGTCGAGCGAATCGCGACGACCCCAGAGGCCTTTTTCGCCGCGGTCACTGAGTCCGCGCGATGCCACGCGCCGGTTGCCGAACCAGGCACCGACGATCCGCGCTCCGCCCGCGCCGCCTTCGACCGACTGTGCGCATTTCTAGCCTTGGCTCGAACACCAACCGGCGACAGCGTGACCTTTCTGCTCGATGAGGTACTCGAGATACGGACCTTGCAGAGCTTTCCCGGATTGCGTGGCGCGTTGCACGAATTTTGGAGCGCCCTGTGTGACAGCCCAAACCACTTCGTACTGACGACCCGCTTCGTCGCCCGAGCGCGGCGGCTCTTTCGCGACGCGCCGGACCGTTTCGAGTTCGTCCATCTGCCACCGCTGAACCCGGCTGAAGTCAGCGCAACACTCGCGGCCACTCATCTGGGGGAATCCGATGGCGAGCGACTCGAGCTGAGCCGCATCATTCACGCGCTCACCGACGGACGCCCGCGCTACGTGCGAATTCTCGCCGAGGCCACCGCAGAGGTTGGGGCGGGCGATCCGGTGAGCGCGCTCGCAGCGCAAATGGCCCCAGACGCGCGACTGTCGATGGCGTGTCGTTTCTGCTATGAACTCCGCCTGCACCGGGCCCGCGGCTACGGGGCACTCAAAGCGATCCTGCAGGTGCTCTCCCGGGAAGAGCCCTTGACGTTGACCGAGGTCGCCCACCGCCTGGGTCGCACGCCCGGCTCCACCAAGGACTACCTCTCCTGGCTCGAAGATGTCGACCTGCTCAACGTGCGACAGAAGCGCTACAGCTTCGCCGACCCGATGCTGCGTCTCTGGGTTCACCTCCATGGACAGGTCACGCCTCCGAGCGAGGACGACCTGGCACGGGAAACGCAGGAGTACGCGGTCACCCGCTTCCCTTACATGGAGTCGGGCCCAGTGGCGGCACCCGCCGCCGTCGCCCTCCAGAACCGCGACCGCGACGATTCCTTGCGCTTGATCGAGATCGACTGACCTAACCTGCCCCCAGCTGGCGCAGCGCCTCGTCCGCCGCCTGCTGTTCCGACTCTTTCTTGCTGCGCCCGTGACCCCGAGCCAGAGGACGGCCTTGCGCGTACACCTCGGTCTCGAACACTCTTCGATGGGCCGGACCGGTCTCACCAATCAGCCGATAGTCCGGCAACCCCATGTCGTGGGATTGGAGGTACTCCTGGAACGCAGATTTGTGGTCTTGCATCAACCCCGGCATCAGCCCGCCTGTGCGGACCGCATCCAGCTGCGGGCGGAAGCAGCGCTCGAGAAACCCCTCGGCGGCCACGATGCCGCCGTCCAGGTAGATGGCGGCGATGATCGCCTCAAGCGTGTCGGCAATCAGCGAGCGTTTTTGGCGCCCACCCGTCTTTTCTTCGCCGCGTCCAAGCAACAGATACTCGCCAAGCCCGAGGTCTTCCCCCATTGCCGCGAGCGATACAGTCGACACGATCATCGCCTTCGCCTTGGATTTCTGTCCCTCGTTCCAGTCTGGGCATTCGCGAAACAACCGATCGGCGATGACCAGGCCCAACACCGCGTCACCCAGAAACTCCAGCGACTCGTTGTCACGCACGCCGCCGCTCACGTCCTCGTGCGCTTTGGAACGATGCGTCAGTGCGTGCTCAAGCAGGCCGGGGTCTGAAAAGCGGTATCCCAGCGTCTCCTCCACCGCGCGAAACTCGTCCCGAATACGTGTCAGTCGCGCGGCGACCTCGTCTCGGAATTCGCCGATGAGTCGTGCCGCCTCCGCGGCTGACTTCTCGTGCACCGACAGTCGCACCTCCCCCAGTCCGCCGAGCGTGACGGGGAACACGGCCTGGGGAGCGCCGGACGACACTACGGCATGAATGCCGTGGGTCTCAAGCAATCCACGCACGACGTCAGCCTCGATACTCGACGCGGTCTGAAAGACGATGATTGGCTTCGTGTCGTTCATGGCTGTGAGGGCGTCCTGACGGGACCGGCAAGCGAGTCGTCGATGCGGAGCAGCACGACCGTCATGTCATCGTGCTGTTCCGCATCACCGACAAAGGCGTCGACGTCCACAAGAATTCGCTCCCGGAGGTCTTGAGACGGCAGAGATCCGTGCTCTTCAAGCAACTGACCGAAGCGCTCCTCGCCGAATAGATCGAACTCCTCGTTCATGGCTTCGGTGATGCCGTCGGTGAACAGGACAAAGAGATCGCCCGGTCCGATGGGCAGTGTGCGTTCCTCCAGCAACTCGGCAAACCGCTCCTCTATGCCGTCGAGTTGCAGCCCTACGACCAGCCCGTCTGGAATCAAGACCTGGATGCCTGAGGCCGGTCCGTCCCCGGGCACATAGGCGGGCAAGTAGAACAGCGGGGTGTGCCCCGCGCGCACGTATGTGAGCGTGCGTGCATCGAGATCCACCACGGCGTACATCATCGTAATGAACGTCCGACTGTCCAGATTCGTCGCGAGAATGCGATTGATTTCAATCAATAGTTGCTTCGGACTTTGATAGATGTGACTGAGCGAGAGCATCAGCCCTTTCAACTCGGCCATGTACAACGCCGCCGATGTTCCCTTCCCGGACACATCGGCAACCAGAACCCCCAGACGGCGGTCGTCCAACCGCACAAAATCGTAGTAGTCGCCGCCTACTTCTCGGGCCGGACGACAGACCGCGCTGATCTCGAGGCCCGGCATCGACACACGACCGTCAGGCAACAACGACATCTGGATATCGCGGGCGACCCGCAGCTCCTCCTCCAGCCGTCGCTTTTCCGCGGCCTGCTGAAGCAGCCCACCAATGCTCCCGGTCATGGCGTTGAACGACGCCGCCAGCTCGCCTAGCTGGTCTTGGGTGTCGACACGGATCCGGTGAGACAGGTCACCCCGTCGTACGCGCTCCGTCCCCATGAACAGTTCATGCACCGCGCCGGTAATCGACTTCGCCAGGGCAAACCCCATCACCAGCGCGACGGCTTCAATGGTGAGGAACATCACGCCAATCAGCACCAGGGTGACCACCAACACGCCGGCGAGGTTGAATTCGCCGCCGCTCACCAGCAGTTCGTAGAGCACCGAAGGACGCACCTGGAACGACAACGCGCCTCGTCGGTGCTCACCGTTGGACCAGTCCAGCAGGTCGAGAAACGACACCCACGGCAGTCCACCCGCCGTCTCCATCGGGCCAGCCGGCGGGCTGAGCTCCACAGTCTGCTCAGCCACCGCGGACGCCAATTCAGCCACCGCGGACGCCGATTCAGCCATCGCGGACGCCGAGCCGGCTACCGCCTCACCGTCACCGCCCGCTCCGCCGCCGATATCAATGAGCACGGTGCCGCTGCTGGCCTGGATTCGCGCCACGACCTGCTCGGACAACGGCAGATCTACCACGACCAGATAGAGTGCCCCTTCCACGCGGATTCGTTGCGCTGCGCGTGCGACGATGTTCGGCCGATCGGCGGCTCCCGTCATCAACATGCCCCCAATGTCCTGCGTGAGCCAGGCAGGCGACGACGGCGGCCCCGGCGCGTGGGCCCACAGGCCAGCTGTGGTGTCAGACGCACCAGTCGCACCCGCAGGGGAAGTCTCCACCACCGCCAGGGATGCGCCTGGGTACCGGCCATCGATCGCCTCAAGTCGGCGTGAGAGCACGGCCCCGACGTCTCGCCAGGCGCCCGCGGCCCCGAGGTCGACCGCAGTAATGGTGGCGAGGGTGGTGGCGTCCTCGACCATCTCGTCTAGGCCCGTCTGAACCAACGATGAGCTGACGGTCAGGAGCAGCAACGTGCCGGACAGCACGAAGAACGATCCCAGCAACAAGATGGGCACGAATCCGATCAGCAGGTAGGAAACGACCAGCTTCCGTCGCACCCGCCACAACAGGCGACGTTGCAACGACGCGAGCAAACGGAACAAGAGGTAGCCCAGCCCGATGGCCACCACAATGGTGCCGATCGAGTCGACCACCCGTATCCAGCCCGGTGCGCGCGCGCCAAGCGCCGCCACACACAGCTTCATGGCCACGGTGGCCAGCCACACTCGGCCAATCCGGGACGTCGCGGCTTCGCGCAGGCGACTCCATCGCATCGACCGACTGGCGCCAGGCGACCGCGGGTCACCGTCACCCGGCGCACCGCTTGGGCCCCCGGAACCATCGGGTACCGTCACGCGCTGGTCTGCCCTGCCTGTCACGTCCGCGGTCACCCTCGTGGGGGTGCCTCAGGTAGCGGGCCGACGACGGCCGGCGCGGGCGGGACCGACGCCGCCATATGCTGGACCCATGCCAGGTATCGCTCGTCGCCCCCTGACACCGGGAGACACAGGAACTCTGGTGTCTCGTAGGGATGCAGTTCTTGCACCCGCCTCTGAAGCGACGGGACACGGGCCTGGGTCGTCTTGACTATGAGCTGGCGCTCCCGCGCCCGTTCCACGGCCCCGTTCCAGCGATACACCGACTCCACGGCCGGAGACACGGTGACGCAGGCCGCCAGCCGCTCGTCAACCAGGCTCGCGGCAAACGATGCGACGTCACCGTCGTCAGGAAACGTGATCAGAACCACCACCACATCGCACGTCGTCACCCACACCCCCTGCGCCGATCGGACCGCGCACTGCTCTTTTCGACCCCACTCCTAATCCCCGCGGCCACTCCGGCCGAAACTAGTCCTGCATGCCGCGAACGCCCAGACCGCCTCGTCCGAGCCGTCCGCGACCATCGGCACGTCGGTCAGCAACTGCCCGGCCGACCCAGGGCACGCTCCCGCTGCGTCCAGGGCGCCACAACCAGGCGCGAAAAGTACCAGCGGTCGATGCGCCGCCGCCGGCCGCGCGCCGCGTCCTACTTGCGGCCATCGTCCTCACGCTCGTGGTCATCGTGGCCAACGGCGTGGCCGGTGATCGCGGACTCATTCAAACCATCAAAATGAGGCGAGAGCGCCAAGACATGGCTAACGCCATCGCTCGGCTTCACGAAGACAACCGCCGCCTGGCCAAACAGGCGGCCCGTCTACGAGATGACCCGGCAGCGATCGAGGAACTCGCCCGTGGCGAACTCGGCCTCATCCGTCCCGGAGAGAGCCTGTTTATCGTCACGGACCGGCCGGTGCCTGGTCCGTGAGGCCTCCCCACCGGCGCCAGGTCATCGACCCGCAACTCGGCGCCGATTGACCGCACCCGTGCGGCATGGTACCATGCTCGAACGTTAGCGTTTTGAACCAGTTTGACGCGGGGTGGAGCAGTCTGGTAGCTCGTTGGGCTCATAACCCAAAGGCCGGGGGTTCAAATCCCCCCCCCGCAACCACATTAGAAGGCTGTAACAAGAAAAAGGGGTGACCTATTGGTCACCCCTTTTTTTCGTTCGAGGTGTCACCTCGAGACGAACAGCCCTCTCCTGAAGCCCGCAGGAGTCCACCATGCCCGAGCGACCAGAGCAGTATGGCGCCAGCTTTCTCGTCGATCAGATTCTCCCAGAGGATGTGGTGTGCCCCGAAGATATGAGCGATGACGAACGACTGCTCATGCGCTCAATCAGGGAGTTCGCCGAACAGGAAGTCATACCGCTCTACGACGAGATCGACCGCAGGAACATCGACGTGATTCGGCCGCTCTTCAAGAAAGCCGCTGACCTGGGCCTCTTCATGGCTGAAGTGCCCGAGGCCTTGGGCGGTCTGGGCCTCAGCGTGCTGGCCATCGCGGGCATGAGCGAGTGCCGCTCCTACTTGGGGGGACTGTCCTCCACCGTCTTCGCGCATCAGGGCATCGGCACGTTGCCTCTCATTAATTTCGGCACGTCAGACCAGATTGCCCGGTACTTGAAACGGTGCATGGAAGGCGACCTGATGGCGGCGTTTGCGCTCACGGAACCCGGTTCCGGCTCAGACGCGATGAACATCACCACCACCGCGGTCCTGAATGACGCCGGCACCCACTACATTGTCAATGGCGCCAAACAGTGGATCACCAACGCCGGCTGGGCTGACCTGTTCATCCTGTTCGCAAAGGTGGACGGCACCGCGTTCTCTGCGTTCCTGCTCGACCGTCAGACACCCGGACTGACCGTGGGCGACCACGAGAAGCTGCTGGGGCTTCAGGGATCGTCGGTCTGCGCCCTGCAACTCGACGATGTGGCGATTCCGGTCGACAACGTGCTCGGGGAGGTCGGGAAGGGCCACAAGGTGGCGTTGTGCACCTTGAACCTCGGCCGGATGAAAATGGCAGCGAACTGCGCCGGCACCTCCAAGAAGATACTGGCCACCACCACACAATATGCTGTCGAGCGGCGTCAGTTCGGCCGCCCCATCGCGGACTTCGGCCTGATTCAACGGAAACTCGCCGATATGGCGGCCCGGACCTACGGCGCCGAATCGGTCGCATACCGTACCGCGGGACTCGTATACCGGGCAGCCGAAGCCGAGGGCGCGGCGGGGGGGGGCTCGCTTGATCGCAAGATCGAGACGCTGGCTGAATTCTCCACCGAGTGCGCGATGGCCAAGGTCATCGGGTCTGAGACCTATCACGGACTTGCCGACGACGCGCTGCAGGTCTATGGCGGCAATGGGTACAGCGAGGAGTATCCGGCCGCGCGGTGGTACCGCGACTCGCGGATCACTCGCATCTACGAAGGCACCAGCGAGATTTGCCGGCTGAGCATCGCGAAGACGATACTCACCCGCTCCGCTCGAGGACGACTGCCTCTTCGCGAGGCCGTCGCCGGTCTCACACCGCCAACGGCCGCACCGGCAGGGTCTGACCTGGAGACGCTTCGCAACGGCGTTGGTCGACTCAAGCAGCTGTTTTTGTTCGTGACCGGTCACGTGTGGGAGCACATCGATGCGGATGAGCTCCTGGCGCCGCACCACCAGCAGTACCTGGGTAGCCTCGCCGACATCGCCATCGAAATATACCGGGCCGAAAGCACCACGCTTCGCGTCGCGAAGCTCACACGCACCCGACCCACGGCTAACGTGGACTTTCAAACGGCATTGGCAACCCTGGTGTTCCACGTCGCCGCCGATCGTGTCCGACAAGAGGCGACCGAGGTGCTCGCCGCACTGCTCGCCCCACCGCAACGGGCCAACGCGTTGCAGCGGATGGCCACCTGCCTCCCAACTCCCGTCGGACTGCTCGACATCCGGACCGCCGTAGCCCGGGAACTCGTCGCCCGCCAGGGTGAGCTGTCCTGAGGTAACCGACCGAGCGACGGGCGATACCGCGTACCGCAGGCTCAGGGTCGACTGCGCGGCCCCAGCTGACCCGCGTGCCACAAGGGCCCATCGGGCCGCGGTCACCGTGGAACAACGCCGTCAGACGGGATCCCCTGGCCGACCACCCAGGGTGCGAATCACGTTTCAGAACACCAGCCCTTGGTCACCCGCGACGGCCGCAGTATAGTGGCCGCACTCGATGTCGTACGTCGGCGGGCGCTGGCCTTGTTGGCCTCGCGACTTGCCCAGGACAAACAAGGAGTGCTCTATGAAGCTCGTTACTGCTGTGATCAAACCGCACACCCTCGACGAGGTCCGCGACACCCTCTCTCGTCTCGGTGTTACCGGCATGACTGTCACCGAAGTCAAAGGTTTCGGACGCCAGAAGGGCCATACCGAGATCTATCGGGGCGCGGAATACACCGTCGATTTCATCCCGAAGATCAAACTGGATATCGTGGTCACCGACGACCAGGTAGAAGCGGTCATTGAAGGAATCAAGGGCTCGGCCAGAACAGGCGCCATCGGCGACGGCAAGATCTTCGTCAGCGATGTGCAGCAAGCCATCCGCATCCGGACGAGCGAGATAGGGGACGACGCCATCTAGTCGGAGACGTCGCGGCCCCACGTCCCCGGAGCGTCCGCGAACGCCGGCAGTGCACACCGCCCGGCGATTTACCTTAGACCCAGGAGCGAGACCGATGACCATCCTTACCCGACGCTACAGCGCGCCGTTGCTGGCCGCTGCGCTCGTGCTCTGCCTTCCCAACCTCGCCTCGGCCCAGGACGGCCTCGACAGCGGCGACACCGCCTGGATGTTGACCTCGAGTCTTCTCGTGCTCTTCATGACCATCCCCGGCCTGTCGCTCTTCTACGCCGGGCTGGTCCGCTCCAAGAACGTGCTCTCGGTCATGATGCAGTGCTTTGCCATCACCTGCATGGTCACCGTCCTCTGGACCGTGTATGTCTACGGACTGGCATTCGGTGACGGCGGCAGCATGAACAGCTTCATCGGCTTCGGCAAGCTGTTCCTCTCTGGGGTCGAGGTCGACACGGTGTCCGGCACCATTCCGGAATCGGTCTTCCAGATGTTTCAGTTGACGTTCGCCATCATCACACCGGCGCTGATGGTCGGCGCATTTGCGGAACGGATGCGGTTCTCCGCCATGATGATCTTCATGGCCTTGTGGTTGACGGTCGTGTACGCGCCCGTCGCGCACTGGGTGTGGGGCGGCGGGTTCCTCGGCGCGATGGGGGTGCTCGACTTTGCGGGAGGCACGGTGGTGCACATCAACGCCGGTATCGCGGCGCTGGTCCTCTGCGTCATGCTCGGCAAACGGAAGGGCTATCCAGGGAACCTGATGGCCCCCAACAGCCTCGTGCTGACGGTCGTCGGCGCCTCGATGCTGTGGGTCGGGTGGTTCGGATTCAACGCCGGCAGCGAGTTGGCGGCCGATGGAACGGCCGGCATGGCGATGGCGGTCACCCACATCTCGGCCGCCATGGC
Organism: Vicinamibacterales bacterium; assembly: GCA_937766455.1. GTDB lineage: Bacteria > Acidobacteriota > Vicinamibacteria > Vicinamibacterales > UBA8438 > UBA8438. The sequence goes on along the minus strand of CALLXD010000066.1, from coordinate 572 downwards.
AGGATTCACCTGGATGTTGATTGAGTGGGCCAGTCGCGGGAAACCGAGCGTGCTCGGTATCGCAACCGGCGCGGTGGCTGGACTTGTCGCCATTACGCCGGCCTCGGGCTTCGTCGGACCGGTCGGCGCGCTGGCCATCGGGCTGGCGTCAGGCGTTCTGTGCTACTGGGGCGCCAATAGTCTCAAACAGCGGTTCAACTACGACGACTCCCTGGATGTCTTCGGCGTCCACGGTGTCGGTGGGATTGTCGGCGCCATTCTGACCGGTGTCTTCGCCTCCAGCACGCTCGGCGGCTCAGTGACCGACCTGAACATCGGGAATCAAGTCTGGCTGCAGCTGGTCGGCGTGGTGGTCACGCTGGTGTACTCGGGCGTGGTGACCGTGATCCTCGTGAAAATCGTCGACGCCCTGGTTGGGATCAGAGTCACCGACGAGGAGGAACACACCGGCCTCGATCTGTCGCAGCACAACGAGGCCGGCTTCAACCTGTAGGCCGATGCTCCTGGCGCCTGTTGGCGTGGGCCGGCGGAGGCCGGTCCCGGCCTACAGGTTCCCGCCGGCGGTGGGCCCT
>CALLXD010000065.1 GCA_937766455.1 Vicinamibacterales bacterium | reverse complement strand
GCGAACGGCGCGGTAGACGAAGGCGGGGGGCATGTTGCGCCAAATGACGTGCGATTGTTCGACCTCGGTGAACCGCTCGTGCAGTTTGCGTCGGAACCCGCGGCCACCTGGCAAGAGCAATGAAGACACGTAGGTGAACGCGACGAAAGTGCCGCCCGGTCTGAGGGCGTCGGAGATCGCATCGAGCAGGTCGTCCTGCAACGTCTCGGAGAACGTCGCCCACGGGAGACCGCTGATGACCGAGTCGCAATGCTCGAGTCCAGATTCGTTGAGATACTTCCTCGCGTGGACGGCCGACTCCTGCACGACCGTGCAGCGCGGGCAGCGACGGCGGGTGACCTCGACGAATTTGGGGTTGATCTCGAAGGCAAGAAATGTGCTGCCTACTCGGATCTTCTCGACGATCTTCTCGGTGAAGACGCCGGTCCCAGGGCCCAGTTCGATGACGGCGTCGGCGGTATCGAGCGAGGCCAGATCGGTGATGAGCTCGGCGAGCCCCTGAGAACTGCTGGCGAGGGCCCGCACCTCGTTGTGCGAGGTCACGCTCTCCACGAGAAACTCCTGCCAAGTCACGTCGATATCTCCAGCGTCGCAAACAACGCCCTATATTACTCGCTTCGTCTTCAGCAATTTTCTGGCTAGGAGGTCAGACGTAACGGGTGAGGTGCCGTGCGATGACCTGGGCCCCATCGCATCGCGGGCGCTCGACCCGCGGCTGGTTCAGCACTCGACGCACCGCCGGCATCCAGCGGCCCGCGTACAAATCGTCTTGCTCAAGATAGGCGCATCGTAGCAGCGTCGGCATCGCGGCGACCAGCACAGCGTATTCGGCGAAGTCACCCCGCGACGTGTAGACCAACGCCGTGTCGTTGGCGGCGCACTCGGCGATGATGCCGTAGCCGGGCTTCGTGAACACGACGTCGGCGGCGGCCACGACGTCTTCATAGCGAATACCCTGTCTCGCCAGAGCGGGCATATCCAGATGGACGACATTCCGAGCCATCGCGGAGGGGACTCGCTGTGCGGAGTCCACCGGGTCGTGGGTCACGATGACGGCCAAGTCGGGGGTTCGGCCCACGGCGTCCCAGTCAATCGTGCCGAGTCCATACCGGCCAAAGGACAAGAGCGCCACGGGACGGTCACTGGGCAGGTCCAGGCGCTGCCGAGTCTCGGCGGCCGACCGCCGGGCGTGCCGCGCCACCAACGGCACATCGACGACCGTGTCGAATGATTCGAAGCCGCCCGCCATCGGAAGGCGGAGTGCGGTGTCGGCAGCGCGGTATGCGTCTCGAATGGTCGGCACGAGCGCCGGTGCGTCGCGAAGCCACCGCGCGTAGTGCGCATAGATCCAGTCCCAGGTAAAGTTGCTGACCATGACCGCCGGGATTCCGGCACGGCGGGCGGCGGCACACGCGAGCGCGGGCACGTCGCCCACGACCAGACGCGCGTTGTGCTGGGCGAGCAGGGCCGACTCTGTGGCGGCGTGCTCGTCGAGGCGGCGATGGAATGCCCAGGCTTGGGCGATGGATGCCGGCGCGTCGACGTGCAGACTGTCGACCTGGACCACGCCCGTGTCCGTGTCACCGGCGACGAACGTGAACGGTGCCGTGACGGAGCGGTCGAACAGCCATCGCGGGGCGTTGGTGCGCACGACGACGTGCCCCGCGGGCCAGACGGCGAAGAGCGCGTTGATGATCTCGACTTGTCGCGAGGCGTGACCGAACCCGTGCCCGGAGATGTAGAAGACGACCGATCCTATCGGAGCCACGCGTATGATCTTCACACGACCCGCGCGAGGGTGGTCGGCGTCCGGCCCGGCGGCACGGATATAATCGAGACCTCCATGACTGAGATGGCCTGACACGCGGAGCGATAGAGAGGAGCACGCGCACCGATGAGCAGTTCTGATTGCCAGATTCGCCGCCTGCCACGACTCGGGGGTGTTCGCCTGTGTGGCGCTCCTGGGCGCGCTGCCGGCCGTCGCGCAAGTGACGCGTGCGCAAGAGACAGAGTTTCACCGTGCGGTGACACGCGCGCTCGCGCACGGGGAACACGACGAGGCCCGCCGGTTGGCCGAGGCGCGCGCCGCCGCGGACCCATCCGCGGTCGCGGTCTTGGCACGGCTGGACATCGTGCGCGGCGAGTATGCCGCGGCAGAGGAGCGGCTGACCCCCGGTGGCGGCCGCCAACCCCGGTCAGCGGTGCCGGTCTCGAACTGGCCCTGCTCCACGACTATCTCGGGCGGCGTGACGAAGCACGGCCGCGGTTGCAGCTTGTGCTGGACCGTTTGCGGCGCTCGCCCGAATCGCTGGACCTCTACCGGGCGACGCTGGCGGCCAGGGCCCTTGGCGACTACCGGTTGGCCAATACGCTTATTCGCGCCGCCTCGTTGGAGGCGCCGGATGACCCGGCCATTCAGACGCTCTGGGGCGAGCTGTTCGTCGAGAAGTACGACAACCTCGAGGCCTCGACCTCATTTCAGGAGGTCCTCAAGCTGGATGACCAGTGGGCTCCGGCTCACTTGGGCCTCGCCCGCTCGCTGGCTGACACGAATCCGCCGGCAGCGCGCGAGTTGGCCGCGGCGGCGCTCGAGATTGCGCCGGACTATCTTGAGGCCCATCTTTTTGTTGCTCAGCGCGACCCTCGACGACCGGGACCATGACGCCGCAGCCGTGGCCATCGCGCGCGCACTCGCGATCAATCCCCGTAGCCTGGAGGCGCGATCCCTGATCGCTGCGGTGGCCTACGTCGAGGACCGTCTCGACGACTTTGACGCCGAGGTCGCACGGGTGTTGGCGATCAACGCGGCCTATGGTGACGTCTATCGGATGGCCGGGAATCTGGCCGCTCGCAATTACCGGTTCCCGGAGGCCGTCGTACTGGTGCGACGCGGACTGGAGGTCGACCCGAACAATACCCGGAGCTACGCCGAACTGGGATTGCACCTGCTGCGCACCGGTGACGAGCCGGCCGCGCGTGAAGCGCTCGAGCGGTCGTTCGCTGAAGACCCGTATGACGTCGTGACCTACAACCTGCTCGATCTGCTCGATGCGTTGGAGGAATTCGAGACGTTCGAAGTGGGAGACCTTGTCGTTCGATTGCACCGGGACGAAGCGCCGGTCATGAAGCACTATGTGCTGTCGCTGGCCCAGCAAGCACTGGAGGATCTCTCGGCGCGTTATGGATTCCGACCGACTGGACCCATTCTGATTGAGATGTTTCCGCGCCACGATGACTTCGCGGTGCGCACGCTCGGCCTGCCAGGGATGATCGGCGCGCTGGGCGCGTGTTTCGGTAGCGTGGTCACGCTCGACTCTCCGCGGGCCCGCACCCCCGGCGAGTTCAACTGGGAGGCGACGCTCTGGCACGAGATGGCCCACGTCATTACCTTGCAGATGTCGAACCAGCGCATTCCGCGCTGGATGAGCGAGGGATTGTCGACCTTCGAGGAGAAGCGGGCCAGACTCGACTGGGGGCGCGACCAGGATCTGGGTTTTGCCACCGCGCTGAACGAGGACAACGTGCTCTCGTTGCGTGACTTGAATGGCGGGTTCTCCAGACCGGAGACGATCTCGATGGCCTACTTCCAGGCGTCGGTGCTCGTCGAGCACATTATCGATGCGCATGGGGAGACCACCATTCACGAGTTGCTGCGCGCGTGGGGCGACGGGCTCGACACCGAGGCGGCGCTGGCGCGAGTCGGGCTAGATTTCGACTCCTTGCAGGCCTCATTCGACGTGGCGGTCGAAGCGCGATTTGGCGCACTGCGTCGCGCCATGCAGGGCCCGGAGGAGGACGCCCCCGCGCCGGACGACGTCGACCGGCTGGCTTTGCTCCGGTCGCTGGTCGACGAACACCCCGGGAGCTTTCCGATCCAGATGTCGCTGGGGCGTGCCCTCCGAGAGGTCGGGGACACAGACGCCGCCGTCGCCGCCTTCACCGCCGCGGCGGCGCTGGCGCCGATGGCGACCGGCGCTAGCAGTCCACGCGTGCCGCTCGCCGAGATCGCCGTCGAGCAGGGCGACCCGGGTCTGGCGATGGACCACCTGGTGGCGCATCTCACCTACGACGCGCGCGATATCGTCTCGGCACGTCAGCTGGCCGGGCTCGCCGAAGACGCGGGCGACGACGTGCGTCTGCGCCGAGCCTACGAACTGATCATCGAAATCGATCCGTTCGACCCCACGCCACATCAAGCATTGGGGCGTTTGGCGAAGGCGCGAGAAGACTACGCGGCGGCCGTGCGCGAGTTTGAAGTCAGTCTGGCCATTGGTCCGCTGGACCGCGTCGCGACGCAAATCGATCTCGCCGAGAGCTATCTGGCCGGTGGCCGCGCCGATGAGGCAAAGCGCGAAGTGATCGCGGCGCTCGAGACAGCGCCCTCCTACGAGCGGGCACTGGAGCTGTTGCTGCAGATCGTGGAGGCCGGGTAGTTGAACCCACCTCGTGCAGGTGTGCGTGGCTTCGCCGCCGCTGTTCTCCTGATCGGGCTGTCGCCGTTGAGTCACTCGGCTGCGATGGAACAGCCGCCGGGATCTGTGATTACCGATATCGACTCGGGGCAGCCGGCGGCGCAGCTCGACGGGCTCGAGTGGACCTTTGTTCGCATTCACTACACCTCTCCAGACGACAAGTTGAGCGCCTTTCGAGCCCAATACTGGAGTGACCCGTGGGTCATCGACGGTCCGGCGGCTGAACAGAATCTCTCGCGGCGTCTTGGGCGCGTGACCTCCATTCACGTCAACGAGCCCATCGTGCTCACGCTGGAGGACGAGCGTCTCTGGGAATATCCGTGGATCTATTTCGTCGAGCCAGGCAACTTGCGCTTCACACCGCGTGAGGTGGAGATTATGCGGGAGTTCTTGACCCGCGGCGGCACCGCCACCTTCGACGACTTTCACGGCCCCATCGAGTGGGAGTCTGTCGCGGGAGAACTGCGGCGGGTGTTTCCCGACCGCGAGATCGTCCCGTTGCCGCTCGACCATCCGATCTTTAGTTGTTTTTACCAGTTGGCCGCGTATCCGCAGATTCCGGGCTTGGGGTCGTTCTTCAACGGCGTCACCTCGGAGAAGGGGGGCTTCGACGCGGGTGTGCATGCCGTGCTCGACGACGACGGCCGCGCGATGGTGTTGCTCAACTTCAATACAGACATGGGCGACGGATGGGAATGGTCGAACGCTGAGGACTATCCCGGGTACCTCGAATTCACCGCCCAGGCCTATCGCATGATGATTAACGAGGTGGTGTATACCCTCACGCACTGAGGTCGGAGCCACCGTGCTCCGCGATGAGGAGCGCCGTGATTCACTGTCCTTGCGGCCACAGACGATATGAATACTGCGATCTCGGACGTGGCAGCGGATGCAGAGCGGCTCGCCGCCAGTCGCCAGCGAGTCCTGGATGAGCTGCGCAAGGCGATCGTCGGGCAGGACGCGGTGATCGACCTGGTCCTGACGGCGTTGTTCACAGGTGGACACTGCTTGCTCACTGGCGTGCCGGGTCTCGCCAAGACACACTTGATCAAGTCGCTGGCGCAGATTCTCGACCTCCAATTCAAGCGGATCCAGTTCACGCCGGATCTGATGCCAGCCGACATCACCGGCACCGAGATTCTGGAAGAGTCCGGGGGCCACCGCAGCCTCACGTTCGCCGAGGGGCCCATCTTCGCGCAGGTGGTGCTGGCCGACGAGATCAACCGGACCCCGCCCAAGACCCAGGCCGCGTTGTTGGAGGCGATGCAGGAGTTTCATGTCACGGCGGCCGGACGCACGTACCCGCTGCAGCGTCCGTTCTTTGTCTTGGCCACGCAGAACCCGATCGAGCTGGAGGGGACGTACCCACTGCCGGAAGCGCAGTTGGACCGATTCATGTTCAACGTCGTCATGCGCTACTTGTCCGAGGACGACGAAGTGCGCGTCGTCACCCGGACCACCGGCGACGAACCATCGGCGCTCGCCTGCGTGCTCGACGGGAAGGAGATCCTGGCGGCGCAGCGACTGGTTCGACGGGTTCCCGTCGCCGAAGAGGTGGCTCGCTACGCCGTTCGGCTGGTGGACGCCTCGCGGCCGGGCCAGCCACACAGCCCTGATTTCGTGGGCGAGTGGGTGAAGTGGGGCGCCAGTCTACGCGCGTCCCAGGCGCTGATTCTTGGTGGGAAGGCCCGTGCGTTGATGCAAGGCCGCTACCATGTGTCGGTCGCCGATGTCCGCGCCCTCGCGCCGGCCGTCCTGCGCCACCGCATCGTGACCAACTTCTTCGCGGAGTCGGACGGGGTCACCGCCGACGACGTGGTGACCCGATTGCTGGAGTCCGTCCCGGCGCCCGCCAGCGGGCTGTGACATGCCGAATGTCACTGGCCGCGAACGGGCACTCCTCGACCCCGCGGTCGTGTCCCGGATCGGATCACTTGAACTGATTGCCAGGACCGTCGTCGAAGGATTTTTCGCCGGCCTCCATCGGAGCCCGTTCAAAGGATTCAGCGTCGAGTTCAGCGAGTATCGGTCCTACCTGCCCGGCGACGACCCCAGTACGATCGATTGGAAGTTGTACGCCAAGAGTGACCGGCACTACGTGAAGAAGTTCGAGGAAGAGACCAATCTCGAGTGCCACCTCTTGCTCGACGTCAGCGCGTCGATGGGGTACGGCTCGCAGACCGTCTCGAAGTTGCGCTTCGGGGTCTGTCTGGCGGCGGCTCTCGCTTATCTGATGCGTCGGCAGCGTGACGCGGTAGGCGTCACGCTCTTCGACGATCATGTCGTCGACGCCGTGCCGGCGGGAACTCGCAGCGGACAGCTTCGCGCCGTGCTCGCCAGCTTGGACCGCGCCGTCCCCGGTGCCCGATCCGATGTCAAGCTGCCGCTCCATCAGCTGGCGGCGCGCATGAACCGTCGCGGGTTGGTCGTGCTGATCTCCGATCTGCTTGACGAACCAACCGGCATCATCGAAGGGTTGAAGCACCTCCGATTTCAGGGCTCGGAGGTGCTGGTGCTCCAGACCCTGGACCCGGCCGAGCTGACATTCCCGTTCGAGGAGACGGCGCGCTTTGAGGACCTCGAAACCGCCGACGAGGTGCCAGTCGTGCCGGCGCAGGTGCGCGGACACTATCTGGAACAGATGCGCTCCGTGCGTGAGCAGTATCGGCGCGACCTCCGGCTGGCCGGGGTCGACTATCACCAGTTGGATACGGCGACCCCGCTCGACACCGCGCTGATGGCGTACCTGTCGACGCGCGGTCGGCGATGGTGAACGGTCATGTTCGGTGTGTCGTTTCTCGTCCCGGCGTTCTTGGTGGGTGGGTTGGCCGCGTTGGTGCCAGTGGTGCTGCACCTCCGCCGCCGCGAGCGGCTACCGCGTCTGCCCTTCAGTGATGTTCGCTTCTTGCGTGGGGCGCCGGTGGAACAGGCTCGCCGCCGTCGGCTGCGGGAGTGGTTGCTGCTGGCGCTTCGGATGCTCGCCCTGCTCTTGCTGGCCCTCGCCTTTGCCCGTCCGTTCTTGAGTGACACGGTGTCGTCATCGCAGACGGCGACCGTCGTGCTGGTCGACACGTCATTCAGCATGTCGACGCCGCCTCAGGTGGCGCGGGCGCGTGCCCTCTCCCTCGAAGCCATCGAGACGGCGCCAGACGGACACCTCGTGGGGGTGGTCGCGTTCGACGAAGAGGCGCGGGTGGTGGCCGAACTCGGTACCCGGGCCGCCGCGGGGGCCGCGGTGGAGAGTGTGGTCCCCGGGGTGCGCGGGACGCGCTACGCGACCGGGCTGATGGCGGCATCGACCCTGCTGGGGGCTGGCGGCGGGCGGATCGTGGTCGTGACCGACCTGCAGTCGGGTGGGTGGGATGCGGGCCAGGGCCATGTGTCGCCCGGTGTCGACGTGGCCGTCAGCGATGTGGGCACACCGGCGGGCAATCTGGCCGTCCTGTCCATCGAGCCGGTGCCGGGTGCGACCGTCGCGGTACTGTTCCGGTCCGGGGCGGTCGCCGACGAGGTCACCGCGGAGTTGGCCGTCGACGGCGAGGTGCTCGCCGCGCTGGCGCTGACACCGGCGCTGGGCCGAGCCGAGGTGCAGTTTCCGGTTGTGCTCCCCGACGCGGGGGTCGCCACCGTGTCCGTTACCGACGGGGTTGGGTATGAGGTAGACGACCGGCGCTATCGGTTGTTGGACCCGCCGGACCCGGCGCTGGTGCTCCTCGTGGCAGATGACGATGCCTCGCCTGACGAAGATGCCGTGTTCTATCTGCAACGGGCCTTGGCACCCGGGGACGGGTTCGGGTCTTTTCTGCCTCAGGCGGTGCGAGCCGACGCGTTGGCCACGCGGACCGAGTTGAACCAGCCGGACGGCGAGATCGGTGCCATCGTGCTGACGGGTCTACGCGGCTTGGGCCGGCGTGGCCGGGAGCGGTTGGCTGGCTATGTGCGTGGCGGGGGAGGGCTGCTCGTGGTTGGAGGCGACGGCCTGGAGCCGGCGCTCCTCAACGATCTGTTCGAGGGTGATCTGGACCTGGGATTGGGAGAGCCGGTGACGCATGCGGCGCCGGTGGCACTGGTGAGTCAGGCACCCAGGCATCCGATCGTGCGCGGCCTGGGTAGCGTGGCCGGCGCGCTCGGTGAGGCCCGGTTTCGTCGCACCCGACCACTTGTGGCGGGCTCTGGTCTGGTGCTCGCGCGCTTCGGCGACGGGGGCCCGGCCCTGGTCGAACATACCGTCGGCGCCGGACGGATTTTGGTGTTCGGGGCCGGTTTGGGGGGCGAGTGGAGTGATTTCCCGCGGCGCGTGGCGTTTGTCCCGTTTCTGCACGAGACGCTGCGCTATTTGACGTCCGGGGAGTCGAGTCCCCGGGCATCCACCGTCGGCGACCAGCCGGCGGACGCAGTGAGTCAGCCGGGTGTGATCACCCGGGTGGATGGGCAGCGTCGTGTTGTCGTGAACGTGGATCCACGGGAATCGGATCCGAGCGCGCTGACCGCGGAGCAATTTGCGGCCGCTATCGGGACGCCCTCTCAGGTCGTCGAGCGCCAAGGACCCGACCCGCCGAGCACCCGTGAGTCCGGGCCCAGATTATGGCGTGCCCTGCTGGTGTTGATGCTCCTGGTGCTCGTGGCCGAAGGCCTCCTGGCTCGTCGCATGGCCTGACCGGGTGCGCCGTTCGGTGAGAGAATTAAGGCGATGCACGAGGACCACCTCGCGGAGCTACGGGCGGCGCTGACGCGTGTACGGCGCCGCTGGGTCGCGGCTCGGGCGCTCCGGGCCGTGGCGCGCGTCATGGCTGGGATCGGCGGCGTGGTCCTGGTTCTACTGGTGGTGGAGCTCTGGCTCGCGCCACCAGACCTCGCGATCGTGCTCCTTGGTGCCGCCGCACTGCTGGCGACCCTGGTGTTCGCGACCCGTCTGTTGTGGCCGTTGCGAAAGCGGCCGAATGACCAGCGCGTTGCACGTCTCGTGGAGGAACGGTGCCCGGAGTTCGAAGACCGGGTCGCCAGCGCCACGGAGCTTGTCGCGCGGGATGGCGAGACCGCGTTCCATCGACTCGTGGTGGCCGACGCGGCCGCGAAGCTTCGAGAGATGGACCCGGCCGGCGTCGTGGTGCCGCCGGCGCAGCTTCGGGCCGCCGTGGTGCGAGGGGTGCTGGCGATCGTCGCGCTCCTGGCCTTGCTGGCCTTTGGCGGCGACCCCATCGGACGGGTGGCACGGACTGCGTGGCTCTTCGCGTTTCCGGCGGACCTGACGCTCGTGGTCGAGCCGGGTGACGTACAGGTCTCGGCCGGCCAGCCGGTTACGGTGCGGGTGCGGCTGAGGGGCCGTGTGTCGGCGCCGGTGAGAACTTCTCCCACCCTCATGCACCGGTCGGGCGACGAATCACGCATGGTGCAGATGCGGGCCGCGCACGATGGCGACGGGTACGTCGCGGAGTTCCCGGACGTGACCGAGAGCTTCACCTACCGCGTGAGTGTCGCCACCTTGCGGTCGAGGGTGTACAAGGTCGACGCCATGGTGGCTCCACGCATTCGCCGAGTCGACGTGGCGTATCTCTATCCCGCCTTTACCGGCCTGGCGCCGCGCGTCGAGGAGGACGGGGGAGACGTCTATGCACCGGCCGGCACGACCGTCCGTCTCACGGTGTACGCCGATGCGCCGGTCGTAGCGGGGCGCCTGGTCTTCAACGATGGACGCAAGCACACGCTTGAGGCGGGCGGAGCCGACACCTTCCAGGGGACCTTTACCGTCGAGACCGACGGCGAATACACGCTCAGCGTGACTGACAGTGCTGGGCTGAGCAGCCCCGACGACATTGGGTATTTCATTCGCGCCACCGCGGACCGTCCCCCCGAAGTGCAGGTGCTCCGTCCGAGAGGCGATCAGGAGATCACCTCACTGGAAGAGGTGACCATCGCGGCTCGCGCCGACGACGACTACCGAATCGGGGCGTTGGAACTCCTGTACACGGTGGCGGGCCGGGCGGAGCGTGTCGTCAGTCTCGGCCCCGCGGATGCCGCCGCCGCGCCCGCCTCGGTCACCGGCCGGTACACGCTCTTCGCGGAAGATCTCGACCTCAGCCCGGGCGACTTCCTGACCTACTATGCCCGTGCCCGCGACGTGGGGTACACCGGGACACGCCAACGAGGTGCGCTCGGACATCTTCTTCCTGGAGGTACGGCCCGTTCGACAACGAGTTTGAAGAGGCCCAACGCCAGTCGGCGACGGGGCAGGACGCCGAACGGTTGGGTGACCTCGCGGCGGTGCAGAAGGAAATTATCGTGGCGACTTGGCGTCTCGACGCCATCACCCCGAACCGAGGCGGTTGACGATGACATCCAGGCGGTCGCGCGAGCCCAGGCTGAGTTGCGCGGCCGCACATCCAGCGCTGCCGACACGCTCCGTGGCCGGGGGCGTGGCAATGCGAAACGGTGCGACCGGCCGCCCCACCACAACAGGTCGCCATGTCGGCTGCGGTCGCGGCGATGGCCGCGGCACACACGGCGCTGCAAGGGGATGCGGACGGGAGCGGCCCTTCCGTCGGAAATGGAGGCGTTGAACCAGCTGCTTCGCGCGCAGGCGGAGGTTCGCCGGCAGCAGGTGTCGTCGCAGAGCGGGCAGGGGGCGCAGACGCCCGGGACCCAGGCCCAAGAGGATCTCTCGGAATTGTTCGACCGTGAGCTCCGCCGCGATCAGGAAACGAACTACGAGAACGGGTTCGCGTTCTTCTGGGTCTGACAAAGAGGAATTGAGTGAAACCCTCCGCCGCTTGCGGGAACTGGCTGAGCGCCAGGCCGAGGTGAACCGACAACTGGATCGGTCGAGCGACGAGACTCCGGAAGAGGCGAGACGGCGCGCGTTGGAGCGGTTGACGCGCGAGCAGCAGGCGCTTCGCGAGCAGTTGGAGCAGCTGGCGCAGGAGTTCGGTGACACCCAGCGCCGCGGTGGAGGCGGTCAGGGCGGGCAGACGAGTGGTGAAGGACTGGACCGGGCCGCCGAGCAAATGCGGCGGGCCACGAGCGAGTTGCGCCGAGAGGATCCCGAGCAGGCCGCGGGCACAGGGCCAACAGGCCGTGGATGAGCTTCGGCGGGTCGAGCAACGGCTGCGCGGCGAGGCTGTAAGGCGAGTCTGAGTCTGGGGATGACGAGCACGGAGGCGCGGTGGCCGAGTCGGCGCTCGAGGCTCGGCAGATAGCCGAGGCGCAGCGTCAGGTCGCGGCAGAGACGGCAGAGGTCGCGGCTGGCAATCGAAACCGATGAGTCGCGCGCCAGGCTGGCCGACGGCAAGGACCGGCT
>CALLXD010000064.1:40000-67996 GCA_937766455.1 Vicinamibacterales bacterium | reverse complement strand
CTGGGTACGCGCGGGCGGAGGATGCCTTCGACATGCAACGTCCAGCAGGCGGGCTCGCGATTCGCACCTGACTGGAACGCGGAGACGATCAGATGACCGCACGACACGCACGGCGGACCGTCGTCAGCCTGGCCGCGGCGTGCCTGGCTTCAACGCTGGCAACCGCGCAGCCGTCGCCGCTGGACACCGAGCTGGACTTTCACGCCGACGACCCGGCCCTTCGGAGCTACGTTCTCGAGGCGGTGGCGCGCAACCCGCGGGTGCTCGAGGCGCGCGCCCGCTTCCCGCGCCGCACAGCAGCGCGCGCCGCAAGCTCGCGCATTACCGAACCCCGGTGCTCAGCTTCACGCAGGCGCTCCGCAGCGTGGAGACGCGCGTCGGTCCCCCAGATGAACACCGTGATGCTGACCCAGGCGTTTCCCTGGTTCGGCACGCTCGACCTGCGAGGCCGGGTGGCACTGCAGCAGGCGGCGGCGCAGTTCCACCTCTATCAGGCGACCCGACGGGACGTCGTGGCGGAGGTCAAGCAGGCGTTCTACAACTTGGCATACGTGGATGCCGCGCTCGGTCTCGCCGACGAAGAAGCATCGCTCCTGGAACACTACGAGGCCCTGGCGGAAAATACGCTACGCGACCGGGCAGGGTCTGCAACAGGGCGTCATCAAGCTCCAGGCGGAGATCACGCGGGTCATCAACCGGCGCTACCTGCTGAACCAGCAGCGGCTGACCCTGGCCGCACGCCTCAATACCATGCGCGACCGACCCGCGGAGGACCCGATTCCGGTCGTCCCCCAGGCGCCACTTCCGACCCTGGCGGTCGAACGGGAGGACCTCTACCGGGTCGGGGGACCAGCATCGAGAGGAGCTCCGCGCCGCGCGGCCCGCGCTGATCACGGGGAGCGAGCGAGCGATCGCGCTGGCAAAGAAACGCTACTGGCCGAGTTTCACGGCCGGCGCCGGGGTCATGAACGTCGGTGGGCGCGGCGATCCGGCGGGCCGTGCCCTGCCGCCGCCGCCCGACAACGGCAAGAACGCGGTCACGGTGTCGCTCGGCATCTCGCTACCGATCTGGCGAGACACGTATCGCGCTGGTGTCGAAGAGGCGACCCGCGAGCTGCAGGCCCACCGACAGCACCGGGCGGCGACCCCGCAACGCCATGGAGTTGAGCGTGCAGGACGCGGTCGTGCGACTCGACACGCTGACCCACCAGATGGAGCTCTTCGACACCGTGCTGATTCCCCAGACGGAAGAAGCACTGCTGGCGACGGAGGCCGCCTACGAGACGGGTCAGCTCGGCGTGCTGGATCTTCTGGACAGCGAACGCATGCTACTGGAAATCCGCCTCATTCGTGCCCGCTACGCGTCGGATTTCCTTGTCGCGCTCACCGACCTCGAACGAGCCGTCGGGACGAGCGTGCCGCTTCATTGAGAGGACGTCATGAAGAAGGCAATATTCGGCGTCGTCAGTTTCATCGTCGGCATCGGGGCGGCGGCGGTCCTGGTCGCCAACCCATCCGGGTGGCGGTGGGCGTCTTCGGTGGTCGCGACGCTGCAAGGAGACCGGGAGGCCGCCATGGCCGGCGACGTGGCCTCGACGGACGAGGACGACCGACCGGTCCTGTACTGGCGGGCGCCCATGGACGCGACGTACACGTCGGACCGCCCGGGCACGTCGCCCATGGGCATGGCGCTGGTACCGGTCTATGCGGACGGCTCGGAGAGCCTGCCACCCGGCACGGTGCGCATCGACCCGACGTTCGTCCAGAACATGGGCGTGCGCACCCGAGCTCGTCCAACGGCGCGACAATCGCGCAGACCATCCGCACCGTGGGCACCCTGGCCCACGACGACGACAAGCAGGTCGCCTGGGTGAACACCAAGTTCGAAGGATGGATCGAGAACGTCGCCGTGAACTACGTCGGGGAAACGGTCGTGGCCGGCCAGGTGCTGTTCGATATCTACAGCCCCCCAGCTCGTCACGACCCAGACCGAGTACCTGCAGGCGCTCGACTACGCCCGCCGACTCGAGACCACCCGCGTATCCGAAGATCGCCGCCCGCGCCCCAATCGCTGGTTGCCTCCGCCCGGCAGCGCCTCCGGTACTGGGACATCACGGACGAGCAGATCGACACGCTCGAACGGGAACAGAGCCCACGACGCACGCTCTCGGTCGTCTCCCCCGTTCACCGGCGTCGTCGTCGAGAAGATGAACGCGGCGCTCGGCGGCATGTTCGTGCGGCCCGGGATGAACCTCTACAAGATCGCCGACCTGACGAGCATCTGGGTCGACGTGGAGATCTTCGAGCACCAGGTCGACTCGATGCGGGGTGGGACGGCGAGCCCAGGTGGAGTTGCCGTATCTCCCGGGGCGTCCGTATGCCGGTTCGGTGCGCTACCTGTACCCGCACTTCAACGCGCAGACCCGCACGATGACGGTGTCGATTGAGCTCGAGAATCCGGACCTGACGCTCCGGGCCGACATGTACGCCAACGTCACCTTTGACATTCCCCGCCGCCCGGGATGTGCTCGTGGTGCCCGAAGAGGCGGTGATTCGCAGCGGCACGCGCGATCTCGTGGTGCTCGAACGCGAGCCGGGCACGTTCCAGGTCGCCGGCGTCACGCTCGGGGTGTCTGGCAACGGGGTGTGGGAGGTGCGTGAGGGCGTCGAGGAGGGTGACGTGGTCGTGGTGTCGGCGCAGTTCCTGATTGATTCGGAGAGCAACCTGACGGAGGCGATCCGAAAACTGGAGTCGGACCTATGATCGCCAAGGCTATCGAATGGTCACTCGGCAACCGCTTCTTCGTCATCCTGGCCACGGTCCTCCTGGCCATCGGCGGGCTCTATGCCCTGCAAGCGACACCGCTCGACGCCCTGCCGGATCTGTCCGATGTGCAGGTGATCGTCTTCACCGACTACCCGGGTCAGGCCCCGCAGGTGGTGGAAGACCAGGTCACGTATCCCATCACGACGCAGATGCTGGCGGTGCCGTTCGCCAAGGTGGTGCGCGGCTACTCGTTCTTCGGGGTCTCGTTCGTCTACGTGATCTTCGAGGACGGCACCGATCTCTATTGGGCGCGCAGCCGGGTCCTCGAGTACCTCAACTACGTGAGCGGGCGGCTCCCTAGCGGCGTCACACCCAGTCTGGGCCCTGACGCCACCGGCGTCGGCTGGGCCTACATCTATGCCCTCCGGTCCGACCGGGTGGATCTGGCGGAACTACGCTCTATCCAGGACTGGTTTCTCAAGTACGAGCTGACGGCCGTGCCCGGTGTCTCGGAAGTCGCCAGCATCGGCGGGTTCGTCAAGCAGTACCAGATCACCGTCGATCCAAACAAACTGCGCGCCTATGACGTGCCGCTCTCGCGCATCCGCTCCGCCGTGCAACGGAGCAACAACGATGTCGGCGGGCGTGTGCTCGAGATGGCCGAAACGGAGTTCATGGTGCGGGGTGAGGGCTACATCCGCGGGCTCGATGACGTTCGGCAGGTGGCGCTCGGTGTCGACCCCTCAGGCACCCCCATCCTCGTGCAGGACGTAGCCACCGTGCAGTTCGGCCCGGAGATGCGGCGGGGGTTGGCCGAGCTGAACGGAGAGGGCGAGGTCGTCGGCGGGATCGTGATCGTGCGCTCAGGCGCCAACGTGTACAACGTGGTCGAGGCGGTCAAGACACGCCTGGCCGAGCTGCAAGCAGGGTTGCCCGACGGGGTCGAGGTCGTGCCGGTCTACGACCGGACGGCCCTTATCGAGCGGTCGGTCGCCACGCTGCAGCAAAAGCTGCTCGAACAGATGGCGCTCGTCGCGCTCGTCTGCGCGGTGTTCCTGTTGCACATCCGCTCGGCGCTCGTGGCGGTGCTCACCCTGCCGCTCGCTATCCTGATGGCGCTGATCGTGATGTATCTGCAGGGCATCACCGCCAACATCATGTCGCTGGGCGGTATCGCCATCGCGATCGGCGCCATGGTGGATGCGGCGATCGTGATGGTCGAGAACGCCCACAAGCATCTGGAGCGCGACCGCGGCCGGCTCCCCCACTGGCAGATCATCACCCGAGCGGCCACCGAGGTCGGGCCCACGCTCTTCTTCGCCCTGCTCGTGATCACGATCTCCTTCGCGCCCGTGTTCACGCTGGAGGCCCAGGAGGGCCGGCTCTTCAAGCCCCTCGCGTTCACCTGGACCTACGCCATGGCGGCGTCGGCGCTGCTGTCCATCACGCTGGTCCCGGTGCTCACCGGGTACTGGGTTCGCGGGCGCATCCGCTCCGAGCAGGCGAACCCGGTCGCGCGGGTGCTCATCGGCCTGTACCGGCCGGTCCTCCGGCGCCTGCTGGCCTGGCGCTGGGCCGTCATCGTGGTTACCGTAGCCGCGCTTGGCGCCACCGCGATCCCGCTGACACGACTGGGGTCCGAGTTCATGCCGCCCCTGTGGGAGGGGGATTTGCTCTACATGCCGACGACCTTGCCCGGCGTGTCGATCACCAAGGCGCGCGAGCTGCTGCAGCAGACGGACCGGATTCTCCGGACGTTCCCCGAGGTCGAGCAGGTCTTCGGCAAGGTCGGCCGGGCCGACACCGCGACGGACGCCGCGCCGCTCAGCATGATCGAGACGACGATCACCCTCAAGCCGGAAGAGGCCTGGCGACCCGGGATGACCCCGGACCGGTTGACCGACGAGATGAATCAGGCGATTCAGTTCCCCGGCGTCACGAACGCCTGGACCATGCCGATCAAGACGCGTATCGACATGCTGTCGACCGGCATCAAGACGCCGGTCGGGATCAAGCTCTCCGGTCCGGACCTTAACGTGTTGCAAGAGCTCGGCCGGGAGGTCGAAGCGGTGATGCGTCAGGTGCCCGGCACGCTCTCCGTCTACGCCGAGCGGGTGATGGGGGGCAATTATCTGGACTTCTCGATGCGACGCGGGGAGATCGCCCGTTATGGCCTGACTGTCGGCGACGTCCAGGACGTCATCCAGTCCGCGATCGGTGGCATGAACATCACCACGACGGTCGAGGGGCTCGAGCGCTACCCGGTCAACCTGCGATACAGCCGGGACTTCCGCGACAACCTGTCTTCGCTGCAAGAGATTCTGGTGCAGACGCCGACCCAGCAGCAGATCCCGCTGGGACACCTCGCCGACGTGTCGCTCGTCAAGGGCCCGCCGGCCATCAAGAGCGAGCAGTCGCGTCCCAACGCCTGGATCTACATCGATATCCAGGACATCGACGTGGGCACATACGTGGAGGAGGCCCGGGCGATCGTCGCCGACCGCGTGGAGCTGCCCACCGGCTACAGCCTCACCTGGAGCGGCCAGTACGAGTACATGGTGCGGGCCCAGGAGCGGATGCAACTAGTGCTCCCGATCACCCTGCTGCTCATCTTCCTGACCATCTACATCAGCACCCGGTCGGTCGCCAAGACGTTGATCGTCCTGCTGGCGGTCCCGCTGTCGTTGATCGGCACCTTCTGGCTCCTGTACGCGCTGGACTACAACCTCAGCATCGCCGTCTGGGTCGGCGTCATTGCGCTGGCTGGTCTGAGCGCGGAAACCGGCGTGGTGATGCTCCTCTATCTCGACCGTGCCTACGACGAGGCCCTCGAGGCTGGTCGACTCGGCAACCTCCGGGACCTCGGCCAGGCGGTGCTCGACGGCGCCACGCAGCGGGTTCGCCCAGTCGTCATGCTGAGCGCGACGACCACGCTGGGTCTGCTCCCGATCATGTGGAGCACCGGCACCGGGGCCGACGTGATGAAACGGATCGCGGCGCCGATGGTGGGCGGCGTGGTGACGACGGCCCTGGTCGTCCTCCTGGTATTCCCCGCCATCTACTTCATCTGGCGCGGCTGGCGTCTGCCACCCCAGGGTGCGGGACCGCCACGCGCGCGCATGGCCGACGCCCCCGACACAGGAGAAAGCTCATGACCCGAATGTGTGGCGCGTTGGTCGCCGTGTGCCTGTTCACCGGAGCCCCCCTCACCCACGCCGAGCCGTCATTCGCGTTCGTCGTCGAAGAGGACAAGACCTTCGGATCGACCGCCGGGCGACTGGTCTTCGACGCGGACGGGGTGCGGTTTGACTCCGCCGACGGGGAGACGGCGCGCATGTGGACCTACGAAAACGTCAAGCAGATTCAGGTGCTCGCTTCCACCCGCTTTGCCATCAAGACATACGAGGACCAGGGACGGTTGAAGCTCGGGGCCGACCGCACCTTCAACTATCAAGTGACGGACGGCACGATTCCAGTCGAGCTCGTGTCCTTCCTGCTGGGTCGGGTCGAGCAGCCCCTCGTAGCAGCCGTCGTCCCGGCGGCGATTGACACGCCGCCATTCGCGGTACCAGTCAAGCTGCGAGGCCGCGTGAAGGGCAGCCACGGCGTGCTGGCGCTGCATGGAGACCGGCTAGTCTACGACGCCGCCACCGATGGCGCCGCTCGCGTGTGGCGACCGGTCGATCTGCACGCTGTGTTCCAATCCGACCGACACCGCCTGACCATCGACGCATACGAAGGCGGCGGCGACGCGACTCGCACCTTCTCCTTCGAGTTGAAACGGCCACTCCCGACCGGATTCCTCGACGCGATGTGGGACCTGGTCTTCGCGGTGGAAGGCGCCGGTGCGACGCGATGAGCGACTGTCAAGTTGAGCGCCGCGTGGCAGACGAGCGTCGATCGGCGCGAGTACCGGGTCGGTCCCGAAGACGTTCCGCCGCTCGACACTCGACCGCATTCTGACTCCGACGCTGCAGGAACGAGACGATGGCCTTGGCGGCGCTGGCGCAGGGACGCCTGAATATGTTTGATGACACGGGTCAGTGGAGTGCGAGCTCAGTAGCGGCCTCGTACGGCTTCACCTTGATGTGGTCGGCGTCCTTACGCGCCTGGGCCAAGTCGTAGGCGGCCTGCCGGCGTACCCAGAAATCGGCGTTCGACCAGCCCGCCTTTTCGAGCCGAATGGCCATCTGCGCCGAGATGCCGGCGTGGCCATTGAGCACGCGGGAAAGCGTGTGCCGAGTGACACCCAGCACCTTCGCGGCAGCCGTCACGTTCAGGCCCAACGGCTCCAAACACGACAGCTGAATGCTGCGGCCGGGGTGGCTAGGAAGTTTCTTCGTCATCTTCTCTATACTCTGCTCGTTCAGTGGTAGTCGACCAGGTCGACATCCCAGGCCTCACCGGCCTCAAACCGAAACACGATGCGGCAATTGCCAGATATCGTGACGCTCCAGTGGCCGCGCCGCTGGCCTTTAAGCCGATGGAGTCGGTTGCCTGGCAGGTCCATGTCGTGCGGCTGGGTCGCGGCGTCGAGGTCGTCGAGCACCACTTCGATGCGCTCAATCTGGTCAGCCGGCAGGCGGTTCTGTTCGCCACGTTCGTAGAAGCGCTTGAGGCCGCGATGCCGAAACGCTCGAATCATAGAATACCGTACCGTGTATCGTTGCGCATTGCAATCCGATGAGCCGAGTCCGATGGTATCCCCGCCGATGTTCTCACTGTGGATCGCGACACCTGCCCGGGATGGCAACGTTCCCGCGGGAACGTTGCGGCCATTTTCGGTCGCCGGCCAACCGCGGCTGATCGTCGCGGTCAGCCACGGCTTGCTGCTAGTTGATCCAGAACGGGCGATGCAGGCGCGCCACTTCGACGGCGTCGTGCATGACTCGTGCGCGCATGATGTAGCGGGCGGGAGGAAGGTCAGCGACCGCCACGTCCGCCGTGATGACACGGTTGGGCGTGTCCAACGCATCGTCTACCAGCACCGTTGTCAGGGCCAGTGCCTGGCCGGCGATACTCTCGGTCACTGCGAGGTGAACCTTGGTTCGGTCTCACAGCATCGATGCGTCGCCGTACAGCTCCGGAAAGGCCCTCACGCGTGCGTTGGACACACGAGCCTCAACCGGTGGGAACTCCAACTGCCGGTTTCACGACCTTAGACGGGGCGCACGATCAGGCGAAGCCGCTGAACCACGCGAGACGTTGAACAGGCCTGGCGACAACGCATGGCATCCGGCATCGCAGTGATCACGTCCCTCTACTGACGCGTGCTCTCGGGTCGACCAACCCGCAGTGCCGTGCCCGCCGTCCGAAGCGTCGCGAGTGCGCGTCCGAAGTCACGCCCCGTCCGCACGAGTTGGGGAACCAGCCGAGGAGTCCCGACCAACAGCCGCACGAGGCCACCGGCTCGTAGTCCACCGGTCTGGGGATTGAGGGCGACGGCGAGCTCCGATGGCAGGGCATCGGATGCGGCGTCGCTGATGACACGGATGGCCGCGAATCCGAGCCCGTTGTCGGCTGCCACCTCGGCCAGCGCGGCGCTTTCCGTATCGACCGCCACCGCGCCATGGGCCCGATGGAGCGCCGACTTGCGCTCTCTGGTCTGCACGACCCGATCGGTCGTGACCAGCGTTCCCCCTCGGGCGCGTGTGGTCAGGGCGGCGATGAAACGCGCCCGGAGCTCACAGTCCACGTCATACACGCGGTGCTCACCCCTCACCCGCTCTGGTACGACGAGATCCCCGACCGACAGTTCGGGACTCAAACCGCCGGCGACGCCCCAGCTGATGATGGCGTCGCACCCTCGGGCTACGAGCACCTGTGCGGCGGCCGTGGCGGCGACCGGTCCCGGGCCGGACACTTCCACGGTCCAGTTGGGGGAGGAATGACCAAGAGCCCATGCCTCGACACCTAAAGCGACGGAAAATCCCAGACGCGCAGAGGTCAGAGGGGTGTCACTGGCTACGGGTCGCGACGCTGGTGCGGGTGGACGACCGACCGTCGGGGTTCTGGCCATCGTGACCGCCAACACGACATCATCTCCAGGTGAAGTCAAGAATTCACCCAAAGTACCACGTCGCCCTCTGGCTCACGCCCTGGGCGGTCGACACGTGGCGGAGACCAGCAGGGCCAGTTCAGGCTTCTGATGGAAGCTGGCCCATGAAAGTCAACTGGTATGCGTCGACTCCGACGACGGTGCCTGCGCGAGGCTCCGCCGGGGGCGCTCAGTCCTCGTCCGGGTCAACTCGCAACGCGCCGTCCTGACTCTTCAACAGGGCGTCAACGCGTGCCCGCTGCTCGGCCCGACCGGTATCGAAGTCCAACTGATGCAGGCGGACGCTCAACAACAGCTTGTCGTCCTCTGACGGGGTGCCCCCGTCGAGGATCTTGTCGATCGCGCGGTCCAGGTGATCGTCCCAGTGCGGTTGGCGACCATCGATATCGGTAAAGCCATAGTGCCGCGACAGGTCCCATGCCGACCACGCCCGACCGGCGCGTGTGTGCACATCCGGATCGGTAGCCAGCGCCACCACCGCGCGGCCCACGAGCCACGGTGTTTCTGACTCGGCGAAGTGCGCGTCAGCCGCGATCGCATCGCGCCAGTTGTCCTCGCTGACCCCGAAGTGGTCGAGCACGGCTTCGGACCGCAAGAATCCCGGCGTGAGCGCGAGCGCGGTGATTGGATGCTCGCGCAGCTCGGTGGCCATCGCATAAGCGAGGCGGATGACGGAGGTCTTGCACAGGTCGTAGAACAACTGGCCGCGGTATCCGTGAAACGCGCCGTCCGTGACTTCGACGATCAATCCGTCCGCGCCTTCGAGCATGAGCGGGACGCCGTGGCGGCTCGTGATGATGTGCGTGTGCACCGCGCGCTCGATCATCGTGAAGCCCTGCGCGACGTCGACCTCCCAGAATGGCTTGCCCCACTCGGTGATCGCATCGCCCCCCCCAGATGTCGTTCACCAGCACATCAAGCCGGCCGTGTGCTTCACGCACGCGCGAGAAGAGCGCTTCAACCTCACGCTCAACGGTGTGATCGGCGCGCACCGCGATGCCGCGCCAGCCCGCGGCCGTGACGAGCTCGGCGGTCTCATCGATCGTTTCGTTTCGTCCCGGCGTCGCCGGTTGTCCGCGCACGCTTCGTCCGGTGCAATACACCGTGGCCCCCGCCTCGCCGAGCGCCCGGGCGATCCCGCGGCCGGCACCGCGAGTCGCGCCCGCCACCACCGCAATCTTGTTCTCGAGTGTCTTCATGTTGATTCAATCTCCGGATGGAAAATGTCTTCGATCTGGCCTTCGAACAGGCGCGCGATCTTGAATGCGAGTGGCAGCGCGGGGTCGTACTTGCCGGTCTCGATCGCATTGATCGTCTGGCGCGACACCCCCAGTCGTTCCGCGAGCGCGGCCTGAGACCACTCGTTCTCCGCGCGCAGCACGCGTAGGCGGTTCTTCATCGGTATCTCCAGGCGCAATACGACGTACCAAGGAGATAGCCGAACACCGGCACCAGCAGCGGCGTATCGTTGCCCATCGGTGGTGCCCCGGAGACCTGGAAGAGCGGCCACCCCATAGCGAAAAAGAACCACGCGCCAAACCCGGCGGCGAGCGCTTGTAGGAGGAAACGGAGAAAGGCGAGGAGCACGCCCACAGCCAGGACGTTGGGCAATACCGCCACCGCCCACGCGGCTCCACCGTTCAACACGATCCCGAACTGGCTGAGGTTGCCCTTGAGCGCCTGGGTTGCCAAGGTAATCCCTACGAGCCAGACGAGAGCCCACGCCATGAGCACCAGCTGGTTGCGGCGGTCCGCGGCCGTTCCGAGTCCAGACGACAGCCACGCCCAGTTGGCAACCTGATCCTGCGGCTTGCGCTCGTCGAATCGGTCTGTCATGTCAATCTCCATTGTCTTAAAGTCAATCAAGCTTGACTGTGATAGTAGCGCAAACTTGACAATATGACAAGCAACATTGACTATTTGGATCGTGCGTCACAGGGCTGGCAGCGGCTATGACGCCTGCGATGGCGCGCCAGAGGCGAGAATATGCATATCAAGCGGACGCCGTAGGCGGGAAAGCCGTCAGCTCGGCTGAGATCGCGGAACACTGAACGGGGGGCCATTCCTCGACGGCCGTGAAGCTCGCGTCGTGCTCGCGAGAATGCGGTTGCCTCCGGCGCGGTGGCCTGGAGGTACGACGTCGAGTACGGTGTAGAGCATCCCAGCGGCGAGCATTGATGGAATTACGACCATGAGTCCGTTTGCTTCGTTTCTCGCTCGCCGCGTGCTGTTCGCGCTGGTGCTTGTGCTGCTGGTCTCGTCAGGCTCGATGTGGCTCGTGCACCTGGCGCCCGGTGACTTCGCCACCCAATTGCGAGGACCCGGCGTCAGTGCGGACGCGGTGCAGCGCGAGCGTGAGCGCCTGGGGCTGGACCGGCCGCTGGTCGAGCAATATGGTCAGTGGCTCGTCGGCCTCGTGCGGTTGGATCTCGGTACGTCCTACCGATTCGGGCGCCCGGTGAACGAGCTCGTCGGCGTGCGTGCCAAGAACACCGCCGTGCTGGCGGCGACGGCCCTGTTTGTCGCGACGGTTGTTGGGATACCGCTCGGTGTCATCGCGGGGAGTAGTCCGGCGGGGGCGCTGGTGTCGACCATTCGGGGCGTGTCGGTGCTAGGCATGTCCTTGCCGCCGTTACTGACGTCTCTGCTGCTGGCGTTGTTCGCTGCACGCACCGGTTGGTTCCCGATTGGGGGGATGACGAGTCTCCGCGCCGTCGATCCGGGTCTGCCGGCCACGCTGGTCGACATCGGTTGGCACCTGGTGCTTCCCGCCCTGGCCCTGGCGCTTCCCGTCGCGGCCACCCTCGAACGCCTCCTCGCGCAGTCCATGCGCGAGACGCTCGATGAGCCGTTCATTCTGGCCGCGCTCGCTCGCGGCATTCCCCGTCGTCGCGTCGTGTGGCGGCATGCGTTGCGCGTCGCGATTCGTCCCGTCGCCGGCATCTATGGCGTGATTGTTGGCAGTCTGCTCAGCGGCTCGTTTGCCGTGGAGCTGGTCACTGCATGGCCGGGCCTGGGGAAGTTGATGTTTGACGCCCTGATGTCTCGGGATGTGCAACTGGTGGCGGGATGCGCCGTCGTCGGGTCGTTGTTCCTGGCGTGCGGAAATCTTCTGTCCGATCTGGGGTTGGCCGCCGCTGACCCAAGGCTGCGAGAGGAGTAGTGCTGGGGACGCCATGGACACGGTGATCCGCAGGCTCGGCGCTGCGACGCTGCTCGCCGCTCTGGTGGGCGCGCTTGCCGCTCCGTGGCTGGCGCCCGACGTGGGCGAGCAGCAGTTCCGTGACTACCTGTACGCCCCGCCCATGCGGGTGCGCGTGGTCGATGCCGATGGCCACTGGCACGCGCCGTTCGTACACCGCTGGCGGCTGGCCGACCGGGTGATGCGTAGCTTCGATGAAGACCGGTCCGAGCGCTATCCATTGCGGTGGTTCGTGGACGGCCGGTTGGTTGGACTGGACTCGGCGGCGGGGCAACCGCTGTTGCTGCTTGGTGGGGATGGGCTCGGGCGTGACCTGCTCTCCCGGTTGTTGCTGGGCGCTCGCACGACGCTCGGGGTGGCATTCCTGGCCGCCATCGGTGCCGTGCTGATCGGCGTTCTCGTCGGTGGCGTGGCGGGTTATGCGGGCGGGATTGTCGACGAGACCCTGATGCGCTTTGCCGATCTCGTGCTGGTCCTGCCGACCATCTACGCCGTCCTCGCCTTGCGGGCAGTGCTGCCGCCCGTCTTGTCGGTCGGCGCGGTGTTCTGGCTGCTGGTGGGGTTGTTGGCGCTGGTCGGGTGGCCGTATGTCGCGCGGGGGGTACGCGCCATCGTGGCGGCCGAGCGCGGCCGCGAGTACACGCTCGCGGCCATCGCCGTCGGCGCGGGGCCCATCCGTATTCTCGCGATACATCTGCTGCCCGCGACGCGGGGGTTCCTTACCGCACAAGCGACGTTGCTGCTGCCGGCGTTCATCTTGGCGGAGGCGACGCTCTCCTATGTGGGGCTGGGGTTCGCGCCGCCAGCGGCCAGTTGGGGGGCCATGCTCAGCGAGGCGTCGAACATTAGCGCCATTGCCGACTTCCCGTGGCTGCTCAGCCCGGCCGCGGCGATTATCGCGGTCGTGTTGGCGGTGAATCTGGCGAGCGGCGCGGGGGCACGAGGCGGCGCATTCGGGGCGTTGGCCCGTTCACGGCGCGCCACGCCGAGGGGAGCCGCGTAGGACCCGTGGGTCGGATGCTGTGGGCCCCGCACGCCGATTCCGGACTACGCTAGAAGCGTGCGTTACGCCATTGCCACCTTCGGGTGCCGCGTCAATCAGGCCGATTCACTACAGCTCGAGATGGAGCTGCGGGCTCGCGGCGGCACGCGGGCGCCGGCTGACGAGGCGGACCTCGTCATCGTCAACAGTTGTTCCGTCACGGCGTCGGCCGACCAGGGGACACGCCAGACGCTCCGGCGTGTTGAGCGGGTAAATCCCGACGCGCGGGTGGTGGCCACCGGGTGCTACGCGTCTCGTGCGGCGGACGAGATTGAGGCGCTGCCGGGTGCGCCGCTCGTGATCCCGAACGATCAGAAGCACACGATTGCCGATCAGGTGGCACCCGTCGAGGAAACCACCGCCCACCGGTTTGGTGATGGACCAGGTGCATGTGGCGCATCGGTGTCCCCAGGGGTGGTCGGTCGGGTCGCGTTCATGCTGCGTGTGCAGACCGGGTGCGATCAGCCGTGCAGCTATTGCGTCATTCCATCCACCCGCGGGACCGGCCGGAGTCTGGACGCGGCGCACGTGCTACGCGCTGTCACTCACGCGGCCGACTGTGGATTCCATGAGGTGGTGCTGACCGGGGTGCACCTGGGGTCCTACGGCCGCGACGGAGATGCCCGCGGCACACTCCTGGGGTTGCTTCGAGCGCTGGACGACCACCCGTCGACGGTCACCTACCGCATCAGTTCACTCGAGCCGATGGACTGCCCGCCCGACATCATCGATCTGGTGGCCGCCAGTGGACGGTTTGCGCCGCACTTCCACTTGCCGCTGCAGCATGCCAGCGACACGGTGCTCCGACGGATGCGACGTCCCTACACGCTGGACGTGTATCGCGGGGCGGTCGACCGCATCCGCGCGTTGATGCCGGACGCCGCGATTGGGTCTGATCTCATTGCCGGCTTTCCGGGCGAAACCGACGACGATGCGGCACGCACCCGCGACTATGTGTCCGGGAGCCCCCTGACGTATCTACACGTGTTCCCCTATTCGCCTCGGCCTGGTACGGAGGCGTCGCGTCTTTCGGACCGGGTGCCTGGTCCGCTGGTCCGCGAGCGGGCGCGCGTGCTGCGGGACCTTGGCGCGACGTTGTCACGCCGATTTCGGGAGGACCAGGTGGAGACGGTGCGCGCCGGGCTGACGCTCGAGGGGGGCAAGGTCGTCCTGACTGACAACTATCTGAAGGTGTCAGTGCCGCCCGGTGGCGACGGCAACCAGCGCGTGCGCGTCCGCATCACCAGCGCCGAACCCCTCGCCGGCGTCTTGGAGTAGTAGGTGGCGCGGACGCGGGCATCGCGGCCATCTCGGCCATCTCGTCAATGACCCGCCGGACCCTGCCGAGCCGTCGGACCCTACGGAGCCGCCGCGACCGTGCGCTGGGGGCCGCCCTCAATAATGAGTTGGCCGCACGCGGCGCCAATGTCTCGGCCGCGGCTCTTGCGGACCGAGACGTTCACCCCTCCCCGTGCGAGCCCCCGTGCGAAGCGGTCGACCTGTTCGTCTGACGGACGAGAGAACGGAATGCCCGGTGCCTCGTTCAGCGGGAGCAGGTTCACCTTGGCTCGAAGCCCCCGGAGCATACCGACCAAGCGCGTCGCGTCGGCCTCGGTGTCGTTGACGCCGGCCAGCAGCACATACTCGAAGGTAATTCGGTCGCGATGTTTGAGCGGAAATCGACGGCACGCGTTGATGAGATCCGCAATTCGCTGTTGCCGGCTGGTGGGGATCAGTTCGTGTCGAACCCGGTCCGTGGTCGCGTGCAGCGACACGGCCAGATTCGGAATCCAGGGTTCTTCCGATAGTTTGGCCATCGCGGGCAACAGTCCCACGGTCGACAGCGTCACCCGTTTGGGCGTGACCGCCAGCCCCTCTGGCGCCGCCAACAGGCGGAGCGCTTTCATCGTCGCGTCATAGTTGTGGAGGGGCTCGCCCATGCCCATCAGGACGATGTTGAATCGTGAGTCCTGCAGGTCGAGTTCACGCGCCAGGACACGGACCTGTCCGGCGATTTCCCCCGCCGTCAGATGCCGAGTTAGACCCATTTTGCCCGTCAAGCAAAACCCACACCGCATGGCGCATCCCACCTGGGTGGACACGCAGAAGGTCAGGGCCGGTGTGTCCGGTATGAACACCGACTCGATGGTCCGCCCATCCCCCAGCGTGAAAAGGAACTTTTCGGTGCCATCTGCCGAGCGTACGCGGTCGGTCACCGACGGGGTGGTGATCGTGCACGCGGCATCGAGCTGCGCCCGAAGGCTCTGCGACAGGTCGGTCATCTGGTCGACGCGTTCATGTCCGCGCCGATGGAGCCATCGGAAGATCTGTTGCGCGTGGAAACGCTTCGCGCCCAGACCCGTCACGACAGTTTCGAGTTCCGCCGGCTCCAGCTCCGCCAGGTCCGGCTTCGGATCGCTCATCGGGCTAACAGTACCACGCAAAATTGCGTGTGGCGGTTGATGCGGCGGCGCCCGCGTGGTATCATTTGTATCCTTGTAGTATTCTGATAAGTCCTTATAGAGCAACTATTTACGGATGTTTCACGCGGCTGACGCTGAAAGGCCGCAGACAGGCGACGTCTCGGAATGATTGTTCGCGAACAGTTTGACAACGGGTTGCGTCTCCTGACGGAGTCGATGCCAGGCGTGCGCTCGGTCAGCTTCGGCGCCTGGCTCACGCGTGGGTCGCGTCATGAGAGCGACGCGCGGTCTGGCATTGCGCACTTTGTTGAACACATGTTGTTCAAGGGGACGGCGCGCCGCTCGGCGGAGGATATTGCGCAGGAGATCGACTCGATTGGCGGACAGCTCGACGCCTTTACGGCGAAAGAGTGTGCGAGCTACTACGTGAAAGTGCTGGACGAGCATCTTCCGCGAGCGGTCGACGTGCTCGCTGATCTGCTGCTCAACCCCGCGTTCGACCTGGGTGACATTGAGCGGGAAAAGAAGGTGGTGCTTGAAGAGATCAAGATGGTGGAGGACACGCCTGACGATCTCGTGCATGAGTTGTTCACTCAACGTTTCTGGTCGGGCCATCCGTTGGGCCGACCGATTCTGGGGGTGCCGGACACGGTGAGGGCGCTCGACGCGACCAGTCTGCGTGACCACTTCGGGCACGCCTACTCTGCCGGCAACCTGGTTATCGCCGCCGCCGGTCATGTCGACCATGCGGCCGTCCGCGATCTGGTGTCGTCCGCCTTTGCCGACCTGCCGTCCAGTGTCGAACCGCCGCCCGATATCGCGCCCTCCACCACGCCCGGGCTCCTGGTACGTGACAAGGCGCTCGAGCAGTGCCACGTCGTGCTTGGCGTGAACGGATATCCGCAGGGCCACGCGGACCGCTATATCTGTTATGTGATGAACATCGTGCTTGGCGGCACGATGAGCTCGCGTCTGTTTCAGAACATCCGCGAGAAGCGCGGTCTGGCGTATGCGGTGAGCAGCGGTTTCGCGTCGTACCAAGATGGCGGCGCGCTCACGATTTACGCCGGGTGCGACGCTGAGAGCGTCGTGGAAGTCGTCGATCTGATCGTCGCCGAACTTCAACAGTTGCGCGACGAGCCGATCACGTCGGCGGAGCTGACCCGGGCCAAGGATCACCTCAAAGGCAGTCTGGTGCTGGGCTTGGAAAGCACCTCAAGCCGGATGTCTCAGCTCGCCCGGCAGGAGATGTACTACGGACGCCAGTTCACGCTGGACGACACGTTGCAAGCGGTGCAGGCCGTGACGCTCGACGACGTCCATCGGGTGGCACGGGCGCTGCTCGTGCCAGGCGCGGTCGCGGCGACCATTTTGGGTCCCGTCGATGGTCTTCCGTTGCGGGAGGAGCAACTCGCCCTGACCTAGGTCGCCGGGGTTCGGTTGGTTGGGCGCGACCGGAAGCAACGCAGTCCCGGCGGGATGTCCCGCCCTGGAACGGGGGGATGCCATCGGGGTTCGGTTGACGGTGCTGGGCAGCGGGAGCGCCGGGAACGTGACGCTTCTGCAGGGGCTCGACCAGCCGGTGCTGATCGATGTTGGCCTGAGCTATCGCGAGGTGGCGCGTCGCTTGGACACGGTGGGGGTGTCGCCAGACAGTGTCGGGGCGGTGGTGATTACGCACGCGCACGGCGACCACACCCGTAGCGCGGCGCTGTTTTCCCGGCGGCACGATGTGCCCGTCTATGCGACGGCGGCGACTCGGGCGATTCTGGAATCGGCCCGAACTGCCGCCAATGTCGCCAGCTGGGGCCAGTTGGCGTGCGACACGACGAGTGAGATTTGCGGGTTTCGATTTACCCCGTTCGAGGTCTCACACGACGCGGCGGCCGAGACGGTGGCCTTTGTCATTGAGACGCCAGACGGCACGGTCGGCTTTGCGACGGATATCGGCGTGGTCACTCCGGTCCTGCGGACCAGGTTCCGAGACTGTCGAATGCTGGTGATTGAATCGAATCATGCGGACGACCTGTTGCAGGTGGGGCCGTACGCACGCTCGACGAAGGATCGCATTAGTGGGGCGCGCGGTCATCTGTCGAATGAATCGCTCGCGCAGTTCATCCGCGCGGATCTGGGAGACTCGGTCAGATGTGTGGTACTTGCGCATCTGAGCCGGGTGAACAACGTGCCGGAAATCGCGGAGATGACGTGTCGAGAGGCGCTTGAGGCGAGCGGGCGACACGAGGTACAGGTCATCGTGTCCCGCCAGGATCGGGTGGCGACAACGGTGGATCTCGGTGTGTGGGCGTCCCAGCGCGGGCATGGCACGGTGGGGCGTCAGGTCGCGCTGCCGTTCTAGCGCTTGGTGAGATGGCGATGGTTTCCTATTTGAAGACAGACGAGGTTCGGCGCGCATGATCTCTCGCTATACCCATCCCGAGATGGGCCGCATCTGGGAAGAGCAAACGAAGTACGACACCTGGCTCCGCGTCGAGGTTGCCGTCACGGAGGCGATGGCGGCCACGGGTGTGGTGCCCGAAGAGGCGGCACGTGACATTGCGGCATGCACGGGTGTTCAGGCCGAGCGCATCGACGAGATCGAACGCACGACCCAGCACGACGTCATCGCATTCACGACCGCGGTGGCCGAGCAGGTCGGTCCGTCGGCGCGCTGGTTGCACTTCGGGTTGACCTCGTCCGACGTGCTGGACACGGCGCTCGCGCTGCAAATGCGCCAGGCGTGCGGCTTGATCCTCGACGACCTCCATCAGGTGATCGAAGCGGTTGGCGAGCGGGCTCACGAGCACCGGGACACCGCGATGATTGGGCGCACGCATGGCGTGCACGCCGAGCCGATGACGTTCGGACTGAAGCTCGCGCTGTGGCACGCCGAGCTGCGACGGGGCGTCGTTCGGATCGAACGCGCCCGAGACGGAATCACGATTGGCAAGATCTCCGGTGCCGTGGGGACCTATGCGCATCTGGAGCCAGAGATTGAGCGGCGCGTGTGTGCCGCGCTCGGGCTGACGCCAGCACCGGTCGCGTCCCAGGTCATCCAGCGGGACCGTCACGCCGAGTTGTTGAGTGCGCTCGCGATTACCGGTGCGTCGCTGGAGAAGTTCGCGGTCGAGGTGCGGGGGCTACAGAAGACCGAGATTGGGGAGGTCGAGGAGGGATTCGCGAAAGGGCAGAAGGGATCGTCCGCCATGCCCCACAAGCGCAATCCGATCGGGTGCGAGCAGTTGACCGGACTCGCCCGTCTCCTCCGTGCGAACGCCGTGGCCGCGTTTGAGAATGTGGCGCTGTGGCACGAGCGCGACATTTCCCACTCGTCGGTCGAGCGCGTGATCATCCCGGACAGCTTCATTACGCTCGACCACATGCTGCGACGGTTCACCAAGATTGTTCGGGCGCTCGTGGTGCACCCGGAGCGTATGCGGGAGAATCTCGAACGGTCGCGCGGCATCGTGTTCTCGGGGACCGTGCTGCTCGAATTGGCGCAACGCGGCGTCTCGCGCGAACAGGCCTATGAGTGGGTGCAACGGGCGGCCATGCGTTCTCATGACGAGCGGCTGGATTTCAAGACGTTGCTCAGCGAGGATGCGGACGTAATGGGCGTACTATCGGCCGACGATCTCCAGCGCGCCTTCGATCTCGACCAGCAGCTCCGGCACGTGGGCCCCATCGTCGATCGTGTGTTGTCGAGCGCTACGGTGTCCGAACCGTCGTAGACGACGGCGGGGCTCGGGGCAGGGCCCCGACTAACTACGCGGCGCGCGATAATGCGCGCCCCGCGGGTGCGGAGTGGGGCCGTGGGGGTCCCCGCGGGGGGTTCGGGGCAGGGCCCCGACTAATTATGAAGACCAGAGTGTTCGTCACGTTGAAGCCTTCGGTGTTCGACCCGCAGGGGCGGACGATCGTCGAGGCGCTGGGGTCAATGGGATATGCCTCCGTGCACGATGTCCGACAGGGCAAGTATTTCGAACTCGAGGTCGCCGCCGCGACGGTCGACGAAGCGCGCGCGACGGTCTCCGAGGTTGCGGACAAGTTGCTCGCGAACCCGGTGATCGAGAGCTACCGTGTCGAGGTCGATGGGGACGACGGTCCATGAAGTTCGCGGTGGTCGAGTTCCCTGGTTCAAACTGCGACCACGACGCGTATCACGCGACGAAACACGTTCTCGGACAGGACGCGGAGTTCGTGTGGCATAAGGACGCCGACCTGGGTGGTGCCGACGTCGTGGTGCTGCCGGGCGGGTTTTCGTACGGGGACTATCTGCGGACCGGAGCGATCGCCCGTTTTTCGCCAGTCATGGCGCGCGTGCGCGAGTTTGCCGACGCCGGTGGGCCCGTCATCGGCATCTGCAACGGCTTTCAGGTCCTGCTCGAAGCGGGTCTACTAGAGGGCGCGCTGCTGCGCAACCGTGACTTGAAGTTCCTCTGCGAACATGTCCATATCCGAATCGAGCGGACGGACACGCCGTTTACCGCGGGGGCCGTCGCCGGTCAGGTCCTTCGTGTGCCCATTGCCCATGGGGAGGGCAACTTCCACGCGTCGCCAGAGACGGTGGCGGCGCTCGAGGCCAACCGGCAGGTGATCTTTCGGTATTGCGCCGAGGACGGCGAGCTGTCCGACAGGTCGAATCCGAACGGGTCGGTGAGCGCCATTGCTGGGATCTGTAATGCGGGGCGAAACGTCGTGGGGCTGATGCCGCACCCGGAGCGCGCCTGTGAGTCGATGCTGGGAAGCACCGACGGTCGGGTCCTCTTTGAATCAGTCATCAGCTCCATCGCGGCGACCGGAGTGGTGTGAAGCTTCACGTGTAGTCATGTCCATCGATCAGACCACCATCGACGCGCACGGGTTCAGCCCCGAGGAATTCCAACGTTTGCTGGAGATTCTCGGGCGCGAGCCGACGATGACCGAACTGGGGATTTTCTCGGTCATGTGGTCCGAGCATTGCAGCTACAAGAGTTCACGGCTGCACTTGCGTCGGTTTCCCACCGAGGGGCCGCGGGTGGTGCAGGGGCCTGGCGAGAACGCCGGGGCGGTGGACATTGGCGATGGCATCACCGCGGTCTTCAAGATCGAGTCGCACAATCATCCATCGTTCATCGAGCCGTATCAGGGGGCCGCGACCGGTGTGGGCGGCATCATCCGGGACATCTTCACGATGGGAGCCCGCCCGATCGCGCTG
The DNA here is from genome assembly GCA_937766455.1 of Vicinamibacterales bacterium. Taxonomy (GTDB): domain Bacteria; phylum Acidobacteriota; class Vicinamibacteria; order Vicinamibacterales; family UBA8438; genus UBA8438. Next base: position 47,310 of record CALLXD010000064.1, on the reverse strand, counting down.
CTCAATTCGCTGCGGTTCGGGGAGCTCGACGACCCAGCCACCAAGCGGTTGATCGACGGCGTGGTCGCCGGCATCGCTGGCTACGGTAACAGTATTGGTATCCCCACCGTCGGCGGGGAGATCGCGTTCGAGCCTGGCTACGCCGGCAATCCCCTGGTGAACGTCTTCTGCCTCGGCGTGGCCAAGGCGGACGGGCTCGCGATGGGCCTCGCCTCGGGCGCGGGCAACCCGGTGTACTACGTCGGCGCCAAGACGGGCCGCGACGGTATCCACGGCGCGACGATGGCGTCAGCCGAGTTTGACGAACACTCGGCCGACAAACGTCCCGCGGTCCAGGTGGGCGACCCGTTCATGGAGAAGCTGCTGCTCGAGGCGTGCCTGGAGGTCATGCGCACCGACGCGCTGGTCGGCATCCAGGACATGGGCGCCGCGGGGCTGACCTGCTCGACCTCCGAGATGGGGGCGCGTGGGGACGTCGGGATCGAGATCGATGTGGCGCTCGTGCCCCAGCGCGAGACCGGTATGACGCCCTACGAGATCATGCTCTCTGAGTCACAGGAACGCATGCTGCTCGTGGCACAGCGTGGCCGTGAGGCGGAGGTCGAGCGGGTGTTCGCGAAGTGGGACCTGCACGCGGTCCGCATCGGCCAGGTCACCGATGACGGGTTGCTCAGGATCCGCGACCACGGGGAGGTGGTGGCGGAGATTCCGAATCGCCCGTTGGCCGATCGCGCCCCACTCTACGATCGGCCGACTGAGCGTCCGGCGTATCTCGACGACGTCGCGCAGCTGGATTTGGCGACGCTCGCACCGCCGACCGATCTGGGTCAGGTCTGGCTCGATCTCCTGGGGACCCCGGTCATTGCGAGCAAGCGTTGGGTCTACCGACAGTACGACCATATGGTGCGCACCAACACGGTCGTGTTGCCGGGCCTGGGGGCCGGTGTGGTTCGGGTCAAGGGCACCACGCGCGCGTTGGTGTTTTCGCTCGATGGCAACGGTCGGCATTGTTATCTGGACCCGGCGGAAGGGGGCCGGTTAGCGATGGCGGAGGCCGCCAGAAACGTCGCGTGCGCAGGTGCCGTGCCGATCGGGGCGACCAACTGTCTGAATTTCGGCAATCCTGAGCGTCCGGACATCATGTGGCAGTTCTCGCAGGCCGTCGATGGGATTGCTGAAGCGTGCCGCGCGTTGGATGTGCCGATCACTGGAGGCAACGTCAGTCTTTACAATGAGACCGACGGCCAGGCGATTTATCCCACGCCCGTGTTGGGTGTGGTGGGCGTGCTCGACGATGTCAGCCATGTGCTGACCCGTGTGTTCCCGGAGCCCGACCTGGACATCGTGTTGCTCGGTGATCCGGCGGGCGGGCTTGGCGGAAGCGAGTATCTGAAGCAACACCACGGGCTGGTCCGTGGCACGCCGTGTGCGGTGGATTTGGACCGCGAGCGGGCCCTGCAAGGCCTGCTGGTTGACGCGGCGCAAGGGCGGTGGATTCGGTCGGCGCACGATGGTTCGGACGGCGGGCTCGCGGTGACGTTGGCTGAGTGCTGTGTCGAAAGTGGCACGGTCGGCGCTCAGATCGATCTCCCCAGTTGGGACGGGGCGGACGATCGGTTCGGCGTTGTCCAGGCGTTGTTCGGTGAGGCTCCCTCTCGGGTGATCGTGTCGGTTGCGGCTGGTCAACGGGATCAATTGCTCTCGAGCGCGCGGGAGCGGTCTGTGCCGGCCACCGTCATCGGCAGCACCGGCGGTGACCGTCTCCGCCTCGCGGTGGCCGGTCAGTCCGTGGCAGACATCGGCGTCGACGAGGCGGAGCACGCGTGGGGACAGGGACTAACTCGGCATTTCGAACGCTAGCAGAGAGGCGTGACCCGCATTGACACACACGGCCGACAGCGACACCGGTAACGACAAGTTCAGGGACGAGTGCGGCGTGTTCGGGATCTACGGGCACCCCGAGGCGCCTGCCCTGACGCGGCTCGGTCTCTATGCGCTGCAGCACCGGGGGCAGGAGAGTTGCGGCATCGCCACCGCCGACGGCGAACAGATCTACCTGACCCGGGCCATGGGGCAAGTGTCGGAGGCGTTCAACGAAGCCACGCTCTCGACCCTCAAGGGCGATGTGTCCATCGGGCATGTGCGTTACTCGACGGCCGGCGACAGCCGCCTTGTCAACGCCCAGCCGATCCGCGTCGATTGCGTGCATGGTCAAATTGCGCTCTGCCATAACGGCAACCTGATCAACGCGCCCGAACTGCGCCAGGACCTCGCGGGGAAGGGGCACATCTTCCAGACGAACAGCGACACCGAGGTGGTGTTGCACCTCTACGCGCGTTCGAAAGCGCCGACCCCGCAGGACGCCATTGTTGAGTCCGTGGCTCAGGTGCACGGCGCGTTCTCGCTGGTGCTGCTGACGAAAGACCTGTTAATCGCCGTGCGCGACCCACACGGGTTCCGCCCGCTGGTCCTGGGGAAGCTTGGCGACTCGATGGTGGTGTGTTCGGAGACCTGCGCGCTCGACCTGATCGGTGCGACCTACGTGCGTGATGTCGAACCGGGGGAGGTGCTGGTCATCAGCCGGGACGGGGCTCAATCGTATCGGCCATTCCCCGTGGCCCAGCCGTCACATTGCGTGTTTGAGCACGTCTACTTCGCCCGGCCAGACAGCCTCGTGTTCGGGCAGAGCGTCAACGAGGTCCGGACGAATCTGGGTCGGTTGCTGGCACGGGAAGCGCCGGCCGACGCGGATGTGGTGGTGCCGATTCCTGACTCGGGGATGTGCGCCGCGGTGGGGTACGCCGAAGAGTCAGGCTTGCCGCTCCGCATGGGGCTGATTCGCAACCACTATGTGGGCCGCACCTTTCTCGCGCCGCAACAGGAGATTCGCGGTTTCAGAGTGCGCGTGAAGCTGAATCCAGTGAGAAGCATTATCGAGGGCAAGCGGGTCATCCTCGTCGACGACTCCCTGGTCCGGGGGACGACCAGTCGGAAGATTGTCGGTATGATCCGGGCCGCCGGCGCCCGCGAAATCCATATGCGCATTAGCTGTCCTCCGACCGTATCCCCCTGCTACTACGGGATCGATACCCCCAGCCGGTCTGAATTGATCGCGCACAGTCACACCGTGGAGGAGATTCGGGGCTTCGTAAAGTCAGATTCTTTGCAGTATCTGAGTCTTGGCGGATTGAAGGAAGCCGTCGGCTCGCGGAGTGGCGACTACTGCACGTCCTGCTACACCGGCGAGTATCCCGTTGAGGCACCTCAGGATGAGGCGGCGTACATGCAGATGGCGCTGAAACTGCCGGGCGAACGGTAATGACGCGATCGACAGCCGTGGCGGTCGCGAGCCTCTTGCTGTTCGGAGCCGATCGGGTCGCGGCTCAACCCGCTCCGGTCGATGGCCAGGCCCTGCAGGCGGCCATCGATCAGCTTGGCGATTTCGACTACGACACGCGCACCGCGGCCAGCAGTCTCGTTCGGCGCGCTCCTGTTGAGCAGGTCGGCCCCGCGCTGGCGGCCGCGGTCACCGGCCACGACGAAGGCTATGTTCGGTTTCGCGCCCTGGTACTGCTCGTCGGTTTTGGGGGCGCGACGGCCAAGCCGGTTGTGCTGGATGTGCTCGACGACCCCAATGATCGGTTGCGTGCGGTGGCCTACGGATACTTCGCGCACGAGCCTGATCCGTCCATGGTGCCTCGCCTCCTACAGGCGCTGGACACCGAAACGTCTGAATTCGTGCGGCCCGCGCTGATTCGGGCGGTTGCGGCGCATGACGACAATGCGGCGGTGCGAGAGCGTCTGATCGCGGACATCGATCGGGGGGAGGACTTCTTTCGGGGGGGCGTGATTGAGGCGCTCGCGGATCGAGGCGCGGAGTACGCGTTGGACGCGCTCATGCGTATCGTCGCCCAGCCTGGTCCACTCCAGGACGATGCACTGCTGGCCTTGACGCGCATTGGCGACGCGCGTGCGCTGGGCTCGATCGCTGCGTTGCAGGGACGGGACGCTGAGATGGAACCCATGGTCTCGGCCGCCGCCGCGATGCTTGGCTCTGATCGGGACGAGCATTTCCAGTACGTGTCCGAGTCACTACGGTTTGCCGCGGCTGGAGACAACGCGGACGTGGTGCGCTCCGCGGCGGCCGGTCTGGGTGCGCTCGCCGCCGGCGGTGATGCCGGCGCGGTGCAGGAGCTCTTCGACGTTGGGGTCGATGCGGACCCGGGACCGCGGGATGCGATTGCCCTCGTGCTCGGGATGCTCGCCATGCGCGACTCAGCGGTGGTGCTGGAGCACCTCGAGACCCGGACCGACCTGCCCGCAGCCGCGCTGGTACTGCGCGACGGCTTTGACATGCTTGACGAGGACCTCGCGGAGGAGCGTTTCTTCATGACTGCTCGCGCGGCGTTCTGGGCCGCGCCGGAGGGTTCTCGTTCACGTGCGGTGAGCGAGGAGTTGATCAAGGTGCTCGAGTTCTGATGGCAGACCCGTTGATGTCTGACGAAGAGGACACGGCCGTGGCGCCCGAATCGCCGGTGCCGACGGACTACAAATCAGCTGGCGTCGATATCGACGCGGGACACGAGGCCGTTCGGCGGATTCGTGCGCTGGCTCGTGGCACGTTCACCAGTGGGGTGCTCTCGGACATCGGGAGCTTTGGCGGGTTGTTCCGCCCTGATCTGACCGGCCTCACCGAGCCGGTGTTGGTGTCGAGCGCTGACGGCGTCGGCACGAAATTGAAAGTAGCGTTTCGCACCGGCCGCCATGATTCGGTCGGCGTTGATCTGGTGAATCACTGCGTCAACGACATTCTGGTACAAGGGGCGACCCCCCTCTTTTTTCTCGATTATCTGGCCACCGGCGCCTTGTCGCCGGACGTGGCCGCCGAGATCGTGACCGGTCTGGCCGCCGGCTGTACCGAGAACGGCTGCGCCCTGCTCGGAGGCGAGACCGCCGAGATGCCCGGGTTCTATGCCGCCGGCGAGTATGACCTGGCCGGCTTTGTGGTCGGCCTGGTGGATCGGGCGCGGGTGATTGACGGGCGGCGCATCCAGCCTGGTGACTGTCTGATTGGTCTGCGGTCCAGTGGTCTCCACACCAACGGCTATTCGTTGGCCCGTCATGTCATCTTCGATCGCCTCGAGTTGGCCACCGATGCCACACCCGATGGGTTGGATGGGGCCGTGGGCGAGGTCCTGTTACGCCCGCATCGTTCCTATCTGCGGCCGTTGCGTGCGCTCCTGGCCGAGGCTGACACGCCGATCAAGGGGATGGCGCATATCACCGGCGGCGGCCTCACCGACAATCTGCCGCGCGTGCTGCCTGACGGGACGGCGGCGGACATCGATCGTGCGAGCTGGACGCCCCTGCCCATCTTTAGCTTCCTGCAGCACCATGGTGCGGTGCCGGACAGCGACGCGTTTCGGGCCTTCAACATGGGTATCGGTATGGTGGTTGTCTGCGGCGCCGCGGCGGCTGACGTCGTGTTGCAACGCCTCCACGAGGCCGGAGAGACCGACGCGGTGGTCATCGGCGCGGTGACGTCTGGAGACGGCGTGGTGACATACCGCTAGCGCAGCGGGCGGGGTAGTCTGGACCCACCCCAGCATTGACCATGGTTGCCAACGAGAAGGACGTGACGTACGACGACGCCGGTCGCCGGTTGGGCGTGCTGATTTCCGGTCGTGGCAGCAATTTGCAGGCGATCATCGATGCAGTGACGGACAAGCGGCTCGACGCGACCATCGTGGTCGTGATCGCCAACAAGGCGGGCGCCGGCGGATTGGACCGCGCGCGCGCGGCTGGGATCGAGACCGTCGTGTTGGAGCACGCCTCCTACGCGTCACGAGAAGCCTACGACGCGGAGCTTGTTGCCGAGCTTCGTCGGCGGGCCGTGTCGCTGGTCTGTCTGGCGGGTTTCATGCGTCTGCTGAGTGCCACCTTCGTCAGAGCGTTCCCCGACCGTATCTTGAACGTGCATCCGTCCTTGCTGCCCGCGTTTCCCGGACTGGACGGGCAGGGGCAAGCGTGGCGGCATGGTGTCAAGGTGGCGGGCGCGACCGTGCACATCGTGACGCCAGAACTCGACGCCGGCCCTATCATCGTACAGGCGGTGGTGGCGGTGGAGGAGGGCGACACGGAGGATAGCCTTGCCGCGAAAATCCTCGTCCAGGAACATCGAATCTACCCTGAGGCGATCGGGATCGTATTGAACGGCGGTTGGCGCATCGACGGCCGCCGCTTCCTGCGACGCTGACCCGCTACCGGTGCAGCCTCGTCGGCGTGAAAGAGGCAGGCGGCGTGGGGCGATGGGGCCACGCTCCGCGAGTGGCGGGGGGTTCGGGGGCAGCCCAGACTAGAGATGAATCAGCTAACTGTCGCGGAGCAGCTGGCCTACCTGACCAAAGGGTGCGTGGACGTGGTCAGGGAATCGGAGCTGCGCTCAAAACTGGAGCGGTCGGTGCGGACGAGCACCCCGCTCGTCGTGAAGGTGGGATTCGACCCGACCGCCCCGGACCTCCACCTCGGCCACACCGTCCTGATCCGGAAGATGAAGCACTTTCAGGATCTGGGGCACACCGTGGTGTTTCTCATTGGGGATTTCACCGGGCTCATCGGCGACCCGACTGGACGGTCAAAGACGCGCCCGGCGTTGACACGCGAGGAGATCGACGCCAACGCCGAGACCTACACACGGCAGGTGTTCACCTTGCTCGACCCGGATCTGACGGTCGTCGACTTCAACAGCCGCTGGCTCGGCGTGCTCACCAGCGAGGAGTGGATCCGGTTGACGGCCCGCTACAACGTGGCGCAGATGCTGGAACGGCGTCATTTTCGGCAGCGCTACGAGAAGGGCCAGCCCATCGGGATCCATGAGTTTCTGTACCCGCTGACCCAGGGGTACGACTCGGTGCACCTGCGCGCGGACGTTGAACTCGGAGGCACCGACCAGCTGTTCAATCTGAACGTGGGGCGCGACATCATGCCCGGCTTCGAGCTGCCGCCGCAGGTGGTGATGACCACGCCGTTGCTGGTGGGGCTGGACGGCGTCGAGAAGATGTCGAAGTCGGCGGCCAACTACGTCGGCATCGCAGAGGCGCCAAACGATATGTTCGGCAAGGTCATGTCGGCGTCCGACGACCTGATGTGGAGTTATTACGAGCTGCTGACGGACCTCTCGTTGCCGGAGATCGAGCGACTTCGCACGCGGGTCGCTTTCGGTGACCTGCATCCCAAGCGTGCCAAGCTCGACCTCGCCCAGCGCATCGTGGCAGACTTTCATTCCCATGACGCCGCGACGGGGCAGAGGC
>CALLXD010000064.1:0-35000 GCA_937766455.1 Vicinamibacterales bacterium | reverse complement strand
CAGATCAGGGACAGTGCTAGGTGGGTAGTTTGACTGGGGCGGTCGCCTCCTAAAATGTAACGGAGGCGCGCGAAGGTTCGCTCAGGCTGTTTGGAAATCAGCCGTAGAGTGCAAAGGCATAAGCGAGCTTGACTGCGAGACCTACAAGTCGAGCAGGTGGGAAAGCAGGCCTTAGTGATCCGGTGGTTCCGCATGGAAGGGCCATCGCTCAACGGATAAAAGGTACGCCGGGGATAACAGGCTGATCTTGCCCAAGAGTTCATATCGACGGCAAGGTTTGGCACCTCGATGTCGGCTCATCGCATCCTGGGGCTGTAGCAGGTCCCAAGGGTTCGGCTGTTCGCCGATTAAAGCGGTACGTGAGCTGGGTTTAGAACGTCGCGAGACAGTTCGGTCCCTATCTGCCGTGGGCGTAGGAGATTTGAGGGAGGCTGTCCCTAGTACGAGAGGACCGGGATGGACGAACCTCTAGTGTACCAGTTGTCGCGCCAGCGGCAGCGCTGGGTAGCTACGTTCGGAAGGGATAAACGCTGAAAGCATATAAGCGTGAAACCCTCCCCAAGATGAGATCTCCCGAGCTTCGGCTCCTGAAGGCTCCTGGAAGACGACCAGGTGATAGGCCAGGTGTGTAAGGCTCGTGAGGGCTTAAGCTAACTGGTACTAATCAGCCGTGAGGCTTTGACCTTTACTCTTTTTCACTGTGTATGTGTGTGGAAGGAAGAGACTACCGTTTGTAGGATATTCAGTTGTTGTGCGTAGGGACGCTCAGGCGTACGATGTCCGGGGTCTGGCAATGTTCGACGTTTGTTCTTTGACATAGGGCCGAGTCCGTCACTCGCCGCAGGTTTCCCGGTGGCGATAGGAGAGGGGTCACACCCGTTCCCATGCCGAACACGGCAGTTAAGCCCTCTACCGCCGATGGTACTGCACGGGTAACTGTGTGGGAGAGTAGGTCGCTGCCGGGATTTTTTACAGAAGCTCGAGGTTCGATCGCCTCGGGCTTTTGCTTTGTACGGGCTGCGGAGGGTCACCTTCACGCGGGCCGAAATCGCTGGATCAGCTTCTTGGCTGACACCGCCTTGAACGGCTGCTCCGTGAATCGAAAGAGGACCACACAGACGGAGACGACCGCGAGGCTGTGCACGACGAGCTGGAGGAGGAAGAACAGCTCGTAGGGTAGTCCCCCGAACCAGCCCGCAGTGACCCGGCCCACGCCGGAGATCACCAAATAGTGGTACATGTAGATCGTGTAGCACATGCCCCCAACGGTTACGAGCAACGGCCTGCGCAGCTGCCTCGCCACGGCGCCCCCGCGAAGCGCGGCAACCAAAGCCAGCCCGGCGTGCAACGGGAGCACGAGCTCAGGCGCCCACCCCCTATTACTGACAAGCACCGACACGGGGATACACGCGACGACGCACCAATCCAACCACCGCGTGGGTTTCGATTCCCCAACCCGATCGGCGCTCACGTAGAAGTCCGCCACCACCGTCCCCACCGTGAAATACAACGCGTAGTGAAAGAACATGTCGTCATTTCAGAACACCAACGGCGCGAACAGATGTAGTCCCCCCCCCGATGCCCGCAAAAGCCAACGCCCGGGCCCGCCGGTCCGCCACGCGATAGACCACGGCCAGCAGCGGGGCCAACAGATAGAACTGCGCCTCTACTTCAAGCGACCACAACACCACATTGAGGCGTGGCAAGTCGGCGACTGCACGTTGTTGGCTCGGCTGTTGGCGACGACCTGTAGCTCGTTCTGCTGCTGGAGCAGGCTTTCGTAGACCCGTTGGTTGCTGGCTGACTGGCGCTCCAGTAGGCGATAGTCGACGGCTTTGCGGCTGAGGTCCTCCGCGCGGCTTTGCTGTGCTTCGAACTCGGCCTGCAGGCGCCGTTCCTCGTCGGCGGCTGACTGGTACTCGCTCCTGACCGCCTCGATCGCGCGCCCCACCTCGACGGCGACTGCGCGCTCCGCGCTCGCGATCTCTGAGTTGACTCCGATCATGTCCGGGTGCAGCGGCCCGTAACGACCGGCGAGGCCCACCAGTTGACCCTCCAGCCCCGCCAACCGCGTGCTGGCCGCAGCCACTCCGGCCGCGCCGGATACCGACGGATGATTGCGGGCGGCCTCGTTCGCTGGATCGAGCTCCTGAATCTGACGATAGAGGGACTCCGCCTGGATCCGATCCGCTCTGGCCGTCGACACCTGGCTGTTCAACGTCGCGAGCCGGGTGGTGATGACATCGGTGTTTGCATCGAGTGACAGCGCGTTCTCGGACTCGCGGTACTCCGAGAGCGACCGATCGCTCTCTTCGACTCCCGATTGCTGGGTCGCGAGCTCTCCGCTCACCCATGCCAGCGTCTTCTGCACCGCTTCGAGACGTGAGGCCAGGTTGCGCTCCACGTAGGTCTCGACGTGGGTGTTCACCGCATCGGCGGCGAAGGCAGGGTCGGCGGACGTGTAGCTGACATCAACGAGTCGGGTGTTGACCACTGGGGCTACCGCCAGCCGACTGACGACCCCGTTCGTCTGGGCCAGTTCCTTCGCCTGCAACTGTTCTGCGGGGGCCTCATCGTGTGTCGTTGGCCGGTCTGTCCCCGAATTTGGGCGGATCAGGCCCAAGATCGCCTGGCCCACTGTCTGTACCCGGCTGACCACGACGGCGCGAGTCGCCTGGAGAGCCTCTCGCGGTCCGAATTGCTTCTCAGCCTGTCCGTTGAACTCTGGGACTTGGTCGAGGTCGAGCTTGCCGACCGTGTAGCCGGCCAGACCCGGACTCTGCAAGATGCGATACTGCGTCTCGTAGTACGGCTCCGAGTCGGTCCAATAGTTGACCGGATCGCTCGCGTCCATCCCCGAGACCATGACGCTCTGTTCCTCGTCGATCAAAAGTTGGGCGGTCGCACGAAACATCGGGATCGTCGCGTAGCTCTGCAGCATCATGAGCAACACAACCCCCGAGAAGAGGCTGATCGCCAGCCGCCGATGGCGGAAGACGGTGGCAAAGCGGTCGAGTAGATGGACCTCGTCGCCGCCGGTCGAGACCGGCATCCGCCCGCCCGTGTGTGTCGCCCCCGAGGGCTTGTGCGCTGGATCTTTCGGTTAAAACATGCGCTTCGCTACGACCGCAGTCTACGTTCGACCGCGCCGTTCCCTCCGCAATTAGACGTATCGGCCGCAGGGTCGGGGGAGAACAGCCCGAAACGACACATTTCACCCTCAATAGTACCCTGCGCGCGTCTGTCGAACGGTCCGGACCGCCTGATTGACAGGTGTCACCGCGCTCCGCGCCACGGGAGTTGCGTGACGTATCGGCTGGTCGCCGCCACCTGGCGGCGAGGCAGTACAATTGAGCGTGCGAGCGCTGGTCAGCACCGCCCGCGCGCCTGCGTGGGTTGCCTGGCCGATCGCATCGCCAGTACGCCCATGCATCTGATGACTACGACCGGCTCGCTCGCTGCGGCCCGTCCGAAGCGCGCAGTGCCCAACTCGCGCCTTTGGGGGGTCGAGGAGCGATGTCAGACCCGTCGGACTAGCCCGGAAGAGGGACGTGACCACACAGCCAACCGCCCAGACGACATCCGCGGGGATACCTGTCGAGCTGGCGAGCGAACGAAAGATTCGGTACCGCAACAAGACGCACTACCGGTTCTCCCACTGGCCGATCTGGATTTTTGTTTTTTTCCTCATACCGGGACCGCTCATCTTCGATCTCTTCGACGACGGCGTCGATCGGCGGATGCTGCTGTGGCTCGGGGTCGTGCTGATGGGCACCGGTATCGCCGGATTGAGGGGACGTCTGCCCGGCTGTGAGCCGAGACCCTACATCATCCGCTTCACCGAAGATCGGCCCAATCCACTCTACCGACGCGTGTGCTACACCGTGGCGTGGGGTGCGGCCATCTCGTTCGGCGTCCTCAATATCGCTGGCCTCGTGGCGGCGATCGCGACCGGCGAGTGGAACCTCGCCCAGATGTACGACGCCGCGTATTTCCCGCTGGCGGGTACGGTCTGGGTACTTGGCCTGTTGGGTCAGCTGCCTCGCGTCAAGGCGTCCACCAAGGGTGAGGGGCACGAACGCCGCTATTTCTATGGGTCGGTCTGGGCGATGTGTGTCGCCCAGCCCACGCTCTGGTTCCTCAATACGGTGGTGCCATACGGCCGGCCGGGTGACATCGCGAAGCTGGGCGTGTTTCTCGGGATCCTCGCGTTCGTCGGGTGGCTGTCGTATCGCGGGAAGCTGCCGCGTACGCGTCCAATCGTGCCGGGCGAACTCGCGGTGTCTGACTGACCCGTCCGCAACTGCCGCGCACGCGTCCGATCGTGCCGGGCGAACGCGCGGTGTCGGACGGACCCGTGCGCATTCGCGTGGCACCACGGGCTGCTAGGGCCGGAGCATCACCTTGAGTTCCGTCCGCGCCGCGGCGAAGGCGGCCTCGAAGTCGTCCAGCGCGTACGCGCCAGCGAGGAGCGGTGCGGTTGCGACCTGCCCGTCGGCCAAGAGCGCGATCGCGTCTCCGAACGGTCCGCATCGCGACCCGACCAATGTGATTTCGTCGACGATCGCGGGCCAGAGCGTGACCGGAGTCTCGCCGTGGAAGGTGGACTTCATCACGACGGTGCCGCGAGGTCGCACGAGTTCCATGGCGCGGGTGAGTCCCGCCGGCCTCCCGGTCACGTCGACCGTCACGTCGAAGCTCGATCGGGGGATGTCATCCGTGGCACGTGCCACCGCCAGGCCCAATGCCTGTGCGACCCGCAGCTTGCGCGCATGTTTCCCCAGCACGGTCACCGAGGCCCCGGTCGTGCGCAGAACCTGGCCCACGAGTAGGGCCATGCGGCCATCGCCGACGACGGCCACCGTCGCCCGAGGCCCGATGTCCACCTGAGCGAGAATCTCGCACGCCGCGGCCGTTGGCTCGACCAGCACCGCCGCCTCGTCGCTGAGCGCGTCAGGTACCGCGTGGAAGTTGGCCGCCGGTAGCGAGAGATGGGAGGCAAACGCCCCAGCGCGCCCCACGATACCGAGCACCGTGCGGGTGGGGCAGTGATTGGCGGTACCAGACCGGCACCACTCGCACTCGCCACAGCCGACATTGATCTCGCCGACAACCCGTTGCCCGATCCAGTGGCGGTCACCCGGCGGTGCGGTTTCCACCGTGCCGACGAATTCGTGCCCCGGCACTCCGCTGAAGCCGGCATAGCCTTCGAGCAGCTGTAGGTCGGTGCCGCAGATACCGGCGCGGCGGACCGCGACCCGGCATTCGCCCGATGCGACCTCGATGTCGCCGCGGGCTACTCGCATCACGGCCGTGCTGGCCGCATCCGGCTCCGGGCCCTCCGCCGGGGCCTCTCCCGGTGCCTGGCCCGGTGCGTGAATGACCAGCGAGTGCATCTGCGCGCGGTTACCTGGCACGGCGACCGACCACGATGTGCCACGCGTAGCGCAGCGTGACCACGGCAATTGGAATAAACACCAACACCCACGCCCACCGGTAGTCCTCGGACTGGACGTAGCCGTAGCTGATCATCGCCAGCAGCAACAGATTCAGGCAGACTCCGATAGCGGTGTGCTTGTTGGCGACCGGTTCCTCGTCTGAGGTCGGGCCGGGAGCGGGACTCGTCATTGATGGATCAGCTCTCGGTTAGGTACGGTGTGTCGCTTCAGTGACCTCAGCGGATGAGCATCCACTCGGTTCCGGCATCGACGGTCCGGAATTGGCGGCCGTCGGCCGTGGTCACCATGGCGCGGCGTCCGTCGGCCGCCTCAATGGCGACCAACGTCGCGTCCGTCGGCGGGTTGAGACGGGACCACTGTTCGCCGTCAAGGGTGCGTAAGACCAATCCTTGCTCTCCCACCATCCAGGCCACGTCGTCCGCCGGCGCCGCTCCCGCAATGACGCGCTCCGGCACGGTGAGCTGAACGCGCCAGTTCAGTCCGCCGTCGTCTGTGCGCTCGATATCGCCGTTGGACTCCGCGCGCCACTGTATCGCGTCCTGGGATGATCGAAGCATCACCGGGACGATGAACAGCGCCGCCGTCTCGGCGGAGGAGGGACTGTCGGAACGCGCACGTGAGGCGGTCTCAATTACGTCTTCGGGCGCTGCGACCGTGGGGAGGTTCAACGTTTGTATCGCCTGCGGTTCGCCGTTGGCGGTATCGGCCGTGGTGTCGTTCAGAGCGAGCCGGTTCTCAGCCTCATCGATCGGCTGGGCGGCGGACTCGCGCGTTGGAGCGCGGCTGGTTTCCAGGAGTGGCTGGTTCGTCGCGGCGGCGGTCGGTGCCGCGCTGGCCGGTACAGCGATGGGTTCGGCGCGGCGCGCGGTGGGCGACGGGCGTCGGCCCGGCGTCGAGCCGGGGTCGATCACCCAGACCGCCAGTGCGATGAGGGCGGCAGCCGCCAGCGGGGCACGCACCGGCCAACGCAGCGCGCGCGCGCTCTGCGTTGGCCACCAGGAGGGGGCCACCGCAGGGGACGGTTGAGCGTCCTCCTCCGCTCGGGCGAGCGCCCCGAGGGTCGCCTGACAGCGCTGGCAGTCGGCGAGATGCGTCATCCACCGCTCCGTCTCGTCCGGCTCCAGGCTGCCCTCGTGGATACCGGCCAGGAGTGACGGGTCCGGGCAGTCCACCCCTCCGTCGGCGCGGATCAGTGCCTTGCTGATGAGGGCGTCCGTGACCTGGTCTGGGCGAGTCGTGTCGTCCACGTTGAATTTCCGCCTGTGTCGCGTGCGACCAGACTACACCGCGCGTCTGTCCGCTCGTGCTTAGAACGTGTCGTCGGCTGCGGCTTGCAGCTCGGCTGTCGCATCGAACGGCCACTCGTCGACTGCCCGCGCCAGCAGCGCCCTGGTTTCGGACGACGTCAGCCCCTCTGCCTCGAGGCTGGTTTCGAGCGCCTCCCGGATCTGGCGGCGATTGCGAGCGAGCCCGCGAGAGACCGTGGCCTCGTGCTCACCCACGAGCCGGCCGACCGCGGCCAACGTCATCCGCTGTATGTAATAGCACCCCAGTCGAAGCCGGTCCGGAGCCGGAAGCTCGGCCAGCGTGCGACGCAGCGCGACTTGCAGCCGCGCGACCCGTCGGCCGTGGCCTGGGTCCGGTTCAGACGGCGCCGTGGGCGGCAGCGCGCGCTCCAGCTCGCGCGGCTCGGTCGGCACCACACGACGTGCTTCGCGTATCTGGTCGACGTGGCGCTGCGCCAGCACGGCGCGCACCCAGGTGGCCAGGGTGCTCCGCCCGTGATAGTAGCGGAAGAGCGACCGCGGTTCGCCCGACGCCGATGCGCCGCGGCCTACCCCATACAGTTCGGCGTAGATCGAGTCCGCCAGATCGCGACCCGCCACGTCCTGACCGGTGATGGCCCGTCCGGCCCGATAGAGTGCCGGTCGAATCTCCAGAACGAACCGTTCCCAGGCCCGTTCGTCTCCGTGGCGGCAGGCGCACGCCAGCGCCAGGTCAGGGAGGCGCAACGAGTCCAGATACCGGCGGACGGACGTGTCGTCCGGTTCGGAATCGGCGAACCGGTGCGCGAGGCTTGCCATCAGGGTCTCGACGAACGCGGCCTGTGGCAGTTGGGTCGCATCGAGCCCGGACGCGGCCAGGGCGCGTCGGTAGCAGACCGTGAGGACCGGGTCGGACACGAACGGCGCCGGCGTTCGAGCACGCCGGTCGTCCGATGGATCAGGGGGTGGCACGATTCAGCGCGGTGATAAGCGTGGCGCGAGCGAGACGGATGCGTCTGGTACCTGGCATAGGTGACTCGGACGGCGCCGCGTGGGGTGCACCGGTCAAGTGTAGCGTGTGGATACGGCTTTGTTGGACCAGCCGCGTCCAATGATCAACCACCCCGGGGGGCAGACCGATGGGTGGCGGACCGATGGGCGGCGGTTTCGAACTGCCGTGACGGAACACTAGAATGGTCGCCATGGCTGCTACTCGCTTCTTCGTCGTTGTCGCCCTGACCATCGGCCTGGCGTCCAGCGCGGTTCCTACTGGTCAGGCGCCGGTTGGGTTCGACGCCGCGTTCCTGAACAAGACGATGCGCGTGGACTACATCCACACCGGTGGGCTCGGTCAGGAGATCATCGCGCTCGACCAGGTCGTATCCGATGGGCCGTGGGGTGGGAGCCATCTGAGGCTTGTGGACGACCTGAACCTCGGAAAGTACCGCTTCGAGGTGGTGGATCGCCGTACGAATCACGTGCTGTACTCCCGCGGATTTGCCTCCATCTATGGCGAATGGGAGACCACGGCCGAGTCCCGCGAGCTCTCGCGCAGTTTTCATGAGTCGCTGCGGTTTCCTTGGCCGAAGGCGCCGGTGCAGGTGGTGCTGAAAGTGCGCGACGACGAGAACAGTTTTCACGAACTGTGGTCGACCGTGATCGACCCGAATTCGCGGTTCGTCAACCCGGTCGATCGGGAGCCGATGGGCGAGGTGTGGTCGATCTTCGAGAACGGACCGCCCTCGGAGAAGGTGGACCTGCTCGTCATTGGAGAGGGGTATGTCGCGGCCGAATTGGCGAAGTTTCACGCGGACGCCACACGGCTCGTGAACGCGTTGTTCGAAGAAGAGCCGTTTCGGGGCCGCAAGAGCGACTTCAACGTCTGGGGGCTCGACCTGCCGTCGGACGAGTCTGGCGTCAGCCGTCCGCGCGCCGGTCAGTTTCGGCGGACGCCCCTGTCTGCGGAGTACAACATTTTTGACTCAGAGCGGTACCTGCTGACCTACGACAATCGCGCGCTCCGGGATGCCGCCTCAGCGGCGCCGTACGAGTTTCTCGAAATACTGGTGAACGAAGAGCAGTACGGAGGCGGGGGGATCTTCAATTTTCAAGCCACGGCTGCGGCGGACACCGGATTCGCTGAGTATGTGTTTGTCCACGAGTTCGGCCACCACTTCGCGGGATTGGCCGACGAGTACTACACGTCCGATGTCGCCTACGAGACTGGCGCCGCCTATCACGTCGAGCCGTGGGAGCCGAACGTGACCGCGCTGCGCGACCCCCAGGACGTGAAATGGGGTGATCTGATCACGTCGGATACACCGTTGCCGACCCCCTGGGACAAGGACGCGTTCGAGGCCGGAAGCGTCGCCGCCCAAGAGGAGCGCCGTCGCCTGCGCGTGGACGGGGCGGAGGAGGCGACGATGGACCGTCTGTTCACCCAGCAGATGGACCGGGAGGTCGCCCTGCTGGGAGGCATGCCGCATGCCGGCAGGGTTGGCGCGTTCGAAGGTGCCTCGTACGAGCCGACCGGCTTGTATCGCTCTGAGGTCGACTGCATTATGTTTACGCGGAATCCCGTAGGCTTCTGCCGCGTCTGTCGACGCGCGATCGAGAACGTCATCGATCAATACACGGGCCGACCGTAGTGTCTCAGTGGGAACGACCATGATTGATTCTGAGTTTCTGGCCCGGCTCGAGCGTATTGTCGGCGCCGACGGCCTCGTGCGAGACGAGAGCGAACTCCTCACCTACGAGTCGGACGGGTTGATGTCGCATCGGTCTCGGCCAGCCGCGGCGGTGCTCCCGGAGACGGCCGAGCAGGTGCAAGGGGTCGTCCGGTTGTGCCACCAACACACCGTGCCGTTCGTCGCCCGGGGGCAAGGAACCGGCTTGTCTGGCGGTGCGCTCCCGCATCCCGAGGGTGTGTTGATTGTCATGACCCGGATGAATCGGGTGCTCGCGATCGACATCCCGAATCAGCGGATCACGGTGCAACCCGGTGTGATGAATCTGGAGGTGACTCGTCAGGTGGCGCCGGACGGTTACTACTACGCACCCGACCCCTCCAGCCAGGTCATCTGCTCGATCGGCGGGAACCTCGCCGAGAACTCCGGTGGTGCGCACTGCCTTAAGTACGGATTCACGGTGCATCACGTGCTGGGGGTCGAGGCTGTCTTGCCGGACGGTGAGCTGATTCACCTGGGTGGCGAAGCGCTCGACAGCCCGGGGTTGGACCTGTTGGGCGTGGTCGTCGGATCCGAAGGCACGCTGGCCGTGATCACCAAGGTCATCCTGCGGCTGTGTCGTCGCCCACAGGCGGTTCGGACGCTGCTGGCCGCGTTCGATTCTACCGACGCGGCGGGAAACGCGGTCTCGGACGTCATCGCAGCAGGCATCATTCCCGCCGCGATCGAGATGATGGACCGCACGACCATCCGGGCCGCCGAAGCCGCCGTGCAGCCCGGCTTTCCGGACGCCGAAGCCGTGCTGATTGTCGAGCTCGACGGTCCCCAGAGCGAAGTCGAGACGCTGTTCGAGCAGATCGAGAGAGTGTGTGCCCGCAATCAGGCGTGGGGTGTGCAGGTTGCGGCAGACGATGCGCAACGTGGTCGCATCTGGATGGGTCGCAAAGCGGCCTTCGCCGCCATGGGTCGGGTCTCGCCCAACTACTACGTGCAGGACGGCGTCATCCCGCGCAGCACCCTGCCTGAGGTGCTGCGACGTGTACGCGCGTTGGAAGAGCGCTCCGGGCTGACCATCGGCAATGTGTTTCACGCGGGCGATGGCAACCTCCATCCGTTGGTCTGCTACGACGACGCGGTCGAAGGTCAGGCTGAACTGGCGGAGCAGGTCGCGTCGGAGATTCTGTCGTATTGCCTCGACGTCGGTGGGTCGCTCACCGGAGAACATGGCATCGGGTCGGACAAGGCCTGCCACATGCCGAAGATGTTCAGCGACGATGATCTGGCTACGATGCAACTGGTGCGTGTGGCGTTCGATCCCGACGGGATCTGCAACCCGGACAAGCTGTTCCCGACGCCGCGCCTGTGTGGTGAAGTCCCGGGCCCGTATCGTGCACACCCGCTGGAGACGGCAGGTCTCGCCACGCGGATGTAGCTGCTCGTGGGCACGTCCCGCGTCGCACCGAGACCGGCCGACCAAGGCGAGACGAGGGAAGTACCGGCAGTATGTGACCGATGAACAACGCCGCTCGGTTGGATTCGGCGTCGGTCGAATGTAGCGGGACGTGCCTCACGAGCGGCTATCCCATCACGTGTGTCCAGACCCAGCCGCAAGGCTGGGAGCAGGGTGCTGCGAACAATGACAACGACGAATGCCCCCCCCAGCGAGACGGTCGCCGATCTGAATGCTCGTCTAGATGAGCGTGTCGCTCGTCCGCCGGCGCCCACCGACACGGTCCAGGGTGTGCGCCCGCAGCTGGTGGTCGAGCCCACGGCGCCCGAGCAGGTCAGTCAGATACTGGCGTGGGCGACCGAGACCGGCCGAACCGTCATTGTGCGCGGCGGGGGGACCAAGATCGGCTGGGGCCCGACGCCATCGTCCATCGATGTGCTGCTATCGATGAGCGAGATGCGGGGCGTCCAGGCGCATCGGCACGGGGATCTGACCGCGACGGTGCTGGCGGGGACCACGCTCTCGGCGACCAATGCAGTGCTGGCTGAGCATCGCCAGTGGCTGGCGCTCGATCCCCCGGATGGGGAGTCGGCGACTATCGGTGGCATTGTCGCGACGAACGATAGCGGACCACGCCGGCACTGGCATGGTGCGCCGCGGGACCTGATTATCGGGATGACGCTGGTGCGGGCGGACGGGGTCATCGCTCATAGCGGCGGCATTGTCGTCAAAAACGTCGCGGGCTACGACGTGGCCCGACTGTTGACCGGCTCGTTTGGCAGTCTGGGTGTCATTGTGAGCGCGACGTTCAAGCTCGCGCCGCGCGCCGACGCCTCGCGGACGGTGGCCGTCGACTTCCCCGAAACCGGGCGGTGCGCGCCGTATGTTGCCGGTCTCCTGGCACAGGCCGCCATGCCGACCGCACTCGAACTGGCGGTGCCCCCGGTTCGGATGCTTGTGCGCTTCGAGTCCGTCGAGGTGGCTGCTGCGCAGCAGGCGCGTCAGGCGGTGACGCTGGCCGAACAGCACGGCGGCAGTGCGTCGGTGTTGACCGCAGATGACGAATCAGGCGCCTGGCGTGCACATGATGCGCACGTTTTCGGCGCCGACCGCGAGGGGACGATTCTCAAGGTCGTGACGCTTCCGGCGGAGCTGTCCTCGACCCTGGAGCAGATCAGCGAGGTGGCGCAGGCGAACCAGCTCGAGTACGCCGTGACGGGGCGCGCTGGGCTCGGCGTGCTCTTCGTCCGGCTGCATGGCAGCGGCCCCGGCCGCGCCGCATTCGTGACCGCGCTTCGCGCTCAGTTCCGGCCCGGACAGGGCAGCGTGGTGGTGCGTCGGGCGGACCCCGAGTTGACGTCTCTCGTGGGAGTGTGGGGTCCGATCGGGGACAGCCTGCCGATCATGCGTGAAGTGAAACGGCGATTTGATCCGACCGGGACGCTCAACCCCGGGCGAGGCCCGGGCGGGCTGTAGCACGCGACGATGGTCCTCCGCGGGTCGGCAACGACCTGGGTTGGGTCCCCCACGTTCGGCGTCGCCTGCCGCTCGCTGCGGGTGGCTCAGTTACCCGTTGTCCCCGTGGGGATCGAGACGGGCTCCGCGTATTGAGGCATCCACCAGTTGCACCATGTGGTACGTCGGCGTTGGCACACCGGCCTCGGCCAGCCGGCTGGCGATCTGCAGCAGGCACCCTGGATTGCTCGAGACCACCGCGTCGGCGCCGGTCGTCCGAATATGCGTCGCCTTCCGGTCGCCCAGATCAGTGGCGGTCGTTGGTTCGACCAGGTTGTAGATACCAGCGGAGCCGCAGCAGATGCCCGCCTCGGGCACCTCCCGGACGTCCAGTTCGGGGATGGTGGCGAGGACCCGACGTGGTTCCGCCGTGACGCCCTGCGCATGCTGGAGGTGGCAGGCGTCGTGGTAGGCCACGCTGAGCGGCACCGGGTGGCGTGGCGCGCGAGGCTCCAGCTCGGAGAGCAACTCAGCAATGTCCTGGCATTTGTCGGACAACGCTTGGGCGCGGGCGGCATACCGCGGGTCATCTCGCAGGAGGTGACCGTATTCTTTGAGCGACGATCCGCAGCCGGCGGAATTGATCACGATGGTATCGACGTCGGCGGCTTCCGTCTCGAAGGCGTCGATGAACCGTCGCGCCATGGCCGCGGCATCTTCCTCCTGCCCGGCATGGAGCATGAGCGCGCCACAGCACCCTTGGGAAGGCGGAATGACGACTTCACATCCTTCGGCCGTAAGGACCCTGATCGTCGCGGCGTTGACGTCGTCGAAGAAGACCCGCTGCACGCACCCCAGTAACAGTCCCACCCGACGGCGCGTCTCACCGACCGCCGGCACGCGGGCCGGAGCGTCCGTCCAGGCGCCCCGCAGCGCGATCGGGGGCATGACGGCCTCCATGGCCTGCAGTCGCTGGGGAAGGAGTTTGAGGAGACCGGACCCGCGCACCAACTGCTGCAAACCGGACTGCTGATAGGCCCAGAGCTTGAGCGCCACCAGCCGCAGTCGATCTGGGTACGGAAAGAGCGAGAAAATCAGTCGGCGGAACAGTCGGTCGGCGACCGGCCGGTCGACGTGCCGCTCGATTTGGGGTCTCGTGGCGCCGAGCAGCTTGTCGTACTGCACGCCGGACGGACAGGCAGTGACACAGGACATACAGCCAAGACACGTGTCGAAGTGGTGGGCGACGCGGTCCGTGATGTCGGTCTCCCCGTCCAGGACGCCCTTGATGAGCGCGATCCGGCCGCGTGGCGAGTCCGTCTCCCTGCCCCAGAGGACATACGTGGGACACGCAGGCAAACAGAAGCCGCAGTGGACGCAGTCGGCGACCAGGGCGTCGTCAGGGGGATGATGGGCGTCGAAAGCGGGAGCCATGTGTTGCGATGATATTCCAAGCCGATGTGCGGGGCACGCCGCAGTACGTTCTGCACCGGGCCGTCGACAACGACTGCATCCCGCTGGCGCCGGCTTGGGTCGGGCGCGCGGTGCTCCCCGCTGGGGATCGAGGGCGGGCCGGGTATCATTTTGGTGCCGTCGCCCACAATGGGATTTTCTGACGTCGATGGAGGTGTGAACACACGATGAGCAAAGCGATTCGCATTCACGAGCATGGCGGTCCTGAAACCCTACGCTGGGACGAGGTCGAGACGGGCGCGCCCGATACCGGACAGGTACTCATTCGGCAGACTGCCGCCGGTCTGAACTTCATCGATGTGTATCACCGCGTCGGACTGTATCCGGTGCCGTCCCTGCCGGCGATTATCGGGAACGAGGGCGCGGGCGTCGTCGAGGCGGTCGGCGACGGCGTCACCAGCGTCCAGGTGGGCGACCGGGTGGCGTATTGCATGAGTCTCGGCAGTTACACCGAGCGGCGTGTGATCGATGCCGACCGGCTGGTGAAACTCCCTGACGGCATCACCGACTACCAAGCGGCGGCCATGATGCTCAAAGGCTGCACCGTCCAGTATCTCGTCAAGACCATCTACCCGATCACGTCGGGAGACACCATCCTGCTGCACGCGGCAGCCGGCGGCGTCGGGCTCATCGCGTGTCAGTGGGCAAAGCACCTCGGCGCGACGGTGATCGGCACGGTCGGGAGCGACGAAAAGGCGGAACTCGCCCGGGCCCACGGGTGCGACCACACGATCGTCTACACCCGCGAAAATATCGTCGAGCGGGTCAAGGCGTTGACCGACGGGGCCGGTGTGCCTGTCGTGTACGACTCGGTCGGCAAAGACACCTTCATCGCCTCGCTCGACTGTCTCCAGCCGCGGGGGTTGATGGTGAGTTACGGGAATGCGTCGGGTCCCGTCGACCCATTCAGTCCAGGTCTGCTCGCGGTCAGGGGGTCCCTCTTCCTGACCCGGCCGACGCTCGCGAGCTACATCGGCACGCGGGACGAGCTGGACGCGTCGGCGGCTGACCTGTTCGGCGTCGTGGAGAGCGGCGCGGTCAAGATTGCAGTCAGCCAGACATTCCCACTCGAGGACGCTGCCCAGGCGCACCGCGCCCTCGAGGCACGCGAAACCACTGGATCAACCGTGTTGACGATCGGAGACTAGAACTCATGCGCAGACTACGAATCTTTATTGCGGGCGTCGCGGTCGGTGGGTTGGTTGTTGGGCTATGGGCGGCATCGGGGCCGTGGGGCACCGTGTCCGCGCAGGCTGGGCGGCGTGCCGTCAATCTGCCTGGGCGGAGCGTCGACGCCCCGTTCAGCGACGCCATTCTGGCCGGCGACACGCTCTACCTGTCGGGTCGACTCGGTCTGGAGAACGGACAGGTTCCAGATGATCCGCAGCAGGAGGCGCGGAACATCCTCGACCAGATCCAGGGCGTGCTGGCGGAGGCGGGGATGACGATGGACGATCTGGTCACCGTGCAGGTGTTCTGTTCGGACGTAGGTTTCTTCGGTGACTTCAACGCGGTCTACACCAGCTACTTCACCGCCGATCCGCCGGCCCGCGCGTTTGTGGGCAGCGGCACCCTTTTACGGGGCGCGCGGTTCGAAGTGCTGGGTATCGCGGTCAGACGCTAGTGCCATGACCGCCATACCCATGACCCTGCTTGCGCTTGCGGTGCTTACCGCAGGTTGCTCCGGCGGAGACACCGCACCCGCGCCGGTCGAGACCATCCCGGCGGCCGATGCGCAGCCGCTCACCGACGGTCGTACCGCACATCGCCCAGTCGTTCCAGGGGTGCAAGGGCTCGTCACCGCTGGGCACCCGCTGGCGTCGATGGCGGGGATGCGGATCCTGATGCAGGGCGGCACCGCCGCCGACGCCGCCGTCGCAGTGCTCGCCACGCTCAGCCAGGTGGAGCCCATGATGTCTGGGCCTGGCGGCAACGGCTTCATGACGGTGTACGACGCCGAGACGCGGCGGGTGCATTCGCTGAACGCGACGGGGGCCGCACCAGCGGCGCTCGATGCTGCGGACATGGCCCCGGAGGAATTACATCGCGGTATGGGGGCGGGGGTCGTGCCGGGAATGTTCGGCGGGTGGATCGCCCTGCTCGAACGATTCGGCACCATGACCCTCGGACAGGTTCTGCAGCCGGCCATCGAATACGCCGAGCAGGGGCACCCGATTGATCCGTTCGTGGTCCGCTTGCTCACGCGCTCGCGCGAAGTGATTGAACGGTATCCGACAACCGCGTCCGTATTTCTGGTCGACGGCGAACTGCCCGTGGCGGGACAGCTTGTGACGTACCCGGACCTGGCACGCACCTTTCACAAGCTGATTGAAGCCGAAGATACCGCCCGTCTGGACCGACGTGGTCGAGAGGCGGGGCTACGAGCGGCGTTCACCCGGTTCTATCGTGGAGACATGGCTCGAGACATGGTCCGGTTCTACGAACGGAACGAGGGACTGTTTACCCGGGCCGACTTTGCCGCGTACGAACCGACCTGGTCCGAGCCGGTGCACACGACATACCGGGGTTACGACGTCTATTCGAGTCCGGCCACGTCGCGCGGTGGGCTCGAACTCGTGATGCAGCTCAACCTGGTTGAGGGGTTCGACGTTGCGGCCCTCGGGCACAACTCGGCCCAGACGTTGCACCTGATCGCGGAGTCGATCAAAGTGGCGAAGTCGGACGTGTATCACTTCGTCGCCGATCCAGCGCACACAGAGGTGCCGGTGGAGGGGATGACCGCGAAGACGTTCGCCGACACACGCCGGGCGCTGATTTCGTCCGACGCCGTGCTCGACTATCCTGACCACGGCGCACCGCCTGGGGCGTCGCTCGCTCGTCTCCAGGGGCCGGACAGGCCGCTCGCGTCGGCGGTAGCTGAGCGAACCTATCCAGGGAGTACGGCCAGCTTTTCTGTCGTGGACAGGCACGGCAATGTGGTGGTCGCGACACCGACGCTGGGGAGCCTCTGGGGAACCGGGGTGGTGGTGGGCGACACCGGACTGATCTTCAATAACGGCACGCGTGTCGGGTCAACGTCACCCTACCCCGAGGACGTGAACTACGCTCGGGGCGGACAGATTCCGATTCTGAACAACGCGCCAACCCTGATCATGCGAGATGGTGAGCTGTTTCTCGCGCTCGGCACGCCGGGAGGCGAGACCATCGGTCAGACGCAGTTCCAGATGGTGCTGAACGTCATCGACTTCGGTCTGGGCGTGCAGGAGGCGGTTGAGGCGCCACGGCTTGCGCTGGTTGCAGACCCCAATTTTTACAAGCCGGGTGCCGCGATGACCGTCCAGGTTGAGCAACGTATCGCTCCGGCGGTCCTGCGACAGTTGCAGGAGCTGGGCCACACGGTCGAGGCGGTGGGCGAGTACACGATTGGCAGTATGCAGGGTATTTTTCGAGATCCAGCCACGGGCACCATCGTGGCGGGCGCAGACCCGCGTCGCATGATGTATGCGGTGGGGTGGTAGGGCAGAGCGGGAGATCGGAGGCTCAATCGATGCGACACACGTTCGTGTCAGTGCCGGCGCTGGTCGCCGTGGCGGTGTTGACGGTCACGGGCCCACGGATGGCCGAGTCGCTATCGGCGAGTACCGTCGCCCAGGCCTTGGATCTCGGCTGGGTGCGAATCCCGGCCGGTGCCTTTCGTATGGGCTGTGTGGAGTCCGATGCATCGTGCCTCGACAACGAGCGGCCGGCGCATGACGTCACGTTTCTCGAACCGTTCGAGCTGATGGCGGCCGAGGTGACGATCGCGCAGTACGCCCAGTTCGTGGCTGATAGCGGATATGTGGCCCCACCGTCTCCCGAGTTTCCGCAAGCGGCAGACCATCCTGTCGTGCTGCTGAACTGGGATGATGCGGCCGGTTTCTGTGAATGGGCCGGCGGCCGGCTTCCCACCGAGGCAGAGTGGGAATACGCCGCTCGAGGAGGACAGGTCGGGCTCGTCTTCGGCAGCCGTCAGGAACTGTCGCGGGATCGCGCCAACTACGGCGCCGACCAGTGTTGCGCCGGGGCGACGGGGGGCGGCGACGCGTGGGTGAGGACGGCGCCCGTCGGGTCTTTTCCCCCGAACGATTTCGGCGTGTATGACATGACCGGCAATGTCTGGGAATGGGTTGACGGATGGCTGGACGACGAATACTACGCTTCATCGCCTCGGATCAATCCGCCCGGCGCCGAGACAGGCTTTGCGCGCATCGCCCGGGGGGGCTCGTGGCTCAATTTCGCTGCCGCTCTGCGGACCTCAGTCCGGCTACCGTTCGCACAGACCGGCCAAACCAGCAACGTGGGAGTCCGCTGCGCCCGCAGCCGCCCCACCGCCAGGGCCGACTGACACCACGCGGCGGCGCCATCACGCTGAGTTCGCCTACATTGCCGACGCAGACATACCGTCGGTCGCCGTCCGTGACCGGTGTCTCGGGGCGGCCCACCCTCGTTAGCGACTAGGCTCGTCGGACAGAGTCCCCGGGATCGTCCACAGCGGGCCTTCAGCGGGTATAGGAGCGACGCCCAGGCCATGGCGGAAGACAAGCCGGCCTCCGTGATCCGCCGCGGTCGCCAAGACGCCCAGTCCGACCAGGGCGACCAACACCGACAGCACGACCACCCACCGCGCGGTCGAGCGCCAGATGTACGACAGGGCCATGCGGAACGAGGCGAAGAACACGAAGAACCAGGTCGTGCGGTCGGCCCAACCGAAATGGGCGCTGACCGCAGCGCTCGTGTCGGGTCCGACCCGCATGGCCTCCGCCGCGTCGAGCCCGCTGAAGTAGGCCGCCATCGCCATCAACGCCCCGCCGCAATACAACCAGGTGGCGGTGTCACGTATCGATGCGTGCGAGGGACGCCACGCGCCCACGCCGTCGACGAGGGTCGCCACCAGCAGCAACGCGAGAGGGAAATGTACAAGCAGCGGGTGGACGTTGGGGGCCCAGTCTGGAATCAGGGACATGACGGCGCGCCCGCATGCGAGTCAGACGGGGCCCATATAATACTGCGGCGACGTACCTGACAGGTGACGCTGGGGTCGCAAAAGGACAATGGAAGGATGGCACGGTTGGGACGCGTACGCCCCGTTCTACGACTGGGAGAACGCACGTACCGTCGGCCGTCGCGACATACCCTTCTGGCGGAAGCATGTGTTGTCGTCTGGCGGTCCGGCGCTCGAACTGGGGTGTGGCACCGGCCGCGTCCTGATACCGCTTGCCCGGACCGGGGTGCGCGTGGTCGGGCTCGATCGCTCGAGGCAGATGCTTGGTCACGCCCGGCGACGGATGCGGCGCGCCAGCGGGACCGACTCGGCCCGGCTGGTGCGGGGCGATATTCGTTCGCTGCCATTCTCGACCCAGGCCGACTTTCGTCTCGTGATGGCGCCGTATGGGGTGCTGCAGTCCTTGCTGCGAGACCAGGACCTTCGACGCACGCTGCTGTCGGTCCACCACGTGCTCCGAGCCGGGGGCCTGTTCGTCATGGAACTGGTGCCGGATGTGCCGCGATGGCGTGAGTACGACCAGCGAGTCAGTCATCTGGGCCGTCGCCGAGGGGGCACGGCCACGATCAGTCTGGTCGAGTCGGTACGTCAAGATCGGTCCCGCCAGCTGACCGTGTTTGAGCAGGCGTTCACCGAGCGGCGCGGTCGACACCAGCGCACCCACCGGTTCTCGCTCGCGTTTCGTACGTTGTCCTTGCGACAGGTGACTGGCCGGCTTCGCCGCGCCGGATTCACGATCGAGCGGCTCGAGGGTGACTACGAAGGGGGACCCTGGACCGCGGACGCGCAGACCTGGCTCGTGGTGGCGCGCCGCGCGCGCTAGCGGTAAAGTGCTAAAATACGTTGTTTTTCACTCGTTCCTCTGACGGAGTTCTGCCATGTCTGGCCATTCCAAGTGGCATTCGATCAAGCACAAGAAGGGCGCGGCTGACGCCAAGCGCGGCAAGCTGTTCACGCGCATCATCAAAGAACTCACGGTCGCCGCCCGTGCGGGTGGCGGCGACCCTGATATGAATCCGCGGCTTCGCACCGTGGTAGCCGATGCCAAGGCGGCGAACATGCCGGCCGACAACATCAAACGGGCGATACGCCGTGGCACGGACGCTGACACCGCGGTGAACTACGACGAGATCATTTATGAGGGTTACGGTCCCGGCGGCGTCGCGCTGTTCCTGGAAGTACTGACCGACAATCGCAATCGCGCCGTTGGTGAGATTCGGCATGCGCTCACGAAACATGGGGGCAATCTCGGCTCGGCAAACAGCGTGGCCTGGATGTTCGACAAGCGAGGATACGTGCTGGTCGATGGCGATGCGGCTGAGGAGGAGGCATTGATGACCGCCGCGATTGATGCCGGCGCCGATGACTTCCAGAATGACGGTGGCAGTTGGGAGATTCTGAGCACGCCTGAGACGTTCGACGCCGTGGCGGAGGCCGTCCGGGCGCTCGGTGTCGAGCCCGCCGTCGCTCACGTGGCGATGCTCCCGCAGAATCAGGTATCGCTCGAGGGCAAGCAGGCGCAACAGATGTTGAAGCTGCTCTCTCTGCTCGACGACCTGGATGACATCCGGCACGTCTGGTCGAACGCGGACATCAGCGAACAGGACATCGAGGCCTCACTGGCGTGAGGATTTTCGGGATCGACCCCGGCTCCCAACGCACCGGGTATGGGTGTATCGACACGGACGGCAGCCGACACCGTTTTGTGGCCTGCGGCGCCGTCACCGTCTCCACCCGCATTCCTTTTCCAGATCGACTGGCCGGCATCTACGACGAGTTGGTCTCGCTGCTGGCAACCCATCAGCCTGAGTGCGTCGCGATCGAGAACGTGTTCGTTGCGCGTAATGCCAAGAGTTCGCTGAAGCTGGGCCATGCGCGCGGGGTGGCGATGTTGGCTGCGTCGAAAGCCGGGCTGAGCGTGGCCGAGTATGCGCCGACGGAAGTGAAGCTTGCGGTTGTGGGATACGGACGGGCTGAAAAGCAGCAGGTGCAACAGATGCTCTGTCTGATCCTGGGCCTGGACACGCCGCCGACGCCTCACGATGCGTCCGATGCACTGGCTATCGCGGTGTGTCACGCCCACACGAGTGGGGGGGCGGTCGCGACGCCAACGCCGCGCCAGCCAGAGGTGCGGAGCTGGCGGGACTATCGTCCGGCGAGTCGGTCGTGATCTCGAGACTCTCCGGACGGCTGGTCGACAAGGCACCCGACCGTATCGTCATCGACGTGCACGGAGTTGGCTACGACGTGCAAATTCCGCTGTCCACGTTCTATGGCCTGGGTGAGCCCGGGACCGAGGTATCGCTTCGTGTCCATACGCACGTGCGGGAGGACGCCCTGGCGCTCTTCGGATTCAGCACCCGGTTGGAACGTAAGCTCTTTGAACAGTTGATCGGTGTCTCGGGCATCGGGCCGCGA
Source organism: Vicinamibacterales bacterium (assembly GCA_937766455.1). GTDB lineage: Bacteria > Acidobacteriota > Vicinamibacteria > Vicinamibacterales > UBA8438 > UBA8438. Next base: position 13,791 of record CALLXD010000064.1, on the reverse strand, counting down.
TTGGCGCTGTCGGTGTTGTCCGGGATCGAGTCCACGGACCTGGTTCGGGCCGTGCGCGAGGGCGACGTTGGGCGGCTGACGAGCATCCCGGGTGTCGGGAAGAAGACAGCCGAACGAATCGGCCTTGAGCTCAAGGACCGCCTGCAGGCGGTCCTTGAGCCGGAAACGGAAGATCCCGCTGAGAGCGGCGCGGAGCCAGATATGCGCGGAGATCTGCTCTCCGCACTCCTCAACCTCGGCTACCACCGGCACCTCGTAGACCGTGCGGTTGATGCCGCGCTCTCGGGGCAGCCCGGCACGTTCGAACAGGTCTTGAGACAGGCATTGAAGGAACTGGCCCGATGACGGACGACGAGTCGCCCGCCCGCGTAGTGACATCGGCGCGGCTCGGAGACGAGGATCAATTCGAGGAGGGTCTGCGGCCCCGGACGTTCGACTCCTACATTGGGCAAGAGCGGCTCCGCGAGAATCTGGGTGTGTCGATAAGCGCCGCGCGGCAGCGAGGTGAGGCGCTCGACCATGTGCTGCTGTACGGTCCACCTGGTCTTGGCAAGACCACGCTGGCCTACGTGATCGCCAACGAACTTGGGGTGGCTATTCGGACCACCTCCGGTCCCGTACTCGAGAAGCCGGGCGATCTGGCCGCGATTCTGACAACCTGGCAGAGCACGAGGTGTTGTTCATCGATGAGATTCATCGGATGAGTCCGGTCATCGAGGAGATTCTGTATCCCGCGATGGAGGACCACGAGCTGGATATCATGATCGGCCAGGGGCCCGGCGCGCGCTCGGTCAAAGTCCCATTGCAGCCGTTCACCCTGATCGGCGCGACGACCCGGGCCGGTCTCCTGACCGCGCCGCTACGGGCGCGGTTCGGTATCGTGCACCGTCTGGACTACTACCGGACGGTGGACCTGCAGGAGATCGTGCGGCGGTCCGCCGGGATCTTCGACGTGCCGATTGACCAGGACGCGACCGAGGAGATCGCTCGTCGCTCTCGCGGGACCCCGCGTGTGGCCAATCGACTGCTGCGCCGGGTTCGCGACTATGCTCAAGTGCGCGCCGACGGCACGGTGACCCGGGACGTGGCCCTGAAAGGGCTGGAATTGCTGGAAGTCGACCCCAACGGCTTTGACGCGGCGGATCGACGACTGCTGCGCACGATCATCGAGAAGTTCGGTGGGGGGCCGGTCGGGTTGAATAGCATCGCGGCCGCCATCGGTGAGGAGAAAGAGGCGATCGAGGACATCTACGAGCCGTTTCTGATTCAGGCGGGATTTCTCGACCGCACCCAACGTGGCCGGGTGGCCACTCCTCGCGCCTATGATTACTTCGGCTTGACGGTCCCGGACCGCGAGCGTCGACTCTGGTAGCGGGCCTCCGGGCTCGTGTGGCAACGGCAACGGGTGGTGGCGGGCGACCTTGACTGGCGTGGCACCGGGGTTGGCGTCGGGTCTCCCCGATGGACCGTAGGAAAGGACACGACGGATCAGATGGACAACACGACACGCGCCGGGGATCCCGGTCGGCCGCTCCGAGCTGTGCAGATCTCTTCGCTGGGTACGTATGTGCCACCACGAGTGCTGACCAACAGCCAGCTCGAGCAGATGGTGGACACGTCGGATGAGTGGATTCTGAAGCGGACTGGCGTACGCGAGCGCCATATCGCCGACGACGATGTGGCGACGTCGGACCTGGCGATCGAGGCGGCGCGTCGCGCGATGGCCGGCGCGGGCGTAACTGCCGCGGACATCGAATTCCTGGTGGTGGGGACGACCACACCGGACACCTTCTTTCCCAGCACGGCCTGCCTCGTGCAGGACGGCATTGGTGCCACCCACGCGTGGGGATTCGACCTGGGCGCCGCCTGCTCGGGGTTTACCTACTCGGTGACCACCGCCATGCAAATGGTGGCGTCCGGGGTGCACGAGCATGCGCTGGCGATTGGAGCCGACGTCATGTCGCGGATCATCGACTACCAGGACCGCACCACCTGTGTGATCTTCGGTGACGGAGCGGGTGCCGTCGTGGTGTCGCCGGCGAAGGACCCGGAGCTGCGTATCCTCGACTTCGCCCACGAGGTGGACGGGAGCGGCGGGCCCGCCCTACGGATGCCGGCCGGTGGGAGCCGGCTGCCGGCCTCCCATGAGACCGTCGACCAGCGACTCCATTACGTCCATCAGGACGGGGCGGCGGTGTTCAAATTTGCGGTCCGGAAGACGAGTGAGATCTGTCGTCGAATCCTGGATCGAAACGGGCTGCGGCCGCCGACGTGGACCTCTTCGTGTCACACCAGGCGAACCGCCGAATTATCATGGCGGCCGCGGGAAATTTGGACCTGCCCGAAGAAAAAGTCGTCATCAATATCGACCGCTTCGGGAACACGACCGGCGCGACCATTCCGCTGGCGCTGGCGGATGCCCTCGCCGACAAGCGGCTGAAGAAGGGCGACCTCGTTCTACTGGCGTCGGTCGGTGCCGGGTTCACCGTCGGGGCGATGCTGGTGCGTTGGGCGTACTAACAGTCCGCGACGCAAGTCCCGCGTCGCAGCGAGCCCCGGGTTGGCAATGCCGGGCCTACCGGAGAAGGCGAGAAGAGGAAACTGCTGGCCGCTGCCCGCGCATCCCCCATGCTCGTTTCAGACTTCGATTTCGACCTCCCGCCTGAGCAGATCGCGCAGACGCCAACCGACGACCGCGAGTCGGCTCGGCTCCTGGTGGTCGACCGCACCTGCCCGGAGCTCGCAGATCGATGCGTTGTCGATCTGCCCGATCTGCTGGTGCCGGGCGACCTCCTCGTCATCAACGAAACCCGCGTCTTCCCGGCCCGAATGCTCGGTCATCGGGTGCCGACCGGCGGTGCCGTCGAGTGCTTGCTGTTGAGCCGGCTCGACAACGAGCGCTGGGAGGCGCTGATGCACCCGGGGCAGAAGCTGCGGGTGGGCGCGCGCGTGCTGTTCGAGCGTGAGGGACGTCGCCTGCACGCCGAGATCCTGGAACGACGGGACTACGGTCGACGAACGATTCGCCTCTGGAGCGAGGAAGACGGCAGCGTCGACAATCTGATCGATGCGCTCGGCCATGTCCCGCTGCCCCCGTACATACGCCGGCCTGATCGCCCGGTGGACCGCGAGCGCTATCAGACGGTCTACGCGTCGGTGCGCGGGTCAGTGGCGGCTCCGACCGCCGGCCTGCATCTCACGGATGCGATGCTGGGCCGATGCGCGGACCGAGGCGTCGACGTGGCTCGGGTCACGCTGCATGTGGGGTATGGCACGTTCAAGCCGATTCGTGTCGATCGTGTCGAGGACCACCGTGTCGATCCGGAGTCGTACGACGTGCCGCCGGAGACGGCCGCTGCCGTCAATCGAGCCCTCGATACCGGCCGGCGTGTCGTGGCCGTCGGCACCACGACGACGCGCGCGTTGGAAACCGCTGTCCGTGTGGGGGGGGGGCGGCTTCGTGCGGGTCCCGGGGTCAGCGACCTGTATCTGTATCCGGGGTTGTCGTTCCAGGCCGTCGGGGCCCTGTTTACCAACTTTCATCTTCCTCGGTCGTCGTTACTCATGCTGGTGAGCGCTCTCGGGGGGCAGGCGCGTGTGCTAGCGGCCTATCGCGAGGCGGTTCGGCGCGGGTACCGGTTCTACAGCTATGGTGACGCCATGTTGCTCCTCTGACGGGGAGCGGTCACTCGGGGTCTCAGAGTTGATACAATGACCCGTGACCGTTGGTTCGACGGCCGCCACTGGCGGTGCGGTCGGGCTGACGCGTCCACGACACGCGTGCCCACAAGGACGCGTCACTTGCACGCCGGTGTAGCTCAGCTGGTTAGAGCACGCGGCTCATATCCGCGTTGTCCGGGGTTCAAGTCCCTGCACCGGCACCATTACCTCACCGCGGGCGTGATCGGGGTTCGCGCGCACGTGCACCCGAGCACGACCCGCCGGTGTCTTGTCTCAGACAGCGGTCAGGCCTGATCCGCGCGGCGTCGTCTGCCCGGGTTGCCTGACCGCGGGCCTGCCCGACTCCGTCTGCGCGACGGCACGAAGTCCAGGACGCTCCACGGCGCGGCGAGCGAGGTTCGGCGCGCAGCCGCGCCGATGCGATCAATGCATGCACTAGCTGAGCGGGTGGTCACGTTTCTCAGCCGTGAGGACCTCATTCCAGAGGGCGCGCGGGTGGCAGTGGCCGTGTCCGGCGGTGGGGATTCGGTCGCGCTCTGGTGCCTGCTCGCCGAGTTGACGGAGCACGCACGGTTCGCGGTGGTTGGCCTGGCGCATCTGAATCATCAGTTGCGCGGACAGGCCTCGGACGCCGACGCGCGCTTGTGTGACGACCTGGCGAGCCGCGCCGGGTTACCCGGCATCGTGGAGTCGATCGATGTCGCCGCGATCGCCCAGGCAGAGCGAATGTCGCTCGAGCACGCTGGCCATCGGGCACGGCACGCCTTCTTCGATCGCGGCCGCTGGTCGCCTTGGCGCGACGCATGTCGCGCTTGGGCATACCCTCGATGACCAGGCGGAAACGTATCTGCTGCGACTGCTGCGCGGTGCCGGCGCCGCCGGTTTGTCGGCGATGCGACCCCGTCTGGGGCGGATCGTCCGACCATTGCTGCAGGTGCGACGAGTCGAGCTGCGCGAGTATCTGACCCTTAGAGGGGTGTCATTTCGGGAGGATGCGTCGAATCAGGACCAGCGGGTGTCGCGCAATCGCGTTCGGCATGATCTGCTCCCGCACCTCGGTCGGTACGCGCCGCGGGTCGTGGAAGCCCTGGCTCGCGAGGCGGAGATCGCCCGCGCGGACGACGAATGGCTCGACCGGGCTGCGCACGAATCACACGCGACTCTCGTCCAAACAGATGAACACGGCGTCACTGTGGACGCCGACGGCCTGGCCGCGTTGCACCCCGCTCTGTCGAGGCGGGTGGTTCGCCGCCTGCTGGCGGGTCTATCCGACCGGGCCTGTGGGTTTGCCCACGTGGAGCGCGTGCGGGCGATGGCCGCCGGCTCCGTACCGCGTGTCGATTTGCCCGGGTTGCGTGCGGAGCGCCGGGGGCGTGTGATTTACGTCGCGCGGCGCGCGGGCCGCGGCACCGGGCGCGAGGTGGGGACGCCGTTCGAGTACCAGCTCGACGTGCCCGGTGAGGTTGCCGTGCCGGAGGCCGCGGTCACGCTGCGCGCCGAGCGGGGGGGCGACTCCGGACCGGACGGCTCGCACGCTGCGGCTGCGGTCGCCGCTGGCGATGCCACACCCGAGCTGACGGTGTCAGTACAGATGCAGACCGGTCCGCTCCGTGTGCGCAATTGGCGCCCTGGCGATTGGTATCGCCCCGCCGGTCTCAACGGGCACCGGAAGAAGCTGCAGGACCTCTTCGTGGACCGGAAAGTCGAGCGCCCCCGTCGTCATCGGGTGCCGGTGGTGGTAGATGCCAGAGACCGCGTGATGTGGGTCGTCGGGTTCGGGCTGAGCGAGGACTTTCGGGTGACGGAGGCGAGGCCACGAGAGGCGACAGCAAGCATGATAATCTTGACGGTCAGACCTTTGGGGGACCAGTTGTGAATTCGACGACGCGCAGTCTGCTGTTCTGGATGGTTCTGGTGGTCGCGGTGGCGCTCATCTGGAGCGTTTCGTCCCAGTTCCGACCCGGCGAGACCCCGGTGGACTTTAGCGAGTTCATCCGCTGGGTCGAGACCGGCGTGGTGGACCGGGTTGAGCTGAGCGGCAACGAGATCATTGGCACCGCCTCGAGTGGCGAGCGTTTCAGCACCTATGCACCGCCACAATACGAGGGGCTGGCTAACAAGCTGCTCGAGCGTGACGTCGTGGTGGAGGCGAAGGCGGCGACCGCGAGCCCCTGGGCCGTGTTGCTCTCCACGTGGGCCCCGTTGTTGCTCATCGTCGGGTTTTGGGTGTTCTTCATGCGGCAGATGCAGAGCGGCGGCAACAAGGCGCTCTCCTTCGGCAAGAGCCGGGCCAAGCTGTCGACGAGCACCCAGAAGAAGGTCACCTTCAAGGACGTGGCCGGGGTCGAAGAGGCCAAAGAGGAGCTGCAGGAGATCATTGATTTCCTCAGAGAGCCGCAGAAATACCAGAAGCTAGGCGGGCGGATCCCGAAGGGTGTGCTGCTGATGGGCGCGCCCGGCACCGGCAAGACCCTGCTGGCCCGTGCGGTCGCTGGTGAGGCGAACGTGCCGTTCTTTTCCATCAGCGGTTCGGACTTTGTCGAGATGTTCGTCGGGGTCGGGGCCTCCCGTGTCCGTGATCTGTTCGAACAGGGTAAGAAGAACGCGCCCTGCATCGTGTTTATCGACGAAATCGACGCGGTGGGCCGTCACCGCGGCGCCGGCCTGGGCGGCGGGCATGATGAGCGTGAGCAGACCCTGAACCAGTTGCTCGTGGAGATGGACGGATTCGAGTCGAACGAGGGCGTCATCCTGGTGTCGGCGACCAACCGACCTGATGTGCTCGACCCGGCACTCCTGCGGCCTGGCCGTTTCGACCGGCGGATTGTGGTGAGTCGGCCGGATGTCCGTGGACGGGAAGGCATCCTTGGCGTGCATACCCGCAAGATTCCTTTGTCGGATGACGTCGACATCCATGTGTTGGCGCGTGGGACGTCAGGCTTTTGCGGCGCGGACCTTGCGAACCTGGTCAACGAGGCCGCCCTCAATGCGGCGCGGTACAACCAGAAGACCGTGATGATGCAGGACTTCGAGTTCGCCAAGGACAAGGTGATGATGGGGCCCGAGCGTCGGTCAATGATCATCAGTGACGAAGAAAAACAGGTCACCGCGGTGCATGAGGCCGGCCACGCGTTGCTGGGCGTCGTGCTTGAGCATTCCGATCCGGTGCACAAGGTCACGATTATTCCGCGGGGTATGGCCCTGGGAGTGACGATGCAGATCCCGCTGGACGACAAGCACAACTACGCGACGCCGTATCTGCACGATCAGGTGGCGGTGCTGCTCGGTGGCCGGATTGCCGAGGAGATTACGAACGCCGTGATCACCACTGGCGCGGGGAACGACCTCGACCGGGTGACCGATCTCGCCCGCAAGATGGTCTGCGAGTGGGGTATGAGCAAGGCCATCGGGCCGCTGACGTTCGGTCGCAAGGATGAGAAGTGTTCCTCGGCCGCGACTTCCAGCAGCACCAGGATTACAGCGAGGAGACGGCGAACCGGATCGATCACGAGATCAGGCGGATCGTGACGGAGAACTACGGCCGCGCGCGGACCATCCTCGAGGGCAAGAAGACCGAACTGCTGCAGATCGCCGAAGAGCTGTTGACGCGCGAGGTGCTCTCAGGGGATCAGGTCAAGCAGATCGTCTCCGGCCAGCCACTCGAGGCCCTTCCGGTCGCGCCCGAGCCACTGGACCCGCCCACCATTCCCGAGACGGAGCGGCAAACGGTGGTGTCGCCGCTGACGAAGCCGTTGTCACAGGAATAGTGCTTGCGCCGCCGCGCTGTCGACGCGCGGCGTGTCGTGACCACGTCCTCACTTCCGCGGCTCCGTGGCCGCCCGGGGCGTGCCCTCTTCGCACGCGTCTGGCTTTCCCAGGTCTGGCGGCTTCGCTGGCACGTCGCGTCGTTGGTCGCGGCACGACTGCGTCTGGAGGGTCATGAAGACAAGGCGTTGCTACACGGTGCCGCTCCCCGGGGCGGCCCCCTTGAAACTGGGGGAACGGACCCTGGTGATGGGAATTGTCAACGTCACGCCCGACTCGTTCTCCGACGGAGGGTTGTGTCTGGATCCGGGGAGGGCCGTGGCGCACGCGCTCGAACTGGAAGCGGCCGGGGCGGATGTGCTGGACATCGGCGGCGAATCAACGCGGCCTGGCGCCGCGGCGCTGTCGGCCGACGAGGAACTGGCGCGGGTGGCGCCAGTGCTGCGTGGCCTCATGGGCGCAGTCCGGGTGCCGGTGTCAGTCGATACATACAAGGCGGATGTTGCGCGTGTCGCCCTCGATTTGGGTGCCACGATGGTGAACGATGTGTCCGGATTGCTGTATGACCCAGAGCTGGCGGAGGTGGTCGCCTCGCGGGGCGCTGCGCTCGTGTTGATGCATACCCGTGGACGCTCCCGCGAGATGTATAGGGACGCTGATTACAGCAACGTCGGCGGCGAGGTCGCCGGTGAACTCGCGGACCAGGTGGCCGTGGCGGTGGGTGCGGGAGTCGAGCGAACACAGATCATCGTCGATCCCGGGCTCGGGTTCGCCAAGCGGGCGGAGCACAGTTACGCGGCCCTCGCCTCTCTCGCAGTTCTGGTCTCGTTGGATCGACCGATTCTGGTCGGTCCGTCGCGAAAGTCGTTTCTGGCGACCGACGACGATGCGGGGCCGCGCGAGCGAGACTGGGAGACGGCGGCCGCCGTCACGGCGGCGGTGCTGTATGGTGCGCACCTGGTGCGCGTGCACGAGGTGGCCGATCTGGTTCGCGTGGTACGGGTGGCCGACCGAATCCAGGCGCACCGGCCGGACACGAGTGCCTCGGGCACTGAGACGGAAGGATGAGCGAGACAGTGACCGACATACTGGCGCTGGACCGAGTTGGCCTCTGGGGGCTGCTCGATATCGCCATCGTCTCTGTCCTGATCTACGAGTTGCTGAAGGTGGTTCGGCGTACTCATACGGTGCAGATTCTCATCGGCGGCGGCGTGGTCATCGGGCTGTACTACGCATCGCGGTTCACGCCGTTGCAGACACTGAACTGGCTGATCCGCGACATGTTCGGTTACATCGTCTTTGCGGCCATCGTCATCTTTCAGGGTGATATTCGGCGCGCGCTGGTGCACTTCGGACGGGCCCCGTTCTTCAGATACTTCAGCCGGGCGGAGACCACTGACGAGACGATCGAAGAAGTCGTGGTCGCATTGCAGATGCTTGCGGACCAGCGAATCGGGGCGATCGTGGCCATCGAGCGGGACATCGGTCTGCGTAACTATGTCGAAAGTGGGATTCCTCTCGACGCCACTGTGAGCTACGACCTGCTCGTGACCGTGTTCAGGCCCAGTTCGCCCATGCACGACGGTGCGGTTGTCATTCAACAGGATCGCGTGGCGGCGGCAGCGTGCTTCCTCCCCCTGACGGTGAACCCGCGGGTGAGCAAGGACCTTGGGACGCGCCACCGGGCGGCGATCGGGCTCAGCGAGGAGACCGACGCCATCGCGCTGGTGGTGTCGGAAGAGACGGGGCGACTGTCGCTTGTGCTGAACGGGCAGATGGAGCAGGACCTGGACGCTGACCAACTTCGGTACCGACTCGAGGCCCTGATGTTGAATCGCAAGCCCGTGGCTGCTGAACGCGACGAGAAAGGATTCGACACGTGATGGCCGTCCCGTTCGCGCGCGGCCTGTGGTTGAAGGTGCTCGCCGTGGCTCTGGCGGTGGTCTTGCGATTGGTTGTGGCGGGAGACCCGATCGTGGAACGCGGGTTCCGCGTGCCTCTAGAATTCGAGAACCTTCCTGGCGCGGTCGAGATACTGGGCGATCCACCCGAGACGGTGCACGTGCGAGTACGTGGGGCGTCCGGTGTCCTGCGCCGACTCGAGGCCGGCGATGTGGCGGCCATCGTGGACTTGGGGTCGGGACGGCCTGGCGCGCGGCTCTTCGACATGACGGACGGACCCATTCGGGCCCCGCTTGGGGTAGAGGTGACCCAGGTCATCCCCTCGACGGTGTCGCTGCGACTGGAGGTCCAAGGCCTGCCGAAGCTGGTGCCCGTGATCCCCGTGGTCGAGGGAGAGCCGGCCGAAGGGTTCGTCGTCGGCGAGGTGACGGCCGAACCCGCGATGGTCGAGGTCGTGGGCCCCCTGAGCCGCCTGGAAACGCTGACCCACGTGATTACCGAGTCGCTCGATGTGACCGGCGCGGCCGTGCCTGTGACCGATACGGTGACCATTGGCGTAGACGACCCGCTTCTGCGTCTCACGACGCCGCAAGTGACCCGGGTGCTGGTGGAGATCGTTCGAGGGCCGGTTCAGCGGACTCTCGCAGACGTGCCCGTCGTGACACGCAACCTGTCGGACGGATCGGTAGGGACCGCTATGCCGGCGTCGGTGACCGTGACGGTGCTCGGCCCATCGGAGCTGATGCGTGAGCTCGACAACGCGGACGTGACGGCGTTCGTCGATCTTGCCGGCCATGCTGCGGGCATCTACAATTTGGCGGTCACGACCGACCCGGATCAGGCGTTCCAGGTCGTCGCGGTCGAACCGACGACGGTGCAGGTCACCGTACGATGAACGCGCCACCCGTGATGCCTATGACATTGTTCGGAACCGATGGAGTGCGCGGTATCCCTGGGACGCCGCCGCTCGATGAGCGCACACTTATCCGCCTCGGGGTCGCGATCGCCCGCACGCTGGGCGACAACACCGCGCCGGTCCGCGTGTGTCTCGGTCGGGACACCCGTGAGTCAGGTCCGTGGGTCACCGGCCACCTGGTGCGGGGCCTGGTCGGCGCCGGCGCGACGGTGACGGATGGTGGAGTGCTGTCGACCCCAGCCGTGGCCTGTGTCACGCGTGACGGTGCCTACGACGCGGGCATTGTCGTATCCGCCTCACACAACCCGTTCCGGGACAACGGCGTCAAGGTGTTCACGAGATCCGGTGAGAAGGCGGACGACGCGGTTGAATCCCGTCTTACCGCCGCATGCGTGCTCGACGATGCCTTCTCGTTACCTCCGCGGGGTGAACCGCCTGCCGAGTCGGCCGGCCTGGCGGATGGTTACCTCGCACGGGTCACATCGTTGTTCGAGGGCCTCGTCGTGCCGCCCGATTTTCGGCTGGCGCTTGACTGTGCCAACGGGGCCACCAGCAGCCTCGCGCCCCAGGCGTGTCGCGACGTGGGGCTCGATCCGATCGTGCTGCACGACCAGCCCGATGGCCGCAACATCAACCTCGAGTGTGGCTCTACCCATCCGGAAGACCTGGCGCGTGTGGTGGTCAAGCAGGGATGTCGCCTGGGCGCTGCCTTTGACGGCGATGGCGACCGGGTCGTGTTCGTGGACCATCGTGGCGTCCTGGTCGACGGAGACGCGGTGCTGCTTATTGCGGCACGTCGACTGCTCGCTGCCGGTCGGTTGCCGCACCGTGGGATTGTGGCGACCGTGATGAGCAATATCGGTCTCGAGCAGGCGTTGCGGGTCGACGGGATCGCCATGCACCGATGTGCCGTCGGAGACCGAGCCGTGTGGAGCGACATGACACGGCGGGGGCTCGGGCTGGGTGGTGAGCAGTCTGGCCACATCATTGTCGGGGATCATCTGCCGACCGGCGATGGGCTGGCGACGGCCATGCTCATCATGCGCGCGGTCATCGAGACCGGGTGCGAGTTGTCCGAGCTGGCGGCCGACCTGATACAGGCGCCGCAGGTGTTGGTGAACGTGCGGGTCCGGGAACGGGTCCCCCTCACGGACGTGCCCGCGGTGTCGCGACTGGTCACCGCGGCGGAACGGCAATTAGCCGACGCTGGGCGGGTGCTGGTCCGCTACTCCGGTACCGAACCGTTGTTGCGAGTGATGATTGAGGGGCCGGACCAGGCAGTGATTCAGGGACTCGCCGACGAGATTGCGGCTCAGGTGCACACCGACCTCGGGCTCTGAACCGCGCAGCACGCAGTGTCCTTAGGGCAGAAATCATGCGTCTAGGTGTCAACATCGACCACGTGGCGACGGTTCGGCAGGCGCGGCGCGCGCGCGAACCGGAGCCGGTCACCGCGGCGGCGCTCGCGGAACTGGCTGGCGCCGACGGCATTACGGTGCATCTGCGTGGTGACCGTCGGCATATGCAGGACCGAGACCTGCGGATGTTGCGCGAGGTGGTTGCAACCCGCCTGAACGTCGAGATGGCGGCCACCGACGAGATGATGTCCATTGCATGCGACATCAAGCCTGGCCTGGTGACCCTCGTGCCGGAAGAACCGGGCGAGGTGACAACTACGGGTGGGCTTGACGTTGCCGCGCATCAGGCCTCTGTGCATGCTGCAGTGCGCCGGCTTCAAGACGCGGGCATTTCCGCCAGCATCTTTGTCGACGCCGTTCCGGGGCAGGTATCGTCGGCGGTGTCAACGGGCGCCACGGCCATCGAAATCAACACCGGGCCGTACGCCGACGCGTCGGCTCCTCAGCAGGCCGTGGAACTCGCCAAGGTGCAGCAAGCGGCCAGGCAAGCACGCGACGGCGGCCTCGAGGTGCTGGGTGGGCATGGCCTGACGTATGTCAACGTCGGGCCCATCGCGGCCATCCGGGACATCGTCGAGCTCAACATCGGCCACAGCATCATCGCGCGCGCGGTGCTCGTGGGACTGGAACGAGCGGTGCGGGAGATGGTCGCGCTGGTCCGCTGACGCGGTGCTGGGTGGACTGGCGTCCCGATGCGGTCCTCCTGGTCCCACGACAGCGACGAGGGCCCCAGCGGCGCTCCACGCGAATCAGGCCGCGTGGTCGCCGGGCTGCTATGATCGATCACTACGTAGAGTCCTGCTCGGGACCATCTTGGGACCAGCTCGGGACCATCTCGGTGCCACCATGACCCGTATCGAACCGCTGCCGCTCATCGTCTCCCTTCTCTTCGCATCCGGACTCATGGGCTGGGTTGTCTGGTCCCAACGTCCCGTCGAGCCCGAGATTGTTGCCGAGGTGGCGGCGCCGCCTGCCGCTGAGGTCCCGGCCCCGCCGGCCGTGCCGCCGGTCGACGAGACTCGGGCCGCCGACTTGCACCAGGCGGCCGAACTAGCACCGGCGGACGTGCAAGTTCGGATCGACCTCGGCAACCTGTACTTTTATGCGCAACGGTTCGAGGAAGCGGTCCCGTGGTACGAGGCCGTGCTTGCACTTGAGCCCGAGGCGGTCGACGTCAGCACAGACCTGGCCCTGGCCTACTACTATCTGGAGGACACCGATCGCGCGCTCGCGCAATTTGATCGGTCACTTGAGATAGACCCGGCGCATCCCAAGACCTTCTTGAGTATCGGCATGGTCCGCGCCTTCGGCAACCGAGATCTCGACGGCGCAATGGCCGCCTGGGAAGAGGTGGTGCGCGTGGCACCGGGTAGTTCCGAGGCGCTGGCGGCGACCGAGGCGCTCGAGAGTCTCCGCGCGGTTCACTAGACAACTGGCGTACTCATGGCGCTTGGCTGGATCGTCCGATTTCTCGTCGTGATGGTGCTGATGCGGCTCGCCTGGAAGTTCCTGGCCGGGCTCGCGCAGGGCGCGCCGGCTCGCTCGCAGGCGCCCCCGACCAAGGCGGTCTCGCTGGTGCGGGACCCGGCCTGCGGGACATACATCGACCGGAGTCGGGCGATGAAGTTCGGGTACAAAGGCGAGACCCACTACTTTTGCTCAGAAGACTGTCGTGCCAACTTCAAACAGGGGCGCCGCGCGGCGTCTGGAGGCGCGTGATGCAGGTTGAGGAGCGGTTGCGCGCTGAGATCGTCGAGGTCGGTCGGCGTGTGTACGACCGCGGGTTTGTGGCCTCAAACGACGGCAACATTAGCGTCCGGCTCGACGATGACCGGCTGCTGATGACGCCGACCGGGGTGTCGAAGGGGTTCATGACCCCCGACATGTTGGTCACGACTGACATGGCCGGACGAAAACTGACCGGTGACCGCGAGGCGTCGTCCGAAATCCTGATGCATCTCGCGGTGTACGAATTGAGGCCAGACATCAAGGCCGTGGTGCACGCGCACCCCCCGACGGCTACCGGATTCGCCGTAGCTGGGATTCCTCTGGATCGGGCAGTCCTCGCCGAGGTGGTCACCACCCTCGGCAGCATTCCGATTGCCGACT
>CALLXD010000063.1 GCA_937766455.1 Vicinamibacterales bacterium | reverse complement strand
CTCCGCCACCGCATCCAGCCCGTCGTCGTCACGCGCCAACAGGCTGAGCAGGCCGATCGTTTGTTCGGGCCCGACCACCTCGTCGCCGTGTTCTCCGCCACGCACCCGCACATGGCCATCGACCACGATGTGCACACGGTCGAGCCGTGCGCCCGATTGGCACACGACCGCACCGCGATCGAAGGCGTGCTCTCGTCCCAGTAAGGCAATCGCCGCGAGTTCTGCCGGGGGGGACATTGCGCAGTCCGCTGAGCTTCTTCAAGTGGAACGCGCGCTCGAGTGGGCTGATGAGGCGGAGGTTACTGTCCATCGGTTGTGCCCCCTCCGATTTGGCGCAATGCGCGTCTGACTGCCGTGACCACCGTCGGGTTTTGACGACGTTCGTAGCTGTTCGAGCCGTTGGCGTCAGGCCCGCCGCCCCGATCTCGGCGATGTGGTACGCGACGAGACCCACGGTGCCGGCATCGCCATGATCGAGCAGGTCGTTGAGTGCCTCCAGATATCCTAGCTTGGGCGGATACGGTAATACGGCTGTGCCCGCGCCAGCCGATCAGCGTCGGCGATGTCGTCGACGAGCGCCAGCACCGCGCCTTGGAGTGGCGGTTTCGAGCAGGTGCTCCAGCAGTTCGCGGCTACTGTCGCGTACCTTGGGACTGGCGTCGTGGACCCCTCGGTACAGACTGCGCGCGTCCCTCGCTCGGGTACAGCAGGCCCACCAGCCGAAACAGCCGCTCGGTCGCGAGCGCCTGCCGGTGTCTGAGCAGATCCATCAACAGGTCGCGGACCGGCATGTTTGGACCGGGGGTGCCGGGCCGAGCTGGGCGGGGTCCGTCTCCAGGGTGAGGCGGGCGGTCGAGCAAGCGAAACGTCTCGGCCAAGATCCGCTCGAGCCGACGGCCAAGCACAGCCCCGTCGGAGCGGGCAGTTGGGGATCGGCCGCGCGGGCACCGGCCGGATCGCACGGAGGATGCGGGTACGTGATCGTGCCCTCGTCCGCCGACTCGAGGTGTCGCAGGAGCACTTCGGCGGCCGCTCGCGGCGGGAAGAATCCGATCGTCCGTGGGACATGCAGTCGCACATCGGGGGTCGGTCTCCGGGGGCGCCGAGGATGGCATCCAGTTGGGTCAGCGATTCGGTGCCGATAGCGACCAGGGTGGCGCGCGCCTCTTTGCGCAGGGCCCGAATCGGGAGCATCGGCACAAGCACGGGAAATGAACCGCGCGCTCAATATTTTCCCGCATCGCCTGAATGACGGCGATACGCGTATCCATTTCGTGCGTGTCCGCCAGCCGTTGAAGCACGTCGCCATACACGGCGCCGGGGCTGTACCGAATAGCGCGCGCCAGAGCCAGACGTTCGTCGTGGGTCCCTGATTCGGCGGAACGTGTCGATTGCCGCACGGGCCTGCTGCGCGGGCTCCCCGGCGCCATAGGAGACCAGTCCGACACGCGCGGTGGCGCAGACGATCGGAGACGGATCGTCGGCGAAACGCACATACAGCTCTTGCCGCGGTCCAAACGCCCACGCGTGCGCGCGCAGCGCCGCCGCGCGGACCGCTGGTGCGTCGTGCTCCAGCAGTCGTCCCAGAATGGCCAAGAAGTCCTGTCGCCCTGACACGGTGAACAGCTCGAGTGCGCGAAGCACCACAGCGTCGGACGGGTGATACAGCACGAGCGCAGGGATGAGGTGACTGCGCTCCTGCTCGGCGAACATGTCGAGCGCGGCGATGACCTCGGAGTCGTCGGCGCTGTTGAGATGGGTAAGCAAGGTCTCGAGCGACGCGAGGTCCATGTCTGGGAAATCGAGCCGCGTTCGCATCGCGACCCCACTCAGCGCCTCCCGAAACAGGTCGAGATAGTGGGCCTCCAGCGTCGAGGCGACGCGAATCCAGCTGAGGCCCAGCAGAATCACGGCGACGCCAAAGAGCGTGAGACTGTCGGTGAACGCCGTCGCGAGAAGGATGAACACCGATGCCGCCGCTTGTCCGCCGCGCTGGCCCAGTACGTCGATGAAGCCCTTGACACGCGCGCGCAGGTCGCCGGTCAGGGGGACATACAGCACCTCAAGGGCTGTGCGGTGGAGCGAATGACGGAGTACGCCGTCGCAACCTTTGAGTGCGAGGGCAGCGAGCAGGCCGCCCCCGAGCACGACTCCGACCGTGGCCGACACCACCAGGGCCGGGAGCACCGAGAGCACGCGGTTCACGCTCAGGCGTCGGATCACCCACGAGACCACGAAGAACTGTGCGGCCAGCGACAGCGCGTTCAGCACGACATACGTGGTGGCGAAGAATGAGCCAAGTTGGTCGGCCGGGACGGCCGTGGCCACGGCGCTCTTGAACAGAAAGTCCACCAACGTGAGCGTCACGGCCGAGAGCAACACGATGCCGGCGACACGCCGGAGGTACGGGCGCATCCACACGGCTTGTAGCGGCCACCGCAGGTCGACCGTCTCCAGGCGCCGCTCCGCCGTCGGCGTGGACTTGCGTCGGGGCAGAAGAAAGCGGGTCGCGAGGGCGGTGGCGATCAGCACCACGGTGGACGACAGCAGGAGGTGGCGCGCGTCAACATAGTCAGTGAGCGCGCGGGCGAGAAGTGACCCGCCAATGGCGCCTGCGCCGCCACCGGCCCCGATCAAGGCAAAGACGCGTTTGGCCTGGCCAATGCTGAACAGGTCGCCAAGCAGCGTCCAGAAACGTACGACCACCAGGCTGGCGAACACGCCAGACCAGGTGTACAGCAGATATAGCGTCCATGTGGCCGGTTGCGCGATCAGGGCCCACAGCAGCACGTCGACAGCCGCAGACCCGACCAGCCAGGTGGCCAGTGCGGTCCGTCCACTGCGTGCCCCGCTCCGCTCTTGGAGGACAAAGAGTCCCAGGCTCACGACGGCGATGGCCAGGTAGACCCAGGCCAGCCGCGAGGGCGGGAGCCGAGCCAGGAACAACGCGTCGCGGGCGGTCTCGAGCAGGGCGTGAGCCGCCATGATGCCGCCCAGGACCCCGGCCGCCACATAGGTCAGCCGACGTTCGCCCGGTCGGACTTGCTCAAGAAGTTTCAGTCGTCTCTCCTTCTAGCAGGCTGCTGAAAAACTCCCCATCCAGGGATCGACAGATCGATCGCGTCGTACTACGATGCTCCCGACCGTGCTGAAGGGAGCGACGACATGCGTGGAGACGACGAGCAGACGAGCCACCTGTTTAGTTACGTGTCGCCGGAGCAACGCGTGCCGGCGGACCATCCCCTCCGGGCGATCCGGGCGCTGACGGACGAGGCGTTGCGCTCGTTGTCCCCGCGCTTCGCCGGGTTGTACGCCAAGACCGGCCGGCCGTCGATCCCCCCGGAGCAGTTGCTGCGCGCCTTGGTGTTGCAGGTGCTGTACACGGTCCGGAGCGAGCGGCTGCTGATGGAGGAGCTCAACTACAACCTCCTGTTCCGCTGGTTCGTCGGGTTGAACATGGACGACGCCGTCTGGCATCCGACGACGTTTACGAAGAATCGGGACCGGCTGCTGGCCGGCGAGGTGGCGGCCGCGTTCTTCGACGCGGTGCGCGCCCAGACCCGGACGGCCGGGCTGCTCTCGGACGAGCACTTCACGGTGGACGGGACCCAACTGGAAGCCTGGGCCAGCCTGAAGAGCTTCCAGCGTGTGGACGCAGCGCCCGGCGAGCCGCCCGACGACCCGGGGAATCCCACGGTGAACTTCCACGGCGAGTCGCGGCGGAATGATACCCATCAGTCGACGACCGATGGTGAGGCGATGCTGCATAAGAAGGGGAAAGGCAAGGAAGCCAAGTTGGCGTATCTGGGCCACGTGCTGCTGGACAACCGGGACGGGCTCGTCGCCAATGTGTGTGTGACCCATGCGACGGGGACGGCCGAACGCGAGGCGGCGGTGATCTTGCTGGAGGCCAGCGCGCCCCCCGGCAGCACCGTCGGCGCCGACAAAGGCTACGACGTGGCCAGTTTCGTGGCGGCGGTCCGTGGCCTGGACGTCACCCCGCATGTCGCCCAGAAGGCCCGGTGGAGTGCGATCGATGGCCGGACGACGCGGCATCCGGGCTATGCGGTGAGTGGCCGGAAACGGAAGCTCGTCGAACAGGTCTTTGGGTGGATGAAGACCGTCGGCGGCCTGCACACGCTCCGCCATCGCGGCGTCGAGCGCGTGGATTGGACCGTCACCTTTGCGGCCACGGTGTATAACCTCGTCCGCTTGCGGAACTTGGGGGCGACGTGTCCCTGAGCGCACCCCGGCTCGGCCGCGCGTGCGCCGTGGACCCACGGAGCCCACGCCGTCACGCCGCCGCCGAACGGCTGTCGCTCCTATGATGCTCATACGATCGCTGGTCTATGGCCGTTTTTCCGCAGCCTGCTAGACCGAGGACCCGCGGGACATCGCGGGACGTCTCGGATCTGGGGCGGCCGGTGATGGGCCGTTGGCGGGCCTGGTCGGACCGGATGCGCGAGCGTCTGTCACCGGCGGACGGTCATCGCGTTCAGAGCAGTGCGCCCAGCGCGAATTTGCCGAGCGTCAGCAACAGGGCCATCAGCGCCGTCATGGAGAGCGACGTAATCTCGAAGTCTTCGACGAGCTTGTCCGTCAGCCACAGGAGGAGTGCGTTGATCACCAGTCCGAACAGCCCGAAACTCAACAGCATCGGGATGAACGCGACCAGCGCGATCAGCCAGAACAGGAAGTAGTTCAGGAGGCCGTACACAAGCGCCACGATTACTGCCGTGCCGAACGACTTGATTCGGACCCCGGGGAGGACCGACGCCAGGCCGTAGAGCAACCCGGCCATCACGAGTACGTTGATGATGAGTCCCACCATGTCGAGGTTCGTCCCTTTCTGCGGTCAGATGGCTAGCATATCAGGCAGGCGCCGGTTGACCGCGGGAGCCGCCACGGACATACAGAACCACGACGGTGACACGTCCCTCGATCTCGTCCGAGATCCGTGGAGCGACGAGATCGACGGGCTCTACTTCTACCTGGGGACGGTCTTCCGGGGGACCTGGGCATCGAACGAATCCGGACGAGGCGCCCGGAGGAACGTGCGGTTCTTCAGGCTGCGGGCTGACCTCGCGCGTGCGATGAGTGTCGAGCGCAGTCAAAACTGCGTGCGGATCATCCGTCTGCGCCGTATCATGCGTGCATGCGTGTCGCGCGGATCACCACGGCGCGGAAGCCGAGCCCATGGGACGGGTGTGTGCTGACGCCCGTCCGGTTCCACGGGACCGACCGGGACGCCCAACCGCCGACGGCGTGAACTCTAACGATACCGCTGGTGGACTGATGACAGCGAAGCCAGAGACGCACCCCTAATCCCAGGAGAACACCATCATGTGTGACAACGATACTCAAGCAGATGTCGACGAGTACCTGCGACGTTCAGGTATGACCCGGCGTGAATTTGGTAAGGGGGCCGCCGCGGTTGGCGTGGCGATGATGTTGCCCAAGGTCGCCAACGCGCAGGCAGTGACGGAGACGGACGTCGACGTGACGACTCCGGACGGCGTGGCGGACTGCTACTTCGTCCATCCCGCGGCGGGGCAACATCCGGGCGTCATCATCTGGCCGGACATCCTGGGACTCCGTCCCGCGTTCCGGGCGATGGGCAAGCGCTTGGCCGAGTCCGGCTATTCGGTCCTGGTGGCCAATCCGTTCTACCGCAACGAGCGGTCGCCCGTGGTGCCTGATGGTGCGCTGTTCGGCCAGCCTGAGGTGCGGGAGAAGGTCATCGGGTTAATGCAGACGCTGACGCCAGAGACCCATTTTGCCGACGCGCGAGCATTCGTGGCGTTCCTGGATCAGCAGTCCGCGGTGGACACCGGTCGAAAGATTGGCACCACGGGATACTGCATGGGCGGCCCGATGGTCATGCGCACCGTGGCTGCCGTGCCCGAGCGGATGGGTGCCGGCGGCACCTTCCATGGCGGAGGACTGGCGACAGATGCGCCGGACAGCCCCCACCTGCTCATACCCGACACCACAGCCCACATGCTGCACTGTGTGGCGGCCAATGACGACGAGGGGAACCCGGAGGTGAAGGACACCTTGCGCGAGGCGTATGCGGCCGCAAGTCTCCCGGCAGAGATCGAAGTCTACGATGGGACCATTCACGGCTGGTGCCCGCCGGATTCGGCGGTGTATCACGAGGCGTCGGCGGAACGGGCTTGGAGTCGGCTGCTGGCGTTGTTTGACACCGCCCTGGCGTAGAAGACCCGTGTAGCGTGGCTTGGCAAGGGGACGACGGGGCACAGCTCCGCCGTCCCCTTTGGCGTGGTGGAGGACAGACTGAGATGGCGTTCAACGGATTCTTGATTCGAGTGAGCGGCTTGACCACCGGCGCAAGCGCGACGGTGACTACCTACGGCTGGAACTGCACCGGGTGCGTGGTGATCTGGATGCGGGACTCCATATAGGTCAGCGAGTCACCGTCGATCGATCGGAACCAGTGCGGTGTGCCTGGTTGTAGCACCAGGATGTCGCCCTCCCGAACCTGTCGAGCCAATCCATCGCGGATGCCCCGTTCGGTTCGGATGAGGTTGGGATTCGTGGACTCGGCCAGCGGGAGCTCGAGGAAACCACCGGTCACGAGGGTCCCACTCCCTTCCAGAATGCGGTAGATCTCGACGCTGAACGGATGCACGATCGCGAACTGCGGGACGGCGCTGCTCCGGCGGCGTACCGAAACCCCGGGCGACACGCTCACCGACCACCCGCCGGCGGAGGCTGACGTGGCCGCCGCGCGGTCCAGCTCGGCGATGATGTCGGCCCCTGGCTTGTAGATGGCCGGCGGCGCCCCGGACTCCTGAGCCCCGGCTGGGAAGCTGGCCGCCGCAATCAAGAATATGGCGATGACAACGTTGCGCATGTGTGACCTCCTGAAGGTGTTCCTACGACCCCGCTCCGGTGTTGACCGGCTCCGCCCTTCCCGTCGGTGCGAGGTCGGAGGAACTGGGCGAACCGATCGCCTGCCGGAAACGGAAGCGGGCGAACCATGACCCCGTCGATGACACTGTAGACTGCGGTCGTCGCCGCGATGCCGCGCGCCATGGTGCCGATCACGAGCACCGAGCCCTGGGGTTCTTGGCGAGTACCCGCACGGCAGACCGCAGGTCGGCACGCAAGATCTATCACGGTTACGGCTTGAGAGCGGGATGCCCAGAGATAGGTGGATATGAGCGAACGGTTGCCGTCAGCCACCTGGCGCCTGCTGGGGCTGGAACTGGCCCTCGACGAACCGGAGCAACGGCTGCGAGAGCACGCGGCGCAACTCGTTGGTCTCGACGTTGAGGAGTTGCGGGGCTTTCGCATCGCTCGCAAGGCACTGGACATGCGTCAGCGCGGCGGGGCCCGGCGGCTACGTTTCGTCTGCCACGTGGACGTCGTGATGGAGGCTGGGCGTCGCACGGGTGCGTTGGCCCGGGCCGAGAAGGCGGGGCGGGCGCGACTGGCCCCGGAGATGGGATCGATCGAGGTGCTCGGTCGCCGTCGCGGCGACGCGTCGCGAGTCGTTGTCGTCGGGGCTGGACCGGCGGGGCTGTTCGCCGCGCTTGTGCTCGCTCGCAACGGTGCGCAGGTGACATTGCTCGAGCGCGGCCCGGCGGTGCGTGAGCGGAGCCGCGCGGTGGCCCGGTTCCACCGCTCGCGCGAGGTCGATCCGGAGCGCAACCTGCTCTTCGGCGAAGGGGGGGCGGGGACCTATTCGGACGGCAAGATCTATACACGGGTGGATGATCCGCTTGAGGTGCCGCTGCTTGAGGAACTCATCGCGTGCGGCGCCCCTGCCGCCATCGCATACGACAGTCTGGCGCATATTGGTACCGACCGGCTGCACCGCATCTTGCCCGCGTTCAGGCGACGGCTCGAGGCGCTGGGCGTCGTCTTCCGGTTCGACACGCGGGTCGAGTCGCTCATGCTCGGCGCGGGCCAGGTGACGGCGGTCGCGACCAGCGCCGGTGAGGTCGGCTGTGACGCGCTGGTGCTCGCCGTGGGGCATAGCGCGCGCGATACGTGGGCCCATTTGGCGGACCAGGGTGTGCCGTTCGAGCCAAAGCCGTTCCAACTCGGTCTGCGCATCGAGCATCCCCAGGAGCTGATCGATCGCGGTCGTTATGGCGCCGCCGCGGTGCAACTCGGGGCAGCCAGCTACAACCTGCTGTGCAAGGCTGGTGACGGTCTTCCGGCCGGCTACTCATTCTGCATGTGCCCTGGTGGCCGCATCGTGGCGTCCATCAACGAGCCTGGGCTCCTGTGCACCAATGGCATGAGTAACTCCAGGCACTCGTCGCCCTGGGCCAGCGCCGCGGTGGTCACCACGCTTGGCCCGCGCGAGTTCGGCCACGGTGCCTTTGACGGCGTGGCGTTCCAACGCACGCTTGAGCAGCGTTTTTTTGAGGCCGGAGGGAGTGACTACACAGCGCCGGCTCAGACGGCCGCGGACTTCCTGGCCGGCCGCGACCGGCCGTCGGCGAAGGCCGGCGCCGCGCGGCGCTCGACGTGGCCTTTCGGCATCGTCCCCGGGCGCCTCGACAAGCTCCTGCCCGAGCTGGCCAGACGGGCCATCGCGCGCGCCCTGATCTCGTTTGAACGGCGCCTCCCTGGCTTCGCGAGCGACGCAGGGTTGCTGGTCGGCCTCGAGTCGCGCAGCTCTGGTCCGGTTCGCATTCCCCGTGACCGCGTCACCTATCGCGCGATTGGCTTCACGAACCTGTACCCGGTGGGCGAGGGGGCGGGGTATGCCGGGGGCATTATGAGCGCCGCCTTGGATGGAGCGAATGCCGCCCAGGCGTTGATCAGATCAGAGTGAGGCGTCTCTGGACAGCCCAGACGGCCCGTCACGCGGGAGCGAGCATCAACTGCTCCGCCGTGATCTGGAGCGAGCGCACCCGGGCGTCGTGATCGAAGATGTGGGCCGTGATCATGACCTCGTCCACACCTGTCTGTTCGACGAAGTCGGCGACGCCCCTGCCTATGGTGTCGGGGCCACCCACCACGGAGCACGACTGCATCTGATCCAGCATCTGCCGTTCAGCCGCCGACAGGCCTTCCTCGAAGTCAGGGACTGGAGGGGGCAGCGGGCAGGGGGCGCCACGCCGCAGCTGCAAGATGGACTGCTGCACCGAGGTGCGCAGGAACCTGGCCTCCTCCGCGGTCTCGGCCGCGAAGACATTGAGCCCGGCCATTGCATACGGTTCGGCCAATTGGGCCGACGGTGTGAACTGCGAGCGATAGGTCTCGAGGGCCGGCATGAGTGCGGCGGGCGCAAAGTGTGAGGCGAACGCGTACGGGAGACCCAACGCCGCCGCCAGCTGTGCGCCAAACAAGCTGGAACCGAGAATCCAGATAGGCACCTCGAGGCCGGCACCGGGCACGGCACGCACGCGTTGCCCCGGCTCCACCGCGGCGAAGTAACGTTGGAGTTCGACGACATCGCGCGGGAACGCATTGACGTCGCCATCCAGAGTGCGCCGCAGCGCCTGACTGGTCTGCTGATCCGTGCCCGGCGCGCGTCCCAGGCCGAGGTCAATACGTCCAGGGAACAACGTCGCCAGCGTGCCGAACTGCTCCGCGATCACGAGGGGCGCGTGGTTCGGCAGCATGATGCCGCCCGCGCCCACCCGAATCGTCGATGTGGCGGCCGCGACGTGACCAATGACCACCGCGGTAGCGGCGCTGGCGATCCCGGGCATGTTGTGATGCTCGGCGAGCCAGAAGCGCCGATACCCGCATTGCTCGGCGTGCCTAGCCAGATCCGCAGAGTTGCGCAGGGCGACCGCGGCGTCACCCCCTTCAGGGATGGGAGACAGATCGAGCACGGAGAAAGCGGCCATTGACGCTATGGTAGCGCGCCGGCGCGCTCCGGCCGGACCAGGGGGGCATATCAGGTCGCTACCGAGACCGTCCGGTGCTATGGGCGCACCCCGCGTTCGCCAACCGTCATGTCATTGTCCGCAACGACGAAGAGGTGGTGCGCCTGTCGCTCGCGGCCGTCGACTACCAGTAGCCGCACAGGAGCGACCGCTCCGCGTGTGCAAAACGCGGGCTCGTGGTACGATCAGCTCCTACATATTGAGTGAGGTTTAGACCATGATCATCCGACCACGCACGATTCTTGCCTGCTGTGCCGCGTCTGCGCTGCTGTGCTCCACCGCCACCGCCCAGTCGAGTAGCGGCACCGCGTCGCCGAGAACCGCGGACGGTCAGCCGGATCTGACCGGAGTCTGGGACTTTCGGACCGTCACGCCGCTGGAACGCCCGGCCGAGCTGGCCGACAAAGCCTTCCTGACCGGGGAAGAAGTGGCCGCCTATGCGGCCGAGAAGGTGCGGTCCAGCAACGCCGACCTCAACCGTGAGGCGAAGAAGCAGGAGACGACCGAGCGTGGGCAGGTGAATGGCACCAGCGAGACCCTGGACCTGGCTCTTGCGTACAACGACTTCTGGTGGGATCGCGGAACGGCGGTTGTCGAGACTCGCCGGACCTCATTGGTCATCGACCCGCCGACTGGGCTGATACCGGACTTGACCCCCGACGGTGCCGCCCGGGTGGCCGAGCGCGTGCGAATCAATCAGCGGGCGACCGAAGGACCAGAGGACCGCCCGCTCGGCGAGCGATGCATCACCGGGTTCAATTCCGGCCCGCCCATGTTGCCGGCCGCGTACAACATGAACGTTCAGATTTTCCAGAACGCCGACTATGTCGTGTTGTTGAACGAGATGGTGCATAACGCTCGGATTATCCCGCTCGACGGCAGTGACCATGGCGCGGTGCCGATGTGGACCGGCGTCTCACGCGGTCACTGGGAGGGCGACACGCTGGTCGTGGAGACCAAGAATTTCTTGCGTGAAACCAGCTTTCGTAGCTCCAGCGACAACCTGCACCTGGTCGAACGGATCCAGCGCCAGGACGAGGACACGCTCGTCTACACCTTCACCGTCACGGACCCGACGACCTGGACAGCGCCGTGGACCGTCGAGCTGCCGATGCGTAGCAGCGAACTCCCGATGTTCGAGTATGCCTGCCATGAAGGCAACTACGGGATGGAAGGCACGCTGAGCGGCGCCCGGGCTATCGAGAAGTCGAACGAGTAGGCTGCGGGCGGTCTTGCCATGATCCAACGGCGTTATCGGATTGGCGCCCTCCACGCGCTGGCGAATGCGATCCCGACGACTCAGGACGCGTTCGACCGCGTGTGGCCGGAGGCGGATGTTGCCCATCTGCTGGACGGCTCGCTGTACCTCGACCGGAACGCCGGCACCGCCGATGACGACGAGCTGGCGGCGCGGATCGACCGGCTGATCCAATACAGCGCCACGACCGGGACCGAAGCCCTCATCGTGACCGGGTCGTTCTTCGGTGAGGCGGCGATTGCGGCGCGGAATAGCGTGACGATCCCGGTCGCCACCTCGTTCGACGGCATCATCGAGCGGGCGCTCGATCTCGGCCGCGAGCAGCCGTTGCACGTCCTCTCCACGACGCCCGACTCGGCCGTGTTGCTGTCAGAAGCGATTGACGTCGAGGCGAGCCAGCGCGGTGTGTCGGTGGACCTCTCCAATCACCCGGTGACCGGGGCGTTGGATGCGTTGACCGGTGGGGATCCGGCCCGGCACGACACCTTGGTCCTCGAGGCGGTCGGGGATATCGACGCTAACACCGCGATCATCTTTGCGCAATTTTCGATGGAGCGGATTCTTCCCGCCAGTGCGGACGCCCATGCGGCTCCGGTCGTCGGCCCGGCGAGCGAGGGCGTCGCGTATCTGCGCCGTCTCATTACTGCCCCCTAGCAGCCCGTGGTGAAACCTGTCGCTATGACGGCGAAGGATGGGGGCTGTGCTACGTCGGGACCCGATGACCTTCGACGTGATCGGCCATCAGACGGTCCGTCTTCGCGGACAGCCGCTGCGCAATCTGAATGAACTCGAGTGCGTGGACGGCGCGGTGTATGCCAACGTGCATACCCGGAATTTTTTGGTACGAATTGACCCGGCGACGGGACGGGTCACCGACTACATCGATGCCTCCGGACTCCTCTCCGACGAGGCGCGTCGCGGCACCGATTATCTCAACGGCATTGCCTACGACCCGACAGCGGGGACGTTCTACCTGACCGGCAAGCTGTGGCCCACGATGTTCGAGGTCCGATTCATCGAGTAGGTGCACGGCTGCCGGGCACCGACCCTCTGGCTGGGCGGGCCGCCGAGGCGACCCCGAGGCCCGTCCCAGGCTACACATTGTCGACAATGGCATTGAGTGTCGCGCTGGGCCGCATCGTGTGCTCTGCCCGGTCAGCATCCGGCCGGTAGTATCCGCCGATGTCGACCGGCTGGCCCTGCGCCGCCAGCAGTTCCGTCGTGATCTGATGCTCGCTCGCCGCAAGCGCCTCGGCCACCGCGGTGAATCTGGTCTTGAGCGCCTGATCCCCATCTTGGGTCGCCAACGCCTGGGCCCAGTACAGGGCGAGATAGAAGGTGCTACCGCGATTGTCGATCTCATGCACCTTTCGCGAGGGATAGCGGGCGTGCTCGAGGTAGCTCCCGATGGCCTGGTCGAGTGTCTCCGCCAGCAGCGTCGCTTTGGCGTTGTTGGTCTGCCTGGCGATCAGTTCGAGCGCGGGGACGAGCGCACAATATTCGCCGAGCGAATCCCACCGCAGATGGCCTTCCTTGAGCAACTGCTGCACATGCTTGGGCGCTGAACCGCCGGCCCCCGTCTCAAAGAGACCGCCGCCGTTGAGGAGGGGGACGATCGAGAGCATCCGCGCGCTGGTGCCGAGCTCGAGAATGGGGAACAGGTCGGTCAGATAGTCCCGCAGCACGTTGCCGGTCACCGCAATCGTGTCCTCACCTTGACGGATTCGTTCGAGCGACACGCGCATCGCGTCGACGGGCGCCAAGATCCGGATATCCAGGCCGGTGGTGTCGTGGTCAGGGAGATAGGCGCCGACCTTGCCAATCAGCACGGCATCGTGGGCCCGGTTGGCGTCGAGCCAGAACAGCGCTGGCGCGCCTGATGCCCGTGCGCGGGTGACGGCCAACTTGACCCAGTCGCGAATCGGTTCGTCCTTGGTCTGGCACATGCGGAAAATGTCGTCCGTCTCGACGGCCTGCTCAAGCAGCGTCGTCCCGACGGCGGCATCAAGAACCCTGATCGTTCCGGCGCCTGACGCCAGAAACGTCTTGTCGTGTGAGCCGTATTCTTCCGCTTTTCGCGCCATGAGCCCGACGTTTGACACACTGCCCATCGTGGACGGGTCGAACTGACCATGGGTCTGGCAGTCTTCGATGATGGCCTGATACATCGTGGCGTAACAGCGGTCCGGCACCATCGCGATGACGTCCTGTAGTTCGTCGTTGCTATTCCACATGCGGCCGCCGTCACGCACGACATTCGGCATGGAGGCGTCGATGATGACGTCGTTCGGCACGTGGAGGTTCGTGATGCCCTTGCGGGAATCGACCATCGCGAGGGCCGGGCGAGTCGGATACACCGCTGCGATGTCCGCTTCGACCTCGGCCTTCGTGTCCGGCGGCAGCAGAGACAACTTGTCGAGCACGCCCGCCAGCCCGTTGTTCACGTTGGCACCGACGGTCCGGAGCGTCTCCGCGTGCTTGTCCAGGGCGGCGGCGAAATACACCGCCACGCAGTGGCCGAACATGACCGGGTCGGACACCTTCATCATGGTGGCCTTCAGGTGGAGCGAGAGCAGCGCCCCCTCTTCGTGCGCCTCTTTGATGGTGCGCGAGTAAAAGGCCCGGAGCGCCGCCACGTTCATGACTGCCGTGTCGATGACTTCGCCGGCAAGGAGCCCGACCTCCTCCTTGAGCACGGTGGTCGTGCCGTCGGCGGCAACGGACTCGATTCTGACGTTGGTGGCCGCCTCCATCGTCGCGGAGCGCTCGCTGCCAAAGAAATCCTTGTCCTGCATATGCGCGACCCGGGTGCGTGAGCCCTCAGCGGGCCAGTCTCGCATCATGCGGTGCGGGTTTTTCTGCGCGAACCGTTTGACCGACGTCGCCGCGCGGCGGTCTGAATTGCCTTCGCGGAGCACCGGGTTCACGGCAGAGCCGAGCACCTTGGCGAAGCGTGTCCTGAGCGCCCGTTCCTCGTCATTCGTGGGCGCTTCTGGATAGTCCGGAATGTCGTATCCCTGCGCCTGCAACTCCTTGATGGCCGCCTGGAGTTGGGGAATGGAGGCGCTGATGTTTGGGAGCTTGACGATGTTGGCCTCCGGGGTCTTCGCCAGGTCGCCCAGTGATGACAGCGCGTCAGGCATGCGCTGGGCTTCGGTCAGCCGCTCAGGGAACGTCGCGATCAGCCGTCCGGAAAGTGAGATGTCGCGGGTTTCGATTGCGACGCCGGCGCTGCTGGCGAAGGCCTGCACAATCGGCAGGAGCGAATAGGTGGCCAGGGCGGGCGCTTCGTCGATTTTGGTCCAGATGATCTTGGCAGATGACATAGCAGTCCTTGATATCGATAGGGTGACGCGGCTCCGTGAGAACCTGTTATCGTACCGCACTGCTTGAGTTTTAGCTCGGTCATTGACCCGGCTCTGGAAATCGTCCCGCCGCGGCGTTCGCTGCCGGGGATGTCTGAAGAGGTATGTGATGCAACGACGTCGGTGCTTTCGTGGAGCTCTTACGGGATTGGCCCTGGCCTGCGTCACGTGCGCCCCCTCGGCGGCGGCGCCGGTGGTGACGACGGAACCGTCGGCCCCGGCGGCGCCGAGCTATACCCCGCCTGTCGTGCCGCCCGAGTCGCACGATCTCGACCTGGCTGACGTCGAGCGGCTGATGGAGGAGTTGTCAAATTGGGGGCGCTGGGGCGCGGACGACCAGCTCGGGGCGGCGAATCTCATCACCCCCGCCAAGCGTCTGGAAGCGATCGCGCTGGCCACGGAGGGGATTACCGTGTCACTTGAGCACCCCTTGCTGACCGAGGAGGCGGCCGACGTCTCGTCACCGTTTCAGCGTCGCATCTTGAATGTGCCGGAAGCGACCGCGGAGCCCGCCTTCTACGCGAGCGTGAGTGACAGCTACACCATCAGCTACCACGGCTACTCGCACAGCCATCTCGACTCGCTCTGCCACATTTTCTACAAGGGGCAGATGTACAACGGCGTGTCGCAGGACACGGTCACCGAGGCGGGATGTTCGAACGCGTCGATCATCAACTTGCACGGGGGCGTGGTCACGCGTGGCATCCTGTTCGACATTCCACGGCTGAAGGGGGTGGACTACCTGGAACCGGGGACACCGATTTACCAGGAGGATCTCGAGGCCTGGGAAGAGATGGCGGGCGTCACGGTGCGACCCGGCGATGCCATCTTCATCCGCACCGGGCGGTGGGCCCGCCGGGCCGAGCTGGGTCCGTGGAATGTCTCGCAGGGCGCGGCCGGCTTGCACGCGTCGACGATGCCATGGGTCAAAGCCCGAGACGTGTCGTTCCTGGGGAGCGACGTGGCTGCCGACGTCGTGCCATCGCAGATCGAGGGAGTACCACTGCCGGTGCACCAACTCACGATCGTCGCCATGGGGGTGGATCTGTTCGACAACCAGGACCTCGAGGCGCTGGCGGAAACCGCTGCGGCCCAGAATCGATGGGAATTCATGCTCGTCGCCGCGCCGCTCGCGGTGGAAACGGGCACGGGGTCTCCGGTAAACGCGCTGGCTATTTTCTAGCGCTGACCCGGCCGTCGCCGCTCCGCCCGACATCGATGGTGACCGGCGCGCCGTCGTAGGTCACTCTGGCGCCACCGTTGACGCCGCCCGTGAGTACCTGCGTTGCGTACACATCGGCACGGCTCCCGCCGCTGAGCGATACGTCCACCGACGCAGCCGTGAAGGACGACAGGTCGGTACGGCTGCCGCCGCTCCCACGTACGGTGACCGACTCCGCGGTGCCGGCCAGCTCGGCGCGGGCACCGCCTGACGCGGTCATGGAGAGGCGGGCTGCGTCCAGCGCGCCCGCGAGCCTGGCACCACCAGACACACGGGCATCCATCGCATGGTCGAGGTCGAACCCGGACAGCACCGCCCGGGCCCCGCCACTCACAGACACCGCGGCGAGATCCGGCAGCGTGACGTCGACTTCGAAGTGGCGGTTCCGGTAGTTGAACATCGACCGCATCCCGATGTGCAGCCGGCCGTCTTCGACCTCGACCCGGACGTCATCCTGCAAGTTGTCGTCAATCCGGACCACGACGGAGTAGTCGTCGCCGGCGACGATGCGCGTCCGAGCCCCGCTGCCCGCCGACACCTCTGTGAACCCGGCGAGATCAGGCCGTAGCGTCACGATGTTGCCAGAGCCCTCCACGCTGGCGAAGCCGAGCAGGCAGCCGGTCGTCATTGTCGTCGCTGTGAGCACCGCCGCTACCCGCAATCCAGTCAATACGTGCACTGTGTCCCTCCAGTCTCGAGTGGATCCGCCCGGCCGATATGGTTCGTCTGTCTAGATAACGGATTCAGCACGTCTCAGGTTCCAACCTCGGCCGACGAGTCGCCGCGGGAGGCTGGAGGGCCGCGGCCATGCGGGGTGAACGACGGCAGTCGGGCCGTGTGGACCAGAAGACGGATCGAACCTGGTCGGCGGAACGCGGTCTACCGCGGAGGCGACTCGAAGTAGCGGGGCAATCCGGGTTTGGTCTCTCTCAGTATCTCCACCACCGCCTGCCGGTCGTCGAGCGAGAGGCGGGCGTAGCGCGTCTGCGTATCCGCGCCGGAGAGCACCTGCCACAACCGCGCGTAGATCGCGTCGCGGGCCTGCTCCGGGAGCGCGTCAAAGGCGGCGCTGTAGATCATGTAGCTGCACGGATATCGGAAGGTCCGTGCCGTGAGATCGAGTGCCCGCAGGGTTCGGCCGGCAGCGTCGAAGGGGCCGCGCTGCTCGAACTCCGCCTCGAAACCGGCCGAACCCCGAATCGCGTCGTCCATGTGCGCCTCGTCGACGAAGAGCATGTAGTCCACGAGCGCGTCGACAGTGCCAGCGAGTCCAGGGTCACGGCCGTCCTCCGCCGCGACGCGGAATTGCCACCCGGCCAGGGTGAGCAGGTTCGTCATGTGGGTCTGATGCTCGAGCACCATCAGCGCTGCGACGTCGCTGTAGGGGGTGAGGTATTTGTCAGCATCGATGCGGCCGTCGGCCGTCGGCAGATTCAGATTGTGGGGCGCGACCTCCAGGATTGGGTTGGTGCGGTCCGTCGCCACCGTGTTGCCGACATGCGGGCCCTCCCCCGTGTCGCCCGTGACATACCAGCCGCCCCATCGCTGGTCGATGGCGGTGCGGTGATCGACCGGGATCGCCGTGAACGGGACCCCTGTGTCGTCGACGACTGTGCTGCCCACGGCCAGCCCCGGCACGCCGAGTGTCGTGGTCGAAATGTGGCACTCGAGACACGTCCGTGGCCGCTCGAAGGGTGGCGCCGGGATGACCTGTTGGCGGAGGACGTAAAACATGACCCCCTGTCGTGGGTCGTGAGCCGCGATCTCGATGACTGGCGCCCCTGGAATCCATGCCACGGAGATGTCGTCGGTGAAGTAGACGGCGCGCGGAGTCCGGGGGGTGATGAAGCCATCTTGCAGGCTGGTCTTCGAGAACACCAGGCTCTGTGATTCGACCGGGACATTGAGCGCCTCAAGCAACGCCCGGAGATACCCGTGCTGGCGGTCGAAATCCAGTGTCGTCGTCCCACCGCGCAACCGCGCGTCGAGTTGAGCGACGCGGTCGGTTCGTGGCCGAGTGCCGTACTCGATCGCGGGGTGTGTCAGGGACACGGCGAGTCGCGCTACCGGCTGGGCCGCGCTGACGTGCGGCAACATAGCGGCCACGAGGGACGCCAGCGCAGGGATGGCTCTGAACGCGACGGTCTCGTGGGATGTCACCATGGTTCCGAGCAAGCTGATACGATGATGCGACATCTCATCGTAGACAGGAGTTTGTAATGTCCTACTCACGTATGCAACACGCTTTGGGAGTCGCGCTCCGTGTGGCCGGCGTCTGCGCGCTGACAGTATCGGGTCCGGCCCTGGCTGCGGCACAAGATGCTGTCATCGCCCGGGGTGCCGCACTGGGCAACTCTCCGACGGTCGACCTGGCGGAGGCGCTCCAGTCGGTGGACGCGTACACGGACCAGACGGTCATCTTGGAAGGTGCCGTGCAGAAGGTCTGTCAGGCCAAAGGGTGCTGGATGGAGGTGTCCCCGAAGGGTGCCGACCGCGGCATCCGGGTGACGTTCAAGGACTACGCGTTCTTCATGCCCACCGACTCGCAGGGCGCAGATGCTCGGCTTGAGGGTGTCTTCGAGACGAATCTGTTCTCGAAGAAAGACGCGGACCACCTGATCGCGGAGGGTGTCGCGCTGACGCGACACGCCGACGGCACCGCCACGGAGGTCAGCTTCCTCGCGCAGGGCGTCGAGTTGCGGCGCTAGCCGGGCCACCCCATCGGTACCGGTTCATTGAGGTCGTCGCTCGAGCAGCGCGGCGACCCGGTCGCCTTCCGTCTCGGCGTCTTCGGCGCCGATCTCCATCAGGCGGTCAATGTAGTTTTCCTGGAACATCAGCAGGCTCAGCAGGTCCGGACTCGCCGTTTCACGCGACCCCAGACTGCGGGTCAAGTGGCGAAACAGCCACGGCAGTTGTGGCTCGAATTCGCCGGCCAGCCGTCCCAGGTCTCGGGAGGGCCGTATGACGACCAGGTCGACTGGCCGCAATCCCTGACGCTCGGTCTCAGGCAGCGTTGAGAGAAGCCCGTTCAATCGCTCCAGGTTGAACGCATCGCGGTCTAGACCGTCCAGAAACATCGACTGGATCATTTGCCCGGCAATCTGCGCCGGGGGCGGATATTGCCGGATGACCGGCCGGTCTGCCTCCTCCATACTGCTTCGGCAGCGGTTCGAGATGGCCAGGATCCGTCGTGCGCCGAGATGGATGGCGGGCGAGCACGGGGCGAGCATCCGGATGCCGCCGTCGCCATACCAGCCGTCGCCCAGCTTGATGGCAGGAAAAAACAGTGGCAATGCGGCCGACGCCATCACATGCTCGATGGTGATGGCGGTTTTTCGGCTGCGACGGTTCGCGCGTTCCCAATTCTCGATGTCGGCGCCTTGCACCCAGACCACCGATTGACCCGTGGTGTAGCTGCTGGTGGTGATGGCCACGGCGCGGAGCCGTCGAGCGGCAATATTGCGGGCAATGCCTACGAATTCACCGTTGGCGGTCGGTTCCAGCGTGCGTTCGAGAAAACGGCGCAGCGGGGCGGTGTCGAGTAGGCCCCGCACCTCGGGTGCCAGAATGCCGCCGCCTGAGACCAGACGCAGACCCCACCTGAGGAGCAGGCCCAGCAGGGAGAGGCCATCGACTCGGAAGACCTCTTCCACTCGCTGCTTTCGCCAAAGCTCTACCAGCCCGCCCACCGCTTCGCTCAGTGGGCCCACCCGGGAAGCGAGATAGGTCGCGTTGATGGCACCGGCCGACGTGCCGGTGATAATCGGGAGGTTCAGCGTCGGGTGTTTGGCGACCAGCGCACGGAGAAACCCGACCTGATAGGCCGCGCGCGCCCCACCCCCGACGAGCACCAACGCCAGGTCGTCGTCGGGGGGCTCCAACTGTGGGGTGGCGTCGGTCATGTCTGCGGCGGGGTCTCGACGAGCGGTACGGCCTCATTCACACGCGGCACGGCCCGCGGGGATCTTATCTCTCAGGTCGTCCAGATACGAAGCGGGCGGCAGGAATGGTGCCCGCGCCGGAGGGCATGGGGGACGGAGCGGCCCACCTGCGCGGCTTCACCGCACTGCGCGGACCGTGGCGACAGAGTGGGGCACCGCGTCCCCGCTCTGTCGCCACCGAGGTTCGTGTGATGGCTCCGTCTGAGTCCTAGTGTGCGAGTGGATTTGGTCGGACCTGGAACTTCACCAAATTACCCTGCGTCCCCTTGCCGCCCTCGTTGTGCCACACAGCGTTGGTGCCGTAGTCAGCCCAGACCGCCCGTCCCTTCCATCCGGCATCCGGGTCATCGATCCGCCCGTCCATGCCGCGCGAGTAGAAGCCCAGCGGGTACGGAACCCGCATGACCACATACTCCTCCTGCTCCGGCAGGAAGGCGAGCAACGAGTCAGACGTGCTGCCGGTGGCGATCGGCACGTTATCTCCGAGCCCGAGTGTGTCGTGCTGATCGACCCAGCTGTAATAGTGAAAGTCGGCGCTGCCATGGTCGGTCACACCCTTCATCTGGGGACCAGGCGTGGCAAAGAGCGACCATCCCTCCGGGCAGTGCTGCCCGATCGCCGTGGGGCCGTTCAGCACGGCGCATTTGCTTCGGTCGAAGCTGGCCATATGGCCACTCCCTGAGAGCGCGGTCCAGATGATGCCGTCGGTCGTGATGTCGATGCCGCGTGGTGAGTAGCCCTGAATTGGTGCGTCCGCGTTGTCGAACGGCGGCTGGTAGTACTCAGCGATGCAGGTCTCAGGGGGATTGTCGCCAATCTCCAGGCGCACGATTTGTCCCGGCACACCGCCAGAGGCGGCCCACACTACGTGGTCTTCGGTCGGGTCTGGCACGATGCCGTACCACCCGCGCCCCAGTTCCTTGTCTTTGGTCGGATCCAGCTCGTCGGCCCGGCTGACCCAGTCGCCAATCCGGCCGTCGCCGTTCGTGTCGACGATGATCGGGCACCAGCCCTGGGCCGCCTGCGCGTCGCCGGTTTCTTCGTACACCTCCACGTCGAGCCACCCGATGACTGGACCGACAGAACTCAGATACAAGCGCTCGCTGTCCTCGTGGCCGAACTGCAGGTGATGCGTGTTGAAACAGGTGTCGATCAGGCCGACCTCTTCACTCGCCGGGTCGTAGAAGGCGATGTGCCTGGCCGCGCGCCGTAGCGGGTAGTGCTGCGCGTAGGGGTTGGTGGAGCCAGACTGGCACCAGGCCGGGTTGCCCGGACCTCGAATTTGATGGGTCATCCACACCCGACCTTGCCCATCCATCATCGGATTGTGGGGGTTCCCCGGGTTGTCCCAGATGACTTCGTCGCCCCAGTACATCGATGGTTCCGGCATCTCGTTCGAGATGTACGAGGTGAAATCGCCCTCGCCCGGGGTGTCTCGCACCGGGATCTTCACCTGGCGCGCCTCGTTCGTGTTCGGGTCTACCCACACCAGGTGGTCGCTGGCGAACTCGACGCCGTAAATCGGACCGTCCGCATTGACGCGGGGGTTGCGCTTGTCCGTCGCGACCTCATCGTGGATATAGCCGGTCGGGCCGCCCCACTCCCACATGGTGAGCACGACGTCGCGCTCTCGTCCCTGCGGACGCGGCGGGGCCGCAGGGACCTCACCAGCCATGATGCGGTCGGTCCAGTCGGCATACATGGACACCACACGATCCTCGCCGAAACGACGCAGCCCACCGCTCATCATGGCGCCGCGCTGACCCGCTTGCACGCGATGCGCCCAGGCGGCCTCCGTTGAGTCGAACTCGCTCGGGTTCAAGACTTCCCGGGTCGCCTGGTTCCCCAGCTGATGACACAGCTGGCAACCTTGCTTGAGGCCGTCGACCCACTGCGCCTGGTTCTGCATACCTGTCGAAATACCATTGCCGCCGTCTCCCGTTCCGGGAAAGGCGCTCGACGGGGGGACCTCGACTAGCGAATACCAGTAGTTGGCGGGGTACACCTGGGCCGCCTCACGGGGACTTGCCGCCTGCGCAACCCGCAGGTCGAGGGCGGTGCCCGGGGAGCCGGAGACCGGGTCAGAGTCCTTCAGGCCATAGCCGCGGACCCACACGTTGTAGTTGGCCGGCGGCAGGTCTGGCACCACATATCGACCAGCACCGTCGGTCACCACGATCTTCCGGAACAGCGTCGCCAGGTCGTGCGTCTCCGCGATGACCCAGACCCCGGCTTCTGGTCCGCCAGTCCCACGGACGGTGCCCGCGATGTCGTCGGCATCAGCCGCAACCTGGGCGGTGACGTCTGGCCCCGTCACGGCCAGGCCAACCGCCATGAGGATCGCGATGCCAATGACGCTGAGCCACCGAGTGAGTGTCATGCGCATGTGTGCCTCTCTCTGCCGATAACCGCAGTCGCCGCCACCTGCAACGCGCTGGTGGCCGACAACCGTGTGGAATGACGAGTCGTGATGGCGGTTGTACCACTTCCAGTCACCGGATGCCATAGTGGGCCAGGTCCCGCGGGCGTGGGCCCAGCGATCAGGGTTCCGCCAACGCCGCGAGCAGAGGCGGTCGCCGCCTCCAGCATTCGGTGGCCTGCTCGAACGCATGAGCCAGCTGTAGCACGCCACGTTCGTCGAAGGGGCGACCGACGATCTGTAGCCCGACCGGGAGACCCTCTGGCGTATGGCCGCACGGGACCGACATGGCGGGCAAGCCGGTGACGCTGATCTGGTAGCAGGACTTCATCCAGTCGAGGTACGTTGGCAGCGCCTCTCCGTTGATCTCGGTGACATACGGCTGGTCGATATCGAATGGTACGACTTGAGCGACCGGCAGCAGCAGGAACTCGTACTCCGTCATGAATCGGCGGACACGGTCGTACAACGCCGCGCGCGCACGCTCGGCGTCCGCCAGATCGCGGCCGGTGAGAGCGCGCCCCGCCTCGATGTTCCACACCACGGTGTCCTTCAGCATCCCGGGGTGTCTGTCCAGCGTGTCGCCAAACATGGCGTCGTAGGCCCAGGCGCGCCATGTGATGAAGACGGTGTCCGCACCGGAGAAGTCTGGACAGTCGTGTTCGACCGAGCAACCGAGGGCCTCGAAGGCGCCGCGTTGGCGTTCCAGCACAGCCGTCACCGCCGGCTCCACGGGAAGCCCGCCAAGATCCGGGCTCCAGGCTACCCGCACGTCACGCAGATCGCGTTCGAGCGCGTCCGCGCAGGGTGCGGCGGGGATGCCCACGGACAGCGGGGCCCGCGAATCGGAACCGGCGATAGCGTCGAGCAGCAGGGCGACGTCGCCGACGGTTCTGGCCATGGGCCCGGCGACACTGAAGGGGAACCACGGTGTCGCATCTGGCCAGCTGGGCACGCGCCCCGGTGTCGGGCGTAGGCCGACCACGTTGCAGAAGCTCGCCGGGTTGCGCAGCGACCCACCCAGGTCGCTGCCATCGGCAATCGGCACCATGCCGGTCGCCAGCGCGACGGCCGCGCCCCCGCTGCTGCCACCGCAGGTCTTGGTGAGGTCGAAGGGGTTGCGTGTGGCCCCGAAGACCTCATTGAACGTCTGGGACCCGGCTCCGAACTCCGGCGTGTTCGTCTTGCCGATCGTGATGGCGCCGGCCCGACGTTCCCGTTCGACGATGACGGCCGTCTCGGAGGGCACATGGTCGGCGAACACCCGGGAACCGAACGTGGTGCGCAAGCCCGCGGTGACAAAGAGGTCTTTGTGCGCGATCGGGAGGCCGTGCAGTGGGCCCACCGCATCACCACGCGCCAGCGCGGCGTCGGCGGCGTCGGCCTCCAACAGCGCGTCGTCCGCCGCCAGCGTCACGATGGCGTTGACCATCGGGTTGACACGCTCGACTCGAGCCAGATGGGCGGTCATCACCTCTCGACACGACACACGCCGACGTCCGATCAGATCGACGAGGGTGCGGGCAGTACACTCGCAGAGATCGGTAGCGTGCGACTCGGTGGCTGACACCGGTGCATTCTATAGCGGGGCGAGCGTCATGGTCCCGAACCGTCGGGGCTGTGCTCCGCGTCAGAGTGAACATGGCGAGCGACATGGATCGAGTCGAGGCGCAACGATCGTGATCCCCCTGGTTCGCGTCTGTTGCGTGGGCGCCGTTGCCGTGGTGGCCACCACGGTGATGGCCCAGCCGACGAGCCTGCTGGTTGGTCCGTTCTCGCATCTCGCGGTCGGCGGCATGCCGGTGGGGTGGGAGCAGATGCGTTTTCCCAGTATCACCGTGGAGACGGAGTACGGATTGGTGTTGCAGAACGGCCGCGTGGTCCTCGAGGCTCGCAGTCAGGTGTCCGCCTCCGCCGCTCTCAAGCGAGTCTCTATCGACGTGGAACGTCGTCCGGTCATCCAGTGGTCCTGGAAGACGAGCCCTGACTGCTACGCGGGGGACTGGGGCGACCCTGAGACCGACGATTTCCCCCTCCGCCTGTTTGTGATTTTCGAGCCAACCGGAGGTATGTTTTCGCGTCTGAAGCGACTCGGACCTGGATTTCAGGGTGATTCGATCGTCTATGTGCCTCGGTCGGTGCCAGCGCGAACGTCCGATCCGACCTCGCATGTAAATGCGCGTATCAAGGTGCTGCCGGTCGAGCCGGTGACGGCGGGAGGAGCCGGTGCCACCGATGACGATGGCTGGGTCCATCACCGTCGGGATGTGCGCGCGGACTATGTGGCGTTGTTCGGTCGGGAGGCTGACACGGTCGCCGGGGTGGCCGTCATGACCGACACCGACAACAGTGGAACGGCCTGTGTCTCCCACTTCGGAGACATCTCGTTTTCGGAGTCGGCCTTGTGACTCGCCTCAGTGTGTTGGTGGCAGTGCTTCTGGCGTCGAGCGGGGTTGCCATCGCCCAGACGTTCGACCACGGCCACACGGCGTGGACCGAGGTCCTCGCGCGTCACGTCGCCAACGATGGCGGCATCACCGTGGTTGACTATGCGGCGATTCAGGCAGATGCGTCTGGGTTGGCGCGTTATGTCGACGTGGTCACCCGTGTCACACCGGCGCAGTTCGAGACCTGGTCCGAGCCGCAGCGGTTGGCGTTTCTGATCAACGCATACAACGCGCTCACCGTGACGTTGATCGTCGACAATTATCCGGTGACCTCGATCAAGGATCTCGGGGGGTGGTTCTCCTCACCCTGGAAGCAGCGTTTCTTTACACTGCTGGGGCAAGAGCGTCACCTCGACGACATCGAACACGGAATGATCAGGGGGCAGTTCGACGAGCCACGCATTCATTTCGCCGCAAATTGTGCGGCCAATGGGTGCCCGCCTCTGCGTGCTGAGGCCTATGTCGCCTCACGGTTGGACGACCAGCTTGAGGACAACGCGCGGGTGTTCCTGCGAGACGTGCGGCGGAACCGGTATGAAGACGGTACGCTGTGGCTGTCCGAGCTACTCGACTGGTATGAGAGTGACTTTACTCGGCACGGCGGTTCGCTGAAGACCTTCGTTGCCGCCCGCCTCACGGACGACCCCGCCGCCGCGGCTGCTATCGCAGGTCCCAAGACCCGTGTCCGCTTCTTGGATTACGACTGGACCCTCAACGGTCGCTAGGACTTCTTATCGAGCGCCTCCTGCGCGTCGGCGAGCTGGCGGTCGAGGTCAGCGAGAGCCTGGGCCCGGACAGCCCTGAGCTTGGGATGCGTGGTGGCGGCGTCGGCTTGGCGCTGGAGGTCCACCCGGGCCAAACGTAAGGACTCCACACGGCTCGCTGCGGCAGGGTCGCGGGGCGGCTTCGCGTGCCGGGCCGAGCGTTCACGTTCGAGTTCGTCCATGCGTTCTTGGATTCGTGCTTCCGCGTCCACCAGACCTTCACCTGCGTCGCCCATTCATGTGCCTCCACGTGAGTCTTCCGTCACACTGTTCGTGTACAACACCCCAAGTGTACGCGACGTCGCCAGTCGAGAGAGACGCGCCGTTTTCCCTGGACAGCAACGGATGCGGCGGGCATCATCGGCAACGGTAATGCGAACGAGACGACGCGGATGGGTGTTGATGTTAGCCAGCGTGCTGGCCCTGACGGCGCGCATGGACGCCCAGGCGGGACAGGCTGGACGCGATGACTGGCCGCAGTTTCGAGGGGCCGGCGCGCGAGGCGTCGTAGACGACGCCGAGGGGCTCCCTGACCGTTGGAGCACGACGGACAACGTGGCCTGGGTGGCCGACATCCCAGGCCTCGGGTGGAGTTCGCCGATCGTGACCGGCGACACGGTCTTGGTCACGGCCGTGGTCAGCGATGGCGACATCGAGACCCCGGAAGGCGGGCTCTACTTCGGCGGCGATCGGGACGCGCCGACGAGCGTGCACCACTGGAACGTCTATGCGCTGGACGTGGCCACCGGCGCGTTGCGATGGCAGCGTACCGTGCACAGCGGCGTGCCGGACATTGCGCATCATCTGAAGAACACATTCGCTTCCGAGACGCCGGTTACCGACGGCGAACGGTTGTATGTCTCATTCGGGAACGTCGGGCTTTTCTGCTTCGATCTGGAGGGACAACTGTTGTGGTCCCGGGACGTTGAGCCACGCCTGACCCGCTACGGCTGGGGGACCGCCGCCTCACCGGCGTTGCACGACGGGCGGTTGTATGTTGTCAACGACAACGACGAGCAGTCCTACCTGACGGCGCTCAGTGCCGAGACTGGCGGGGAGCTGTGGCGCGTGGACCGCGACGAAGGCACCAACTGGTCGACCCCGTTCGTGTGGGAGCACGAGGGGCGAACGGAGCTGGTCACCACCGGCACCGACAAGGTGCGGTCGTACGACCTCCAGGGCGGGCTGCTGTGGGAGCTGACGGGCATGTCCTCCATCACCATCCCGACCCCGTTTGCCGAGTTCGGCCTGCTGTACATCGCCTCGGGCTACGTGGGCGATCAGGTCCGTCCCGTGTTCGCGATCAGACCGGGCGCGTCGGGTGACATCAGTCTGACGCCGGGAGAGACCAGCAACGACTACATCGCGTGGTACCAGCGGCAGGCGAGTCCGTACAATCCCTCACCGATTCTGTACGGCGATATCTACTACACGCTGCTTGATCGCGGGTTCTTCACGGCCCACGATGCCCGGACGGGCGAGGAAGTGTATTCCCGGCAGCGCCTCGCGGTGGGGGCGGCGTTTACGTCGTCGCCGTGGGCGTATGACGGGAAGATCTTCGCACTGAGCGAAGAGGGCGACACTTACGTAATTCGCGCCGGGGTCGACTACGAGGTGCTGGGCACCAACGCCCTCGAGGAATTTTCGATGGCGACACCGGCCATTGCGCAGGGCAGCCTGTTCATCCGGACCGCGTCGAAGCTCTATCGGATTACCGACGGCGACTAGTTGCGGTGTCGACGGTGTGCGTGGCGGCATCTTCGGAGGAATGAGACATGACGATAACAAGACCTCGTGTGCTGGTGGCGAGCGCGCTCGCGTTGGGCGTGGCACTCGCCTGTGGCCCTGGTGGTGGCGATACGCAGGCCCAGGCCAATCGGAACGTGACGGAAGCGATGGTCGATGGCTGGATGACCGAGCTGTCGAACTGGGGTCGCTGGGGCGACGATGACCAGCTTGGCGCACTCAACCTCATTACCAACGACAAGCGAAAACAGGCGGCAAGCCTGGTGCGCGAGGGGGTGTCGGTGTCGCTGTCGCACAATTACCTGACAGAGCAGGCAGCGGACTCTACGTCGCCGTTCAGCCACGAGATGTCCGGGGTTGGCCGCCCCGGGCCGTTCATCGGCGACCGGTACTCGGTGTCGTATCACGGCTATGCACACAGCCATATGGATTCGCTCTGCCATATGTCGCATGACGGGGTGATGTACAACGGGTTCACCAAGGCCGATGACGTCACCGAAGACGGGTGCTCGAAACTGTCCATTCTTGACGTCAAGCAGGGCATCCTCACAAAGGGGGTCCTGATGGACATCGCTCGACTCAAGGGCGTTGACTACCTGGAACCGGGCACGCCGATCTACATCGAGGATCTCGAAGAGTGGGAGCGGCAGGCCGGCGTGCGGGTCGAGCCGGGCGACATTCTTCTGGTGCGCTCGGGACGGTGGGCGCGCCGCGCCGAGGTGGGCCCCTGGGCGACCGGCCAGCTGGCGGCGGGGCTACATGCGTCGGTTGGCCCGTGGCTCAAGGAGCGCGATGTCGCGATGATCGGGAGCGATTACACGAACGATGCGCTGCCGTCTGGCGTGGACGGCGTGTCGCAGCCGATTCATCAATTGGTGCTCGTGGCCATGGGCGTCCGTATCTTCGACAACCTCGACCTTGAGGCATTGGCCGAAGAGGCCGCGCGACAAGACCGCTGGGAGTTCATGCTCTCGGCGGCGCCACTGGCTGTCGTCGGGGGAACCGGATCGCCGCTGAACCCCATCGCGACGTTCTAGGACCAGGGCCTTGTGGCGCCCGTTGTCCGGCCGGTCCGTGAGAGGTGTCAATCGGACCGGACTGGTCCAGGGCACATCTAGATTCGTTCGACCTTGGCGTCGCGCAACGCGTGAACCGCGTCGTCCCGAGAACCGCGCGACTCCACGATCTGGTCCAGCCTGGTCAGTCGGAGCAGTCGGGTGAGATGGTCGGGCACCGCGGCCAGCACGAGGCGTCCGCCGCGGTTCGCAAACATCACGTGGCTGCGAACCAGCTCGGCCACCCCGATACTGTCGACATAGGACACGGCACCCAGGTCGAGGACAAGTCGGCTGGCACCGGCGTCGATGATCGGGCGCACGCGGTCCTTCAGTTGACCGAACGACTCCAACGTGAGGCGGCCGCTGAGCTCCAACACGGGGACACCGTGGGACGTATGCTCGTGAACATCCATGGCGTGCCGGTGCTGCCATCAGCCGCCGCTATCCAGCGGTCTCGGATGAGTCCCGGGGCGGGGTGCTCGGCGTCGCCGTGGTGTAGATCGCATCGCCGCGGGCGACCTCTTTGCCGTCGTCGTTGGTGACGACCGCCTCCATGTGGATGATCTGTCGACCCATCCGGATGATCCGCGATTCGCAGGTCACCGCACCGGCGGAGACCGGCCGCAGGTATTTGACACGCAGGTCGACGGTCACGAGCGAACGGCCGGCGTGGAGGGCATCCTGTATGTCCTCGCGCAACAACAGCGCATAGGCAAGACCGGTGTCGATGAGCGAGGCGATGATGCCGCCGTGCATCAGGCCGATTGGGTTCGCCAGATCAGGACGCATCCGTAGTCGCGTGGACGAGCGACCTGGTTCAGCGTCCAGCACCTCCAATCCGATGAGTTCGAAGAACGCCACGCCGCGAGAGTGCGCGAGGAGCTGTTCGCGGAGGGTGGCCGGGTCTGGGCGAGTCATAGGCGCGGATTGGGGTGACCGGATAGGGCGCCTGGCACGCGCGGCGGCTAGTGACTCATGGCGTAGAGCAGCACGTTGATGCCAAGCCCGTAGCCGTTTGGCGAGAACTGCTTGAAATAGCGCGGGTCTTCGCCCTCCCGCTCCCAGGCGTCGGCGACATCCGTGTTGTGCGACATCAGCACCAGAATTCGCCCCGACTCATCTGTGATGGCTCGGAGGTGGGCTTCGGCGCTGTCGGCGCCCCGTTCAGAGGTGTTGCCGCCGCTCCAGCCCCAGAATTGAATGGCCGTGATCTGCGGCACCTCTTCGACGTGCATCAGCGCACGAAACACCGGGTGATCCAGCGGCAGGTCCTTGATCGGGTACTGACCTGGTGGCAGTACTTTGGCGATCTCTGCACTCCAATGTTGCCAGGCACGCGTGCCCCAGAAATCATCGACCCACAAGAACCCGCCTTTGAGCAGATAGGTGCGGAGTCCGTCGGCCTCGGCGCCGCTCAAGCCGATGGTGCCGACATCGGCCGCCATGATGAACGGGCAATTGAAGAGTTCTCTGTCCGTCAGTTCGACGACCCAGTGATTCGGTTCGCCCCGCCTGTCCGTGCTGATGGGGGCGGTGGTCAGTTCCGAATACCGGGTCATCAAATTGATGCCGGCATACGGGTAGTCGGTCCGCCACCCCATGCCCAGGTCTTCATACCTGACACTCGTGTAGGCGAGTTTGCAGAATGCGAAATCTCGGTCCGGCATCGAGGAAGGGGGGTATCGAGCCGGAGCCCGGCCTTCCCTGAAGTAGCCACGTTGCGCATTGGCCGTCACCGCCACTGCGGCCAGGAGTCCGGCCACGATGAGCAGGATGAGGGCGCGAGGAGGACGCGGTGGCAGAGTCATCGGTCGAGTCCGTTCTTCGCGGACGTCGACAAGGCTACGTCATCTTGCCGGGATCTGGCAAAACGGATACGCGTCGTCGCTGGCTGGGCGCCGGCTCGGACGCGGTATCACGGCGTGTACACTGGCAGCCAGTTGGCCGGTCCGGTCGCTGGATCTCGTCCAGTAGCGTTGGATTGAGGAGAGAGCACACCGATGAACACACGTTCGCGATACGCGCTCGTCCTGACTGTAGGATGTCTGGTCGCCGAGGTCGCGGTGACCGCGCAGGATTGGCCCCAGTTCTTGGGGCCGACCCGTAACGGGACCTATTCGGGCGTGAGTCTGGCTGACGCGTGGTCCGACGACGGACCCACGCGCCTCTGGGAGCGACCGGTGGGGGCCGGATTTGCCGGTCCGGCCGTGGTCGGTGATCGCGTCATTCTGTTTCACCGTGTCGGTGGCGATGAGGTCGTGGAGGCGCTGGC
Source organism: Vicinamibacterales bacterium (assembly GCA_937766455.1). Lineage (GTDB taxonomy): Bacteria > Acidobacteriota > Vicinamibacteria > Vicinamibacterales > UBA8438 > UBA8438. Next base: position 19,850 of record CALLXD010000063.1, on the reverse strand, counting down.
GGCCGAGTCCGGCGAGACGATGTGGCGATATGCCTACGCCACCACCTATCGCGACGATTTCGGATTCGACGAAGGGCCGCGATCGGTCCCCGTTGTGGCTGACGGCCGGGTGCACACCTACGGCGCGCAGGGGCAGCTACATACAGTTGACCTCGAGACGGGAGCAGCGCTGTGGCAGGTTGATACCCACGCCCGCTACGCGGTGCGCAAGGGGTTCTTTGGTGCCGCTGGATCCCCGCTCGTCGAAGAGGGGCGCCTGATTGCGAACATTGGTGGTGGCGGAGGGGGGATCGTCGCGTTCGATGCGGAAACTGGCGATGAACTCTGGACCGCCACTACCGATGAGTCCAGCTATTCGTCGCCCGTGGGCGCGACCTTCGGTGGCCGTCGACACGTGCTCTTCTTTACGCGCAACGGACTCGTGGGTCTCGACCCGGCGTCTGGCGAGGTGTTGTTCGAGAAACGCTGGCGTTCCCGGTCAGGCTCCTCCGTCAACGCAGCGACGCCACTGGTCGACGGCAATCGTATCTTTATCTCGTCCAGCTACCAGACGGGCGCCACGTTGCTCCGGGTCGAGGGGACGACGCTCGTAGAGGAATGGGCTGGCGACGAGAGCATGACGAATCACTATGCGACGGCGGTGATGCGTGACGGCGTGCTCTACGGTTATCACGGACGCCAGGAATACGGCCCCAGTCTGCGCGCGGTTGATCTGGAGACGGGGCAGGTGCGCTGGACCGAAGACCGCTTCGGGGCCGGGTCGATCCTGCTCGCTGGCGGCAAACTCGTGATTCTGCGAGAGTCCGGAGAGCTGCTCTTGGCCGAGGCCTCGCCAGACGGTTTCTCGCCGATCGTCCGGGCTCAGGTTCTGCCTGGCGTCGTTCGGGCGTATCCAGCGCTGGCGGACGGTCGTTTCTACGTGCGGAACACCGATACCTTGGTCGCGGTGGACCTGCGGTAGTCGGCACCGGTTGACGTGGCCGTCCGAGCCGCGTCCCATGACTGCGCCGATCACGAGGGCGTACGCGAGATGGCGGCGAGCGTGCGCAGCATCGTCGTTGGCGCAGCCCAAGACTGGCCCGTAGCCGACTTGCGACCTCAGCGACCTCGCCTCCCCGGTCGGAGCCGTCGCGGCCCGATCCACATGCGGTCCACGCGACTAGTCGGAGACAGTGAGGGAGAAACGTCTCACAAGGACGTTCCCGCGGGAACGTCCTTGTGAGAGACGGTCCCGGGCCCCGGGTGGAGCACGGCGATGGCCCAGGGAAGATCCAGCCGCTCGCTGTGCCAGTCGGGCGTGGCGGTGTTCCGGTCGATGCGGATGCCGTCGGCCTCGAGACGCGCATCGGTCGGGGCGAGTGCGGCGCCCGTCCACGCGGGGGCCGTAGGCGCGGGCACAAGTGGCCAGCCGGCTGGGGCCGTGAACCGGACTTCGCCCTGCCCCTGCAGTCGGACCCCGAATCCTTCCTCGTGCACCGCCCTGTGGTGCCGTCGGCAGAGCAGGACCAGATTGTCGAGCCGGGTGGCGCCGCCATCGGCCCAGTGCCGCACGTGGTGCGCATCACAGTGACGGGACTCGCATCCTGGAAAGCAGCAGTGGTGGTCACGCGCGACGAGCGCCCGTCGGATGGCCGGCGGAATGGTGCGGGTCTTGCGCCCGACGTCGAGGACGCTGCCGGCCGGGTCGTGTCGCATGACGATGGTGGCCGCGTCGCACGCCATGCGTCGAGACGTCTCCGCGGAAACGCGGATACCGTCGTCCATTGCCGCCTGTCCGGTGTTGGAGTCGGCCCTGAGCGCGTCGGTCTCGACGTGCACCATGACCTGATAGCGGTCGGCCGCGGTGCCGGGGGCGAGGTCGGCCGCCAGCGCGCTCTCGGCCAGCAGCCCGAGGGCGTCGGCACGACGTTGGGCCACCGTGGTCGATGCGTCCGGGTCCCCCCCGGGCACACCGGAATCCGCATCGTTGTCCCGACCTGTCGCGTTCTGGTAGAGCCGTTCGGTCGCCGCCTCCAGCGCCCGCTGGACCACGGCCCCCAACTCGGGTGACAGCCGACCGCGAATCACCAGCATGCCGTCTTCGTTAAGCCAGGTCCGCAGGCACCGTCCCTCGTGCTGTCGCCGGTCGTCGTCGGCTGCCGCAATCCGGTCGACCCTACGCCAGGCTCGAATCAGACGTTCGACATGCGCCGCCGTCCCGGAGCGAGCGAAGGTCAGGAGGCGCTCTTCCGTCTCCGGGGTCGCTACTCGAGTGATGGCGCGCACCTTCGAGTAGGACACGGTGCCGCGTCGCATCGCGTCGCTGAGGCGGGGCAAGTCCGCTAGCGCCTTGGCCACCCGGACTTTCTCGCGGGCGGCTCCCATCGCCAGCCCGGTCCGCCAGTTCAGCCAGTGCGCGCAGGACGTGAAGCCCTGACCCCAGCCCCCGCGTTCGTCGAAGTGGCGAACCATCACCAGCAACTCGTAGGTGGCGGCCTGGATCCGCGAGGCCAGTTCGGCGATGGCGTCGCCAAGGGCATCGGTTTCGGTCTGTTGTTTGAGTCGAGTGGTGAGATCAGGGCAGAGTTTCGAAGGGTCGAGCGAGTCAGCGTGAGCCATGAATCGATGTTACTCCCCCTGTTTTCGGCTCCGTGAGCCGTCGCCTACGGACCGAACGGACGCTCGACGTCGCCTTCGGTCTCCGTGTCCGAGAACGGGCTCTCATTCCTGCCACCACGCCGCCCAGACACGCACGCCAGTCAGGTACGGCATATCGCGCAGGTGACCTCCAGAAACCTGTCAAGCACAAAGCGAGGCAGCGCGCAAATTTCTGACTTTCTTCACCTTCGCCCTGTCCGGATGCGAGCCTTGGCCACGGCGACCCCCTGGTTGCGCGCGCGCCGTTTCACGTCACCGTTCCGGTATGATCGGGCCGTTCTCGACAGGCACCATGCCACTCAATCCCGGTACCCGCCTCGGTGTGTATCAGGTCACCGCCAAGATCGGCGAAGGCGGCATGGGAGAGGTGTATCAGGCGCGCGACACCAAGCTCGACCGCGACGTGGCGCTCAAGGTCCTGCCGGAGGCGTTCACATCCGACCCTGACCGGCTGGCCCGCTTCGAGCGCGAAGCCAAGGTCCTCGCCTCGCTGAACCATCCCAACATCGGGAGCATCTACGGGGTGGAAGAGGCCGACGGCGTGAAGGCGCTCGTCCTCGAGTTGATCGAGGGGCCGACGCTGGCGGACCGGATCAAGCTGGGCCCCATCCCGGTCGACGAAGCACTCCCGATCGCCAGGCAGATTGCCGAGGCGCTGGGGGCCGCGCATGAGGCGGGGGTGATCCATCGGGACCTGAAGCCGGCAAACATCAAAGTGCGGGAAGACGGCACCGTGAAGGTGCTGGACTTCGGGCTGGCGAAGGCGCTGGACCCGTCACCGGCTGGTGATCCCGATCAATCGCCGACGCTCACGGCAGCGGCGACACAGATGGGGATGGTGATCGGCACCGCCGCCTACATGAGTCCCGAGCAGGCACGGGGCAAGTCCGTGGACAAGCGCGCCGATGTCTGGGCGTTCGGTGTGGTTGTCTACGAGATGCTGGCAGCAACGCGCCCGTTCCAGGGTGAGGACGTCTCACTCACGTTGGCGTCGGTGATGAAGTCCAACGTCGACCTCAAGGCCTTGCCGGCTGATGTGCCTGCGCCGGTCAGGACTGCCCTGCATCGATGCCTGCAGAAAGACCCGGCGAAACGCGTTCGCGATATTGGCGACGTCCGGCTAGCGATGGACGGGGCGTTTGAGACGACGATGGAGATGGAACCCGAGCCGCTCGTGACGCCGGGACTGGCGCGCTGGCGGTGGCGGGTGTCGACGGTCATCGCGGGCGTGGTCGTGGTGCTCATGGGGGCCATAGCGACCAGCATGCTGATACGCCCCACTCCTATATCTCAACCAACTCGTCGGTTGCGCATCATCCTCCCGACGACCGACCGTCTCGGCGACAGCCTTCCCCGGACGCTGGCGCTTTCGCCAGACGGCCAGACCCTTGTCTACGTCGCGACACGAGATGGAAATCAACAACTCTTCCGTCTTCCGCTTGATCAGCTCGACCCCATACCCATCCCCAACACCGAAGGTGCAACCAGTCCCGCCTTTTCACCGGACGGCGAGTGGGTCGCGTTTCGGAGAAGGGAGGCTGGGGGGATCGAGAAGGTGTCGCTGTCGGGTGGGGCGTTGTCGCCGGTCTGCGCTGCGCCATGTGGCAACCGAAACGCGAGCTGGGCTTCGAACGACGAGATCATCGTCGGTACTGCGGGTTCTCCGCTGTCACGAGTCTCGGCCGCGGGTGGTCTCCCCGAGCCGATGACCACCCTGTCGGAGGGGACGGTCGAGCACCGTCAGCCGCATGCGCTGCCGGGGGGACAGGCAGTGTTGTTTACCGTTTCGGGTTCCTCTCCTGAAGGTCAGGTCGCGGTACTCTCCCTGGTCACAGGAGAATACCGGATTTTGGCCGAGGGTACAGAGCCGCGATTCACCTCGACGGGGCACCTCGTGTTCGCACTGAGCGGCTCGCTCTGGGCCGTGCCATTTGATCTGGGCACGCTCGACGTCGAGGGCACTCCTCAGCCCGTTGTCGAGGGTGTTCAGATGAGAAGGGGCGCCTCCGCGCAGTTCGCGGTCGGCAGCGAGGGCTCCCTCGTCTACGTCCCCGGGCCAGGATCGAGGGTGCTTTCATCGGGGGCTGTCTGGGTGGACCGCGCCGGGAAAGTGGATGGAGCGATCGTCGATGAACCGCAGGCGCGTTACCCGAGTTTCTCGCCCGACGGCCAACAGCTGGCAGTGACCCTTGGTTCGCTTAACGAGGGCTCGTTGTGGGTCTACGACCTCCGTGGACGGCCGCCCACCCCGCTGACGCTGGACGGGCTCAACGCCCGTACGGTCTGGCATCCCGACGGGACACGCGTGTCGTTTGCCTCCGACAGAGGGGGCCAAATGAACCTGTTCTGGATGCCAGCCGACGGCAGCACCTTGGCCCCCGACCAGCTGCTCATGAGTCCGAATCGGCAATGGCCCGGCGCGTGGTCGCCGGACGGACGCGAGCTGATCTTCCAAGAAGAACGCGGCGTAACGGGGTGGGACATTCTCGCCTTGTCGATCGAAGATGATGCTGAACCCAGGGTTGTGGTTGGTACGCAATTCAACGAATTACAACCGGCGCTTTCGTCGAATGGCCGGTGGCTCGCTTACGTGTCCGATGTGACGGGTCGAGAAGAGGTCTGGGTCGGACCATATTCGAGTTCAGGGGGATCGCAACGCGTGTCGTCGAACGGTGGCACCGAGCCGGTGTGGTCCCGCGACGGGCAGGAACTGTTCTATCTCGAGGGGAGCAAAATGATGGCGGTGCCGGTTGAGACCGAGGGCCAGGCCTTCGGTTTCCGAGCTGCCGTCGAACTCTTCGATGAGCCCTTTCACCACGAACAGCAGCCTTCCTACGACGTGGCTCCTGATGGCCGGTTCGCGATGCTCGTCGATGGCACGGACCCAGAGCGCCGCGGGGAAGGCGAGCAGTTGGTCGTCGTCCTCAACTGGACCCAAGAGCTGCTTGAACTGGTGCCGATCCCCTGACTCATGGCCTTGAAATTAGACGCCACACTTGGCCTCAGCCGGCCAGCGCTACGCTCGGCGAAGGCTGTGTGGGCATCGTCCTGCGCGCCCGCGACACCACGCTCGATCGTGACGTGGCGCTGAAGGCCCTGCTGTAGGCGTTCACCTCCGATCCGGACCGGCTGGCGCGTCTCGGGCGTGAACGCAAGGTCCTCAGGCGGCACCGATCGCGGGTACCGCGGGCGCACGTAGCCAGTTCTTTCAGCCAGGCGGTCAGGGGATCTGATTTCAACAAGGAGCCGAATTGCAGAAGGTGCCTGCTCACCTGCGAGGCACTGGCGGTCACCAAAGAGCCCTAGCGTTGACCTTGGGTTACCTCGGGACATCTACGGGTTGAGCCGCTCTCCGTGCGGTGGCTCCGCCTTGACGGTTCGTCCGAGGCAAGAACTCGTCAACACCTTCGGGGACGGGCCCCGCTACACTAGACTGCGTGAGCGTGGCGCCGATCCGCATGGTTCGGTGCGCGCACCTATTCAGGTCGAGCCATTCAGGAGGCCCGTGATGAAGATGTTGATGCACGTGCGGTTTCCCGTAGGTCCGTTTAACGCGGCTGTCCGCGACGGTAGCGCTGGACCGAAGATCCAGCGGATCCTCGAGGCGATCAAACCGGAGGCGGCCTACTTCACGTCCGCGAAGGGCCGGCGTGGCGGAACCCTGGTTGTCAATCTGAGCGAGCCGTCGGATATCCCCGCTCTGGCCGAGCCCTTTTTTCTGACCTTCGATGCGGAAGTGGAACTCGAGCCGTTCATGACCGCTGAGGATCTCGCCAGCGGAGGACTTGACGCTCTTGGTGCGGACTGGGGCTAAGGCATGTCGACACGTGTCAGCGCGCTCGCCGGGCCGGTGTTGGTGGGGCTGTGCGTGTTTGGTGTAGGGGGGCAGGCCGACGCGCAGTCGGTGGGCGAACCGGGAATGATCGAGGTGGTCGTCTCCGTCGAGCTGAGCTGCCCATCTTGCGCGCAGGGACTGGAGCGACGGTTCTCTCGTCTCGAACCCGTGGAGCGCGTCGAGATCCAGGTCGACCAGGGGCGGGTGGTGCTTGGGCTGGCGCCCGGGTCGACCATCGGGTTGCAGGAGGTGTGGGATGTCGTCCGCAATGCCGGCTTCACACCTGACGCGTTGGCGCTGACGGCGGTGGGCCGTCTCGTCGTGGCGGACGGTCTGGCCGCACTGGGGTTGCCGGACGACTTGGTGCTGTCCCTGGCCGGACCCCGTGTCGAAGCGCTCGTGACGGCGGCCGGCGCGGACCGGGTGCAAGTGCGCGGCGAGGTGACGCTGGCGACCGACGGCGGCGCGCCCGTCTTGACCGTCAGCGGGTTCAGCCTGCCGTGAGCGGTCCCCCCGGGTCCCCTACCCCGGGGTTGAGCGCGGCGGAACCCGTGGCTCGCCGAGCACCCGCGACGGTTTCGGTTCCGGACGCTTGAGCAGCCCGAATTGGTCGACGGTGTGGGCGCGGATATGGGCCATCGCCTCTTCCAGGCTGTCGGTCGTCAGCCACAGGCTGAGGTCGTTCGCGCTGATCGTCCCTTCCCGTTCCATCCGGTGGATGAGATGCAGGAGTCGTCGCCAGTAGCTGGTGCCCATCAAGACGATCGGAAAGCTCTGGATCTTGCCGGTTTGCACCAGGGTCAACGCCTCGAACAGCTCGTCCATCGTGCCGAAGCCCCCTGGCAGCGCCACAAATGCGTACGAGTATTTGAATAGCAGCACCTTCCGCACGAAGAAGTAGTGGGACTGGACGGAGTGGTCCAGATACGGATTCGCGCCCTCCTCATTCGGCAGCCGGATGTTACACGCGACCGACCGTCCGCCGGCTTCCTTCGCACCGCGGTTGGCCGCCTCCATGAGCCCGGGACCTCCACCGGTCATCACCGTGAAACCAAGATGGGCCAGACCGGCGCCCACTTCGCGGCCCAGCGCGTAGTAGGGGTGATCTGGCTTGAACCGCGCCGAGCCGAACACCGTGACGCACGGGCCTACGAAGTGCAGGCCGCGGAACCCGGCGATGAAGTCTCTGACGGACCTGAGGACCAGCCACAGATCTTTGAGCCGCCCCTGGGGCCCTTCGAGCAGGATCCGGTCGTCGCGGTCGGCGGGGTCCATCGGTGGCGTGGTCGTCACAACGACGCCCCAACGGCTCGCTTCGGCGCGCTGAGGCGGCTGCCACTCGGGCGCCGCTGCCAGCGAGTCAACGCGTTGAGTCGATCCGGTCGGTTGAGCGCACTCGCAGCGACGGGGTCGTCGGCTGCGTCGTGAATCGTGTCGAACATCAAGTGTTGCTCTCCTGCACCACGCCCGACTCTGGGTAAGGCCGCGCGAACGGGCGGTCGCCGTCATGGCGACAAACGCAGCTGCGAGCGTACAACCCTCTGATCCGTGATGGCCAGCCGACCAGGGGCGCTGGCTGGCGGTGCCTGTCCGCCCACCTCGTGTGAACCGGGACGGTGATATCGTTCCGGAGTGCTGGGTCGGGTGCTCTCTTGCGGCGTGGGGTTGTGTCTTGTCGCCATGTTGCCGGTGAGGGCCGAGGCCCAGACCGCGAGTATCGTCGGGGTCGTCGTTGACACTGCCAACCATGTGCTCGCGGGGGTGACCGTGACATTGGCAAGCGTGGACGCCGGCCAGGACGTCGCTCCCTCAGCCGACCCGGTGCTCGATACGACAGTGACGGACGCCGCGGGCGCCTTCGCGTTCACCGCGCTGCCGGGTGGCGCCTATGTGGTGGCAGCGGAGCTGTCTGGATACGCGTCGGGCATGGTGGGGCCGGTCGACGTCGTCCCGGGCCAGACGGTCGAACTGCCGTTGAGCCTGGAGGTCGCCCCGATCGCCGAGGTGGTCACCGTTGGCGGTTCCACCGGCGCGGGGCAGCCGCTCGAAAAAGACGAATTCCAGACAGAATTTCTCCATATTTTCCAACTCCCGACCGACCGTTTTCAGGACGCCTTGCCGCTCTTGCCTGGTGTCGTGCGTGATCCGCGTGGGCGCCTCAGCTTCAACGGCACCCGCCCGAGCCAGAGCACCCTGCTCGTCAACGGGGCCAACGCCACCGATCCCGTGACCGGTCAGTTCGCGTTCGAACTGCCGGTAAGCATCATCGATACGGTGGAAGTGCACTCGGTGCCCTACTCGGCGGAATACGGGCGCGTGTCGGGCGCGGTCACCGAGATTCGCACGGTCGCGGGTGACGACCACTGGGATGTCAACGTCGGCAGCTTGATTCCGAAGCCCCGATTCCGCGGTGGCACGATCGCCGGGATCAGGACCGCGACACCGCGGGTGCAGGCCAGCGGTCCACTCAAGCGGGGCCGCGCCTGGATCTCGCAGGCGTTCGCCTACCGATTCGTCCGCTCCGAGGTCAACGAGAACATCCCAGGCGAGACCGAGGAGATCGTCGAGGGCTTCGACATGTTCACCCAGGTGGACCTCAAGCTCAGCGACCGTCACTCCATGACCGGGACTTTCTCGGTGTTTCCGTCCGAGGTGGACAACCTGGGGATCAGCTCCATCGACTATGGCGAGGCCACCCGGGAGGCCAGGCTCGGTGGGTGGAACGTGGCGCTGGCTGACGAGTTGTCCACCGGCGCGAACACGCTGTGGCAGACACAGGTCGCGGTCCGAGGGTTCGACGTGGCGGTCCGGCCCGAGGGCACCGGGCCGGCGCAGCTCACCCCTGATGGACTCCGTGGGAACTACTTCAACGAAATTGATCGGACCAGCACACAGGTGGAGCTGGGCGTGGCCCGGTTACAAAGCTGGAGGTGGAGAGACCAGCAGCATCTGGTCAAGCTCGGCGCGCAGGTGTTCGCTACCTCGTTTGAAGGCATCGATCGGAGCGGCCCCATCGAGGTGCGCGGGGCCGATGGACGTTTGCTGAAACGGATCAGCTTTCGCGGCGCCGGCGACATCGAAGCCTCGGACGTAATGACCTCGGGTTATGTGCAGGACCACTGGCAGGTGAGTCCGCGACTGGCCCTGGATCTCGGACTGCGATTCGACAACAGCTCGATGATCAACGAGAGTCACCTGTCGCCACGGACGGCCTTTTCGTTGGCGCTGGACCGGACCGGTCGCACGCTCCTCAAGGGCGGATGGGGATTGTTCTTCGATCAGGTGTTTCTGCAGGTTGACGCGTTCGAGCGTTTTTAGCAGCGGGTTGAGCAGGACTATGACGCGACCGGCATCCCTCTGAGTGCCCGCGCGTGTTCGAGAACCGGATTGCGCCCGGGGGCTTCGAGGAGCCGACGAGCCAGGTATGGAATGTGGAGTTCGATCGGCAGCTCACCGATTCGTTGCTGCTGCGGGTGAACTATCGCGAAAATCGTGCCAGCAACCGATTGGTCGTCAATCGCGTGACCGACGTGGCGGCCCCGGCGCTGGTCCTCTCGTCAACCGGGCGTCTGACCAGCCGGGAGTTCGATGCCACCCTGCGATGGACGTTGGCGAACGATCACGGCGACCTCTATGCGTCGTTTTCGAAGATACGGGCCGACGGCGATCTCAATGACTTCGGGGAGATCTATGACAACCGACGGGACCCACTCGTCCTCGACAACCAGCAGTCATTCCAGCCGTTCGAAGTGCCCAATCGACTATTGCTGTGGGGGGTGGTGCGGTTACCGCGAGGCATGGTCATGACCCCCGGGCTGGAGTGGCGAAACGGGTTTCCCTACACCGTCTTCGCCGAGAATTATTCCGTCGTCGGTCAGCGCAACAGCGCCGACTTTTCGACATTTTTCTCGGCGGACCTCGCGGTGACGAAACGCATGGAGCTCGCGGGTCGGCGGGTCGACATCGGGGTCCAGTTCTACAACTTCACGAGTCACGATAACCCACGCGACGTCCTCTCAAATCTAGCCAGCCAGGGCTTTGGTTCCTTCAGAAACAGCATCGGGAGCACCGTCGCGCTGCGGCTGGGTTTCGGCTTCTGACCGGACACTTCCGTATGGGACACCACACGCTCTCACTGACGATGGAGCACTCGCGCGCCGCGAATCTCCCGGTTCGATCATGAGCTCCACGTCCATCCCAGCGGGTCACCAATCCAGTGGCGGTCGACGGTTGCTCGGTACGTTCGGGGGCGTCTTCACGCCCAGTATTCTCACCATCCTCGGCATCATCCTGTTTCGCAGGCTGGGGTATGTGGTGGGCGTGGCGGGCCTCCTCGGGGCGCTCGGGATGTTGGCGCTGGCTACCGCCATCTCGGTGCACACCAGCGTATCGTTGTCGGCCATCGCAACGAACCGGAGGGTCCGCGGCGGCGGCGACTACTACCTGATTTCGCGCAGCCTGGGCGTCGAGTACGGTGGCGCTCTCGGAGTGCTGTTGTTCCTGGCTCAGGCGATTTCCGTCGCCTTCTACTGCGTCGGGTTCGGCGAGGGGATCGCCGCGGTCTTCGGCGGCGGCGATCTGGTCGTGCGGGTTGCCGCGGCGCTGGCGGCCGTGGCCCTGTTCGGACTGGCCTATGCCGGCTCAGACCTGGCCACGCGGTTCCAGTTCGTCATCATGGCCCTATTGGTCGCGGCGCTGGCGTCGTTCTTTATCGGCGCGTACGCCGCCTGGGATCCCCAGTTGCTCAGGGCCAGCCTTGAGCGCGTGCCGGACCCCGCGGCGCCGTCGTCTTTCTGGATTCTGTTCGCGATCTTCTTCCCGGCCGTGACCGGATTCACGCAAGGCGTGAGCATGTCGGGCGACCTCAAGGACGCCTCGCGAAGTCTGCCCACTGGGACGTTCCTCGCGGTGGGGCTGTCGACGGTCGTGTACGGTGCGGCCATCGTGATGTTTGCTGGGGCCGCGCCGTTGGCGGAGCTCGCTGCCGACTACGAGGGGATGGGGCGTGTGGCCAGCGTGCCCTGGCTGATAGATGCCGGCGTCCTCTCGGCGACGCTCTCGTCAGCGCTCGCCTCCTTCCTCGGCGCGCCGCGGATCTTGCAGGCCCTGGCGGCCGACCGGTTGTTCAAAGGGCTGGGGCCGTTCGCCACGGTCGATGCTGCGACCGGGAATCCGCGCCGGGCCGTCGTCCTGACCGGGATCATCGCTATCGTGACCATCGCGGTCGGAGACCTGAACGCGATCGCGTCGGTGGTGTCGATGTTCTTCCTGATTTCCTACGGCCTGCTCAACTACGCCACCTACGTCGAGGCCCACGGCGCCAGCCCGTCGTTCCGCCCGCGGTTCCGACTCTACGACAAGCGAGCGAGCCTGCTCGGCACCTTTCTGTGCGGCGGCGTCATGGTGGCGATTGACCCCGCGGCCACTGCCGTCGCGGTGGCGCTGCTGTTCGCCGGCTATCAATATCTTCGTTGGACAGCGGTGCCCACGCGGTGGCGAGACAGCCGACGGGCCTACCGGTATCGCCAGGTCAAGGACGGCATCCGCGCTCTCGCCGAGCAGCCGGAGTCACCGGTTGACTGGCAGCCGCAGATTCTGCTGTTTACCGACACCTCAGAGCGACGCTCACGTGTGCTTGCCCTCGCTTCCTGGATCAGTGGAGGTACGGGGTTGGTGACCGCCGTCCAGTTGGTCGAGGGCGACAGCGCATCGGTTGGGGCGCGGGCGCGGCGACGCGACGCGGAACAACAACTGCGGGAGGAGCTCGAGCGAGACAAGGTGGATGCGTTTCCACTGGTCGTGATGGCGCCAGACCTGGCGCAAGCGTCGACGACGCTGTTGCAGACCTGGGGCGTGGGGTCCATCCGCGCCAATACGGTGGCGCTCAACTGGTTGGAGCACCACGACGACGCGCCGGTGTCTGGGACGTCGTGGCGGTATGCGCGGCTGCTACAGCGAGCGCTGCGTCTGGAGCAACATGTGGTGGTGTTCGACGCCGCGCCAGAGGACTGGGCCCGGCTGGCCGAGACGAAGTCCCACGCCCGTCGCATCGACGTCTGGTGGTTCGAAGACGACTCGTCGCGGCTCGCCTTGTTGCTGGCCTATCTGATGACCCGGACCGATGAGTGGGACGACGCGGTCATACGGGTGTTGGCCCCGGCCGCCCTCGATAGCGGGCAGAAAGTGGCCGCCAACCTGATGTATCGGCTGGAAGAGCGCCGGATTGAGGCGACCGTGGAGCCGGTGCTCGATGCCGACGCCCAGGCTGTTATCGAGCGATCGCGCGACGCCGCGATCGTGTTTCTGCCATTCAGGGTCGAGGGGATGCGGCTGCTGGATCCCTTTGGTGACCCGGTCGAGTCGAGCTTGCCCGAGCTACCGCTGGTTACGCTTGTCGCCGCGGCTGGGGACGTCCTGCTACGCACCGAAGAGGAGCCGGCGACGGTCGAAGATTCCGATTGAGGCGAGTGTGCAGGCTGGGCTTGTCGGCCGTTCACTCATCCGTTGATGGCGTCGGTGCACGGCGGCCGGCCCGGCCGAGCCAGTGCACGATGGTGTCGTTGACGACGTCCGGTGCTTCTTGCTGCGCCCAGTGCGACACGCCTGGGAGGTAGCGCACGGTGAGGTCGGACACCAGACGGTCCGTGCCCACGGTCAGCTCCATACCGAGGGCGGTGTCTGCCTCGCCCCAAATTAGCAGGGTTGGCGTGGTGACCGGGCGTTCCAGGTCGGATCGCGGCGCGTGCGGGACGCGGCGGTTCGCCCGATAGTAGTTGAGCATCGCGGTCAGCGCCCCAGGCTCGAGTGCCTGGCGCCGATACACATCCAGCACGTCCTCGGGAAATCGACTCCGGTCCACCGCCATATCTAGAAACGTCCTCGCGATGGCGCGCGCCTCGCGGCGACGCAACAGGAACTCCGGCAGTCGCGGGAGCTGGAATGCGAAGACATACCAGGAGCGTCGGATCTGCGGCCACCGGTACAGACCCTGGGCGAAGAGCGCCGGATGTGGGCAGTTGATCACCACAAGACCGGCAAGTGGGCAACGGTCCGCGAGGGCGGTCATCCAGGCGACGCCGCCACCCCAGTCGTGGCCGATGAGCAGGGTCTCGCGGGCGTCCGCCGCCCGGATCAGGCCTTCAACGTCGGCGACCAGGTGGTCGATGTGGTAGTCCGCGACGCGGCCGGGCCGGCTCGAACGGCCGTAGCCGCGCAGGTTCGGGGCCCAGACCCGGTATCCCAGTTGGGCCAGCACCGGCATCTGGTAGCGCCAGGAGAATGCGCACTCCGGGAACCCATGGAGGCAGAGCGCAAGCCGGTCGCCCGTTCCGCACTCCGTGACCTCGAATCGGAGACCATTGGCTTCGACGAATCGTGTCGTCTGGATGGGGGAGGACACCAGTGAGCCGTGTCGTTCGGGAGGCTGCGAAAAAGGCCCGACGCACCGCCGCTGAATGGCGGTGCGTCGGGCCCGTGAAGCGATGGCCGCGATGCGTCAAGGGCTACGGCAGCTTGTAAGCCAGCAGCGTCCCAGACTGGCCACCACCGCTCGTGGCGACCACGATGTACTGCTCACCGTCGACCTGATAGGTCATTGGTGACCCGGTCTGCGGGGCGCTCATGTACACCGCGCCGACTTCGTCCCCAGTGGCTTTGTCGTAGGCGCGCAGCATCGCGCCGACCTCGCCAGTCTCGGTCGTGTAGAAGCCTGACTCCCCGGCCACGACGAGATTCTTGGTGATCAGGAGGCCGACTCGGCCCGGCCACCCGGTCCGGCCAATGTCGGCGCCGTCCAGCAAGGGGTGGTTCTGGATGTTGTCCGGCGCTTCTCCGTGGGGAATCTGCCAGGCGATGTCACCGGTATTCATGTTGACGCCGGTGATGCGACCCCATGGCGGCTTGATCATCGGGAAGCCGTCGATGTTCGTCCCCGCATCCCGGAAGCTGACCCCCTCGGGGCGGCCACGGATGAAGTCCATGTCAGATCGATCCGGGTCGTTAATCATCCCCAGCGCACCGATCTGAGTCTTGGTATAGACGTAGAAGAATCCGGTTTCCGGGTCGGCCGATGCACCTGGCCAGTTCACGCCGCCGGTCGAGTTCGGGAGCTGCAACGTGCCCAGCATGTCGGGGGTCGCCACGGTCGGTGGGTCGTAGAGCCACCCGATGGTGTGCTTGTCGTAGATTGCCTTGGCTCGAGTCCGCAGCTCAGGCGTGTAGTCGACCAGATGGTCTTCGTTCAGGTCGACTTCGTCCACTGGCGGAGGTTTGGTCGGAATCGGCTGCGTCGGTGCGTACCATTCTCCCGGCACGGTGCCGGCCGGGACCGGCACTTCCGGAATGGGCCAGATCGGCTCGCCGGTCTCGCGGTCAAGGACGAACATGTAGTTCTGCTTCGTGGGTTGAATGAGGGCCTTGATCGGGCGTCCGTCAACCGTGATGTCGAGCAGCACCGGTGCCGCCGGCAGGTCCCAGTCCCAGATGTCGTGGTGCACCGTCTGGTAGTGCCACTTGCGCTCGCCCGTGTCCAGGTCGACCGCCACGACACTGCCGGAGAACAGGTTGTCCCCTGGGCGATGGCCGCCGTAGTAGTCCCCGGTGGGCGCCTCAACCGGCAGATACGCCATGTTCAGTTCCGGGTCGATGGACATCTGTGCCCAGACGCCCGTGTTGCCGGTGGTACGCCAGGAGTCGTCGCCCCAGGTGTCGTTGCCGAACTCGTCGCCGTCGGGGATCGTGTGGAAGATCCACTTCCGGTCCCCGGTTCTGGCGTCGAAGCCGCGAACGAAGCCTTTGACGTTGGTCCGCGACGGTGGCGCCCCGCCTGGCAGGTGCGCCGCACCGACGATGATGGTATTGCCGGCGACGATCGGTGCCGCATGGAGACCAATCTCCGCGGTCGGCTCCAGATCCTGGTCGATGTTCTGTTTGAGGTCGATGATGCCGTTGTCGCCGAAGTCCGGCATCGGCGTACCGGTCAATGCGTGCAGGGCGACCAACTGGTAGCCCGGTGTCACGTAGAGGATGACGCCATCGTCCCCATCGTTCCAGTACGTGAGTCCACGACCGGACAGTCGACGCGGTGCCGTGCTGCCCCGCTCTCCCTCGTCGACACGGTGCATCCAGAGCAGCTCGCCGGTCGCCGGGTCCAGGGCCACCGCGGCGCGTCTGGAGCCAGCGGTCACATACAGAATTCCGTTCACCATGAGCGGAGTCGATTGATACCGCTGTTCCGGCTCCGGCCCGAGGTTGTCGGTGTTAAACCGCCACGCCTCCTCCAGATCGCTGAAGTTGTCCTCCGTAATCTGGGCGAGCGGCGAATAGCGGTCGTGTGACAGATTGCCCCCGTAGGAGGGCCACTCGCCATTCGCGGTCGAAGGCTCCTGGGCCGCGGCCGGGGCCGTGGCGACCAACAGCGCAACCGTCAGGCTGGTCAGGCTCAAAGTCAGCGTCGATAGCACTTTCATGAAGTCGTTCCTCTTCGGGTCGGTGTCGATTCGTCTCATGGCCCCCGCGCGTGATGCCTCGCGGTGACAGAGTTGGTAAATCGGTGCAAGACATCATAAGCGAAAAACGAGGCCCCAACGATGAGGAGGTCCGTCAGGGGGCGTCTGTATGGGGAAACGCGGCGCGCGTCGTCGCCGGCTCGATGACTAGCGACGCGACGAGTGTCGCGATCGCGGTGCCGACGAGCAAGGTCGCCGAGACGGCCGTCTGGCTGAGGGTCGCCGCCGCAGCGCCGAGCAGCACGAGGGCGAAGGTCCAGTCGGCCCCGCGGACCCAGCGAGCCGTCTTGTGCCGTTGGGTCAGGAGCTCCGATGGGTAGACCCGCGAGGTAAACCAGAGGTGCAGGCGCAGGGTCGCGCCCACGGCTGATGCGGCGACGGCTCCGAAGAACAAGGCATTGCCGATGCTGCCAGGGGTCCATCCCCGCACTACCCACAGCGGAATAAGCAGGGCGTACAACAGGACGGAAACGAAGATCTGGTGCAATTGCCACCACCAGAGCGGGCTCCACGATATGGGACGCGTCCCGCTGGCGTGGCTCGGTGGTTCCGGTGTCGCCGCTTCGAGCGCACGCACCAGGTCAGTCGTGTCATCGAACCGTGCCTGGGGGTCCTTCTCCAGACAACGGCTCACAACCTGTTGAAAGCCCGGTGGGCATGCCTCCAGGGCGTCCGATGGCGCCGGCTCGGCTTCGAGCACACGGACGAGGGTCGTCACCGGGTCGTCGCCGACGAACGGATGCCTTCCTGTGGCGAGCTCGTACAGCGTGACGCCGAAGGCAAACAGGTCGGCTCGAAAGTCCGGGTCCGCTCCCCGGAGCTGCTCGGGAGCCATATACCCGGGGGTCCCGATGACGGCCCCGGGCCGGGTGAGTCGGGTGTCCGACATGCTCACGCCAGCCGGCGGGTGTCGAAACTGAGCCAGACCGAAGTCGAGAATTTTGACGCTGCCCTCAGGTGTGAGCATCACGTTTTCCGGTTTGAGGTCGCGATGGACGAGATCACGCGCGTGCGCGGCCGCCAGCGCGCTGGCGATGTCAGTGCCCGCTTGCAGCACGGTCGCCGTGGGGAGCGGGCCGTCTTGCAGTGCCTCGCGGAGCGTCGTTCCCGGCACGTACTCACACACCAGATACAGCGCCCCGTCGAACTCTTCGAGCGCGTACACGGTCGCGATGGCGGGATGAGAGAGCGTCGCCGCCGCTCGTGCCTCCTGTCGTAGTCGTCGCCGGTAATGGTCGTCGGAGAGATAGCGTGGCGACAGCGCCTTGATTGCGACCGGGCGGCCCAGCCGTCTGTCATTGGCGAGGTAGACGACACCCATACCGCCGGATCCGAGCACGCTGAGGATGTCGTAGTGTCCCAGACGCGACCCGACCAGGTCTGGCTCTATCGGTGTGGCGCCCGGTGCCACCCCGGACACCGTCGGTTCCGGCGGCGTGAAACCGCTCGGCGCGTCGTCGGCGTGCATGAGCAGCGACGAGACCTCGGCCTTGACTGACGGGTCGGCGCAGGACTGCTCGAGAAACGCGTCCCGCTCGGCCGTGTCGCACGCGAGCGCAGCGTGGAATAGATCGTTCACCAGGCGCCAGTGGTCAGGTGTCATGTGGCCGGGTGTCCGAGTTCGCGCTTGAGCCACGCGCGCGCGATCGTCCACTCGCGCTTGACCGTGGCCGGCGAGATGTCGAGGGCGTCGGCAGCTTCGCCAATCGTCAGCCCGCCGAAGAACCGGAGCTCGACCACGTGTGCCGTGCGCGCGTCGATGTCGGCCAGCCGCGTGAGGGCCTGGTCGAGCGCTAACAGATCGACGGTGGCAACGTCGGCAGCGGCCACGTTCTCGTCGAGGGTCAGTCGGATCGGCGCGTTCCCACGCTTGACCGCGGCCCGAGCGCGGCTGCGCTCGACCAGAACACGGCGCATCGTGATCGCGGATATGGCGGCGAAGTGCGAGCGGTTCTTCCAGGGCCGTCGAGTGGCCCCCGCGAGCCGGAGATAGGCTTCGTGGACGAGCGCCGTGGCTTGGATGGTCTGAGCCGCAGGATCGTTCCGGACATAACGCGCTGCCACCCGGCGCAACTCGTCATACACGAGGGGCATCAGGAGGGCGGTTGTCTCCCCGGCGGTGGAATCAGGGGTGCTGTCTTGCTCCGGCCCGCTGTGGTGGTCCGGCCCGCGGCTGACACGTTTCGTCGTCATGGTCGTGCGCGAGCCGCCCACGAGGAGCCGGCGAGCCCTCTCTGCAGGGTACATGATCGTCTCCCCCGGGCATCGGTTCCGGTGAGCCCTTTTGACGCGGTTACGCGCAGTAGCGTACACGGCGCGTGGGATCGACCGCGTGACGGCCCAGTCCTTCGACTAACGCTGGGAGAGGGGCGCGACTGTCCTCCGGACCAGATTCGCGAAATAATCCGTGGGGGGGCACGGCACGTGACGGCGTCGTCCTGTCGACGATAGAGACGAGGCTCCCGCGTCGTGCCCGGCCGGGATGTGTTGCACCGCTTGTGGTGATAGGGACACGAGATCATGCCTGCCATCGGACATCGGATAGGTCAGCGAGCGGCCGCCACTGCGGTCCTCGTGGCGCTCGCGGCGGCCACCGGACACGCGGCGGAGTTGCAGACGCGGACCCTTGAGGCGTTCGAACGGTATGTGGCGGCGACGGAGGCCCGCATGGCCGGCGAGCGGGCCGGCGACAGCCCGTTTCTCTGGATCGATCGCCAGTCCGAGTCAGACCTGGCCGACGCCGACGAGCGGTTATTGGCGGGAGGCGTCGTGGTCGAACGCCTGGAGACACGGGATGGCGCTGGGAAGGCGATCAAGATTCCCAAAGGGATGGTGCACCACTGGGTCGGGACCGTTCGCATTCCCGATGTCACGCTCGAGACCACGCTGGCGCTCGTGCAGGACTACGAACGCTACGCCGACGTCTATACGCCCAACGTGCGCCGCTCCGCGTTGCTGGGCCGGGACGGCGATCGATTCCGGTCCTCTCTGCAGTTGTACATGAAGAAGGTGGTGAGCGTCGTCTTGAACACCGAGTACGACGTCGAGTTTCAGCGGCTTGATTCCCAACGCGCCTGGGTGCCCAGCTACACCACCCGGATCGTCGAGCTGGCAGATCCTGGTACACCAGAGGAGCGCGAGAAACCCGTTGGGAACGACCGCGGCTTTCTGTGGCGGTTGAATACGTATTGCTCGTTCGAGCAGCGCCAATCAGACACCTATATGCAGTGCGAGTCGGTGTCGCTCAGTCGCGGCATTCCGTTCATGCTTGGCGCGCTGATCAAACCGTTCGTGACCGGTATTCCCCGGGAAACGCTGACCTTCACCCTTGAGGCCGCTCGTCGGCACCTGACCGGATCCGAGACCGGCTCCTGAGTACGGCGCACGGCCCGGCTCAATCGGGTGCGGGTCCGTTCAGTTCGCGGTGACCGGTTGCGCATTGCGATCGAGCAGCATCGGTGTGCCCAGCCCCAACGCACTCAATCGATCGAACTGCGTCCGCGCATCGCCGACCACCACGTAGATCATGCGGTCGGGGCTGAGGTGGGTGCTGGCGAGGGTACGGATGTCTTCTGCCGTCAAACCGGCGATCGTCGATTCCTGCTGGCTGATGTAGTCGGTGGGGAGGTCGTAGGCGCTGATGTTCTGAAGCATGCTCAGCAGCGCCCCGAGGGTCTCGAAGGCGCGCAGATTGCCTCGCACCAACTCTTCGCGACTGGCCTCAAGGTCAGCGTCGGTGTACTCGGACCCGTACCCTTCGAGAATCTCTTTGATCAACTCCAACGACTCGTAGGTCACATTGGCGCGCACACTCGTGTTCGCGACGAATGGCCCGGGGACCTGCCCTCCCCGCAAACTGGACCCGGCACCGT
>CALLXD010000062.1 GCA_937766455.1 Vicinamibacterales bacterium | reverse complement strand
CGACGTCGTACCAGGTGGGCAACCGTGTCACGTCCAGACCGCAGCGTTCGGCCGCTGCCACCGTGTCGCCGTAGGTCCACTCCGTGCTCCAGCGGATGTCGCTGAAGAGATCGGGGACCGCGGTGCGAGGCGTGCTGCGCGCGAGTCCGATCAAGTGGTAGCCGCCGTCTTCCGAGGGGGCCGAGGACCACCTGGTTCTGGTTCGTCTGCAGCTGGTCGATGGCCGTCCGGATCTGGGTCGCCGGCAGCGTCGGGAGATCAGCACCAATCATCACGACCGGCGAGAATCCAGACCCGAACAGATCTTCGAAGACGCCGCGTTCTCGGTCGCCCAGGCTGTCGCCGCGTTGCGGGAGCAGCTCATCAGGGGTCGCGCCGACGGCCTCAAAACCGTCCGTACCGCCGTCGACGGTGTGGGCGACGCGAAGATGGGCTCTGTCGACCGTGCGGCAGGTTGCGAGGACGTCCTCGAGAAAGGCGGCCGCGAGGCGGCGTCGATCGGCTTCGTTCGGAAGGACCCCGACCAGTCGGCTCTTCGGTGCCCGGGCACCGAGCGAAGACCGCGCCATGACGACGACGACCGGGCCCGGGTCAGACATCGGTGTCATCGTCGCCGCGGGGGCCGTCGCGTTCGGCGATGACGCGGCTGACGGAGAGACCCCGTCCGAGCAGGAACAGGCCGCCGACGCTCATCCAGACGAGTTGACGTGCCTTGCGCACGATGGCCAGCGTCACGCCGGCCGCGCTGCCAAACCCCAGCAGCTCGGCCATCACGGCGGTGCCCGCCTCGTCCACGCCCAGGCGCATCGGCACCACCTTGAAGACCACATTGATGAAACGGTTGCCGGACTCGAAGAGGAAGACGTCCACTACGGTCGGTAGGACGGTACCGATCAGCGAGAGCACGATGAGGACTTCGAGCATGGCCAGCGCGTGGAACGCCAGTTCCCAGCCGGCGACCCTGGCGAGCCGACCTCGCTCACGCGGGTACAACGCGTGGACCCGGTCCTCCATCCGCCGTATCCGGTCGCTCCAGCGGGTGACCGCGTCCGACGACCCGCAGGCTGGTGGGACCAGAGCGAGGCACCCGCTGGCCACTCTGATCCGTTTCCAGATCACCGTATGCGCCGCCGAGACCAGGATGATGAGTGTCGTCACCAGGGCCACGCCGGCCAGTCCCCACGACTCCGCGCCGCCCAGGCTGGGCACCAGGGCGACCGCGCCGCCGGCAATGACCACCGCGGCCGACAGCGTGTAGAACAGGTTCTCGACCGCCAGCGCGGGCAGGGTGCGGGCGACCGGTTCATCGCTGCTTGCGAACAAGGCTTTGGCCGGCTCACTGACGAGGATGCTCAGCGGGGTCAGGTTGCCCAAGGTGTCGCCAGCGACCACGGCGCGAAACGCCAACCAGGGCCGGAGCGCGTGGGGGCCCTCCAGGCAACTGCGCCAGGCCATGCCCCGCGCCGCGAACCGCAGGCCGGCCACCACGACGATAGCCAGGAACCCCCACCCCAATCGCTGCACGTTGTCGACGATCTGGCCGGGACCGGCTTGCTGCACGGAAATGGCGAAGAGCGCCGTGCCCACGAGGGTGGCCACGATGCCGATCAGCGGCAGACGGATGCGGGGTGGGTCGGTCAGATGTGGGTCCGTCATGCCGCTTCAAGCCTTGCGACGATCTGGCGCCGGCCAGCATAATGCCTAAATGCCCTTTGCGGCGCTCCATGTGCCGGCAGCGTTCATTCTACTTGCGACCGGGTTGCTGGCTTGCTTCCAGGGCTACCGGCTCTTCCGGTGGCTGCTGGCGATCTATGGGTTCGCGGGGGGTGCGTTTCTCGCGGCCCAGTTCGTCGGAGACCTGGGACAATGGGCCTCCATCGGCGTGATGGTCGCCGGCGGGCTGCTGGGCGCGATGCTGCTGTTGGTGGTCTACCTGGCTGGTGTCGCGGTGCTGGGGGCCGGGCTTGGGGCGCTCGCCGTGAGTCTGTTTTGGACCCCAGAAGCTGGTGACGCCGAGTTGTGGGTCATCATCGGCGCCTGCCTGGTCGGCGCGGTGGCGGCTGTGACGCTGCAGCGCTACGTCATTATCGTCAGCACGTCATTCGGCGGCGCCTGGACCGCGCTCGTCGGCGCCTTGGCGCTCGGCGGCCATACCGAAGCGCTCGCGGCGACCACCGGCGACCTGTGGCAGCTGTACCCGATGGCGCCCGCCGACGGTCAGGTGGCGTTCGCGTTGGGCTGGTTTGGACTCGGTCTGGCCGCCGCGCTGGTGCAGCTCCGTGGCTCCAGCGCCGCTCGACGTGAGGACGACGACGACGATTGATTGACCCGTCGACGGTGACTCAACTAAAATCGTCGTCGGCTCGGCGCTCGTCCCACCTCGATCTCATGCTGAGCCCCACGATTTGCCACGTGTTCCTGAGTAGCTCAATTGGCAGAGCATCCGGCTGTTAACCGGAGGGTTGTAGGTTCAAGTCCTACCTCAGGAGCCAATTTCTTCCGGCCATTCACAACCCCATCGGATCGGCGGGAGAGCATCTCGACACCCATGGCCCGCTAGCGCGATACATATCGATTGCCGGCGATATGGAAGCGCCAGCGCTTCTGCGTGGCTTTCCGGATGCCGATGCGCGTGGAACTGACGATCGTTCGGGCGGGCACGCGGATCTGTGGCGCGTGGAGTTGCACGGCGCTGCGCGGGTCGAGCAGGTGCGTGCCGTAGATCTCCCCATGTAACCCCATGGCCTGGGTCAGCTTTGCAGGTCCCGATGAGAGGGACACCAATACTCTTCGAGTCGCCGCCTCGTCGTTCGCCCGCTCGAGCCAGCTGCCGGCGGCGCCGGGCAGTGTGATCCCTCTGCGGCGCGCCATGATCGACAGACCCGAGAGCGGCTCGAGGGCTCGAACCAGCACCGCTTCGCCCCGTCCGTCCGGTCCGGTCACCACGTTGAAACACCAGTGAATCCCGTACGTGAAATAGACGTATGCGTGACCGGCGGGTCCGAACATGACCTGGTTCCGCGGCGTGCGTCCCCCAAATGTATGGGATGCCGGATCGGTCTCGCAGTAGGCCTCTGTCTCGACGATCATGCCGCTGGTCGCGCCTTCCGCCGAGCGATGGACCAGCACCGCGCCGAGGAGTTGACGCGCGGCTCGTGTCGGAGACACCAGCAAGGCGTCGAGGGGAAAGAACGCGGCCACAGGAGCATATTACGGTGCTCGGGCTCGCGCGGCCTGCGCTCGCGACTCCAAAATGGTCTAATACGTTCGCAATTCGTGCGTCTCGTACCTAAGCCGACGGACACGTCGGTGCTCGTATATCGAAAGGAACTATCGTGCGACCTATCGCTTGTTGTTCGCTGCTTGTCGCGGTGTGTGTCCTCGCAGGCTGTGCGTCGGAGTCGACGCCCGGGGCTGACGCAGGATCGGGATCCATGTCCTCCGGGGCGTCTGGCGGCGTGCCAGAGACCGACGAGCAGAGAATTCTCAATGCGCTGGGTCAGGCGCTCTCGCAGAACCTGCTGCCCGCCAACCTGTCCGAGGGAGAGCTGGCGTTTGTGCAGCGCGGCCTCAGCGACGCGGTCCTGGGTCAGGACGCGCTTGTGGTGCTGGAGGAGTTTGGCCCCCAGATCCAGGGGTTCATGGAAGCGCGAGCCTCAGTCGCCGCCGAAGGCGAACTTGAGCTGGCGGCCGCGTTCGTCGAAGAACAGGCAGCGGTTGAGGGCGCCGAGCGTACGGAGTCGGGCATCATCATTCAGGAAATGACCGCGGGCACCGGTGCGAACCCGGCCGCGACGGACACGGTCTCGGTCCACTACCACGGGACGCTCCGAGACGGGACGGTCTTCGATAGCTCGGTCGACCGGGGTGAGCCCATTGCGTTCGCGTTGACCGGTGTGATTCCCTGCTGGACCGAAGGCGTGCAGCGCATGGCCGTCGGCGGTAAGAGTCGATTGATATGCCCCCCGGACCAGGCGTACGGCCCACAGGGGCGCCCTGGGATCCCAGGCAACGCCGCGCTGATGTTCGAAGTGGAGTTGCTCGAGATCGTCGAAAACTAGCGACCACGTTGCGCGGCCTGGGGACCATGGCCGCTCATGTGCTGAGTGGCGTGCCTGGCGCGATCAGGAACGACACACGGCGAGCAGTGCGGTGACCGGTTCGCCGTACTCGTACCGGACACATGTCTCGTCCAGGCTGGCGAGGGTCAGTCCGGCGGCCGCCACCACCCGCGCGACATGAGCCGGATGGTGGGTGAATCGTCCAGAGTCCGACAGCGCGAACGGGTCCGTCTCGCCCCGCTCGACGGAGAACGCCACGATGCCGTCCGGCGCGAGATGACGCCGGGCGGGTTCGACAACCTGCGCCAGATCCCCGAAGTAGATCAGCGTGTCGCAGGCCACGATTACATCGAACCGCTCGGTCGGCTCCCGCGCGAGCCACGCGGTAATCTCCGCGGTCTCAAGTGCGTCGTATCGCCGTCCTGCCCTGGCACGGGCGACCATCGGCTCCGACAGATCGACGCCGACAAGCCGGCGAGCCTGCGGCCGCCACTGCACGCCGTTCAACCCCGTGCCGCACCCGAGGTCGAGCACGTCGAGGTCGCCCCGTGCACCGAGCGCCGCGGCGGCCGCGTGGTGTAGTCGTTCGGGCGCGCAGTAGTCCAGCTCGCCGGTCATGTTCTCGTCGTAGAACGGGGCGAATCGCTCGTAGAGCTGCTTCAGACAGCGGTCCGATACGCGAGGCGGGGGCCCGCTCTCAGTCAGGGCGGTCATCAGGTGTGTCACTTCCGCGTCATCTGGGCAGCGAGCGAGATAGCGACCATACGCGCGCCGCGCCTCGTCGCGCCGACCGACGATGTGCGCCAGTTCGCCGAGCCGCCGCGCCATCACGGGGTCGTCCGGGTCGAGTTCGTCGGCGTGCTGTTGGCAGACAAAGGCGGCCAGCACCCGATCCCGACGCTGCAGGTCGTCCGCCTGGCGCGCCAGTGCTCCTGCATCAAGCGCGGCCCCGGTATCAACGGGCATGGCCGCCTCGGTCGGGGCCGACCCGAGCAGCAGCTGGTCGTCAATCGCCGTGTCGAGCCAGTCGTTCCAGTGTGCCCAGTCGCTGCCGACCGCTGGCTGCAGGTCGTGGCGCAGTTGCGCGCGGTCTCGCGTGCCGTCGCACAGCTCGACGATCAGTGCGGCCGTGGGGTTCAAGCGATACAGCCGGTCGCGGTGCGTGTCATACGCGACGTAGCCGTCCTCGCTGGGGGAGAGGATGACCGAGGCACTACGTGTCAGCATGGCGGGTATGCCGCGAGGTCTATGGTTCGCCCGTGACGGGAGGTCCGGGCAGCGCAATCGGCTGCCCGAACCTCTCGCTTCGAACGTCTAGTCGTCAGGCTGCGTGCCCTTGCCCCGGCCCTTCCCCTGGCCTCTGCCTTTGCCTCTGCCCTTGCCGCTGCCCTTGCCGCTGCCGTCGCCGGGCCGGCCGCCCTTCCCGCCGCCTTTCCCGCGTCCCTTACCCTTGCCGCTACCGTCTCCCGGCCGGTTGCCTTTGCCGCCACCACCGGGTCGGCCGCCGCCCTTGCCGCGTCCGCCTCCTTTGCCCTGGCCCCCGCCGCCCTGTTCCAAGGCCAGCAGTGTCGTGCGTGGTAGTACCGCCAACGCTCCGGCGGCGCCGAGCAATCGCCTCAGCGCCTGGCGACGGTTCGGTGGGACGGTCTTCAGCAGACCATCGAGCTCGTTGATCACGTGGTTCGACATCTATGCTCCTTCTTGGCGGGCACCAGTGCGCACCGCCACGGTTGGCGCCGGCGTGAGAGCCTGTGGTTGGCCCACGTCGAACACAGACCGGCGCGGCGGCCGCGTTATTCCATCCACGGCGAGATTTCTTTGCCGCGAGCTTGACACCCGCGCTCTCAAAGCTGCGGCCGCGTTTCCATCCGCGGCGAGACCTATTTTTGCCGCGAGCTTGACCCCCGCGCCCTAAAACCTGTGGTCGCGTTATTCCATCCGCGGCGAGACCTATTTTTTACCGCGAGCTTGACACCTGCGACCTGAAAATCGACACTCCTCCGTCATGAGCGATGCGAAACCGTTGGCCGGGAAGACCGGTGTGGTGTTCGGGGTGGCAAACAAGCGCAGTATCGCGTGGGCGATCGCCAAGGCCTGGGCCGAGGCGGGAGCCACACTCATCTTCAACTACCAGGGGGAGCGGCTGAAGCGCAACGTCGAACAGCTGGCTGGCACGTTTGGGGCCGACGTGCCGTTGTATCCGTGCGATGTCAGCAGCGACGAGCAGATCGACGCGTTTTTCGAGCGGGTGGCTTCACACACCGACCGGCTGGACCTTGTTCTGCATTCGGTGGCCTACGCGCCCAAGGAAGCGCTGGAGGGCGGCTTCTTGAGCACGTCGCGCGACGCGTTCCGGACGTCGCACGACATCAGCGCCTATTCCCTGGTCGCGCTTGCGCAGCGAGCGGTGCCGATGATGACCAACGGCGGCAGCATCGTTGCCATGAGCTACTACGGGGCGGCGAAGGTGGTCCCGCACTACAACGTCATGGGCGTGGCCAAGGCCAGCCTGGAGGCGTCCACCCGGTATCTCGCCGCTGACCTGGGACCGCAACAGATTCGGGTCAACTGCATCAGCGCCGGCCCCGTGCAAACCTTGGCTGCGCGTGGCATCGCCGATTTCGGCAAGATGCTCAACCACTACCGCGAGCATGCGCCGCTTCGTCGGAGCTGCGACCCCTCCGAGCTTGGTAAGACCGGCGTGTTTCTCGCAAGCGACGGCGCGGCGGCCATCACTGGCCAGACGCTGTACGTCGACGGTGGCTATCAAATCATGGCCATGTGACGTTCCGTCACCGGGCTCAGCTGGCGACCGTCGGCTGCCATCCAGGTTCGAAGTATCGTCCGGGCGTTGCGCCCAGGACCCGTCGAAACGCCGAGACGTAGGCGCTCGGACTGCGGTATCCCACCGCCAGCGCCACCTGTGTCACCGGCTGGCCTGACGCCACCAGGCGTAGCGAGTGAATCAGCCGCGCCCGCTGACGCCACCGTCCCAGGGTCATACCCGTTTCACGTCGAAACAGACGCTCGAGACTCCGCTTGCTGGCGCCGGCTTGTCGCGAGACTTCTTCGAGACGCCAGGCCCGGTCGGGATGCGTCACGATCAGCTCGGCGGCTCGTCGGGCACGAGGGTCCGACGGCCACGGCAGTTGGAGCGGTGCGGCCCGCACGGTGTCAAGCTGGTCCAACATGACCTGCGCCAGCCGTCGTTGAGAGGCGACCTGTCCGCGCAACACATTGAGACGCATGGCCTGGAGTATCAGCTCCCGCAGCAGCGGTGAGACATTCACGGCCAGACAGCGCGTCGGCGGGTCTTGCGTGAGGCTCGTTTTGAAGAACACGGTCCGCACGGAGACCCGACCGAACATATCCACGGCGTGCTCAACGCCGGCGGGAATCCAGACCGCGCGGTGTGGGGGCACGACCCAGGTGCCGTGCGCGGTACGCACGGTCATGACGCCGCTGGACGCATACGCCAGTTGATGCCAGTCGACCTCTCTGGGGGCAATGCTCAGACTGGGTGGATGGGTGACGGCGTATGTGCGCACCAAAATGTCAGCGTCTGGGTCTCGACCCGACTGTCGTATTTGCGACATCCGTTAACAATATATCGCAAGGCGTCCAGTTTCGCGGCGATCTACGCTATGACTGGCTGCCAACAGGGGCAGACCGAGACGCCGCAAGGAGGCAGCGCATGACCGGACAACTCAGTCACTTCGCGATCAACGCGGATGACGTCGCTAGAGCACGGGCGTTCTACGAGCAGGTCTTCGGGTGGACATTTGAGGCGTGGGGTCCGCCGGGGTTCCTCCAGATCAACACCGGCGGCGATGGTCCGTCCGCCGTGCGGGGGGCACTGCAGCAACGCCGCGAGCTGAAACCGGGCACGCCGACCATCGGGTTCGAATGTTCGATTGCGGTTGATGATGTCGATCGGATCGCGGCCGAAGTCACCAAGAACGGCGGACGGGTCATCATGGAGAAGACCGCCATCATGGGGGTCGGCTACCTGATTTTTCTGGAAGACCCGGAGGGCAACGTGGTCGGCGCGATGCACTACGACCAGGCCGCTAGCTGAGGCACCTCGCGGCCTCGGCTACACTGCCAGCCAGGCGCTGGGCTCCCAGCCGGTGTGGAGGTAGACATGCGAAGAGTCGTGATTGGCGTGGCCATGGTGTCGGCGATGGGGCTGATGGGACCCACGCTGTGCTGTGACGAGGCGACCGGTGGTCTGTCCATGACTCCGGCGTTGGCGAGCGGAAGGGAGGGGCCCATGGAGAACGTCGAGCAACCGAGCACATCGACAGCCGACCACGATGCGCTGTTGGCATTGAATGAGGACTACATCCGGTCAGTGCAGACGGGGGACGTGGCTCGATTCGACGAAATCCTTGCGACGATTTCCGCGCGTCTCTCGGCACGACGTATCTCGACCGCGCCGCGTTTCTCACACAGACCGCGCTGCCGGTCACCATTTCCAACCTCGCCGCTCGGGATGTGGAGGTCCGCGTCATGGGCGATGTCGGCATCGTGCATGCGCGCACCACGTACCGGACGGCCGACGGGATGGACCGATCGGGGCGCTATACCGACGTCTGGGTGCGGGTGGGTGACGGCTGGCGGGCGGTTGCTGCGCACGTCACCCGGTAGCCGCCGATCCTCGGCGCCCCAGCTTCGACGCGTCGAAACCGCCGACTGCGTCCATAATCTGATCTATGGATGTCGGCGACCGGCTCGGCCACTACACCGTGACCGCGCTCATTGGCGAGGGCGGCATGGGGCAGGTCTACCGCGCCACTGACTCCCAGCTGGCTCGCGAGGTGGCGCTCAAGGTGCTGCCCGACACGTTCGCGTCGGACCCAGAGCGGCTCGACCGGTTCCAGCGGGAAGCGCAGCTGCTCGCCAGCCTCAATCATCCCGGTATCGCGGCGATCTACGGGCTGGAAGATGCTCCGGCGACGGGCGGCGGGCAGACCGGGGCGCGGGCGCTCGTCCTCGAGCTGGTCGAGGGCCAGACATTGGCGGACCGCATCGCGGTCGGGCCCATCCCGATCGACGAGGCGTTGCCGATCGCGGCGCAGATCGCGGACGCGCTCGAAGCTGCGCATCAAGCCGGCGTGATCCACCGCGACCTCAAGCCAGCCAACATCAAAATTCGTGAGGATGGCACCGTTAAGGTGCTCGACTTCGGGTTGGCGAAGGCTGTGGATGGCGCTTCCGCCGATGGTGATCCAGTAGACGCCCCGACCGTGGCTGGCTCGACTCAGATCGGTATGGTGATTGGCACCCCGGCCTACATGTCTCCCGAGCAGGCGAAGGCACGGCCGTTGGACCAGTGCACCGACGTCTGGTCGTTTGGCGTCGTCGTGTTCGAAATGCTGACGGGGCGCTCGTTGTTCGTCGGCGAATCGATGTCGGATGTGCTGGCCGAGGTGCTCAAGACCGCGCCAGATTTCGCGTGGCTGCCATCCGACACACCGTTGCCTGTGCGCCGACTGTTGCGGCGCTGTCTCCACAAAGACAAGAAGCGCCGGCTGCCCGACATTGGGGTGGCCCGGCTGGAGATCGCCGATGCGCTTGAGAGCGCTGAAGTAACGGATGTGCCGCAGGTCGCGCCGCCACCGGCCCCGCCGCCACGGCCGGTGTCGAGTCCCTGGCGTTTGGCTCTGGCGGCCGTCGTGGGAGGTGCTCTCGCGGCCAGCGCGGCGGCCTGGTGGGTCACGCGGGCGCCCGAACCTGCCACGGCGTCGTTCGCCATTAGCACCTCGCAGACCGACCCACTGTTTGTTGCGGATGTGTCGACGGACCTGGCCATCTCCGTCGATGGCCGGCAACTCGTCTATCTCACCGAGGGCGACGGCCAGCGGCGTCTGCAGCACCGAGCGCTCGACACGCTCGCGCCGACCACTATCGTGGCCGATGGGTCGCCGTTCAATCCGTTCTTCTCGCCTGATGGCGAATGGGTCGGCTACTACGACTCGAGTGGGCCGGTGCTCGAGCGCGTGTCGCTGGCGAACGGGTCGGTGGTCACCATCTGCGACCTGCCTGGCAACCTCGCCGGCGCGGCCTGGGGTGACGACGGCACCATCGTGTTCGCCACCACCGACCAGAGCGGCGGCCTGTGGAGCGTCCCGGCCTCTGGTGGAGACCCGGTCCGTCTGACCACGCCAGACCCTGCACGCGGCGAGTTTGCCCATCGGTTTCCCCAGATATTGCCCGGGGAAGACGCCGTGCTGTTTACCGTGATTGGGGGCGCGGAACGAGAGCCGCACGTTGCCGTGCTGACCCGGTCGACTGAGAGCTGGACGACTCTGGTGCCCGGTTCAGATGCCCGGTACGCCGCAAGCGGGCATCTGGTGTACGGGGCCGAGGGGGCGTTACGCGCCGCGCCGTTCGACTTGGCGCGACTGACGGTGAGCGGGCCCCCGGTGCCGGTTGTCGAGGGCGTGACGACGAAACCCAGCGGCGCGGTGAACTTTGACCTCGCGCGCACCGGATCGCCGGTCTACATGAGCGGCGATCCCGAGTTGACCATGAAGCGCACGCTCCTCCGTGTCACCCGTGACGGTGACCAGATGCCGCTGACTGGCATGCCGTCCGGCGACTACGAGACGGTGCGTCTGTCTCCCAGTGGAGATCGCCTGGCGGTGGCCCTTGGTGCGCCTGGAGACGTGTGGACCTTCGATGTGTCCCGCGGGACGCTCACGCGTGTGACTACGGATGACGCCAACGATACGCAGCCGCTCTGGACGCCGGATGGCCAGCGTCTCGTCTTCGCGTCCGACCGCGACGGTCCCCTGGGTCTCTACTGGAAACAGGCCAATGGTTCCGGGGCGGCTGAGCCGCTCCTGCCACGCGAAGAGAGTTTCGTCGTCATCCCCGAAACCTGGTCGTCCGATGGGACGCAGCTGCTTTTTACCGATGCGTTGACCGGTGGCGGTCTCACCACGGAACGCGGCGGACGAGCCAACATCTGGACGCTCTCCGTGTCCGACGGGGCAGCCAGCACGCTGGTCGAAATGGACTCGAATGAAGGACACGCCGACGTGTCACCGGATGGCCTCTGGGTCGCGTTTCATTCGGACCTGTCCGGACGCCCAGAAATCTACATCGACGCATATCCGGCGCTCGGGCAGCGCACGCTGATTTCCACCGACGGTGGCCGCGCTCCGCTGTGGTCTCCGGATGGTCGCGAGCTGTTCTTCTTGACCGTCGACGGCCAGCAGATTCAAGGCGTGACCATCGACGCGGCGCCCGCGCTCACCATCGGTCCGGCGCGCGTACTCGCCGAGGGGAATTTCCTGCCGTCGCTTGGCCCAGAGCGGCCGTACGACGTCACGCCAGACGGGCAGGCCTTCGTGGTGATCGCGCCAGAGGGCGGGACGGGTCCTCGGGCCCGCCCTCAGCATGATTTTCGTGCAGCACTGGTTCGAGGAACTGACGGACCTGGTGCCCGGAGACTGAGACGGGCTCTTGACGTGTCCTGCGACGCGATGCGAGGGCCAGAAACATCGGAAGTGGAGGAGTCATGACAGCGCGGCAATTCATAGTGTTGGCGGTCGGCGGCCTGGCATTGCTACAGGCCAATCCCAGTTCGGCGCAGTGTCGGCCAGACGGCGACGTACCGTTTGTGTGCGGACCAGTGAGCCCAGAAGACCTGGTGCTGGTACCCGACTCGCCGTGGGTGATTGCGGCGGGCATGGAGGACGACGGCTACCTCTATGCGATTGACCGGCGCGATCATCGCTCCAGGGTGCTGTTCCCGAGCACCTCGTTCGGGTCTCGTCCGGACGCGGCGTTTAGCCGGTGCTCTGGCCCGATGGCCAGCGGGTTCCGGCCGCACGGCCTGAGTTTGCGTCCGGGGGCCAACAACCGTCACACGCTGTATGTCGTCCGACATGGTGCCCGCGAGGCGATCGAGGTCTTCGATGTCGATGCTCGCAACGGCACCCCCGTCCTCACGTGGGAGGGCTGCGCGGAAGCGCCGGAGGGCGTCACGTTCAACTCGGTGACGGCGTTGCCTGGAGAGGGCTTCGCGGCGACACATTTCAATCGCCCGGTCGGCGCGCTGTGGGAATGGCAACCGGACACCGACTGGACGCAGGTACCCGGGTTTGAGACAAACGGACCGAATGGTCTGGTGTCATCACCTGACGGCCAGTGGTTCTACGTCGGCGGTTGGGGCACCCAATCGCTGATCCGGGTCTCGCGGGGGCAGACGCCGGTGCAGATCGATGCCGTCGAAGTCGGGTTCCACATCGACAACGTCCGCTGGGCTCCCGACGGGTCCCTGCTCGCCGCCGGCCATAGTGGCGCGACACCGGAATCCATCTTCGAATGTCTGGGACAGCAACAGTGCGGCGATGTGAGTTCTCACGTCGCCAAGGTCGATCCCGACGGGCTCACGATGGAGGAGATCGTGCGCTACCCCTCCAACGCACACATCATTCTCGGCACAGTCGGTCTCCAGGTGGGCGATGAGATCTGGCTCGGGGGCATCGCCGGATCGAATCGGATTGCGCGATTCCCAGCGCCCTAGCGTGCGGATGGCGCCTCGCGGCGGCGCGCTTGTTCCGAGGCCCGGATATGGGTAGGCTATCGGCTGCATCGAAATCAGTTTCACCACGGAGACCCTATGGCCCAGGTCACACTCACGGTCAACGGCAAGCAGCGCACCGCCGAGGTCGAGCCGCGCATGCTGTTGGTCCACTTCCTGCGCGAACAGCTCATGCTGACCGGCACCCACGTTGGGTGCGACACGAGCCAGTGTGGCGCCTGCACGGTGCTCGTCGATGGGCGCAGCGCCAAGGCCTGCACGCTCTTTGCGGTCCAGGCCGACGGCTCCGAGGTCACCACCATTGAGGGCTTGGCCGATGGCGACGCGTTGCATCCGTTGCAGGACGGGTTCTGGGAGGAGCACGGCCTGCAGTGTGGGTACTGCACCCCCGGGATGATCATGTCCGCCGTCAATCTATTGAACGACAACCCGGCCCCGTCCGAAGCAGAGATCAGGCACGGACTTGACGGCAATTTCTGCCGCTGCACCGGGTATCAGCACATTGTGAACGCCGTGCAGCACGCGGCGGGCACCGCGAGTAAGGAGTAGGTGATGGCCGCATCTCCCGTGCTTCCGAAGTTGGTGGGTCAGCGCGTCAAACGACGTGAAGACCCGCGTCTCATTCAGGGCCTCGGCACCTATGTCGACGACATCAAGATCGTCGGCATGCAACACGTGGCCTTCAAACGAAGTGACCTCGCGCACGCCCGTATCTTGTCGGTCGAGACGAGCGAGGCCGCGGCGATGCCCGGGGTGGAAGCGGTGCTCACCGGTGCCCAGATCGCCGAGTTTGTCGACCCGATGCCGATCGGGACCCCGTTCCCCTCGCCGGATCACCGGGCGGTTGCAACCGACATCGTCCGGTATGTCGGAGAGCCGGTTGCGGTGGTGGTGGCCAGCGATCGCTATCTCGCCCGCGACGCGGCCGACACCATAGTCATCGACTACGAGCCGCTGCCAGCCGTGGTCGACCCCGAGCGGGCCATGACCGGCCAGCCGACACAGGTGCACGCCGATTTCGAGAACAATCTGGCCGTCGCGCTCGTGCCGGGTGGAACCGGGGTGTCGGCTGACCTTCAGACGGTCGACGATTCCGCCGTTGACGCGGCGTTTGCTGCCGCGGATGTCGTCGTGTCGCAGCGAATGCACAATCAACGCTTGGCACCGACGGCGATGGAGGCCCGTGGCGTGGTCGCGCACTACGAGCGGGGGAAGGACACGATGACGATCTGGTCGTCGACCCAGAATCCCCACATTCTGCGTACGTTCATCGCTGGGATGAACGGGATGGGGCAAGACCAGGTGCGGGCGATCGCGCCCGAGGTCGGCGGTGGGTTCGGCGCCAAGATCAATATTTACGGTGAGGAGTATGTCGTCGCGGGTCTGTCGAAGAAGCTCGGCCTCCCGCTGAAGTGGGCAGAGGACCGGTCGGAGGCGTTTCTCGCCACCACCCACGGCCGCGACATCATCGGGTACATCGACCTGGCCGCCACCCGTGACGGCAAGGTGCTGGGGATGAAGCTGCGCCTCGTCGCTGATATCGGCGCGTACAACATGCTGCTCACGGCCGCCATCCCGACGTTGACGATGATGATGGCGAACGCAACCTACGATATTCCCGCCATCCGCGCCACCCTGACCGAAGTGTTCACCAACAAGACGCCGACGGATGCGTATCGTGGCGCGGGTCGGCCGGAGGCGACCTACTTTGTCGAGCGGGGTATGGACATCCTGGCGACCGAGTTGGGCATGGACCCCGCCGAGCTGCGTCGCAAGAACTTCATCCAGCCTGACCAGTTCCCGTACGCCACCCAGATGGGGGCCGTCTACGACTCGGGGGACTACGAGAAGGCCCTCGACCTGGGTCTGAAGAACGCAGACTGGGACGCGATGAAGCAGGAACGCGATGCCGCCCGCGCCGAAGGGCGATTGGTCGGGATGGGGCTCGCGATGTATGTGGAGGTCTGCGGCCTCGGGCCGTCCTCGTCCCTGCCCACCGGCGGGTGGGAGCACTCGCAGGTCACCATCGAACGCGACGGTCGCATCAGCGCGACGACCGGGGCCTCACCCCACGGCCAGGGGAACGAGACGACCTTCGGGCAAATGCTGGCCGACCAGTTTGGGGTGCCACTCGAGCACATCACCATCCATCACGGCGATACGGGTGTGGTGAAGCAGGGCATCGGTACCTTTGGCAGTCGGTCGCAGGCGGTTGGGGGCACCGCCCTGCACCTGGCCGGAGGCAAGGTCAAGGAGAAGATGGCGAAGTTCGCGGCCGCGCTCATCGAAGCGCACGAAGACGATCTGGTCTTCGAGGACGGCCGCATCTCCGTGAAGGGTGTGCCGGACTCCGGGAAGACATTTGCCGAGGTGGCTGGGTACGCCTACGTCCCCGTACCGCTGCCCGAGGGGCTGACCCCGGGCCTGAGCGAAGAGGCGTTCTTCGAGCCGGCGAACAACACCTATCCGTTTGGGTGCCACATCTCCCTGGTCGAGGTTGACCGCGACACCGGTGAGCCGACGCTGCTGCGGCTGGTGGCCGTGGATGATGCCGGCAATCTCATCAATCCGTTGATTGTCGAGGGACAGATTCACGGCGGTCTTGCGCAGGGCATCGGGCAGGCCATGATCGAAGAGGTGGCGTATAGCGAGGACGGTCAACCGTTGACAGCCTCGTTTATGGATTACGCCATCCCCCGCGCGGCAGACTTCCCCCGATTTGAGCTCGACAACACCGTGACGCCCACGCCGGTGAACCCGTTGGGCGCCAAAGGGGTCGGGGAAGCCGGCACCTTGGGTTCGACGCCGTGTATCGTGTCGGCCACGGTGGACGCGTTGAGCGAGTTTGGTGTGAAGCACATCGACATGATGCTGCGGCCCGAGAAGCTGTGGCAGATCATTCACGGAGGTCAGTCGTGATTCCGTCCGCCTTCGAGTACGAGCGTGCGACTTCGGTCGACGACGCCATTGCCAAGCTCGCCGCGACCGGTGGGACCGGCAAGTTGATTGCCGGGGGGCACAGCCTGGTGCCCTTGATGAAGCTGCGGTTGAACGAACCAACCACGCTCATCGATATCGCGCGCATTTCCGCGCTCGTCGGGATTCGGGAGCGTGACGGCCTGATCGAGATTGGTGCCGGCACCGTGCACCATGATGTCGCCACGTCCGCGCTTCTGGGCGCCCAGTGTCCGGTGGTCTCGGATACGGCGGCGACGATCGGGGATCCACAGGTGCGCAATCGCGGCACCATTGGCGGGAGCCTGGCCCACGCGGATCCGGCCGCCGACTATCCCGCGATGTTGCTGGCCGTCGATGCGCAGATTCATCTGCAAGGAGCCGGTGGCCCGCGCGTTGTCGCGGCAGAGGACTTTTTTCAGGATCTGTTCACTGTCGACCTTGGCCCAGACGAGATCATTACCGCCGTCCGGTTTGCGCCGGTACGTGCGGCGGCCTACGCCAAGCTGTATCAGCGCGCGTCGCGATTCGCCATCGTCGGGGTGGCGGCGGCGCTCGAGGTCACCGATGGTGCCATCAGTGCCGCGCGTGTCGGTCTGACCGGTGCGTTGTCGAGCGCGGTGCGACTGTCCGGCGTAGAAACGGCACTCGTTGGGCAGCCTGCCACCGCCGCAACCGTGGCGACCGCGGCTACGGGGGCTGGGGCGGCACTCAGCGACGTGAGCGCGGATCTGCATGCCAGTGAGGCATATCGTCGCGCCATGGTCTCGGTCTTCACGAAGCGGGCGCTTGAGGGCGCGTTGGCCCGCCTCAGCGCCTGAT
Organism: Vicinamibacterales bacterium; assembly: GCA_937766455.1. Classification (GTDB taxonomy): domain Bacteria; phylum Acidobacteriota; class Vicinamibacteria; order Vicinamibacterales; family UBA8438; genus UBA8438. The sequence continues at coordinate 14,112 of CALLXD010000062.1, read as the reverse complement.
TGCCTATCTCGCACGTGGCCGGTTGGGGGGCTTCCCGTTCCGCCCCGTGTGGACGTGTGACCCGCCGGCCAGTGGCTCGGAGCCGAGTGTGAGGGGTCGACGGCCGGGCGCAGGTGTTGCGCGAGTTCCAGGTTTGGTGGGCCCTGCCTGACTGTGACAAAATTAGGGCGGTAGCGGAAGAGGGAGATTGATTCACATGAAGAAGCGGTACAGGCAGCTGCTCGCGAGTGCGGCGGCGTTAAGCGTTTTGTCCATCATGTTGGTGCCAGCCTTGGCGTCAGCGCAGGGCCAAGCCTCACGTGCGTTCGACGGCCATCCGGACCTGAACGGTGTGTGGCAGGCAATCGGCACCGCGCACTGGGACCTTCAGGACCACCCGGCCGCGGCCGGGCCGGTCGACACGGGCGCGATTGGCGCGATTCCGCCGGGGCAGGGCGTGGTGGTCGGCAACACCATTCCCTACACGCCGGACGCGCTGGCGCAAAAGCAGCAGAACTTCGAGAACCGGTGGACCGACGACCCGGAGATCAAGTGCTTCCTGCCGGGTGTGCCGCGCGCGACCTACCTGCCGCATCCGTTTCGGATCATCCAGGGCGACCAGAAGATCATGATGGTCTACGGTTTTGCCGAGGCGAACCGGACGGTCCACATGGACAAGGCGAATCCAGAGCGGTCGCCGATTGACAGCTGGATGGGACGGTCGCACGGCGCGTGGGACGGTGACACGCTGGTCGTGGACGCGGAGGGTTTCAACGGCGAGTCCTGGTTCGACCGGGCTGGCAACCACGCCAGCTACGCCCTGAAGGTCCAAGAGCGGTATACGCCGATGGGCCCGAACGCCATCATGTATGAGGCGACGCTCGAAGACCCGAACACCTTCACGGAGCCCTGGACGATTCGGCTGCCGCTCTATCGGCGCCTCGACGAGAACGTCCGCGTGCTGGAGTTCAAGTGCGTCGAGTTCTCAGAAGATTTGTTGTACGGGCATCTGCGCAAAGAGCCCACTCGCTAACAGGACTGCATCATGAATCGCAAACGAATTGTTCGCACGTTCGCCGCGGCACTGGTGTGCGCTTCGGTACTGCCTTCGGCCGCGCTCGCGGCTGAGGCGGACTACCACCATGTGCACCTGACCACGTCCAACGCGACGGAGGCGATGAAGTGGTACACGGAGTACCTGGACTGCCAGCCCCTGACGGACCGGGACGATGGCGTCGACTGCTTCGGCACCGAGGTCGTATTCGAGTCTCGCGCCACGCTTGGTAGCAGCCAGCGCACCGGCATCGACCACATTTCGTTCTCCTACGCCGACCTGACCGCCAAGATGGACGATCTGGCGTCGGTCGGGGTCGGCGGCTCCGGTGTCCGACTGCAGCGGTTTGAGGACGGCTCGACGCTACGCGACGCGCCGGGCCTGTTCAAATACGGGTTCATCTTCGACCCGTGGGGTACCCGCATTGAATTGGTCGAGGACAGCGACACGCTCGGCTTCCACCATATCCATCTGAGCAGCACCGACCCGGCCGCGACCCTGGAGTGGTATCAGGAGCGGTTCGGTGGCGAGCCGGCTCAGTTGCGGGGGCAGCTCGACGGTCTGCGCATGGGCGATATCTGGCTGCTGGCCATGCAGCACGAGGGAGGGGCCCCCGCTGCGACGGCTGGACGGGCCATCGACCACATCGCGTTCGCGGTGGCGAGCCTGGACCCGGTCGCGGGTGAGTTGGAGCGGGCGAACGTCCAGTTCCTGGAGCAACCCGGGGTGCCGGACGGTGGTCGGACGTCGGCCAAACGCGCCATTGTGGATGGACCTGACCATGTCAGCCTGGCGGTGGTGGAGGCCGGTTTTGCCGGCATCGTCAGCAAGATGGACGAAGTCACCGACATTACGACGGAACTGCGGGACTACACCGTCCCGCGTACTCCGTGGGGCACGCCGGACTTCCAGGGGGTCTGGACGGGTGATGCCTCCCACGGTATTCCGTTGCAGCGTCCGGATGATGTGGGCGATGCGGCTGTCTTGACGCCCGAGCAGGCGGCCGCACGGCGTGAGCGCGGCACCCTGGGCAGCATTTGGGGCTACGAGGCCGAATGGCGCGACACGACGCTGGGCTACGTGAAGTCGGCACCGTCCCGTCAGGTGGCCATGGTCATCGACCCGCCGGACGGTCGCATTCCGGCCAGGACCGCGGAGGGCGAGCGGCTGAGGGCTGAGGCGCGTGCCGCTCGGAGACCGCTGCCAGAGGGGCCAGAGCATCTCAGTTCCTGGGTGCGCTGCATCACGCGCAGCCTGGTGCAGACACCGGGGGTCTACAACAACGGATTCCAGGTCGTGCAAGGACCGAATCACGTCGCCATGCAGGTGGAGATGCTGCACGAGACGCGGGTCATTCCCACCGATGAGAGCCCGTTTGTCGGGTCCGACATTGCCTCGTGGCGCGGAGACGCCCGTGGTCACTGGGACGGCGATTCGCTGGTCGTCGAGATCCGCAACTTCAACGGGCGGGCGCCGTATCAGGGGTCGAGCGATGCGCTGACCATGACCGAGCGGTACACCCGCACGGGGCCGGATACGCTGGAGTATCAGTTCACCATCGACGATCCGAAAGTTTTCACGAGACCGTGGACCGGCATGTTCACATACGTGCGGGACGAATCGCAGTACGAGTTGGTGGAGTATGCGTGCCATGAAGGCAACTACGGGATGACCAACATTCTGAGCGGTTCGCGTGCAAAAGAGGCTGACGCAGCGCGCTAGGGCCCAACCGGCGGCCGCGGCGGGTTTCGGGGTGTAGCCCCGGCTAAGTAGGGGAAAAGTGAGGTAACGGCAATGCGAAAATCAACAGGCATCATGGTGGCGAGTCTCGGCGTTGGTCTGCTGTTGGCGGGGGCCGCGGTGCAGGCGCATCACGCGTTTGCAGCAGAGTTCGACGCGAACAAACCGGTCCGACTGACCGGCAAGATCACGAAGATGGAGTGGATCAATCCCCACGCCTGGATGCACCTCGAGGTTGAGGCCGACGGCGAAGTGCAGAACTGGATGATCGAGGCTGGACCTCCTGGGGCGTTGGTGCGCCGCGGGTGGGACCGTGAGTCGGTCATCCCCGGCACCGAGGTACTGGTCGAGGGCTATCAGGCGATTGACGGGGCGTTTCGGGCGAACGGTCGCGATGTGACCTTCCCGGATGGGCGCCGGCTGTTCGCGGGTTCCTCCGGCACCGGCGCGCCGCTTGACGGCAGCGACGCCACTGAGCCGGAATAGCGCGACGTCACCGCCGGACCCGTTCTGGTGGGGCGAATGTTGTACGCGAGGCCGCTCCCGGTGGGGCGGCCTCGTGCCGTTTCGACGGCCGTTTGACCGCCACGCGCAGTCGAATTCCAGTGCGTCAGTGGTGGAGAACGATCTACTGTTATCGGTACTCGCAATTCAATACGCTTGGCGAATGGCCGCGCGCTGGTCCTTCGACCATGTGTGACACACAGTTCGAACTAGTCAGCACGACGTTCTACCCACGCTACAACCAGGAGGTAGCTCCTCATGAATCGCTTCCGAATTTCTTTCGCGATCATCGGCACCGCGGCTCTGACCGTGTTCGCCCCTGCGCTCGCCGGCGCCGCCGATTATCACCATGTCCACATCACTGCGTCCGCACCGTCTGAGGCGGTCGGGTGGTACGAAGAGCACCTCGACTGCCAACCGGTGGCGGACCGCCCCGATGCGGCTGACTGCGACGGTGTCGAGCTGATTTTCGTGGTGCAACCCACGATGGGCAGTACCCAAGGCACCGGTGTGAATCACATCGGGTTCTCGTATGCGGACCTCACGGCCAAGATGGCCGAGCTCGAAGCGGTTGGTGTGCGCGGCTCCGGGGTCAGAATGCAGCGTTTTCCAGATGGAGCTACGCTGCGCGACGTGCCCGGCCTGTTCAAGATGGGCTTCGTCTTCGACCCGTGGGGGACCCGCATCGAGATGGTGGAAGACGCGGAAACGCTGGGATTCCACCACGTGCATCTCAGTGCCGCTGATCCGGCCGAGACCCTGGCGTTCTACCGCGACCACTTCGGCGGCGAGCCGGCCAGCCTGAAGGGACAGATTGACGGACTGCGTTTTGGCGACGTGTGGTTGCTGGTGGCCGAGCACGGCGAGGGCATCCCCGCGACCACTGATGGGCGCGCCATTGATCACATCGGGTTCGTGGTGGCCGACCTTGACGCCGAGGCTGCCGACCTGGTCCGAGGTGGCGTCGCGTTTACCAACGAGCCCGCCGTTCCCGCCAACGCACGCACGTCGGCCAAGCGCGCGTTTCTGATTGGACCGGACAACGTGAAGCTGGCTCTCGTGGAGACCGGCTGGGCCGGTGTCGAGGCGGACCTCGTCGAAGAGGTGGCAGCCGACGTCGCGCCGTTCACCGTGCCCCGCACACCGTGGGGTGAGCCCGACCTGCAAGCCGTATGGACCAGCAATTCTGCGCACGGCATTCCGCTCGAACGTCCGGAGGATGCGAATGACATCGGCGCCCTGACCGCTGACGAAGCGGCGGCACGGCGCGAACGCGGCACCCTCGGCAGCATCTGGGGCTACGAGCGTGAGTGGCGCGACACCACGCTGGGCTATGTCAAGACCGCGCCGTCCACCCAGGTGGCGATGGTGATTGACCCGCCCGACGGCCGTATTCCTCCGATGACCGACGAGGCGCTGGCCGCGCGAGAGGCTCGCGGGCGGGTGAACACCTCCGGCGTGGGCATGCTGGCAGAGGGTCCGGAAGAGCTCAGTCTGTTTGTCCGATGCATCACGCGGGGTGCGCCGGGTATCTACATGCCGGGTATCTACAACAACGGTGTCCAGATCGTACAGGGGCCAGGCTACGTCGCGATTCAGAATGAGATGATCCACGAGACCAGGGTCATCGCGACCGAGGGGCGTCCGGCGCTCGGGCCCAACCTGACCAGCTGGCTCGGAGACCCACTGGGTCACTGGGAGGGCGACACGCTGGTGGTCGAGACCACGCATTTCAATGGCCGTGCGCCGTATCGTGGATCGAGCGAGAACCTGACGTTGACTGAGCGATTCACCCGCACGAGCGACACGGTGCTCGAGTATCAGTTCACGATGAACGATCCCACCATCTGGACTCGACCCTGGACCGGGATGTTCCGGTTTGACAAGGACGATGAGCAGTACGAGCTGGTGGAATACGCCTGCCACGAGGGGAACTACGGGATGACCAACATCCTGAGCGGAGCCCGCGCGAACGAGCGGGCAGCGGAATCCTCTCGGTAGGGTGTAGCGCGCTACACGACACGCATTGATTCGGAGTGAGGCCGTGCTGCCAGAACACTGGTGGCGCGGCCTTCTCCCTGTACGTCCCAAGGACTCGTGCACCGACGGCCTTCCACGTTCTTTCGGATTCCGGGTTGACGAACCGGGTGAACACGGTGCGGAGCTCGGTGCGCCGGGCTGGAGCGGACCAATCGAGCGTTCTTCACCAAGGTGTCCTACCTGTTTCGGTATTGAAACGCGCAAGTCCGAACGGCTCGGCCGCGTAGGTCAAAGAGAGGCTGGGGGCCATGGCATCGTCATGGTTGCAAGACGCCTGTACCGTCGCCGCCCCCTTCGCCGTCGGGGTGCGCATCCATCGGCTCGGCGTAGTACCGGTCAAAGAAATCCAACTCGGCTTTGCGAAAGCCGAGGCGATGCACGCCGGTATCGCCGAAATCGAGCAGTTCGTCACGCAGCGGCGTGTAAGCCAGCCATGGTGGCGTGTCCGAGGTGTTGGGGCTCCCGGTGGTGGCGAACGCGACCCAGAACGACGCCATCAGGTCTGAGACCCACCCGTCCAGCAGGCTGTAGTCGTGCGGCGCGCCCGGCGCATACAGGTTGCCGAACACATATCTGATCTCGGCCCCATGGTAGACGCCGGTCTCGCTCCCCGGCGGCACGCGACTGAAGTGATACAGGAATGCCGGCTGATCCACATTCGCCGTGAGCCGCGCCCATTCGCGCATTTCCCAGCCGAAGTTCTGGTCGCCGTAGGCTTGCAGGAACGCCTCGCGGACGGCCGCCGGGGTATCGGCCGCGTACAGGTCTAGAAACGCTGGCGCATCGTCACCGAACGTCTCACGCGCCCAGGCGCCGTAGGCTGCCACATCCTCCGGTGCGCGCCCGGCGGCGAGCGAGCCCTCGTTGGCGTTCCACCCGAGCAGGACCGGTACTGCGTGCTGTTGTCCCGCGGTGAAGATGGCGCGAGCCGTATCCGGCAACACCCAGCCATCCACGACCGGCCGGCTACGCATCCGGCCCTCGGCCGAGGCTGCGGCCGCCATGACGTCGACCGCCGAGGCGGCGCGCATGGCGGCGAGCGTGACGTCGGTGGCGGCCCCTGCCAGGGTCGTGGCAAACCGCTCGCCCTCCGCCTCCGCGGTGGCCAGCTGCGGGGTCGACCCGTACGAGCCCAGCACACCGCCGCTCTGACCGATGGCGCGATGAAACAGTCCCTTTGCCAGCGGCGTGGCGAGCAGCGTCTGGACGCTCCACGACCCGGCCGACTCGCCAAAAATGGTGACCTGGTCAGGGTCGCCCCCGAACCTGGCGATATTGCGTTGCACCCAGTCGAGCGCGGCGATCTGGTCAAGCACCCCGTAGTTGCCAGACGCCGCCTGCGCGGCCTCGGCGGTCAGGAGCGGGTGGGCGAGGTAGCCGAACGGCCCGAGCCGGTAGTTGAGCGTGACCAGCACCACGCCGCGCCGGGCCAGCGCGGTCCCGTCGTAGTGCGACCTGGAACCGGCGCCGCCGGTCAGCGCGCCCCCGTGGATCCAGACCATGACCGGGCGTCGCTCCTCCGGCTCGGCCGCGGTCCAGACGTTCAGATACAGACAATCTTCGCTGAGCGGGGGGATGCCGCCGCCCAGACTGGGTCGGCCGCTCTGCAGGCACCGCGGTCCGAATTGGTCCGCCGCTCGCTCCCCACCCCACGCCGGCAGCGGCGCGGGGGGCTGCCAGCGCCTGTCGCCGACCGGGGGCGACGCAAACGGTATCCCTTTGAACGCCCAGAGGTTCCCTGCCTCGTCGACATTCATGCCACGGACCGTTCCAGTGTCCAAGGTGATGACGCCGTCGTCGCCCGCGGCGCGCGGGGTCATGCCGCCGAGTCCCAGCATGAAGCAGAGCGCGACGATCAACAGGCCATACCGCACAGTGGGCTCCTCCGCTCGCTGCTAAGGGGGGTTGGGGGACGGGTGTACCGACTACGGCACTTCGGCACGAAGCACCTGGCATTATAGAGCCGCCCTCGCGGAATGCGGCGTCGGCGACCGCACGGCAGCGCCCGCGTCTTCGCCAACGCCCGGTCGCATACTATGATGTCGACGTGCACGCAGGGCGGGCATTTGCCGCAGCGGGGCTTTCCGGCGCGCTGCTCGCGCTCAGTTTCCCGACGTTCGGGCACCCCGCGTCCGCGTGGGTGGCGTGCATCCCACTCCTGGTTGCTCTCCACGATCGACCGTCAGTCCGGCGAGCATTTGGGCTTGGGCTGACCACGGGCGCCTGTACTTCGCCGGCACGTTGCCGTGGCTGACGCAGGTCATGGTGGCGTTCGGAGGCATCCCGCGTCCGGTGGGCGTCCTGCTCAACGGCATGCTCGTGGCGTATCTGGCACTGTTTCCCGCCGCTTTCGCGGTCATGGTGGTGGTGCTCTGCCGACGGTTCGGATCGCTCGGCCTGTTGGGGGCGGCGCCACTGTGGCTCACAACCGAACTTGGTCGATTGTGGATCCTCGGCGGATTTCCGTGGGAACTGGTTGGCTACAGTCAAACCAGCGTCTTGCCGGTGGCGCAACTGGCGAGCCTGGTCGGCGTGCACGGAATCACGCTGCTGGTGCTGTTTGTGAACAGCGCGCTCGCGGTGGCGCTGGTCGGCCCGTCTCGGTACCGCGGGCGCGTGCTGGTCACCGTCGGCGTGCTGGTGGCGGCGGTTGTCGGGTTCGGGCAAGCGAGACTGTCTGACAACCGGCTGGTGAGCCAGGGAGACCCGCTCCGGGTCGCGCTCGTCCAGGGCAACATCCCGCAGGACCAGAAGTGGGACGGTGACCGGGAAACGCAGATCCTGAACCGGTATCTGGACCTCAGTCGTCAGGGCGCCGCCGATGGCGCCGAACTGGTGGTGTGGCCGGAGTCCTCGACCCCATTCAGTTTCGAGGGACACCCGTCCGGTGAAGAGATTCGGCAGCTGGCGCGTGACACGGGTGTCCACCTGATCTTTGGGAGCACCCAGATGAGGGTGGACCCAGAGGTGCAGCTCTTCAACGCGGCGTTTGCCCTCACGCCGGACGGCGAGACGGCGGCGGTGTATCACAAGATGCACCTGGTCCCGTTCGGCGAATACGTCCCATTCAGGTCGCTGCTGTCGTTCGTCGGGCCGCTGGTAGAGGCGGTGGGGCCGTTTTCGCCGGGTCTGCGAGCCAGCACGATTCCGGTCGGGTCACATCAGGTCAGCGCGGCGATCTGCTACGAAGTGATCTACCCAGGGCTCATTCGCGAGTTCGTCCGGAATGGCAGTGAATTGCTGACCGCGATCACGAACGACGCGTGGTACGAGCGGTCAGCCGCGCCGCACCAGCACTTTCAACAGGCGGCCATGCGCGCGATCGAGCATGGCCGCTTCTTGGTGCGGGCGGCCAATACCGGGATTAGCGGCGTCGTGGATCCCTATGGCCGTGTGGTGAGACAGAGCGAACTGTTCGAAACGACCGTCGTGACAGAGGACGTGCGGTTGCTCACAGAACTGACGTTCTACACACAGGTCGGCGATCTGCCGGCGTATCTGTGTCTCGTACTGACCGTGGTCGCCATGTTGGTCGCCTGGCGTCCAAGGGTCGGGAGGTCGGCATCGTAGTCGGCAACCTGCTGCTCGTGGCGTTGTTCGGCTACCTGGTGGGGTCGTTCTCCACCGCCGTCGTGGTCGGCCGGCTCGTCTACCGGGCCGACATCCGCACGCTGGGGAGTGGGAACGCGGGAGCCGCGAACATGCTCCGCACCCTCGGGTGGAAGCCGGCCGTGCTCGTGTTGGCGGTTGACGTCGCCAAGGGCTTCGTGCCGACGCTGTTGGTGTCGAGACTCCAGCTCGTCGAGCTGAACTCGTTCGCAGAGAGCCTGCCGCTGGTCGTTGGCGCCGCGGCGGTCATCGGCCACTGCTTTCCTCTCTTCGCTGGATTTCGTGGCGGCAAAGGCGTGGCGACCGCGGCCGGTATGGGCCTGGCGCTGTATCCGGGCACCGTGTTCATCTGCGTGGCGGTGTTCACGGCCATCGCCATGGGCACTCGGTTTGTGTCCCTCGCCTCCGTGGGGGCGTCGGTCGCGATGCCCGTCGTGCTGCTGGTGGGCCGCTTCGGCTTTGGGCATCAGACGTCTAGCGAGACCCTGGTTGCGACCACCCTGCTTGCCGGTTTCATCGTGTTCACCCACCGGGCCAATGTGTCGAGAATGTGGGAGGGGACCGAACCCACGCTGGGCCGATGAACACCCCGACGCACGTCATGTTCAGCGCGCTGGCGCTGGGCTCGACCCCTGGTCGGCTGCTGCGGCAGTCGTGGCTCGAGTCGCTCGTCCTCGCGCTCGTCGGCGGCCTCGTCGGTGTCGCCCTGGCGGCGAGCGGGCTGCAGCTGATTCCTCTGCTGGTACCGGACTTTCCCCGCCTGCACGAGGTGGCCCTCAGCCCACGGGTCGTGTCGTTTGCGTTTGCCGTGACCGCGGTGACGGCGGTGTTGTCGGGACTGCTGCCGGCCTGGCGCGGGTCGCGAGCCGAACCAGCGCGTGGTTTGCGTGGGGCGTCGGTCAGGACCACTGGGGGATCGCGTCAGCACCGTGTGCGCGACGGCTTGGTGGTGGCGCAGGTGGCGTTGGCGCTGGTGCTGTTGTGCGGCTCCGGGCTCTTGGTCCGCAGCTTCTTGGCGCTGCGCGCCGCTGACCCCGGTTTCACGTCGGCCGGCGTGCTCGTGGCGCCCATTTTTCTGGACTCGCAGGCATACGCGACCGGGGCGCAGTCCCGCGCCTACTACGACACCGTCTTGACGCGGCTCGCGACCCTCCCTGGCGTGGAGGCGGTCGGCGCCGCCGCGACGCTCCCTACGAGTCCGCTGGGACCTGATTTCGACCGACCGGTGTGGCCCGAGGGGACCCCTGACGAGCGCGATCGTGTGCCAGCCGCTGTGCGGATGGTGACGCCCGGTTACTTTCCGGTGCTCAATATGCGGATCGCGGCCGGGCGTCCGTTCGATGCGCGTGACCATCCCGATGCCCCCCCGGTGGTGATGGTCAGCGAAACGCTCGCCAATCGTCTCTGGCCGGGGCAGTCAGCCGTCGGTCAGCAGCTCGTGGTCGACTACAGCACGGTTGGTACGTATCCCTACGAGGTGGTGGGGGTCGTGGGGGATGTCCGGTTCCGTGGCCCGCGGAGCGAGCCGCGGCCTGAGATCTATTTGCCGCACGCCCAGCGCTCGTATCTCATCATGCACATCGCTATCCGTACGGATGGGGACCCGCGCGCGTTGATTCCGGCTGTCCGCGCGGCGCTACGAGACATTGATCCGCAGAAGCCGGCGTACGGTCTGACCCCGCTCGAGGACCTGGTCAACGCGACGATGGTGCGGGACCAGCAAGCGATGGTCGCGCTGCTGGCGTTCGCGGCCGCCGCGGTCTTTCTGGCCATGCTCGGCGTGTACGGCGTGCTCTCCGCCCGGGTGCGTGAGCGCCACCAGGAGATCGGCGTGCGCATCGCGCTGGGGGCCGATCGGTCGCAACTCGTCGGGTGGGTCGCAGTGGGCGGCCTTCGACTCTTGGGCGGGGGGGCACTGCTTGGACTCCTCGCCGCCTGGCCATTGACCGGAGTGGTTGCGAGCCTGCTCTACGGGGTGCAGCCGACCGACCCCACCACGGTGGTCTCCGTGGTCGTCGTGCTTTTTGCGGTGGGAAGCATCGCCATGTGTCTCCCGTCGTGGCGGGCCACGAAGGTTGACCCTGTGGCCGTCCTGAGACGGGGCTGAGAAATCCGATGGAGGATGACATGCGGGCACCTGGGCGTAGGGACTTCGTGACGATCAGCGTGGGGTCACTGGTGTCCATGACCGTGGGCCCCGGGCGCGCGGTGGCGGCAGCGCAAGAGGGGCCGCCGGCGCTGCCGGCCGAGCAGGTGTCAGAGTTCGTGCGGGTGACTTCGAGACGGCGCTGGGAGCGGTATCCCACATGGGACATCGAGAGATTGCCGGAGTGCTGCTGGCCCGCGGCGCTCGGCTCGACCTCTTCTGCGCTGCGATGATGGGGATGCTCGACGTCGTGCGACCGGTCGTCGATGCCTACCCGGGAGCCATCGACTGGTTGGGTCCGCACGGTATTCCGTTATTGCGGCACGCCGTGGCGGGAGAGTCCGACGAGGTCGTTGACTTTCTCCGGTCGAAGGGCGCAGTCTAGCCCACGTGCTGGGCATTGCAACCGTGGTGTCCGTTTAGGATGGGGCTTCCCGATACGACCGTAGCGACACCATGCGCACGACTGACATCCTGGGCGCGCTGAACGTGGCCATCACCGCGTCCATCGTGGTGTCCCAGGTACTACGCTGGACCGGATTCAGGCCAGGAGCCGTGATCGCCTACGCCAGTTTCGTGGGTGGGCTCGTGGCGGTGGCCTGCGGCGCCGTCATGTTTGTCGCCCGCAAGTCACCCAAGACCTAGCCGCCCGCGGCGTTCCCGACGCCGCGCATGCACGACCTTGATGTCCTTCTGGCCGCTGCTTCTCGCTATACTCTGTCCATTCCTTCTTGTCGCAGTGATGATCGCACCCGGCGCCTTCGCTGGTGTTGTGCGGTGCGCCCAATACTCTGAACAGACGCAGGCCTAGACCCTTACTCAGCCCATGACTATTGCGACACGCTCGACCCATCGTCGGCTCCTTGGTCCACGCGCGATCACTGTCGTGGGGGTGATGCTGGTCACCGGTGCCACCGCGTCCGACGTGATGGGGCAGCGGCGCGCCGGCCTGGTCGAGTGGCCCTATGTTGGTGCAGACCAGGCGAACACCCGGTCGTCGGCGTCCGACGCGGTGACGCCCGCCAACGTCGGTCAGTTGCAGGTGGCCTGGACGTGGCGCCCCGAGGAGCGAGCCAGAGAGGAATTCGGGACGGTACCTGGTAGCTTCGCGAGTACGCCGATCATGATCGACGACACCGTGTTCGTCAGCACCAACTACAACCGCGTGGCGGCGCTGGACCCCCGCACCGGCGACGTTCGGTGGGTCTTCGACCCACGCGCCTACGAAGATGGCATGCCGACGCTGGGCGGCGGATTTCGACACCGCGGGGTCACCACCTGGCGCGACGGTGACGACCTGCGAATTTTCTTGGCCAGCCGCTTCCGGTTGTTCTCGCTCGACGCTACCACCGGGGCGGTGGTGGATTCGTTTGGCGACGAGGGGGTCGTCGACCTGAGCCAGGATTTGATTTGGCCCATCGACCGCAGCCACTTCGAGTTCAATGCGGCACCGGTGGTCTACAAGGATCTGGTCATCGTCGGCAGCGCCGTCGGTGACCGCGTGATCTACCGGCGGACCCCGCCCGGCGATGTCCGCGCCTACGACGCGCGGACCGGCGCGCTGGTCTGGAGCTTCCACACCGTTCCCCAGGAAGGCGAGTTCGGGAGCCAGACCTGGGAGAACGAGGCCTGGCGATACACCGGCGCCACGAACGTCTGGGCCGGCATGACGGTCGACGAAGCCAATGAGCTGGTCTTCCTGCCGGTGGGCAATCCGACCAACAGCTACTATGGTGGGCAGCGCCTGGGCGACAACCTCTTCGCTGAAAGTCTGGTGGCCCTCGACGCCAATACCGGGGAACGGGCCTGGCACTTTCAGGTCGTGCACCACGGGCTGTGGGACTACGACCTGCCGACCCAGCCGATGCTGATGCCGATTACCGTCGATGGGCGATCGATCGACGCGGTGGCGCAGCTCACCAAGCAGGGCCTGACCTTCGTCTTCGATCGGGTGACGGGTGAACCGGTCTGGCCCATCGAGGAACGAGCGGTGCCGCCAAGTGACGTGCCTGGCGAGATCGCGTCACTAACCCAGCCGTTTCCGACCCGCCCACCGGCGGTGTTGCCGACCACCGGCATGGCGCTCGACGACGCGTTCGACTTGACCCCCGAGCTTCAGGCCGCGGCGCGCGACGCGATGGGGCAATTTCGCATCGGTCCGCTCTACACACCTCCCAGTCTGGAAGGGTCGCTGGTGCGCCCCGGCGGCGGTGGCGCGGTCAATTGGGGCGGCGGCGCCTACGACGCCGACACCGGGTTCCTCTACGTGAAGACCTCGAACGTGGCGGCCGTCATGACCCTTGCGAAGTTCGACCCGTCGACGACCACGAATCCATTTGCCGACACCACCGACCCCGGCTATGTGGGCTACGACACGGCGCGTGGCGGCCGACCGACATTCGAGGGCAGTCTGCCGTTGAACAAACCGCCCTACGCGTTTCTCGTCGCCATCGACCTCAACGCCGGGACCATCGCCTGGCGCGTGCCCTTCGGGCGCGGGAGCGAGCGGCTCCGGACGCACGCGGGCCTTGAGGGGGTCGACCTGCCGGAGCGGCTCGGGACACCAGGGGCGCCCGGCGCGATTGTGACGAAAGGCGGGCTGGTGTTCGCCGGGGGTGGCGAAGACGCCCTGTATGCCTTTGACAAGCGGACCGGACGCGAGGTCTGGTCCGGCGCGTTGACCGAGCGCTCCACCGCGACCCCGATGACCTACCAGACCAGCACGGGTCGACAGTTCGTGCTCATTGCGACCGGCTCGGGCAACAATCAGGAACTCGTGGCGTTCGCTCCGCCTCAGTAGAGCTTAGAGTCAAGTTTGAACTGCAACATCTGCTACCGGCCATGAAAGCATTCCTCCGGTGTCCGATAACCGAGGCGCTTCCTCGGGCGAGTGTTCAGGTGGTGGGCGATGGCATCGCAGTCACGTTGCGTGAGACCGGCGAAGCTCGAGCCCTTGGGTAGGTATTGGCGCAAGAGGCCGTTGAGGTTCTCGTTGGTGCCACGTTCCCAGGAATGATACGGCGTTGCGAAATAGAAGCGG
>CALLXD010000061.1 GCA_937766455.1 Vicinamibacterales bacterium | reverse complement strand
GTAACGGAGATTCCGTGGCCCCGTGCGCAGCGCGGTGCCCCGGTGGTTGCACATGATTCCGATTGCCACACTGCTCGGTGGTTACCAGACCGGCTATTTCCCGATGGCGGTCGACGAGGGCGTGCGGTGGTTCTCGCCTGGACGCCGCGGGGTGATTCCATTGGACACCTTCCGTGTGCATCGACGGCTGGCGCGCCTCATTCGCCAGGGCCAGTTTCGTTCCACGGTGAACCACGCGTTCCGCGAGGTCATCACGGCGTGCGCATCGAGAGTCGACGATCCAGGGAACTGGATTGACCGGGAGATTATCGACAGTTACTGCGCGCTGCATCGTGTGGGTCACGCCCACTCTGTGGAGGTGTGGGAGGGCGACAGCCTCGTCGGTGGTTTGTATGGGGTGAGTCTCGGGGGCGCGTTCTTCGGGGAGTCGATGTTTCATCGCGTCCCGGATACGTCGAAGATTGCCTTGGTGTGTCTCGTCGAGCGGCTCCGTGCCAGGGGGTTCGGGTTGCTCGATATCCAGTGGGTCACTCCCCACCTGCGACAGTTTGGGGCGGTGGAGATTCGGCGGAGCCAATACCTGGCGGCGCTCGGCGAGAGCCTGCAACTCGATTGCGTGTTCGCCGAGCCTGGGGCGACGGATGGGGCAACGGATGGGGCGATCAGCGGGACAGATACGCTGGGCGCGTCGGGCTCTGCGCCAGGTTCCAGCTCAGTGCGTGCACCATCTGAACGACTCGCGCCATCTTCTCGTAGTTGACGGTGTCCGGCCGGTCTCGTTCGGTGTGGGTAGTCCGGATGGAGTCCAGTGTGGATGAAGAGCGCCGGAACACCTTCATGTAGAAACGGCCACTGGTCGCTGCGACGGAGCAGGTTTGACGCGTTGTTGTCATAGCGAAACCTGAGCGTGAGTCCGGTGACACGATTGGCTCGTTCGGCCACGCGCTTGAGATCCGGCGAGCGGCTGTATCCCAGGATATTGACGGCATTGCGGTTCGACTCCGCTGTCTGGGCGGTGAGCCCATAGAACCGCGCGCCCCCCGCGTCGGGGATCTCTTCATCGCGGCCGATCATGTCCATATTCAAGACGGCCACTGTCTGCCCGAGAGGGTGGATGGGGTTCGTGGTGTACGACCAGGCGCCGAGCAATCCCTGTTCTTCGGAGTTCCAGGCTGCGAGCAGGACGGACCGTCGTGGCCGCAGGCCGTCGAGGCCCGCGATGCGGTATGCCTCTGCGATCTCGATCAGGCCCGCGACGCCGGAGGCGTTGTCATCGGCGCCGTTGAACACGCGCGTTCCGTCGGCGCCCTCGTGGTCATAGTGCGCGGTGATCAAGACCCACTCGTCGCGCAGCACTGGGTCCTCGCCCTCAACCAATCCCACGACGTTGCGGTTCGGGTGGAAACGCCGGCGCACCGACGTCGTGACTTCGACGTGCTGTTCGGGGAGAGGCACCGCTGTGATGCCGCCGATGCGCTCAGCGCCCGTCCCGACCAACTCCCGCATCGTGAGACCCGCGTTCTCGACCATCCGTGCCGCGAGGTCTCCCGAGATCTGGACCACCGGGATCGCGACGTCTCTGACCCAGCCGGCTACCTGATAGCGGGGCTGACGTGGTGGTCGTTCTGGCCAGACGTTACGTCTGGGGCGGGTCGTGCCACGAGGACCCTCATGGTTGTGCATGTCCGGAGCAATCAGCACGGCGGTGGCCCCAGCGGTTTGGGCGGCCAGTACCTTGCGAACTACTCGCGCGTGTTCTGATGGGATGGCGCCGTCGAATGGGCTGGCCGCGTCGAACTCGCCCGGCTCATGGTTGAGTATGAGCGCGACCTTGCCATCCAGGGCGGCTGACGATCGGTAATCGTTGTGGTCGAGTGCGTCGGCCCGGATACCGAAACCGGCGAAAACGACCTCGCCGGACGCTGTTCCGGTGCTGCTCGTCGGGTCCGGGTAGTAGGTGGTGCCAAATGTCAGGTCAGCTGCCGGAACGCTGCTGACCTCGAGGCGGTTGCTTTCGCCCAGGGTGGCGGTCATGAGGTCGAACGGCTGAAAGAATGACCCGTTCGCGCCCACGGCAGTGAGCCCGGACCGGTCGAACCGTGACGCGATGAACTCCGCGGCCTGCCGGTTCCCCGGGGTTCCCGTGCGGCGACCCTGCATGGTGTCGCCGGCCAGGAAGCTGACATCCGCCTGCAGATCGTCAGGTCGGATGGTGTCGCCGCCCGGGGCGGGAGCGTCGCTCCGGCCCTGCGCCGCGGCCACCGCGACCATGGCCACCGTGGCCGACCCAACAAACCCGAGTATCCACCTCGTCCGCATGTCGGCCATTCTATAGCGACGGCGGTGCGGTAGGATGGCGCCACGGAAGGTGAGGCCAGGAATGAGCATGTCAACCGTGCAACAGCACACACGCCGATTGCTCGTGGTCGCGGTGGCGGTGGCGGGAGCCGGTTGCGGACCCGCGACGACGACCACGACCGCCCCCCGCTTCGAGGTCATGGAGCGTTCGATCACGGAACTCGCCACCGCGCTCGACGCCGGTGACGTGACCTCGCGACAGCTGGTGAATAGCTACCTGGCCCGCATCACGGCCTACGACCAGCAAGGCCCTCGCTTGAACGCGATGGTGCGGATTGCCGATGACGCCTTGGCCGTGGCTGACGCGCGCGACGTCGAGCGTGCGCAGGGACTGACGCGCGGGCCTCTCCACGGCGTGCCGGTGGTGGTCAAGGACAACTACGACACGGCCGACATGCCGACGACCGCGGGGGCCATCGGTTTGGCGACGTCGATTCCGCCGGACGATGCGTTCCAGGTCCAGCGGCTGCGGGATGCGGGCGCCATCATTCTCGGGAAGACGAACATGCACGAGCTCGCGCGCGGCATTACGACCGTGAGCTCTATCGCTGGCCAGACCCGGAATCCGTACGATCCGATGCGCAACCCTGGGGGGTCGAGTGGGGGTACCGGCGCGGCCGTCGCCGCCAGCTACGCCGCCGTTGGCATGGGCAGCGACACCTGCGGGTCCATCCGGATCCCATCGGCGCACCACGCGTTGGTGGGCCTGCGTGGCACGCGTGGGTTGGCGAGCGGGGATGGCATCATTCCACTCTCCAGCACGCAGGATATTGGGGGGCCGCTGGCGCGTTCGGTGCAAGACCTGGCCATTACGTTGGATGCGACAGTGGGCCCTGATCCGGCCGACCGGACGACCGAGCGCGGACGCGGGCGGATCCCCGCGACGTTCACCGACGCCCTTGACGCCGGGATGCTGCGCGGCGCACGCGTCGCCGTGCTTGACGAGTTGCTCGGCGCCACCGGTGCCGAACGGCCGGTGCGGACCGTCATCGAGGCGGCGGCCGAGGAGATGGCAGCCGCCGGGGCCGTGCTGGTCGAGATTGGCGAGACCGACTTCGGCGCCCTGTTGGAGGACGCGTCGGTCATCGGCCTCGAGTTCAAGTTCGATTTCGACCGGTATCTCGAGGCCACTCCGGGAGCGCCGGTACGCTCGTTGGCAGAGCTGGTGGAGCGGGGCCTCTACCACCAGGTGCTCGCCTCGGGTGCTCTGCAGGCGTCGTTGGATGTCGAGACGCTCGACACCGACGAGTATCGCGCGCGATTGGCAAAGCGCGACGCGGTGCGGCTGGCGGTCGAGGCTGTGCTCGACGAGCACGATGTGACCGCGCTCCTCTATCCCACGATACGGGAGACGGCGCGGCCCATCGGTCAGGGGCAGCCGGGCAGCAACTGCGCCCTGAGCGCCGTGTCGGGTTTGCCCGCCATCACCGTGCCGGCCGGGTATGCCTCGGACGGGATGCCTGTGGGGCTGGAGATGATCGGGCGCGAGTTCTCGGAAGCGGACCTCATCGGATTGGCCTACGCCTTCGAGCAGGCGACCGCCCATCGGCGAGCGCCCGACAGCACCCCCAGTTTGACGGCACCGCCCCCGCCAGAGCGTGTCGAGGTCGAGACCAGCGGCGGTCGTGCCGGCCTGCGAGCACGGTTTGAACTCGACCGCGCGACGCGGAGCCTGCGCTACACCGTCGCGGTGCACGGCGTCATGGATGACGACGTGTGGTTTTCGCATCTGCACCGGGCGATCGAGGCCGCTCCGGGGCCCGTCACGCATCTGCTCGGCGGACGCAGGCAGGCGCGCATGTCCGGGGTCGTCGACTTGTCCGCCTCAGATCTGCGCAGCCTCAGGGATGGCGATCTGTATGTGGATGTCCATACGCGCACGGAGATGGACGGGGTGCGCGCGGCCATTGCCTGGCCCGAGGTGGGTCCAGACGGCATGTAACCTGCGCGTTGGCAGTTGGGCACGGGGCCCCACCCGCTTGTGACGCCTTCTCACACGCGCGCCGCGCGACCGACGTATCCAACCTATTACGGTTACGGGACTAGTCTAGCGTCAGCCCAGCTCCCGGGCCGACCGGCAGCCCAAGCACCATCCAGATCATCAACAGGACCGACCAGCAGACGAAGAACGTGACCGTGTACGGCAACATCGTGGCGACGACGGTCCCGATCCCAGACTTCCTGTCATAGCGCTCGAAGAACGCCACAATCAAGGCAAAGTAAGACATCATCGGCGCGATGACATTGGTGGTGCTGTCGCCGATCCGGTAGGCGGTCTGCGTCAGTTCCGGTGTGTACCCGAGCAGCATGAACATCGGGATGAAGACGGGCGCCATGACGGCCCACTTGGCCGACGCGCTCCCCATGAAGAGGTTGATGACCGCGGAGAGTAGGACGAACGTGAGCATCAGCGGGATACCACCCAGGCCGGAGCTGCGCAACGTCTCGGCCCCCTTGACCGCCATGATGAGACCCAGGTTGGTCCAGTTGAAATAGGCGACGAACTGCGCGGCGAAGAAGACCAGTACCAGATAGGTACCCAACGTGCTGATGGTCTTGCCCATGCCGTTCATGACATCGGCGTCGTTCCGAAATGCCCCGGTGGCCACGCCGTAGGCCACCCCGACCACCGTTCCGCCCAGGAAAATGAACGCGACGATGCCGGAGAGAAACGGCGATCGCAGTAGGCCGCCCGTCTCCGGATTGCGCAAGAATCCATCGATCGGCACCGTGCCCCAGAGTAGAACGGCGACGAACACACCGGCCGCCGCGAGCGCGAATCCAAGCCCCCGGCGTTCGGTTGGCGACAGTGCGCGCAGTTCGCCGTCAGCGGTCTCCTCGGTCGCGCCCTCACCTGTGTAGGCGCCAAGTCGGGGGATCACGATGCGCTCGGTCACCCAGGTGCCGGCGCCGGCGATGAGGAACGTCGACGCCACCATGAAGTAGTAGTTGGCAGCGGGGTTCACGCTGTACCCGCCGTCGACGATGCGTGCCGCTTCTTCCGACAGTCCGGCCAGGAGTGGGTCAACCGTGCCCAAGAGCAGGTTGGCGCTGTAGCCACCGGACACGCCTGCAAAGGCCGCCGCCAGCCCGGCAATGGGATGGCGCCCGGCACCGAGAAAAATAATGCCACCCAGCGGAACCAGCAGGACGTATCCGACTTCGCTGGCAGTGTTGGACAGGACGCCCGCCAGCACGATGACGAAGGTCAGCAGGTGCTTGGGCGCCGAGAGGACGAGTAGCCGCAGGGCGGCGGCGATCAGGCCGCTACTCTCAAGTACGCCGATCCCGAGCATCGACACGAGCACGGTGCCCAGCGGCGCGAAGTTGGTGAAGTTGGTCACCATCTCCGTGAGAATCCGGTGGAGGCCGGCGACGGTGGCCAAACTCACCGGTTGGATCAGCTCTCCGGTCCCTGGGTGCACCACCTCGATTCCGCTCCGGGCCGCGACCGCGGAAATCAGGATGATGACGCCGGCCAGGATCGCGAAGAGCGTGCCCGGATGGGGGAGCGCGTTGCCCCCTCGTTCGACGGTCGCCAGAAAGACCGTCAGGGCCCGGCTCGGAGACGCACGGCGGCGAGTCATGGCCCGCACTCGGTGCGCGTGGCCGGGCGGAGCGGTGCTCGCGGCATGCTATTCTGCCAACGCTGCGGGAACGGTCTCATGACGGTCTAGATCCTGCCACGTCTTCCGCTGTTACACCATGCATGACGAACAGGCCGAGCGAGGGTCACTGGCGAGCCAACGGGCCACCGCGGCTGCGGTCGGGGTGGGCGCGGCCAGGCGGCACATCCTGCTCTGTTGCGATCAATCAAAACCAAAGTGCTGCGACCAAGAGCGCGGACAGGCCGCCTGGGACTATCTCAAGCGACGCCTCCGCGAACTGGGGTTGTCCGAGCAGGGCGGAGTGCTTCGCACGAAGGCCAACTGCCTGCGAGTGTGCGAGGGCGGTCCAATCGCCGTTGTGTATCCTGAAGGCGCCTGGTACGGGGCGTGTGATCCGCCGGTCCTCGAGCGGATTATCCAGGAGCACCTGGTCGGCGGACGGGTCGTCGAGTCTTGTTGCATTCAGAAGCAACCGTTGCTCGTCCAATCAGACTCCGCGGACTGATCTCCGACAACAGATCCGTGGGCTTGGTGTCGTTCCTGACACAGGTGTCGACGCTGATGCCTCCATGTGACAGCCCATTGACCCAGTCGCTGTCTGCACAGACACGGATACGTTTTATTAAAGTGTTTGTTTGCAATGCTTTGCTGGTGTCTACAGTGAGGCGGTAAGAAGTTGGCCCGATCATTGCTTCATAGAGAAGTAGCGTCGAGCCAGATGGGCTGCGACACAGGTGAGAGCCTGCTCGGAACCATCTGGGAAGACGTTGAAGGGTTTTGCTCCCGGCCGTGGGCACCCGGTTGCCAATCGGATGCACCGTCGGCTATATCCCGCTTAACGACCCACCACAGCCCGGCGGTGGCCGACATTGTCGGCGACGCCGGGCCCCTCCTTTGTACGGCACGCGTCCCCGCGTCCTCGTTCGACGTTGACAACGATCAGCCGCGCTCGCTACTGTGGCGCGTCAGGCTTTCCTGGAGTGAGTACACCTATGCATGTGAGTGGAGTTTTCGCGCCGATCCCTACCCCGTTCACCGCAGTCGGGGCACTCGACCTCGATGCCTGGCGCGGCAACCTGGATCGGTGGATGGGCACGGGCCTACAAGGGCTCGTGGTGCTGGGGTCCAACGGTGAAGCGCCCCTGGTCGATGATGACGAATCGGAACAGCTCGTTGCCGCCGCGCGGGAGCGGATTCCCCCGGGCCGCCTGCTGATTGCCGGGACCGGACGCCAGTCCACCAAGTGCGCCATTGATGCCTCGCGTCGTGCGGCCGCGGTTGGCGCCGACGCGGTGCTGGTGCGCACGCCGTCCTATTTCAAAGGACAACTGACGACGGCGTCGTTCATACGGCACTACTCGGACGTCGCGGATGCCTGTCCCGTGCCGGTGCTGCTGTACAACTTCACAGGCCTGACCGGAGTGACCCTCCCGGTAGAGGCGGTGTCCACCCTGTCGAGACACGAGAACATTGTCGGTATCAAGGAGTCTGGCCCGGACCTGAGCTACGTGGGTGACCTGACAGGACTGGCGCACGACGAGTTCAGCGTGCTGGTTGGTTCGGGCCCCACGTTTTTCAGTAGCCTCATGCTGGGCGCCGACGGTGGAATCATGGCCTTGGCGTGCGTGGCCCCAGCCGCGTGTCTTCGTATCTACGAGTTGGTGCGAGACGGCCGACTCGACGACGCGAGGGCGTTGCAACGCCAGGTGGTGCCGCTGGCCAAGCTTGTCACCTCGATTCATGGCATTCCCGGGCTGAAAGCGGCGCTGACCCACCTCGGTTACGTCGGGGGCGCGGCACGGCCCCCCCTCGAACCGATCGCGGACGATGCCATCGAGCAGATCTCGCGCGCCCTGGATGCGCTGGCCGAGGTCACATCCGGCGTGCCTGTTCGCGCCTAAGGACCCGATCAGGATAACTTGACCATCCTGACCGCCGCTGCACTCCGCCCGGCTGCGTTGTTCGTCGCTTACATACAGCCGGTATGTGCACTTCTCACGCCTGGCCGGACGGGCGCCTCGACGCCCAGAATGATCAACTTATCCCTGATGGGGTCCTGAGCAGACAGTCAACCATGCGTATCCGAGATCTGTTGCCGATTGTTCTGTCTTGCGTGCTGGGCCTCACCGCGTGTGCCCGGAACCCCGTGACCGGCGAGCGCGAGTTCGTGATGATGACCGAGGCGCAGGAGATTGCGCTGGGACGCGAGTCCGACGCGCAAGTGCGCAGCCAGATGGGGCTGTATGACGACGACGCCCTCCAACAGTATGTCGAGGAGATCGGGCTTCAGATGGCCGCGCGCTCGCACCGGCCGGACCTGCCGTGGAGTTTCGTGGTGGTCGATTCGCCCGCAGTCAACGCCTTTGCCATCCCTGGCGGGTATGTCTATCTCACGCGGGGCATCATGGCGTTTCTTGGTGACGAGGCGGACCTGGCGGGGGTGCTGGGCCACGAGATCGGGCACGTGACGGCCCGGCACAGTGTCCAGGCCTATACCCGGGCCAGCGGTGCGCAACTCGGTCTGGCCGTTGGCAGTATCTTTTCACCGGCGGCTCGCACCGTCGGGGGGCTCGCGGAGTCCGGGTTGGGCGTGTTGTTTCTTCGATACGGCCGTGACGCCGAACTGCAAGCCGACCGACTTGGTGCACAGTACGCGGGCGAGACCGGATGGGACCCGACGGGAGTACAAGACATGCTGTCGACCTTGTCCCGGCTCAGTGAGGGTGGAGATAGTCGAGGCGTGCCCGGTTGGCTCGCGACGCATCCAGCCGCGTCGGACCGGGTCGAGCGGGTTGGGCCGGTGATCGAAGAACTCGATGCGCGGTTGGACTTCAACGAGCTTCGCGTCAACCGTGCGGGCTATCTCGACCGGCTCGACGGGTTGATGTATGGCGACAATCCTGATCAGGGGATCGTGCGTGGCCGGGACTTTCTGCATCCGCTGCTACGTTTCGCGTTGCAGTTCCCGGACGGCTGGGAGGTCATCAACACGCCGACCCAGGTGGTGGCCTCCCAGCCGGGAGAAGAGGTCTACATGGTGCTGCAACTGGTGACAGACCCGGCCACCTGTGATTTGGAACAACTGGCGGGCGACAACATGCGGGAAAGCGGGTTCCGTCTCGATTCTGGAGGGGATACCCGGGTCGGTGACCTCGAGGCGTTCATCGGAACCTTCACGGGAGAGAGCACTGATGCGGGTGAACCGCGAGCGCGGGTCGCCTATATCGACTACGACGGGACGGTCTACATCCTCGGCGGTCTGACCGATGGTGCGGCCTATGACCGGGTGGAGTCGGCCTTCAACACGGCCATCCGGAGTTTCAGGCCGTTGAGCGCGGCCGAAGCCGAAGACATTCGGCCCAACCGGCTGCGCTTCTATACCGTGCGCAGTGGAGATACCTGGCAGTCGATCGCGCAGAATGCCGGTCAGAGCATCATTCCCTCGAATACGCTGGCCGTCATGAACGGCGTAGCTGTGAACGAGCAGCCCCGTCGCGGAGACCGCATCAAGATCGCCGTCGCAGGGGATTAGTCTCAGCCGTCAGGGAGCTGCGTCCACGATTCGCCGCGCGCCAAGGAATCTTTTCGACCAGTAGCTCGAGCCCAGCCGCTCCACCCGTACCTGCCCGCGTTCAGACGGTGCGTGGACGAACGCGTCACCGCCGATGGCCAACGCGACGTGCGACGCCCCCGGCGCGACGGTCGTGAAGAAGAGCAGGTCGCCGGCGATGATCTGGTCGGGGTCGACCCGGCGACCGGTGCGGTATTGATCCTTGGCGACCCGCGGCAGGGTCACGCCGTGTTGCTGGAAGACGTACCACGTGAAGCCGCTGCAGTCGAAGCCGCGGGGTGAGGCGCCGGCGTATACGAACGGTGTTCCCCGTAGGTCGAGCGCCGTAGAGGTGATGGCGTAGGCGTCCGCGTGCCGTCTCGCATCGGGTACCGCCCGGGCCGCGGTGGTGTTACGTCCAGGTCTCGGGAAGGGCTGAGGCACCGCACCGCCCCGGGTGGCGCAGGCGCCGACGAGCAGGGCCATCGCCACGACCAACAACGTTCGAGTCATCCAGTTAGTAGTATCGGCCGCTCGCCGGCCAGGCAACAGTCGAGGTGGCGAGAACACGTTAAAGTAGTGTGCCATGTCCAAAGCCTCGCTGACGCGTCCGCGTCTCGCTGCGGTGCGTCCGCTGGCGGCCATCAGTGGTGGCCGCGTGACCGTGCGAGGCACGGGGATTGGCGGCGACCCCGGGCGTCTCCCTGACGTGAGATTCGGAGAAGTGCCGGCGCGCGTGGTGTACGCCGACCGCGACACCGTCGCGTGCTGCGTCCCCGCTGGCCTTGGTGGCGGCGCGACTGAGATCAGGCTCTCCACGGCTCCTGGTGAGACCGCGTTTCTTGATGTCGGCACGCCCGTCGCCACCGGGTTGCATCAAGTCGACAGCCCGGTGTTCGGCGACGACGGGGTCTTGTATTTGACACACAGTGGGGCGCGTGGCTCTCAGTCGCCCGTGTCGATCTTTCGAGTTGGGGCCGATGGGTTCTGCGAGTCGTTCGTCACAGGCTTGACGAACCCGACATCGCTGGCGTTCCAGCCCGGTGGCCGCCTGCTGGTGTCCAGCCGGTTTGACGGCACGGTGTCAGCGGTCGACTCCACCGGTCACGTCGAGGCAGTGGCGACCGATTTGGGCGTGGCCTGCGGATTGGCCCTCGATGCAGAGGGCACGCTGCATGTTGGCGACCGCTCGGGGACGGTCTTTCGCGTAACGGCGACGGGCGAGGTGTCGCGGTTCGCGACGCTGCCTCCGAGCGTGGCAGCGTTCCATCTCGCGATGGCGCCGACTGGTGCCCTTTTTGTGACGGGCCCAACTCTCGGCACCCGCGACGCGGTCTATCGGATCGACCCGGACGGTATCGTCTCTACCGTGACTCGACAGTTCGGTCGTCCGCAGGGGCTCGCATTCGATCCGCATGGGACGCTGTATGTGGTCGAGGCCCTGGCCGGTGCCGCCGGCTTGTATCGCCTGCCGGGCGCGTTGGATCAGGGCGACGGTGAGGAACTCCGCGGGGCCAATGCCGTCGACTTGGTGGTCGCCGCGCCGTCGCTGGTTGGGGTTGCGTTTGATGGCGACGGCGCCGCTGTCGTCGTGTCAGAGAGTGTCGCGTATCGCTTCGACCGTCTCCCGTCTGCGTCGGGGTTCACCCCGCGTCCTGCGTGATAACATCGGGCGTTTGGACTAACGCTCGGGGACCACGCAGTACCGCGTGCCCCCGGTCGCCGGTGGCCCCGCTCAGGGAGCCGCCCGCTTGCCCCTGGTGTCATGGCTCACGATCGCATCGAAGTGCGCGGCGCCCGCGTGCACAATCTCAAGAGCGTCGACGTCAGCCTGCCTCGCGATCGTCTGATCGTCGTGACCGGGTTGTCAGGGTCAGGCAAATCCTCGCTCGCCTTCGACACGATCTACGCTGAAGGACAGCGACGGTATGTCGAGTCGCTCTCTGCGTACGCGCGGCAGTTTCTCGAACAGGTCGAGAAGCCCGATGTTGACCAAATCGACGGCTTGTCGCCGGCGATCGCGATCGAGCAGAAGACGACCGGCGCGAATCCCCGCTCGACCGTCGGCACGGTGACGGAGATCTACGACTACCTCCGACTGCTGTTTGCCAACCTGGGTGTACCGCACTGTCCCGAGTGCGACCGTCCGATTAGCTGCCAGTCGGTGGAACGCATTGTCGAGATGGTGCTGCAAGGGCCGACCGACGAGCGCGTCAACGTGCTGGCGCCGATCGTGCGCGGACGAAAAGGGGAATTCAAGAAAGAATTCGCGGCGCTACGCGCGCGCGGGTTCACAAAGGTCCGGATCGATGGCGAGGTTCGATCCCTCGACGAGGAGTTCACGCTCGAGCGTCGGCGGAACCACAACGTCGAGGTGATGGTCGACCGGTTGGTCATTCGGCCCGGGGTCGAGCGGCGGCTACGTACCGGCCTCGAGCTGGCCTTCGAGCTGGCCGACGACGTGGTGATTCTCAACACCCTGGCGGGAGGCGACCGCCTGTTCTCGCAGACCCTCGCCTGCGCGAATTGCGGCATCAGCATGCCGGAGTTGACGTCGAGGGTGTTCTCGTTCAATTCGCCGCAGGGGGCGTGCCCCGCATGCCAGGGGCTGGGCTCCGTCGATGACTTCGATCCGGCCCGCATCGTGCCGGACGGATCGAAAACCCTGAAAGAGGGTGCGATTTCGCCGTGGGCAGCGGGGGACAACACGCTTGTACGCGAGGCCCTGACTGGGCTGAAGCGGCACTTCGCGATCGACTTGGAGGTCCCGTTCGACCGCTTGCCGAAGAAGCAGCGGCAACTGTTGTTGCACGGTCCGACCACAGCCCAGCGTCAGTCAGACGTCCGGGCCAGCACCACGCGCAGTACGCGCGCTGCCGCTCCGTTCGGCCGCGACTTCGAAGGCATCTTGCCAAACCTGCGGCGTCGCTTCGAGACAGGGACGTGGGCTCAGCAGGAACTGCTCGAGCCATTGCGGTCGCTTCAAACCTGCGCCGAGTGCCATGGGCAGCGCCTGCGTGCTGAGAGTCGCGCGGTTCGGGTCAAGGGGCGCACCATCGCCGATTTCGTGCAACTGCCCATTGCGGAGGCGGTCGACGTGTTCGCCGCGCTTGACTTGTCGGAACGGGAAACGCTGGTGGCCGGCCGCGTGGTACGGGAGATCCGTGAGCGGCTCGGATTTCTGAGTGGCGTTGGTGTCGGGTATCTCACGCTCGCGCGGGGTGCCGCGACGCTGTCTGGCGGCGAGGGCCAGCGCATCAGGTTGGCCACGCAGATCGGGGCCAGCCTCACCGGTGTCTTATACGTCCTGGATGAGCCCTCGATCGGCTTGCACCAGCGGGACAATCAACTGTTGCTCGAAACACTGGCCCGGTTGCGGGATCTGGGCAACACCGTCATCGTCGTCGAGCACGATGAGGAAACGATTCGGGCGTCGGACTATCTGGTGGACCTTGGGCCCGGCGCTGGAGAGCACGGCGGCGAGGTGATCTTCCAGGGGACGCCGGCCGAACTGCTGGCCGGTGGGCACTCCTCGCTGACCGGCCAGTATCTGCGCGGCGAGCGCACCATTCCGACCCCGGTGGAGCGCCGGTCGCCGGACCGCGGTGAACTAGTCATCAAGGGCGCCCGGGCCAATAACCTCACCGACATCGACGTGGCGGTGCCCCTGGGGCTCCTGACGGCCATCACGGGCGTCAGCGGCTCCGGGAAGTCGACGCTGGTGAATGACATCCTCTACCGGGCGCTGGCTCGTGACTTCTATCGCGCCGCGACGGTTCCTGGGGCGCACCGCGGGATCGATGGCGTCGATCTGGTCGACAAAGTGATTCAGATCGACCAGTCGGCGATCGGGCGGACCCCCCGGTCGAATCCGGCGACCTACACCGGACTGTTCACGTTTATTCGCGAGCTCTTTGCGATGCTGCCCGATGCCAAAGCGCGGGGGTTCAAACCGGGGCGTTTCTCGTTCAACGTCAAGGGTGGTCGCTGCGAGGCATGCCAGGGCGACGGGGTCATCGCCATCGAGATGCACTTCCTGCCGGATGTGTACGTGACATGCGAGCAGTGCAAAGGACGCCGCTACAATCGAGAAACGCTTGAGATTCGGTACCGGGGAGCCTCGATTGCTGATGTTCTCGAATTGACCGTGGACCAGGCGATGCCGTTGCTCGAGAACTTCCCACGAATTTCCAGCAAACTGCGAACCTTGCAAGAAGTGGGGCTGGGGTACGTCACGCTCGGCCAGTCGGCAACGACGCTGTCGGGTGGCGAGGCACAGCGGGTGAAGTTGTCGAAGGAACTCTCAAAGCGGAGTACCGGTCGCACCGTCTATATTCTGGATGAGCCAACGACCGGTCTTCACTTCGAGGACACCCGGAAGTTGCTCGACGTGTTACAGCAACTAGTGGACCAGGGCAATACCGTTGTCGTCATCGAGCACCACCTGGATGTCATAAAGAACGCGGACCACGTCATTGACCTGGGACCAGAGGGCGGGCGAGGTGGAGGTCAGGTCGTGGCCTCTGGCACCCCTGAAGCGATCGCTGCCTCCCCTGCGTCAGTCACCGGCCAGTATCTGTCCGCCGTTCTGTCTCGAAAGGAAAAGTCGGCTAAGTAGCTGACACCACGGCCGTTCTGTGGTACAAAAGCCACACCTGTCGCGGCCCGGGGTGTGTCTAGTTAGCCACACTCCATACGATGTTGTGATCTGCCAATTGGCATGAACTTGATAACTTATTGACATACAGTTATTTACGGCAATCGTCAGGATGTCGCATAACCGGTATCGCTCTTGCTTTACTAATTCGTCGGTCGTCCGCTTGTGGGGGTATACCGCTCTGTGACTGACGTGCAACAGACCATTCGGCGTTCCGTTTCCTGCTCTGGCATCGGTCTGCATTCCGGGAAGAAGGTGACCATGTCTCTCAAGCCGGCGCGAGCCGGGCGTGGAATCCGCTTTCGGCGGGCAGACCTGGGAGGCATCGAGATTCCCGCGACAGTCGACAACGTCGACCGGTTGCACTACGCGACCGCGTTGTCGCGTGACACGGGGACCGTGGAGACGGTGGAGCACCTGTTGGCGGCGCTCGTCAGCCTCGGTGTCGACAACGTCATCGTGGAGCTCAATCAGCCCGAAGTGCCGATCATGGATGGCAGCGCGGCGTCATTCGTCTATCTGGTGCACGAGGCCGGGTTGAAGCGACTCACGCGTCCGCGGCGCTATCTGAAGGTCTTGCGCCCCGTCTCGCTGACACAAGGTGAGAAGAGCATCGCGTTGTATCCATCCGATCACTTCAAGGTCACCTACAGCATCAGTTTCGACCACCCACTGCTACGGCACATGACCCACACCCTGCGGGTCACGCAGGAGTCGTTTGTGGACGAAATAGCACCGGCCCGCACGTTCGGGTTCCTTAAGGAAGTCGAGATGTTGCGTAAGAAGGGGCTCGCGCTGGGTGGGTCGCTCGACAATGCGATCGTCTTGGGCGAGACCGGCATCTTGAACAACGCGCTCAGGTTCGACGACGAGTTCGTTCGCCACAAGATTCTGGACGCCATCGGCGACCTGGCGCTGTTGGGTTCCCCGGTGATCGGGCATCTGGTCGCGCATCGCGGCGGCCATGAACTGCATGCCGCGTTCGCAGAGAAGTTCCTGCAGGAGACGGATGCCTGGCAGTTGGTCGAGTCACCCTCGGTCGCCGAGGCTGGCCCGGTTGGCGAGACCGTGGCCGTCAAGGCAGCGACGCCCGTCACCAACTAGTTTGTAGTCGTCCTACCACACGACGAGCGTGGCGGTCGTGGTCGGCGAGCCGCACGCCTCGAACCAGTCGATCCCTTCGGACACCAGATCAAGCGTGAGTTGATACCGGCCCGGTGTGTCCGGCATCGGTATCTCGATGGGGATGTCGTGTGTCTGGCCCGGCTCGAGGGTGGATGGCAACCACGCCCGCGCGTGGTCGCGGTTGGTCATTGAGCCGTCTGGCCCGCGAAGCTGCGCTCCGAGGCGGACCAACCGGCGTCCGTAGGACGCCTGCGCGGGAAACGGACGGGTCGACAGGTTCTGCACCCGCGGGCGCAACTGCACCCGGCTGCCGCGACGACCGACGAGTGGGAGTCCGGGCACGAGTCGGTGGAAATCGATGCGAGCGCGTGGGGTGGCCCCGGGGATGGCGTTGCCCAGATTGTTGTCGTCCCAGATCTCGCGCCTGATGGCGGTGTGTTCCGGAGTCCCTGGGGCGAATCGGCGGGAATACGCTGATTCTGGATGGTCTGTAATCTCCCAGGTGAGACGGTCGACGCCGATCTCCGCCGCCAGGGCTCGTGCCTGGTCCATTTCCTCGGCGCTGTCGTTCCACCGAAAGAGGATGTATCGCCAGTTGAGGAAGGGCACATCGCGGTCCGCGCGTCGCTTTTCATCGGCCATGGCCCGCAAATTACGCAGGGCTACGTCGAAATCCCCCCGCTGTCGATACCGCGCGTAGCTTTCGGGGAACGCTCCGTCCACCGAGAACGTCACCTCATCGATTCCCGAATGCACGAGCGCTCGGGCTCGCGCCTCCGTCAATGCGAGGCCGTTTGTGCTGGTGTACAGGTAGATCTGGGGGAAGCGTTCCTTGATGTAGCGGCACATCTCGACGGCGCGTTTGTGGAGAAATGCCTCCCCATAGTTAAAGAAATCGATTCGCGCCAACGCGGGCCCAGCTTCGTCGACGACCTTCGTAAAAAGATCGAAGTCGAGCATGCCGGCCTCCCGTGTGCGCGTGATGCCCGTCTCAGGGGCGCAGCAGGCGTCGAGACAGGAGATGTTGCAAGCGGCGGTGCACTCGATATACAGGCGCGAGGGGAGCGCGCCGGCGTCGATTGCGCGAGGAGCCGATACGGCATTGGCGTCCAGCGGCAACTTCAGGGGGCAGTCGCCACAGAACGTCGAGCCGCCCTCGTTCAGATCGGCCCGTAGGGCGCGGACGGTGTCGCCAGTCCAGACGTCGCCGACCGTGTGCGTGCGCACGTCGCCGAGTACGCGTTGCACGTAGGGATCAGCGCAGCCGCACACCACGCGCCCGTCGCAGGTGAGCACCAACGTGCTCCACGGCCACGAACAACTGAACCGGGTCGCCTGGTGGTTCAGCGACATAGGATCCTGGTCGTGCTCACGCGTCCTGTGCGAGCTTACGCATATAGGCGCCCAGTCGCTCGTTCTCGTAGGTCACGGTGTTGAGAAAGAGACTCTCCACCAGGTAGGTGCGTCGTTCGTCTTCGGACATTTGGTCCAGGAGGTGGTTCACCTCGCGGATGGTGTCCTCGAACGTCCGGTCAAGTGCGTATCGGGCGTTCAGTTCCTTGTAGAGCGCCTCAAGCACCGCGAGCAGGTCGCCATCGAGGGCGACCTCGGCGCCGCCGGTCGTCGTGATACTGCGCATGTCACTCTCCAAAGGTGTCGAGCGCGCTCTGCTCGTCCCCGTGGACTTCGATGAATTGCTGGGCGCCGGTCATCGTGAGCATGGTGGCGACCCGCTTCTGCACGCCCGAGAGCTTCATCGTGGCTCCGGCCGCGTGCGACTGCCGGTACAGGTCCATGAGACATCCGATCGACGCGCTGTCGACGTAGACGACCGGCGCCAGGTCGATCAGCACTTTGCGCTCGCCGCTCTTGATGAGTGTGGTCACCGCGTCGGCGAATTCCGAGAGCAGCGGGTACATCAGGCGGGTCTCGCTGACCCGCACGATGGCGACGCCGTCGACGGTCCCGGTAGTCAGATTCATATGGTTCCTCGCTGTAGCGGGGGTAGGGTCGCGGTCGCACGCTGCGATGAAAGCCCCGCCGAACTCGACGCGCCCTTCATCCCGGCCGATGGTATTGCGACATCGGTCACAGACTATCCGTATTCTCCCTCATTGCGCCGTGTGCTGGCAGGGGTCGGCATGATCAGGCCAGCGTCTTCGTACCCCGGGGCCGCACCACGATCGGCTAGCCACGTGTCGCACCGCCGTCGGGCATGATGAGCCGAATCTGGCGCGCGAGTTCCTTGCGGCCCCGGTTGATTCGGGACTTCACCGTGCCCTCTGGTAAGGCCAGCTTGTCCGCGATCTCCTGATACGTCAGCTCCTGAATGTCGCGCAACGTGACCGCCGTCCGTAGCGTGTCCGGCAGTTGTGCCAACGCGTCATGGAGACGGGCCCGGCGGTCGCCGCGTTCGAGGGTCACCAGCGCATCAGGCTCCCCGCTGGCCGCCGACACCTCAGTGGAATCGACACTGCGGTCGACCATCTCGCGTTCCTTGCGAACGCTCCGGTAGTGATCGATACAGAGGTTGCGGCTGACACTGATCAGCCAGGTCTGAAAATTGGCCCGGCGGTCGAAGGTGCCGAGCGCCTTGAAGATCTTCAGGAATACGTCCTGGGTCAGATCCTCCGCCATGTCGTGCCGGCCGACGAACTTGTAGGCGACGTTGAAAACTCTGCGCCAATATCGCTGAACGATGAGGTTCCACGCCTGCTGGTCCCCTTGCAAGCAGCCGTCGATCAGCTGCTCGATCTCGTCAGGGGGTTGAGGTGCGGAACTGGCGAGCATGGGGTGGCGGCAGTCCGGACAGCAAGGCCGGCGAAGCATAGCAATGACGCGGCGGTGTGTCAATTCGTGTCGGCCGTTGGAGCGCTCACTCCGGTCTTCGCGACACCGGCCACGCGACAGGTGCCGTACAATGCCGGGCCTATGAGCGCCTTCCGACCGACCGGGGACGAACTCACCTGCGACGGTGTGACACTTGCGGCCATTGCCGCCTCCGTCGGGACGCCGACCTACGTGTACAGCGCCGCGACGCTCCGGGAACGGATCACGGCGCTGCGGTCTGGTTTCGGGGACTATCCACACGCGCTGCACTACGCCCTCAAGGCCAACTCCAACTTGGCGGTCGTACGGGTGGTGCGCGCGGCCGGTGGTCTGGTCGACGCCAATTCGGGTGGGGAAATAGAGGTGGCGCTGCGGGCCGGGTACGGCCCCGGAGACATTGTCTTCACAGGGGTTGGAAAGACCCCAGTGGAAATCGATCAGGCGGTGGCGCTTGGGGTGAAGACCATCAACGCGGAGTCAGCGGGAGAACTGGAACGGATCGCCGCGGCCGCCCGCGCCCGTGGCACCGTGGCGCAGGTGGCGCTGCGGGTCAACCCGGATATCGCGTCCGAGAGTCACCCGCATATTTCCACCGGGCTGGGCACCCACAAGTTCGGCGTGCCGATCACCGAGGCGCGCGCGATCGTGCGAGACGCCAGCGCGCGACCAGGGCTCAGATTTGTCGGGTTACATGTCCACATCGGCTCACAGATGTTGGGGTTGGAACCGCTCCGCCGGGCGGCGGGGGCGGTCATGGGGCTTGCTCGCGAGCTGCGTGACGATGGCGTGTCGGTGGAGCATCTGGATCTGGGCGGTGGCCTCGGCATCGCCTATGAGGGCGAGACGGTGCCCTCGGCCACTATGTATACGGCCGCGCTGGTCGATGTCGTCAGACCTTCAGGATTGACGTTGATCGTCGAACCCGGGAGGGCGGTGGTCGGACCGGCCGGCGCGTTGTTGGCCTCGGTTGTCGACGTGAAGCCACGCGGCAATGGCACCCGGTTCGTGGTGCTGGATGCCGGGATGAGCGAATTGTTGCGGCCGGCGCTCTATGGCGCCTATCACCGCATTGAAGCGGTGACCGGGCGCGCCGGCGTGCCGGTGACGTGCGACGTGGTGGGGCCCATCTGCGAAACGGCGGATGTGTTCGGGGTCGGTCGGTCGTTGCCGGAGCCCACCGTTGGCACCGTCGTGGCGGTGCTGGACGCCGGGGCCTACGGGTCTGCCATGTCGTCGAACTACAATCGTCACGCACTACCAGCCGAAGTCATGGTGGACGATGGTGCCTGGCGTCTGGTGCGGCGGCGTCAGACCATCGACGAACAACTCGTCTGCGAGGAGGAGTAGCCTCGGGGTTATGCGACTAGGTCACATATGTTGATAGCGATTGAAGGGCTCGATCAGAGCGGGAAGGCGACGCAGGCGGAGCGGCTGCGGGACCAGCTTCGAGAGGGAGGCTCGCGGGCACGTCTGGTCTCCTTTCCCGACTACGGCACCTCTATTGGCGAGGAGATCGCGCGGGCGCTTCAGGGCGAGCGCGAGTACGGGCCCGAGGCGATGCAGTTGCTCTACGTCGCCAATCGGTATGAACGTAAAGCGGATCTCGAACGCTGGTTGGCTGGCGGCTTGACGGTCGTCTCCGATCGTTACGTGGCGTCGAGTATCGCCTACGGAGAGGCTCAGGGGTTGGATCCCGCGTGGCTCGCGGATATGCAACGCTACCTCCCCGTCCCTGAGCTGACGATTCTGCTCGACATCGATCCGGAGCTCGCGGCCACGCGCAAGGCTTCCGGACGTGATCGCTACGAGCGGGACCTGGCGCTGCTCGGACGCGTCCGAGAGAGCTACACCCGCCAGGCAGAACAGCCTGATTGGGCCTGCGTGAACGGCGATCAAGGGAAAGACGCGGTCACGGCGGCGATCATGGCGATCGTGAGCGCCCGACTCTCGCCAGCGTAAGGACTCGGACCTCGCGCGCGGCCAAGGACCGGAGCACACTCGCGCAGGCCTCCACCGTCGCGCCGGTCGTTACGACGTCATCCACGATCACGACACGCGCGCCGCGTATCTGAGATACGGCGGAGCGCCATCCGATGGCGCGAGCCGGCGCGAAGGCGTTCGCGACGTTGCGGTACCGGCTGGCGGCGGGCAGCTCCGCCTGCGGGCGGGTGGCGATGATACGCCGCAATGCGTGTACCACCGGTCGCTCCAGCTGAACTGCGAGTTCGGCGGCCTGATTGAAGCCGCGGCGCCTGCGACGTCGTGCGTGGAGTGGTACCGGCACCACACAGTCTGCGTCACAGAGGACCGTTGTGCCAGCCTGACGCATCAACCCGCCGAGTGTGACCGCGAGGGTGTGCCGCCGATCGTACTTCAGAAGATGGATGATCTGTCTGAGGGGTCCCTCGTAGGGACCGACGGCGCGTGAACGGGTGATCGCCGAGTGGAGATTCCAACAGTGTGGGCACGCCTCGCGGACTGTGGCCAGATGCCTCGGCGGAAGCGGATCGCCGCAGCGCTCGCAGAGCGGGGGTGTCAACCGCGGTACGGACCGCCAGCATGATGGGCAAATCGGGCCCTGGGTCGGTGCCTCCAGGGCCGAGGCGCAGACGGCGCAAGATGGGGCCAGCAGCACCGTCAGGAGCGCATCGACGGCCGAGCGCGCCGTCGGTGTTCGTGTGCCTCTAGATCTCCACCCGTTCAGCGCTGCCCCAAAGCCGTTCGAGCGCGTAGAAATCTCGGGCTTCGCGCGTGAAGACATGAATGAGGCAGTCGAAGCAGTCGATCAGCACCCAGTCTGTGCCGACGCCTTCGATATGCGCCGGTCGACGGCCGATCTGCTTGAGACGCGCTTCGATACTCTCCGAAATTGAGGTGACCTGCCGGCGGCTCCGACCGGAGCAAATCACGAAATGGTCCGTGAACGCGTTCGCGGGCCGAAGGTCGAGTACGGCGACGTTCTCCGCCTTCTTGTCACGGGCCGCGTCGACGATCTGCTCGATCGACTCCGGGAGCTGAAGCGACGGCTCCGGAGGAGTGGTCTGCGTATTAGTCATGCAAGCTCATTGCCGGGCCATCGTACAGGTGGCGGTGGGCGATATAGGCGGCCACGGTCGGCGGCACCAGGCCGGTAACCGGTTGGTGGCGGGCGAGCAATGCTCGCACCTGGGTAGAAGAGACGCTGGGCGTCACCGTGTCCAGCAACCAGATGCGTGGCTCGGTATCGCTGTCAGGAGGTACGCCGTCATCGGCGATCGCCCGCATCCGGTCGCGCAGCGCTGGAAGCTGGTCCGCGAGTCCTTCGACGTTAGAACCGGGGCGCGAGACCACAATGAAATGGGCGGCTTCAAGCACAGCGGGGTAGTCATACCACGTTGCGATTTCCGCGAATGCGTCTGCTCCAACGATAAAGAATAACTGCGTACGGTCGTACCCGCGATCGTGCAGACGCGCCAGCGTGAGCGCCGTGTATGAAGGGGCATCGATGCCGAACTCCAGATCGGAGGGCGCGAGGTGCGGGAGACCCTGCGCAGCCAGCGTGACCATGGCGAGTCGGTCGGCCTCGGGGGCTCGGGCGTCTGACGTCCGGTGTGGCGAGAGGCCGGAGGGCACCAGCAGGACCTGTCGCAATCCCAGGGCCAGCCGCGCGACCCTCGCGGTCTCGAGGTGTCCGTGG
Organism: Vicinamibacterales bacterium; assembly: GCA_937766455.1. Taxonomy (GTDB): domain Bacteria; phylum Acidobacteriota; class Vicinamibacteria; order Vicinamibacterales; family UBA8438; genus UBA8438. Next base: position 16,149 of record CALLXD010000061.1, on the reverse strand, counting down.
TGAATCGGGTCGAACCGACCGCCGAGTACGCCGGTGCGTGCCGTGGTCATACTGGCCATACCGGTCGGTCATCGTCAGCGTCCGCGTCCCCCTCGGCGTTCCCATTTGCCTCTGCCTCGATGGATTTGGCGGACTGGTAGGCGGCCCACACCGCCTCCAACAACGGTCCCACGCCCTCTCCGGTCACCGCCGAGACATCGAAGCACGTCAGGCCCAACTCGGCCGTGTGCTTCCGGAGACGCTCGAGGCGAGTCGGGTCGTCGATCGCATCGATCTTGTTCGCGGCGACGATCTGATGTTTGGTGGCGAGTGGTGCCACCTCCGTCTCGACCGCCCTGTCACGAAACAGGTCCAGTTCCCGGCGAATCACTGTGAAGTCCTCGATCGGGTCACGGCCCGTGCTCGATGAGACGTCTACCAGATGCACCAGGACGCGCGTACGCTCCAGGTGTCCGAGGAAGCGGTCGCCAAGGCCATGACCCTCGTGGGCGCCCTCGATCAATCCGGGGACGTCGGCAACGACAAAGCTCCGATCGCCACTCATGCTCACGACGCCCAGGTTTGGACTGAGCGTTGTGAACGCGTAGTTCGCTATTTTGGGCCGTGCGGCTGAGATTCTTGCGATCAGGGTTGACTTGCCGACGTTCGGAAAGCCGACCAGTCCCACGTCGGCGAGCAGCTTGAGTCTGAGGTGGAGGAGACGGGTCTCGCCGGGATAGCCTTTGCCTGCCCGGCGGGGGGCCTGGTTGGTGGGGGTGGCGAAGTGTTGATTCCCCTTACCGCCGTCACCTCCCCGAGCTACGACGACACGCTGCCCCGCTTCTCGCAGGTCAGCGAATTGGACCCGCCCGTCGTCCACCTCCTCGTACACGACCGTTCCGACGGGCACCGCGAGCGTGAGATTCTTCCCGCTCTTACCAGTTCGGTTCGAGCCTTCGCCGTGGGAACCTTTGGTGGCCTTGTAGATCCGGCTGAAGCGGAATGCAATCAGAGTGTTGACGTGTGGGGTGGCGACGAGCACGATCGAGCCACCGGCGCCGCCGTCGCCCCCATCGGGGCCCCCGCGCGGGGCGGACTTCTCCCGATGAAAGCTGAGACAGCCACGCCCGCCATCGCCGGAGGTTACGTGGATGTCGACTTCGTCGACGAACATGCTTGGTTGTCAGGGAAAGATGCGGAGCGCCTTGTCCCCGGGGCCCCCTCTCCAGCGAGCGGGGACGCCGGGTGCCGGCGCTGCACAGTTATGCGCGTGGCGGCCGGGGTCTCGGTGTCAGCTCTCGAGTGGCAGCACACTGATGACCCGACCGCGCGCGCCATGGTTCTCGAACCGTACGCGGCCGCCAACCTTGGCGAACAAGGTGTCGTCTTTGCCATGTCCGACATTGAGCCCAGGCCGGAACACCGAGCCGCGTTGTCGGACGAGGATTGACCCACCCGTGACCAGATTTCCGTCGAAACGCTTCACGCCGAGGCGCTGTGCGTTACTGTCGCGCCCATTGCGCGAACTGCCCTGTCCTTTTTTATGTGCCATGACCGCCTCAGGTCGCGATGTCGGTGATCCGCACCCGCGTCAAGTCGGTTCGGTGGCCCATCGTTCGTCTATAGCCCTTACGGCGCTTGAACTTGAACACCCGAACCTTTGGTCCCCGGTGGTGAGCGTCCACCACCCCAACGACGCGCGCGCCAGTGATTGCCGGACTGCCGGCGACAACCGATCCGTCGTCGCGGCTTACCAGTAGAACCTGGTCGAACGTCACCTCGGCGCCGGTATCGGCACCAAGCCTATCCACGTCGATATGTGCTCCCGGTTCCACCCTGAACTGGTGGCCGGCTGCTTGAATAATCGCGAACACGAATCTATTCCTTCCCTGGGGGTCGGCTACCGGCGCCCCGCTTGCGACGTATGGTGCGGATGTACGCACACGAGCCCTTTAGCGTACTCGCACGCGGTGATATCTGTAAAGGGAGGCTTGGACACCGCCTAGCGCAGGAGGGTCCGCGTGCCCCGAATGCTCTGATTGCTGAAGGCGCCCACCACGGAGGGCAAGAGCCGGTCCATCAGTTCGAAGTAGGAGGACAGGGCTGGTGTGTTCTGACTCGCGTCGTAGAGGATTTCCTCGCGATGGCGTTCGCTGTAGACGGTGGCGCCGGTCTCGCCATCAATGAAGATGAACTTGGGGCTCAACACGTATCCACGGCGGTCCCGATAGGTGCGTTCCGGCGTGGTCCGCCGCCGTCCGAACGAGTCATACACTTCCCGCTCGCGCGTTACCATGCCTGACCGCTGATGTGGTGAGAAGTACACGGTGCCGGTGACGATGAGCGGGTTCTGATACTCCTCGCCCAGATCTCGCCAGAAGCCGACGTTGGCGAAAATCGTCTCGTAGGCTTCGAGTTCCTCCTCCGACATCTGGTTGTCCTCGCCGAGCGGGTCCTCCTCGGCCGGCTCGGCCACTGCGGCGCCGGGCGCGGCCGCGAAACCGTCCGGAACGGTCGGGGTGGCGTCGCGGGTGGACGCGTCGGACTGTTCGTCGGCAATCTCGAGAAGCGGCATCACGTCTGAATCGATGACCTCAAGCTCAGAGCTACGGCGAAGCTGGCTTCGCAGCAAACGCGCGGTTTCCAAATTGGCATCCACGTCCTCGGAGCCGCCCGACACGAAGCCGGCGATCAGCACGCGCTGGTATTTCGAGATGTCCAGCTTCGGGGTGAGCGCCGTCTCGATCGGAATTTCGTAGGTGTTGGTGCTGCACCCGACCATCACCGCTACACACGCGAGACTACCGAGAATCTTCAGTGACACGGTCGCTCACCTCCAGGAAGAGGTCGTAGTTCGTTTCAATCGTGAGGTTGCTCGGATCCAGGTCGAGCGCGGTTTCGTAGGCCTCGCGCGCCTCCTCCATCCGACCCTCGTGCTCGTAGCCGATACCCAGGTTGTTCCAGGCGGGCGCATAGGTGGGGTCGACGTCTACCGCGCGCTGGAATCGGTAGATCGCTTCCTTCCAGAGGCCCAGCCTGGCGACTTCGTTGCCGAACTTCACTTGCGCCTGCGCGTCGGACTGCGCGTCGGCGAGCGGGTGGGCGCTCAGGCCGAACAGCAGAAACGCCAGTGTGACCAATGTGTACCGACTCATAAATATCTCTGCGTCACTATAGCGTCGTTCCAGAGATATGCAAGAGGGCTGCCAGTATGGCACCGGCGCCCGAGCTGAACCATCCACCTGCGCGTAGGACGCGCGCGGCGCGCGACGCGGTCCAGATGCTGCACCTACCGGTCACGGCAGCGCATATATACTCACAGGAGGTCGGGCACACCGGATGCGGGTTGGCCGCGGTCGGGTGCCATTGTCGGAAACGTCGCTACCGGCTCCCACCCGCGTGTCCAGCGTCGCACCCACCTCGCGGTGCGGTGTGCTGCTGTCATTTTTCGATTACCCGCTCCGTCTCTCTACGCCGCTACCGAGGCCGGTCGTGGCGTGGACCCATGTCGACCAGGCGATGGAGAAATGGAGAAGTGGGATGACGACTGATGATTGGGTGGCCCTGGCCATGCTGTGGTGGCATGGGCGTGGCCGAGCCGCCATTGCCCAATGGCTGAGCGACCCAGCGGGCGCGGCTCGCACCCGGGAACAACCTCTGATGTCGCTTGACAGCGCTCTGGCCGATATTGACCCCAGGTTGTCGGCGCCACACCGGGTGGCTCGGGCGAGAGGGGCCGCCACAGAGGCGCTGCACGCGGCCCGCGGGGCCGATATGGACGTAGTGACCTGGTCAGACACGCGCTACCCCACGCTACTGGCGGCCATTGCAGACCCGCCGCCGGTGTTGTGGATACGCGGCCAGGTCGAGGCGCTTCGGACGCCCGCGGTGGCCGTCGTCGGCTCCCGCGCCGGCTCTGCATACGCCCGTGAGGTGGGACGAGAGCTGGGATCCACGTTGGCCGCTCGTGGCGTCACAGTGGTGAGCGGCCTCGCCCGGGGCATCGACGCCTCTGCGCATCAAGGGGCGCTGGCGGTAGACGGATGTACGGTGGCCGTCATGGGCTCAAGCGTGGACATCGTGTACCCTCCCGAGCACATTGGACTGGTGGCAGAGGTCATACGCCGCGGCGCCGTCGTCAGCGAGTTGCCCCCGGGCACGGGCCCTCGGCCAGCGTATTTTCCAATGCGGAATCGCCTCATCAGCGGATTGTCACGAGCGGTCGTGGTCGTGGAGGCGGCGGAGCGAAGCGGCTCGCTGATCACCGCGCGTTTGGCGCTGGAGCAGGGCCGCGAAGTGATGGCGGTTCCCGGGAACGCGTTGTCCGGCCGAAACCGCGGCGCACACGCCCTGATCAAAGATGGGGCAAAGCTTGTGGAGAGTGTGGACGATATCTTGGTAGAGATCGGGCCGGCCCCGTCTGCGGAGCGGACGCCACCGACGCCGCTGGACCCATTGCTGCGCCAGCTGGCTCCAGGGGACAGCTACGATCTCGACGAGCTGATCGCGCTGTCTGGGCTCGACGGGCCCCGACTGTTGCCCCATCTGCTGTCACTCGAGCTTGATGGGCGCCTCGCTCGGGTTGCTGGGGGACGCTTTCGTCGAGCGACACGCTTGGGCGGCTGATCGGGTGGGGCGGGCTGTTCCAACGGCCACGCGGTGGGGAACGTTGTGGTGAGCGGAGGCCGCGCCGAGCGCTGTGCTGCGCTGGTTCGGAAGGGTGGTAGGGTAGATCTCGAACGCCGGTGAGGCTGACATACGTCATCCGTACACCACATCGTTGCCTCATATAGAGGGTAGGGCATATGCCAAAGGCACTGGTTGTCGTGGAATCGCCGGCCAAGGCGAAGACCATCAACAAGTACCTCGGGCGAGACTTTAAAGTTGTCGCCTCGATGGGTCACATCCGAGATCTGCCAAAGAGCAAGCTCGGTGTTGATATTGAAGAAGGATTCGTCCCGGACTACGAAGCGATCCCGGCTCGTAAGAAGGTGATCAAGGAGCTGCGAGACGCCGCCAAAGGGGTCGACCAGATTTACGTCGCGACTGACCCTGATCGGGAAGGCGAGGCCATCGGATGGCATATTGCCAACGAGTTGGGGAAGGGCCGGAAGGTCGGGCGTCTATTTTTCAACGAAATCACGAAGACCGCGGTTCTGCAGGCTCTCAAAGAAGAGCGCGACATCGATCTCAAGATGGTCGATGCCCAGCAGGCGCGGAGGGTACTCGACCGCTTGGTCGGATACAAACTGAGTCCATTGCTGTGGGACAAAGTCAGACGGGGGCTCAGTGCCGGTCGGGTGCAGTCGGTCGCGCTCAAGCTGGTCTGCGACCGAGAGAACGAGATCGAGAAGTTCGTCTCTGAGGAGTACTGGCATCTGTTCGCGAGACTCGCCGGCCAGGTGCCGCCCGAGTTCGATGCGAAAGTCGTCAAGCGCGGCAAGCAGGCGCTGAAGGTCGTCAACGAGGCCGAGGCGAAGCAGGTGGTGTCGGACCTCGAGGGTGCCAGTTTTGTGGTCAGCGCGGTGGCCAAGAAGGAGCGCAAGAAGCAGGCGCCGCCGCCGTTCATCACCAGCAAGCTGCAGCAGACCGCGCGGTTCCCCGTCAAGAAGACGATGATGGTCGCCCAGCAACTGTATGAGGGCATCGAACTCCCTGATGAGGGGGCCGTCGGTCTGATTACCTACATGCGGACGGACTCTCCCCGGGTGGCCGACCAGGCGATCACCGACGTGCGAGCCTATATCGCCGAGAGTCACGGAGACGTATTCGTACCAGAAAAGCCACGGTATTTCCGCAAGAAAGCGGACGCCCAGGACGCCCACGAAGCGATCCGGCCGACGGGGATGCAATACGACCCGGAGACCGTGCGTCCCTACCTGACGCGCGATCAGTACTCGCTCTATCGACTGATCTGGAACCGGTTTGTCGCGTCGCAAATGGCTCCCGCCCTGTTCGACGACACGGCGGTGGAGGTCAGCGCGGGAGACTATCTCCTTCGCACGAAGGGCTCGGTCCAGCGGTTTGCGGGGTGGCTGGCCCTCTATCAGGCTGAGACCCCTAGCGAGGGAGACGCAACCGGTGCAACCGGGACTCCCTCGGACGCCTCGCCAGAGGCCGACGATGGGGCAACGTCGGATCTGCTCCCGGCGCTCACCGAAGGAGACCGCCTCGAGCTTCGCACGCTCGACCCGCAGCAAAAATTCACCCAGCCGCCGCCCCGTTTCAGCGAGGCGACGCTGGTCAAGGAGCTGGAGGAGAACGGGATCGGTCGACCCAGTACCTACGCGTCAATCATCGGAGTGCTGCAGACACGCGAATACGCCGAGAAGGTTGACGCACGGTTCCGGCCCACCCGCCTCGGTCGGCTGGTGATTGACCTGCTGGCCGAGAGTTTCCAGGACATCCTGGCGGTCGACTACACGCGGAGCCTCGAAGATCAGCTCGACAAAATTGAAGGCGGTGAGGCCGACTATCGCACCATGCTCGACACCTTCTATAAGAAGTTCAGCTCCGATCTCGGGCAAGCCGCCGAGTCAATGCCGAACATCAAGATCGGGGGGCTTCCCAGCGAGGAGGTGTGCGACAAGTGCAACTCACCGATGGTCGTCAAGGTTGGGAAGTTCGGCGTCTTCCTGGCTTGCAGTGCGTATCCGGACTGCTCGAACACACGTGAGGTCGAGCAGGCCGATCAGCCGGCCGCGGATGAGGAGCCGGACGCGTGTGAAAACTGCGGGAAGCCGATGCTGGTCAAGCGGGGCCGTTTCGGCCAGTTCCTGGCCTGCTCAGCGTACCCGGAGTGCAAAACGACGAGAAAGTTGATCGAGACGAAAGGTGGGCTCACCGCGGCCAAGCCTGACCAGATGCTCGACGAGAAATGCCCCAAGTGCGAGTCGAACCTGGTGGTCAAGCAGGGGCGTTTTGGCGAGTTCACGGCGTGCAGCAACTACCCGGCGTGCAAATACGTCAAGCTCAAGTCCACCGGGGTGGTCTGTCCGAAGGACGGGGGCGATGTCGTTGAGCGCAAATCGAAGCGGGGCCGCGCCTTCTACGGGTGCGACAACTACCCGAAGTGCGATTTCACGCTCTGGAACCGCCCGTTGGCCGAGGTGTGTCCGAAGTGTAGCGCACCGTATCTCGTGGAGAAGCTTACGAAGCGGTGGGGGCATCAGGTGCTGTGCGACAACGAGGACTGCGACTATGAGCGGACCGAGGAAGCCGCGTCGGCCTGAGCATGATTCACATCATTGGCGGCGGCCTGGCAGGGAGCGAGGCGGCCTGGCAGGCGGCCTCGCGCGGCGTGTCCGTCACCCTGTACGAGATGCGCCCCGAGCGGCCCACGCCGGTGCATCACACAGACCAGCTCGCTGAGCTGGTCTGTAGCAATTCCTTTCGCGCCGACAAGGTCGAGAACGCTGTTGGTCTGCTGAAGGCCGAGATGCGGCGGTTGGACTCGCTCGTGATGAGGGCAGCCGATGCGACCCGTGTGCCGGCCGGCAGTGCCTTGGCGGTCGATCGGGTGCGCTTCGCCCAGGTGATCACGGCGGCCTTGGAGGATGCGCCGCAGGTCACCATCAAGCGAACGGAAGTACCGGATCTCGCACGAGCGGGCGATGTGCGAGAGCCAGTCATCGTGGCCACCGGTCCGTTGACGTCACCCAGCTTGTCCGAGGCGGTGTCCGCCCTCGTGGGGCGCGAGCATCTCTATTTTTACGATGCGATCAGTCCCATCGTGCTGGCGGACAGTATCGACGAGGACATCGTGTTCCGGGCCTCACGCTGGGGGCGTGACAGCCCCGAGGTCGCAGTAGACGACGAACACCCGGGCGTCAGATGCGCGGTCGGCGCCCAGGGGGACGGCGACTATCTCAATTGTCCGATGACGGCCGACGAGTATCGGCGCTTTTTTCAGGCGCTGATCGGCGCCGAGCTGGCGACCGTCCATGAGATCGATCGCGAGCGCTTTTTCGAAGGGTGTCTGCCGATCGAGGTGATGGCCCGTCGCGGCGAGGATACGCTGCGGTTTGGTCCCATGAAGCCGGTCGGGCTTGTCGACCCCAGGACCGGACGTCGCCCGTACGCCGTCGTGCAGTTGCGTCAGGACACGCTGGCTGGCGACCACTTCAGCCTGGTGGGGTTTCAGACGCAGCTCAAGTGGGGCGAGCAGAAGCGGGTGTTGCGCTTGATACCGGGATTGGAGCACGCCGAGTTCGTTCGTTTTGGCATGATTCATCGCAACACCTATATCAACGGCCCCACCGCATTGCGTCCAACCTGGCAGTGCACACAGGACCCGTCCGTGTTGTTTGCCGGTCAGATCTCCGGGGTCGAAGGGTACGTGGAATCGGCGGCGAGCGGGTTAATCGCCGGACTCAACGCAGCCGCACTCGCCCGGGGCGATCTGCCTCAGGCGCCGCCCCGCGAGACGGCCATTGGGGCCCTGGGGCACTATGTGTCGCACGCGAACCCGAGTAACTACCAGCCGTCGAACATTGCGTTCGGTCTGATTCCTGTGCCAGAAGGCGCGCCGCGGCGTCGGGCCGACCGACGCCGGGCGGTGGCCGAACACGCGCTCGCCCGCATCGACGAGTGGCGGGCGACACTACCACCAGTCAGCACCGCCTATGCACACGCACCTGCGCTGCTTTCTTGAGTATCTGCGGCTCAACCGCAATGCTTCGGCGCGCACCGTGTGCGCCTACGAGAGTGACCTGCGGCAGTTCCTGAGTTTTCTGGAGCAGCACCTTGAGCGCCCGGCCGACCAGATCACGCCTCGTGAGGTGGATCACCATGCCATTCGCGGATTCATGGCCGTGCTCTACGATCGGGGGAACAGTCGAGCCTCGTCGGCCCGGCGGCTGGCCGCCATTCGGTCGTTCGGTCGCTATCTCCGCCGCGAGCAGCAGATCGACCAGGAGCCAGGTGCGCTGGTGGCGACACCCAAGCAGGAGCTCAAAGTGCCAGCGCGGCTTGAGATACCGGAGGTGGAAGCGTTGCTGGCTGGACCCGACGCAACGACGCCCCTGGGACGGCGCGACCGGGCGATTCTCGAATTGTTCTACGCGTCTGGACTTCGTTTGAGCGAGCTGGTCGGATTGGACCTGGAGGACGTCAACCTGGGCAGCCGGTTGGTTCGTGTGCTGGGGAAGGGCGGCAAGGAGCGCATCCTGCCATTCCATCGGAACGCGGGTGACGCGCTGCGGGCCTATCTTGGCGACCGAGAGGCGCTGGTGCGACGCGCTCCGGAGCGGGCGACCGAGGCGCCCTTGTTCCTCAATTACAGGGGGGGACGTCTGTCGACCAGGAGCGTCGACCGCTTGGTGCGCCGATACGTGTCGGCGACGAGTGCGCGGATAGGCATCAGTCCGCATGCGCTGCGGCACTCATTCGCGACCCACATGCTCGAACGTGGGGCCGACCTTCGCGCGATTCAGGAGCTCCTGGGACACGCGCGGCTGACCACGACCCAGCGCTACACCCACGTCAGCACCGCCCAGCTGATGGCGCTCTACAAGAAGAGCCACCCCCGGGCCTAGCTGTACGTGTTCAAAGGCGCGCCGCCATCGCGCGCCGCGGACGCGGTAGATCGATCCCGAGCGTCTTGATCTTGTAGTTCATGACGCGTGGGGTGATCTGCAACAGTTCCGTCGCGTCCTTCTGGACCCAGTTGGACATCGTCAGCGCTTCCGTCACCGCTTGTCGCTCGATCTCTTCAAGCGCGATACCGGTCGGTGGGATCTTGACCGCGGCAGCCACCTCCGACCCGTCGAGAGTGGGAGACAGCTCACCGAGGCGCAAGTCCTCTTTGGTGATGGTATTGCCCTCGGCAAGCAGGACGGCGCGTTCGATCGCATTTTCCAGCTCACGTATGTTCCCTGGCCAGTTGTAGCGTTGGAGCAATTTCTCCGCGGACGGATCGAGTCCGACCATCTTCTTACGGAGGTCGCCCGAGAACCGTTGGATAAAGGTCTTGGCGAGGGCGGCGATGTCTTCTTTGCGATCACGAAGTGGCGGCATTTCGACCGACATCACGTTCAGCCGGTAGTAGAGGTCCTCGCGAAACTCACCGGTCGCCACCATTTTCGATAGGCTCCGGTTTGTCGCCGTGATCACTCGCACGTCCACCCGTATCGTGCGAGTGCCGCCGAGGCGCTCGAATTCCTGTTCCTGCAGCACTCGCAGGATCTTGGCCTGCGTCGGCGCCTCGGACACGGAGGTGGCCCGCCGCCTTCGCACGACGAAGACGACCGTGGCGAAATGGCGCGGGCAGTTCGTCGCCCGTCGCCTGGACGGACTGTACGACGAGCCGCGTGTGGGAGCGCCACGCACCATCGCTGACGAGACCGTCGAGGCGGTCATCGTCAAGACCCTGGAGACGACGCCGTCGGGCGAAACGCACTGGAGTACCCGGTCGATGGCCAGGGCCACGGGCCTGAGCCACAGCACGATCGGGCGCATTTGGCGGACGTTTCGCCTGCAGCCCCATCGGGTCGAGTCGTTCAAGCTCTCGCCCGATCCGCAACTCGTCGACAAGATCCGCGATGTCGTCGGCTTGTATACGAATCCGCCGACGAATGCCGTGGTGTTCGCCGTCGATGAGAAGTCGCAGATTCAAGCGCTCGAACGCGCGCAGCCCGTGCTGCCCATGGATATCGGTCAGCCCGAGCGGCGGACGCACAACTACATCCGCCACGGGACGCTCGATCTCTTCGCGGCGCTCAACGTCGCCACGGGCGAGGTCCTGGCGCGGTGTAAGGCCCAGCATCACGCGCAGGACTTTGTCGCCTTTCTGCGCGAAATTGAGGCGACCGTCGAGCCGACGTTGGACATCCATGTCGTGCTGGACAATCTGTCGGCGCACAAAGCGCCGCCCGTGCGGCGTTGGCTGGTTCGCCATCCGCGGGTCCAGTTTCATTTCACGCCGACCTACGCCTCGTGGCTCAACCTCGTGGAGCGCTTCTTCGGCTTGCTCACCGAAAAAGCCTTGAAACGCGGTTCGCACACGAACCTTGCGCAACTCCGAGCGGCCATCCTCGCGTACGTCGAGGCCCACAACGATCGCGGCACGCCCTTCAAGTGGATTAAGACCGCGGACGAGATCCTCGACAACATGCGACGTTTCGGCCTTCGCGTGCAGCAGGTCCATGGTCAAGGGCATTTATCCTGGAAATCAAAGATCCAGGGGACTAGGGCGCCGACTCCTGGTCGCCGGTGACCTCCTGCAGTGCTTCCCATTGCCCCATGAGGTCCCCGACTTCCCACATCAACTTTTCGTAGCGGGTGATCACGGGCTGCGCTGCGTCACGGTCGTCGTAGAACCCCGGTGCGGCCATGGCGCCCTCAACATCCCGAATGTCCTTCTCGCGGTCAGCGATGCGGCGCTCCAGGTCGTCGATACGCTTGAGCTTGGCCGATTGTGCCCGCTGCTGGCGACGATCGTGCTGGTTTCGTCGACGCTGCTCATCGCGGGTGGACTTGCCGCTGGGTGCCTTGGGTTCGGTGGGTGCGTCGGGTGCGGCCGCAGCCTTCGCAGCGGGGCGCGTTCGCGGGCTCGCCGTGGAGGGCGCAGCCGGCGAGGGCTCCGGTGGCGTCGCAGCGCGCTGGTTCTTGCTCCACCGGAACTCCTCGTAGGTGCCCGGATAGCGGCTGGCTTCGCCGTGGCCCACTTCGATGATGGACGTCGCCAGCTGTTCCACGAAGTATCGGTCATGTGACACGAAGATGAGCGTGCCCTGGAAGGCCTTGAGTGCATCCAGCAGCACGTTCGTCGAGTCGATGTCGAGGTGATTCGTGGGCTCGTCCAGCATCAGGGTGTTGGAGGGCTGCAGCAGCATCCGCGCCACTGCAAGCCTGGTGCGCTCGCCACCGGATAGGACCCCGACGGGCTTGTGGATGTCGTCGCCCGAGAACAGGAACCCGCCGAGGATGTTCCGGATCGACGGGAGCATTTCGGTCGATGAACTGGTGCCGAGGGTGTCGTACACCGTGAGCTTCGGATTCAGGCGCGTCGCCTCGTCCTGCGCGAAGTATTGGGCGACCAGATTGTGGCCCTCAATCCGCTCGCCGGTGTCGGGCGCCTCCGTCCCGGACAACATGCGCATCAAGGTCGACTTTCCAGCCCCGTTCGGACCGACGATGGCTATCCGGTCGCCTCGTTCAATGTGCGCGTCGACCCCGTCGAGCACGACCGCGGTCGCGTAGGCCTTCCGAATTCCGCGCAATTCCAGCGCGCTGCGCCCGCTGCGCCGGCAGTCAGGGAACGAGAAGTGCACACGCTTCCGGGCGACCGGCACCTCGATCGGCACGATCTTGTCGAGCATCTTGACCCGGCTCTGCACCTGGGCAGCTTTCGTCGCCTGATAACGGAACCGGTCGATAAACAGCCGTACGCGCGTGATTTCCTCATCCTGCCGACGCTTTTGCTCCAGCAGCGCCGAAATCCGCGCTTCTCGGGCGACCAGATACTCGGAATAGCTGCCGTTGTACGGCGTCAAGGTCCGCAACCCGACCTCGGCGATCCGGGTGACGACCCGGTCCATGAAATACCGGTCATGGGACACCAGGATGAGCGCGTAGGGATAGTCGCCGAGAAAGTCCTCAAGCCAGTTGCGGGCCTCAAGGTCGAGATGATTTGTCGGTTCGTCCAGGAGCAGAACGTGCGGCTGCCGCAGAATGAGCGTCGCCAGCGCGATCCGCATCTGCCAGCCGCCGGAGAAGGTGTCGGTCGGTTGGGCGTATTGCTCAGGGGTGAACCCGAGTCCGGTCAGGACGCCAGCCACTCGGAGCTCTATCGTGTAGCCGTCCTCATCTCGAAAGCGGTGCTGGAGGTCGCTGTAGCGCTCGAGCATCGCCTCCTGCTCCTCGGGCGATCGCTGCTGGTCGGCGAGTTGCTCCTCGATCTCGTGCATCGCCTGCTTCACGGTCAGGAGCGGCTGGAACGCGGTGCTGACCTCGTCCAGGAGGGTCCGGCCTGAGTGACGTAGTCCGTCCTGCGGGAGATACCCGACCGTGATCGCGGCCTGCTTGATCACGTTGCCGCTGTCGGCGTCGTCAAGGCCCGCCACCATGCGTAGGAGCGTGGTCTTGCCAGCCCCATTTGGACCGCACAGTCCGACACGGTCGCCGGCAGCGATTTGCCAGTTGACGTTCTCGAAGAGCAGACGGTCGCCGTAGCCCTTCGTGAGGGACGAGAGTTGGAGCATGCCCGGAGTGAACTAGTTGGAAGTCCTGATTGGTGGTCGTGCGGTCAGCTGAGCGGGGGAGGCCGGCGGCAACACTACTCGCCCAGCGCCCGTGCCGCGACCGCCAGGACCTTGGGCACCTTGAACGGTTTGGTGAGATACCCGGAGACGCCAAGATTGGCGGCCTCGATCGCACTGGCTTCGGTCGAGAACCCGGTGATGATGATGACCGACAGGTCAGCGTTCAACCGTCGCGCTTCCTCAATGACCGTGAGGCCATCCATGCCCGGCATCTGCAGGTCGGTAATGAGCAGGTCGTAGCGATTGAGCCGCATCCGCTCCAGCGCTACCTGGCCGTTCGGTGCCAATTCGACCTCGTACTCTGCCAAGGCGAGCGTTTTGGCCAGCAGGTCGCGAATGCTTGCCTCGTCGTCCACCACGAGTACCCGCGGTGGCCCTCCGGGCCGGGGCTCGGCCGAGATGCTCGGGGACGAGGGGGTTGGAACCGGAATGCTGTGGGAGCGCTCGCGTTCGAGCCAGGCGTCGATGTCAGCTTTTCGGAAACGCCACTGCCGTCCGACGCGGACGGCGGGGATTTTTCCAGCCTTGATCAACCGATACACGGTCCGCAGATTGACCTGCAGATATTCGAGAACCTCGTCCGTGGTCAGAAATGTTTCGTCAATCATAGCGGCGCGGCCGTGTGCAAGTGCTCTAGAGTACCACTGTTCGGTCCGTTTTCCGCGGCCCTCAGGGCGCGTGGCGTGCGCTGCAGGGTGGCCTGGGTGGGCACGACACGATCAGACGCACACGATGGCGGGGCGGGGAAAATGGGGCGCCGGCGTGAGCCGATATTTTCGGCCGGCCACTTCGGACACGCCGGCGTCTAATCATTGGTGTGGGGCGTTTGTCGTAGGCGTCTGGCGCGCCGCGACACAGGTACGGACCAGCACATGCGTAGTCCCTTGACCCAAGACAGTGGGCGGGGTGCACACGACGGCGTTCGGCATGCAGAGGACTGACGAAGAGCTCGTTGCGCGCGCGATTACCGGCGATTCGGGGAGCTTTAATCAGCTCGTCCGGCGCTGGGAGCGCCAGATCTATGCCTTGGCCTACCGGGTGCTCGGACGCGAAGAGGAAGCCAGAGACGTCTGTCAGGAGACGTTCTTGCGCGCGTTTCGGGGCATCAAGGGCTTCAAAGGGCAAGCGAAGTTCTCGTCGTGGCTGTATCGCATCGCCCTGAATTTATGTCGGGACTGGATCCGGAAGGAGCGCCGGTCGGCGGTCATGACGCCGCTCGACGCTGACGGGGAAGCGCCACTGCCAGACCTGACGGTCGAGACCGCGGAAGCCCGCACGGTGCGACGCGATCTCGGGCGGTTGATGACCGACGCGATGGCCACGCTGTCCGAAGAGCAGCGCACGACGATTGTGCTCAAGGAGTACCACGGGCTCACGTTTCAGGAAATTGCCGATCTGCAAGACAGCCCGCTGAGCACGGTCAAGACTCGGCTCTATCAGGGACTCAGTGTGCTGCGCAAGCAGTTGCGGCGAAAGGGCGTGCACGGGACGGCCACTCTCAGCGCGGTTCCCACGGCGTCACTGATGGCGAGAAGCCATCGCAAAGTGGTGAATTTAGACCGATGACCGAAATCAGCTGCATTGAACAGGACGCATTGGTCGACTACCTCTATGGCGAGGCTGACGACGACACCCGCCGGCGCATCGAGACGCACGCGCGTGGCTGTGCACAGTGCGCCGACGAGATTGGTGGGCTGCGGGAGGTGCGTGACACCCTCGAGACGTGGAAACCGCCCCCAGCTGCGATTGGGTTTCGCGTTGTCTCACCCGATGGCGACGAGCCGCAACACAGGGCTCTTGCGCCAACTCCCCGGTTCGGCTGGGGTCGACTCCGCCGGGTGCCTGGCTGGGGACTGGCCGCGGCCGCCGTGTTGGTGTTGGTCACCGGGGCTGTCGTCGCGAAACCGGAGGTGCAGTTCAACCAGGGCGGGATGGTTGTGCGGATCGGCTGGACCGAGACGATGAGCTCGCCCGCGCCGCTTGGTGTCGATTCGGTGTCTGAGCCGGAATTGGTGGCCACCTCTGCGGAGCCGCGTCCTGACTCTCAGGCTGTCCGCGCCACGCCGGTCGGTACCGGCGGCCAACCGTCGGGGCGGGAGCCTCGCCGGGCGGAGTCCGCGCTGGGCGTTGGGGGGGCAGCCGGTGACGGCATGATGCAGGGTGTGCGTCAGATGGTGCGTGAGAGCGAGCAGCGCCAGCAGCGGGCGCTCGTCAACGGGTTGGAGCAGCTCGAGCAGCAGCAGATCAACCGCCGCCAGGCCGACCTGGTCGACCTGGAGCGGACGTTGGCGGGGATGGGTGGCGCCGACGGCGAGCTCAACCGCCAACAGCTGCTGGAATCGGTCCGCGCACTGTTATCACGGTGAGTTGGCGCGGCAGATGGACTGGCAGGTGGGCTGGAATGTTCCGGTCTCAGAGATGGGACAACTAGGGTTACCATATGCCTGTGAATCGCGCCTTGCATCTCGCTCTGTGCTGCGGCATCGTCGCCGCAGCTGGCTGCGCGTCCGCGGTGGACGTGCCGTCCGCGCTGGAGGTGACCCAACTCTCCAGCGGCTGGTTTGACGCCGGCCTCGATTCCCTCGGACGCAACAAGATCGTGCCGTCGGTGTCGTTTCGCCTCGAAAACGAGACGGCGCAGGAATTGGGGTATCTGCAGATCAACGCCGTGTTTCGTCGCGCGGGTGAAACCGAAGGCTGGGGCACCAAGTTCGTGAGGGTGGCCGGCACCGAGGGGATCCCTGCTGGCGAGGCCACGCCGATGCTGCGGCTCGATTCGAGTCGGGGGTACACCGGCGAGCAGTCCCAGGCGGAGATGCTTGGGCACACTGATTTCGTCGACGTGGAAATGGATCTCTACATCAAGCACCGTACGCAGCAATGGGCGCTTGTCGACACCGTCGATGTC
>CALLXD010000060.1 GCA_937766455.1 Vicinamibacterales bacterium | reverse complement strand
GCCGCGGTCAGCGTCACCTTGGTCCCCGTGTCGTAGGATGCGCTGCACCCGGAAGGACAACTGATACCGCTCGGACTCGACGTCACCGTCCCCGACCCAGCGCCGGTCACCGTCACGTTCAAGGTGAACTGCTCCACATCTTCAAAATAGGGGGAGCAGCTCAGATTCGATTCCATCGTCACTGTAATCATCCGGTCTTGAGGGTTCGCACCGCCGCAGTCTCCCCAGCCGTTGAACTTCGACCCGGACTCCGGTGTCGCAGTCAGGGTCACCATGGATCCAATTAAGTAGAGCTCGTTGCAATCACCAGGGCACTCGATGCCAGCCGGACTCGATGTAACCGTGCCCGACCCGTTCCCAGGCAGGTGAATGTCCAGGAGGGCATGCGACACTTTGAATGTCGCCGTGCAGCTTCGCCCCGCATCCATCGTCACACTCGCCGTCTGCGAATTGCCGCCGCAGTCGTCGCCACTCCAGCCGGCGAACGTCGACCCGCTAGCCGGCGCCGCGGTCAGCGTCACCTCGGTCCCCGTGTCGTAGGATGCGCTGCACCCGGAAGGACAACTGATACCGCTCGGACTCGACGTCACCGTCCCCGACCCAGCGCCGGTCACCGTCACGTTCAGAGTGGCAGTTTGTTGCTGCGCCACATCGAATGTCGCCGTGCAGCTTCGCCCCGCAGCCAGCGTCACACTCGCCGTCTGCGAATTGCCGCCGCAGTCGTCACCGCTCCAGCCGGCGAACGTCGACCCGCTAGCCGGCGCCGCGGTCAGCGTTACCTCGGTCCCCGTGTCGTAGGATGCGCTGCACCCGGAAGGACAACTGATACCGCTCGGACTCGACGTCACCGTCCCCGACCCAGCGCCGGTCACCGTCACGTTCAGAGTGGCAGTTTGTTGCTGCGCCACATCGAATGTCGCCGTGCAGCTTCGCCCCGCAGCCAGCGTCACACTCGCCGTCTGCGAATTGCCGCCGCAGTCGTCGCCGCTCCAGCCGGCGAACGTCGACCCGCTAGCCGGCGCCGCGGTCAGCGTTACCTCGGTCCCCGTGTCGTAGGATGCGCTGCACCCGGAAGGACAACTGATACCGCTCGGACTCGACGTCACCGTCCCCGACCCAGCGCCGGTCACCGTCACGTTCAGAGTGGCAGTTTGTTGCTGCGCCACATCGAATGTCGCCGTGCAGCTTCGCCCCGCAGCCAGCGTCACACTCGCCGTCTGCGAATTGCCACCGCAGTCGTCGCCGCTCCAGCCGGCGAACGTCGACCCGCTAGCCGGCGCCGCGGTCAGCGTTACCTCGGTCCCCGTGTCGTAGGATGCGCTGCACCCGGAAGGACAACTGATACCGCTCGGACTCGACGTCACCGTCCCCGACCCAGCGCCGGTCACCGTCACGTTCAGAGTGGCAGTTTGTTGCTGCGCCACATCGAATGTCGCCGTGCAGCTTCGCCCCGCAGCCAGCGTCACACTCGCCGTCTGCGAATTGCCGCCGCAGTCGTCGCCGCTCCAGCCGGCGAACGTCGACCCGCTAGCCGGCGCCGCGGTCAGCGTTACCTCGGTCCCCGTGTCGTAGGATGCGCTGCACCCGGAAGGACAACTGATACCGCTCGGACTCGACGTCACCGTCCCCGACCCAGCGCCGGTCACCGTCACGTTCAGAGTGGCAGTTTGTTGCTGCGCCACATCGAATGTCGCCGTGCAGCTTCGCCCCGCAGCCAGCGTCACACTCGCCGTCTGCGAATTGCCGCCGCAGTCGTCGCCGCTCCAGCCGGCGAACGTCGACCCGCTAGCCGGCGCCGCGGTCAGCGTTACCTCGGTCCCCGTGTCGTAGGATGCGCTGCACCCGGAAGGACAACTGATACCGCTCGGACTCGACGTCACCGTCCCCGACCCAGCGCCGGTCACCGTCACGTTCAGAGTGGCAGTTTGTTGCTGCGCCACATCGAATGTCGCCGTGCAGCTTCGCCCCGCAGCCAGCGTCACACTCGCCGTCTGCGAATTGCCGCCGCAGTCGTCGCCGCTCCAGCCGGCGAACGTCGACCCGCTAGCCGGCGCCGCGGTCAGCGTCACCTCGGTCCCCGTGTCGTAGGATGCGCTGCACCCGGAAGGACAACTGATACCGCTCGGACTCGACGTCACCGTCCCCGACCCAGCGCCGGTCACCGTCACGTTCAGA
Source organism: Vicinamibacterales bacterium (assembly GCA_937766455.1). GTDB lineage: Bacteria > Acidobacteriota > Vicinamibacteria > Vicinamibacterales > UBA8438 > UBA8438. Next base: position 16,185 of record CALLXD010000060.1, on the reverse strand, counting down.
GTGGCAGTTTGTTGCTGCGCCACATCGAATGTCGCCGTGCAGCTTCGCCCCGCAGCCAGCGTCACACTCGCCGTCTGCGAATTGCCGCCGCAGTCGTCGCCGCTCCAGCCGGCGAACGTCGACCCGCTAGCCGGCGCCGCGGTCAGCGTTACCTCGGTGCCTTCGCGATAGCGTTGGCTGCAATCGGCATCCGCTCCGACGCTGCAATCAATGCCCGCTGAAGTAGACGTAACAGCGCCGGAACCGTCACCGGACAAGTTGACCGCGAGCAAGTGAAACGCAGGTCCAGCCACCCTATCGCCAACCGACGAGCTAGCCAGCTTGAGCTCGCCGAAGTCGAGCTGGCCATCTGGACACGGCGCAAGCGTTGCTCCGGCGACCCAGTTCAGACCGGCCAACGTAACTTGCCCCGAGAACTCGCGCTTTGCTTCGCAACCGTCTAGGAACTCCGTCAGTGTTCCGGTAAAGAATCCTGAACGCCCTCCGGTCAAGGTCCCCTGGATCCTGCCCCCTCTGGGCGGATTCGTCATGAGCTCCCAGTCTCCGTCGACCGTACTAGTCTCCTGAGCTATCAGCGGGACAACGAAGTGTGGAAGCCGTATCGATGCTTCGGTGCTGAGACCCCGAATGGCCATGGTCAGATTCATCAAAACCGGCGGTGGGAGGACGACCTCGCCGGAAAACGCGCGAGTCACATCTTCAGGCCGTACCGAAGTTGGCACACCCGTTGGTCCAGACGGCACCGCTCCGCACGCAAACGCACTCAGAAGCAGTGCCACCCCGAAGCCACAAATGCAGAGCCGGGCGCTGTAATGGCGAAGGAACTTTTCGCCGCATCCGAACGGCGTGAAAGAAAACATAACTTGACTGCCAAGAAGCGGACAGACGACTACTTGACTAGATGGCACTTCACTGTGATCGTAGGATTTGCGTATATTGAACGAGGAGTGCGTCGTACGCTTTTCGCCGACGCTCGCGCGCTGTCTTGATCGTGCCATTGCTGACATCGATGGACCGAAGTTGCCCGAAGAACCCAGTGAGATCATCATAACAACGCGGCGTCGCGCTGTCGATCTTCTTGATGTCGCGCCGATGACCTACATGGCGGCTGGGAAGCAATCTCTCACCTCTGCTGCGCGAGCTGATACTCCACGCCATGCGCCTCAATGTGTTGCGACGCGAGGTCGCCTCTCAACGACGGCTGGCGCACGTCATGTTGGACCAACTTGACACCGTGCGGGCCGCGCCGCTCCAACTGCCGTGGCCGTCCGCCATCTTGAACTCGCGGACGGCGACACCGCGCCCGGCGGTGAGGTTCAGCTCGTCTCGGTCCTGGATGAGCCACCCCGCGACGTCCAGGGCCTTGTCAATCTCGACGCGGGCTTGCTGCTCTGGTAGGCCAGGACTCAACGAGATCCCTCTCTAGGCTGGCAGGCGGGCATTCGTGTGATTGTAGCCCCTGCGGACCTAGGATGAGGGCGGGACTGCCGATCTCAGGCGTGTGGCACTTTGTGGCACATTTCGCGTCACAGCCGCACTCTCCGGACATCTCCTGCACATTTTGGTGCGTAAAGACGCGGTGTGATCTCTCCTGCCCCCTGATTGCACTAGCTTGAGGGGCTAGCGAGCCAATGGCTCATGGGGGTTCAAATCCCCCCTTCCGCACCAGTTTTCTTAGGGAATCAGCCGGACCTGATTCGAGTAGCGCTCGAAAGCCGGTGCTTTGTGGCACGTTTGTGGCACGGATTGCAGAAAACTCAGTGCGTATCGACTAGGTGAGGCTGCTCATCAGCGTCTGCTGCGGTCACGGCTGCCGCCTCCATCCGCTCCAGCGCCTGCGCCAGACGCACCGGCTTACTCCGTTCGCGGGCGAGGCGTTGTGCTTCATTCCCCTACGCGCTGCGGCTCATCCAAGGTTTCGGGCGGCAGTATATCGCCAGCCTCGGCCAATGGCGAGTGCGGATCCGCCGGCACCAGGCCGCCTCTAGGTCTGCTGCCGGGCCATCAGCGACCGGAACACGCCTTCTTGCTCGACCAGTTGCTCGAAGCTCCCTGCCTGGGCGACTCGTCCATGGTCCATGACGTAGATCCGGTCGGCGCTCCGAATCGTGCTCAACCGGTGGGCGATCATCAGGCGCGTGACCTTGCGTCGCTCCAGGCTCTTGCTGACGATCTCCTGGGTCCGATTGTCCAGCGCGCTCGTCGCCTCATCCATCAGAAGGATGCGCGGTCGCAGGACGAGCGTTCTCGCGATCAGCAGGCGTTGGCGCTGTCCGCCCGATAGGTTGCCGCCACCTTCGCTCACCATCGTGTGCATCCCCATGGGCATCGCGCGGATGTCATCGGCCAGCGCCGAGTCTTCGGCCGCCTCCCACGCTTCGTCCATAGTGATCACGCCCCCGACACCGATGTTGTCGAGAATCGAGCCGCTGTTGAGCACCCCGAACTGCAGGACGACGCCCATCTGCCGGCGCACGCCGGTCGGGTCAAGCCCTGAGAGATCCTGCTGGTCAAAAGTGACGACACCGGATTCAGGGGTCTCGAAGCCCAGGAGCAACCGGAAGATCGTCGACTTGCCGCTGCCCGACGGTCCGGCAAGTGCGACGAACTCGCCGGGATCGACATGAATGCTGAGGCCGTCGAGAATCATCGGGCCGTCGGCGGAGTACCGAAAACAGACATTCGACAGCGCCACGCCGCCCTGGAGCCGTCCCGGATCCGCTTTCGCCGAGCCGGTTTCGGCTTCTTCGTCGAGGATCGGACGGATCCTTCGGCTCTTGGCCATCACGTCCATGGCATCCACGACGGAATTGCTCAGTGCCGCCGTACCGGCCACGAATGTTCCGAGCGCGGCGTTGAAAGCCAAGAACATGCCGATGCTCAACTGCTCACCACCGGTACCATTCAGCAACTGGACTCCGAACCAGAACAACAACATGGTGCTGATCGCCGGGAGCGCCTGGTTCGCCACGACGACGTAGTCCTCCGCCATCTGCGACTTTCGAACCAGGGTCATTTGCTCGGCGTACTTCCTCGCCCACAGCGCAAAGGCCCGTTCCTGGGCTCCGGCGATGCGGATCTTGTTGGCCGATCGAATCATCTGCACGACGAGACCGAAGAAGTGGCCCTCCAGTTCCATCAGGCTCAGATTGAAACGCCGGACCGTGTACCCGCCAACAACCGTCACGATCGCCGTGACGATGGCCAGGCCGACAGCGATCAGCGCGAGCCGGCTACTGTAGTAGAGCAGCAGGCCCAGATTCAGGGCAGCCATGAGACTGGCGAGCATCGAGCCGAGCGTCGTCCCGTTGAGCTGCTGATTAATCTCGCCCACGGCCGACGCGCGGGAGAGCAGATCTCCACTCGAGAACCGCTTGAAGAAGGATGCTTTGAGGCCGAGCAGGCGGTCCCAGACAGCCGTTTGCGTGGCAGAATCGGCTGCGGTCGACAGGCGAATCGCGACGATGCTCTGCGCCAGTGACAGCAATCCCACTCCGAAGCTCGCGGCGGCCAGCCCCAGACCCAGTTCGAGCAACAACCTGCGATCCGAGTCGGGGATGGCCGTGTCCATGACCAGCGCGGTCGCCATCGGTGTCAGCATGCCGATGAGCGTCACGATCAGCGACAGACCCAGCAGGAAGGCGATATCGGGGCCACGGCCCCGCAACGAGAACCCGACGAGCTGCCAGGGCTTGAGCCGGCCGGCGGGCAGAGGCCGGTACAGCATCACGGCCTCTGGAGCCAGGCGTTGAACGGTCTCTCCGGTGACGGGCGTCCGGTGGAGCGTCTCGGGATCGACGATCTCGTACCCCGGCCGCTTTCCTGGCAACAGCGCGACCGGCCGGTGCCCGTCCTCCAGATACCCGACCAGCGGTCCACAATCGTCGGACCACCACTCCCCGCGCAGCAGGACCCGCCGGTGGCGGAGCTGCGACGCTCGCGCGATGCCGTCGAGCGGATTCTTGACGCGGTCGAGGTTCTCGGACTTCGCTGGAGGGTGGATTTCCACGCCAAGCGCTGCACCGACCAGCGTGGCCGCCGTGAGAATCGGAGTGTCACGATGCGGGACGGTGTCGCGTTGCTTCAGAACGGCGGCCACACTATCGATCGCCGATCGCGTCAGACGTTCCTGGGCGACCCCGCGTTGCTTGAAACGGTTGACTTCGTCATTTCGCTCCTCGATGTCGGCTTGCTCGAGATGCTCTCGGATGAGTCGGTGGAGTGCCCCGAGCCCTTCCGCCACGACCGGGCCACTGGACAGAACGTCCCCGGTGGCGACAGTCAACCTGATGGCGGATTGCGACCGGAGCCCGATCTGGCTGCTCAGCGGTATGTACTCGCGCGATGGCTGAACGCGTCGTTCGGGCTGGTCTGCCAGGACGGCCTCACCGTCATCCACGCGAATCCAGCTAATCCGGCCTGCCTTGGGTCGAGCCACGTGGCCTTCGATGAGCTCAAGCGACCCGTGCTCGGGCAGCTGTTCGTCGCTGGCGGACGCGCTGGCACGGCCGAGGAGGCTGCACAGGCGCGCCGCCCAGCCCTCGACCGCCGTCAAGCGTGACCGAGCCTTCGTCAGGTCGAATCGGGTGAGGTCGTCGATTGGCAGTTCGCTCAGCGAGAGGTCATCGACGGCAAGGGCAATCAGCCCGCTTCGCGCCGTGGGTTGCGAGAGCGCAAACAGCAGTTCACCGATGCCGACCTGGAACAGGAAACGGCGGTTTCCGACCGGAACGCCCGATTCGAGTCGCGTGCTGAACACGGCAGCGGCGCCAGACCTGACGACCCACACCTTCGCCAGGTCATCGAGCACGAACGGGTGGTGCCCTCGAACCGTGACGGTCGATCCTGGCGCCGCCGAGCCGATTCCGGTCCTATCCAGCGGACACTCCAGCGGCTCTAGCTGTTCGCGGTACGGATGAGCGCAGCATACTGTCCTTCCTTGGCCCAGAGTTCGTCGTGGGTTCCCCGTTCGACCACTCTTCCCTTTTCGAGGACGATGATCTCGTCGCAGTCACGGATGGTGCTCAGCCGGTGGGCCACGATGATCGCCGCACACCCGCGCATTCGCAGTCGCTCCATCACGACGCTCTCGGTTTCGGAGTCCAGCGCGCTGGTCGCCTCGTCGAGGACCAGGACGGACGGGCTGTTGACCAGCGCGCGGGCGATCTCGAGGCGTTGCCGCTGACCGCCCGACAGGTTGCCTCCTCCCTCGAGCAGGACCGAGTCGTAGCCTCCCGGCAGGGCCAGAATCGTTTCATGGATCGCGGCGTCCTCAGCGGCCCGCACCAGGCTGTCCTTCGGCACGGTCGGATCCCACATCGTCAGGTTGTCCCGAATCGTTCCCTCGAAGAGAAAGATCTCCTGTGTCACGGTGGCGAACGAGTTGACGAGAACCGGCCGCGGAACTTCTTGCCGGGTGATGTCGTCGAAACACACCTCGCCTTTCCACGGGGTGTACTCCCCGCTAATCAGCTTGGTGATCGTGGTCTTCCCGGAGCCGCTGCCTCCGACCAGCGCCACCCGCTGCCCCGGACGGATGCTGACGCTGAAATCGTCGAGCAACGGAGGCTCGAGCGAACTGTATCCGAACGTCACGTTGCGAACCTCGACGTATCCCTTCAATCGCACCACCGGTTCCTGGTGATCATCGACGAGCTCGCGGTCGGCCACGTCCGGCTCGACGGGGTAGTGCAGGACGTCGTTCACGCGGTTGAGATCACCATCGATTTCCTGCAGCGTTCCACCCAGGCCCATCAACATGTTCAGCGGCGCTCTGAAACTCATCATCAGACTCTGTATGGCCACGAGCATCCCGATGGTGAGGTTGCCATCAATGACTCGAACCCCCCCGACGATGATCAGCACGACGCCCGACAGTGAATTCAGAAAGGCCGGCAAGACCGAGAGCGATTGATTCGACAGCTGAAGTTGCTGGCGGGCGTTGGTGGCCTTGGCGTAGTAGCCCGACCACCGGGAGAAGAAGCTGTCTTCCTGCCCGGAAGACTTGATCGTTTCTATGCTTTGCAGGCCGGCTACTGCCAAGCCCTGGACCTTGCCGTACTCCTGGAGCACGCGCATGTTGGCCTCGACGCGCTGACCGGAGACCCAACGGAGGACCAGGATGTTCGTCGCTGCGAAGACGATGCCGATCACCGTGAGCACGGCGTCGTAGTAGAACATCAGGCCGGCGTAGAAGATCATCATGACCACGCCGATCACGGCTTCCGCCAGCTGCCCCGAGACGACTTCGGCAAGCTTGTCGTTCAGCCGACTCCGGTCGGCCACCTCACCCGGAGAGCGCTGGGCATAGAACATCGCCGGCAGGTTGAGCAGGTGCCACATGAAACGTCCCGACATCCGAACCGACAGCGCGATCATCATTCGGCGGAGCTGACGTAGCTGCATGAACTTCAGCACGCCCTGCAGCACGACGGCCCACCCCATCGCCACGAGCATCGGACGGAGCCAGTCTGTCCGTTGGGCAACGAAGACCTCGTCAAGAAAGATCTGGCTGAAAGCCGGAAGCACCAGGCCCGGGATGATGAGCAGAAATCCCGCCAGGACGCAGTAGCCGAGGGCTTCATGAGAGCCGACGAGCCGGTCTCGGAGCGCCGCCACCACGCTGGGGCGCCGACCTCCTCGTTCGAATTCCGGCCCGGGTTCCATCACCAGAACGACACCGGTGAAGCTGGTTTCGAACTCGCTGTCGTCGATTGCCCGGTGGCCGACGGCCGGGTCGTTGATGAACACGACGCCGTCGCCAAACCCCTCGACGACGACGAAGTGGTTGAAGTTCCAGAAGACGATGAGCGGCTGCTCGAACGTGGTGAGGCTCTCGACGGTCTTGCTGAACCCTTTCGCGACCATGCCGTAGCGCCGCGCGGCCTTCAATACGTTGGACGCCTTGCTCCCGTCACGCGACACCCCACAGTCCTGGCGGAGTATGGCCAGTGGCACGATCCTGCCATAGTAGGCTAGGACCATGGACAGGGCGGCGGCTCCACATTCGACGGCTTCGAGCTGAAGTGTCGTCGGCGTCTTCGCGCGGAAGCGTTCCGCTCCCCGTCTCCGGAAGTTGACGGGCAGTCTAAGTTCCACTCCAGCGCCTGAGTATCGGGATGATGAGCGAGATGGGCCGGCGGGACTCGACCGTTGCGCGGACCTGCGCCGTCGTGCCCGCGGTTATGGGGTCTTCGGGACCTTGTCCAGAGGTCCATCCGTACCCTGTCGGTGTGTCCGCGTCCAGCAGAAGTTCGCAGAAGACTTCGATCTTGATGCCCCCGGCCGCCAGCATTTGCGCGACTTCGGCGTTGCCGACAACGTTGGTGATGGCGTCCGTGGTGACCGGAAAGGGAGAAACCGAGGTGACGGTCGCCATCATGCTGCCGAACCGTTCCCGCTCCACCGTGTCGGGTGCGATCCGAACTTGCATGCCGGGTTGCACCTGCTTGCCAGTGCTGACCTCGAAGTAGGCCGCCATGGCCAGGCGTCCCTGAGGGGCCTCGGTCTCCATCGACCCGAACCGCTGGCCTAAGCTCACGATCTGACCGGCGGCCGCGGTCACTTCCAGAAGGCGCCCGTTGTACTCGCTGACGATCTGGCTCTTGGTTTCGAGTTCTTCCTCGTACCGCTCAATCGCACCCCGCACTTCCTGCATTTCAATCTCTGTGCTGGAATCGGTTTCCAGCTGCTGCTGATCGATTTCGGCGGCCCGAATATTCAGCGCGCGGAGATCGGCTTCGAGTCCTGCGACGAGGTCGGCCCGCTCCTGATAGCGTTCCTCCGCTTCCAAGCTCGACAGATCGAGCTCATGCGTTCGAAGCTGCAGTTCCGCCGTCTGCTGCTGGTTGTCCTCATAGGCCTGTCGCGGCTGGAGCACGGCTTCGTCGGAGACTAGACCTTTTTCGCGCAACTGCTGGTAGCCCTCATAGCGCTCGCGGAGCGTCTCGTCCATCGACTGATTGGCTCGTAGCAATTGCTCCAGGCTCAGCCGTTGTTCGACCAGATAGAGATCCGCCCGCTGCTTGATGCTCTCGGCCGCCGATCTGGTGATTCCGATGCGTTGGCTGAGCAGTTGGCGTTCCTGCTGAATGGATCCGCGTTCGAGATCCGCACGCTGGTCCCTGAGCGGCACGACCTGAAGGTTGCGCCGCTGCAGCTCCTGGAGCCGATCCCCTTCTTGCCGAAGCGCTTGTTCCAGCACGGGCTGATTGATCGTTCCCATTACCTGCCCGCGACGTACGTAGTCCCCGACGGTGACGTCTAGCGCCACGATCTCTCCGGACGCCGGGACCTGGAGAGATACGACCTGCCGCGGATACACGAGCAAGCCGTTCCCCTGAACCGTGATGGGGACCCGACCGACCAGGCTCCAGATCAGCGCCACCAGGATGAGGCCGGCGATCGTGAGCAGCGGGATCCAGCTCTGCCGGTTGACGATCTGGGTCAACTGATCCAGCTGCTCCGGAGAGGAGAGCTTCTCCCACGCCTTATTCCGGAAGATCTCTGGTCCTCTTCGGGAACTCACCTCACACCTCGCGTTCTGACGATTACGACGAGAAACGCTCCACGAGCACCTCGAACCGGCGAGCCGCCAGTGACATCGAATCCATCAGGTCGGGATCGATTTCGTCTGGCGACATCTCTCCTTCCGTCCGGGACGCGCTTTCCGCATACCCCATCGATTCGATCGTGTGTCGCAGGCGCGTTGCGAGAAATACTCCCAGGGCTCGGTAGAAATGCGCGGCGAACGACGGGTCGCTCGACAGCTTCACCCGAAGCTCGTCGCGGGAGATCGCAAGCGTCACCGAATTCGAGTTGGCGACGACGGTCGCGGACGGCGGCCGGGAATCCAGAAACGACAATTCACCAACGATCTCGCCCTCATGGAGCGTCGCCACAGTACTATCCGAGAGCGCCCGCTTCACGACGGACAGTTCCCCCGTGAGCAACACGAAGACGTCACTGAGAGGGCGGCCCTCTTCAATCAGGACTTCGTCTTTCGTGAAGACCTTACGCCTGCCCGCGCTGGCCAACCACTCGACGTCGCTGTCAGTCAGATCGCTGAAGATATAAAGAACTTTTCGCATTTGGCGACCGTCCTGCGGCAACCCATCGGCACGCCCCACCTACTTGCCGTCAATCGTGCCGCGCCCTACAGCAATCCGACACCCAGCCAGATGTGACGCCGAGCTCCTCGACCATGCTGGCCGAGGCAGCTCTGTATCCAACCCAGCCACCGGAAACCCCCTCGAACTCAAGCGGTGCGCCAGTATATGTCATAGACCTCGTCGACTTGCTGGTTCTCGGCTGCGCTGCGGCCTTCGTTCCCGCGACACTCACTTGACAGAGTGCACGATGATATGAACATTCGGGACCACCGGAAGTACTACGATGCGCACAAGCGACGTCCCCCCGGCGCACGTGGACGACTGAAGAAATGAGCGGCTGCGATGTCGGGAAGGCCACCGCGCAGTGGGGCTGAGTTCGCGGAATGGCCACAAACCGGCCGCATGACCTACCAAGAACATGGCCCAAGATTCGGCTTCATGACAGCATCCACTGCTAATGCATTCTACTTAAATCACGATCCGCGAGGAGCAGTTGGACGGAGTGAGTGGGGGGCCGCACACCAGGAATTACGGGGTCACGGCACCGATCCAGAAGCGTCGCTCTCACCAAATATCCGTCTCATGGACTCTAGGCGGTTGATTTTGAGGTGACCGCGGCCAATCGAAATGTGACCGATGGAAGAGAGATCGGAAAGCACACGGTTGACCTGCTCGCGACTATTTCCAACAACTCGGCCGAGTTCCTCCTGGGTGATCAGCACCACATAGTCGCCGGAGGCGTTCTTGGTGGCCATTCGCACGAGTTGGCGCCCGACTCTGTTGTAAGTATCGAGGAAGATAAACTCTTCCATGCGCGCAAGATCTGTGCGTAGCTTGGAACAGAGAAATGATATCACTTCGATAGGAATACCTGGATCACGTCGCATCAGGTCGAGAAAGGCGTTCCGCGTAACAACCCAAGCCTTGGTTGGCTCTAACGCTTCCGCACTGGCAGAACGAGTTTTACCATCCAATACAGCCATTTCTCCGAAGCAGCTCCCAGGGCCACAAAATAGAATGGTCAGATGCTCGCCATCTGAACTCTCGATAAACAGCTTAATTCGGCCGCTCGCGACAAGGAACAGAGAATCACCAGGATCTCCTTGGCGGAAGATTGGCTGCCCCCGTCGGAACGTGCGAAGACGCATGTGGGATTCCAGCACGGTGAGGGCGTCTTCACCGAGGCCGCTAACAAAGGGGACGGCGCATAGCGCCTCGCGTTTAGTCATGGAGACATTCCGGAGATGACGGATTTTACGTCCCTTTCCTCACACTGGCGGACGCCTTGGCCAGCGCTGTACATGAACGCGAGGATGAACGGCGCGCTGGCAACCCCTGCCTCAGCTCGTGCACGCAGCGTGTCGATCTCAGGCGTCTGCGCCTGCACCGGCACACACAGTGCTAGCGCGGTCAGGACGGCGACGGCGACGAATCGAAGGTGGTGCGTCATGCGGGTCTCTCAGTTCACGACGATGTGATGTCGGACCTCATCCTACCGCCACCTGGCAGGCGGTTCAATGTTAGAGCTTACGGCACACGCGGGTGCGCGGCGTCCCATTCGCGGGCGAGGCGCTGGGCGTCGGTGCTCTGTGACCAAGTTCACAGAGGCTCTGTGCGGTGCGTCATGGTGAGGTTCGTCACCGGACTCTACACTGCCATCATCCACTGCGGATGAGCCGCAGACGGACACAGCAAGGAGCACAGACGATGACAAGCAAGCAGACCGATGCAGTAGCGATGACCGAGCAGCAATTGGATGCGGTGGTGGGTGGCGGCGTTTTCGCCAAGCTTGATGGTGTCCAAGGCGGAATCATGAGGAAGGGTAGTTCCGTATCAATCAGCCCTATCCCCACCCCGATCCCAAAGGTTCTCTTCCCACGCGGCCGTGCAAGGATTGTTCATCCGAACTACTAGGCGTCGTGAGTGAAGACGGGCCTGTGTGGTCGACGGCTTCCCGGCTCGCTGGCCGCAGTGAACGGCGGGTGCCGTCAGGCGAGATACCAGACGCCTGACGGTGCTCTGCCCTCCCGGGGCAAATCGCCGGTCGGTGGAACCATGTGCAGCGCCATAGCATCAAAGCAACCGCCCGCGGAACAGAACAAGCGACCGATTTGGCGACGCGAACAGCGAGTCGGATGAGCCGCAGACGGACACAGCAAGGAGCACAGACGATGACAACCAAGCAGAACGACGCAGTGGCAATGACCGAGGAGCAGTTGGAGGCGGTGGTGGGTGGCGCGCTGGGGGACATCAAGGGTATGGGGGGCGTGGTGAAGATCGTAAAAGAGGTTGTCCAAGACGGAGTCCTGAGGCTGGACAAGTCGAGTCCTAAGTCCCGGTTCAGAGGGTGTTTACCCCTGCGGCGCTGCTGAGGTCGCAGACGAGTCCGGTTGGGGGCTGGTGCGATGAGGTTCGACACCAGTGTCTTCGACGGTCCGGGCCGCCCGCTGCTTCATGAGTTCGACCAGGGCGGTGTGGGACGGAGGGTGGCGGGGACATCCGTGTGAGCCGTAAACTCTCACATTGAACCTCCTGCTAGCCAGCAGTAGGATGGGGTCCGCAGGACTATGCAGAAACCTGCGCAAACACGCACCCTCGTGCTGACCCAACGTCAGCACCCTCGACATTCTATAACCGGCGTATTTGCAACGGGTTATCTACCGTTCTGATCACGCTGCCGGTGGTGTCAGAGTCGACCAGACACCACGTGTCCGGATACAACGGCCGTGACGTGGTGCATATCGCCAGTCCTGTCAGACGCGCCTGTGTGACCTCCGTGCCGCCTGTCACGGGACGTGCTGACGCGCGACGGGTCGATCTCGAACGAGACCCCTACGGCCGATACGCGCACCTGACGCGCCAGAGCAGGCCCGCTGCCGTGCCCGTCAGAAACTTTTCTACGGATGTCGTTGCGTTACTTGTCGTCATGATGTTTTCCCTCTTGCTCGTTACCGATCGCCCGATATGGGCCGCTCAAAAAAACCGCGTTACTGCCGCCGTCGATCCGATCTGGCCGATCCGGAAGCTGCTGGAATCCGGCCGACCTAGCGTCCTCATATGGGGACGCTTTAAAGCCCCTTCGCACGAAGTTGGTGGGCGATAGGGTCCACACCGTTTGAGCTGTAGACCGAAGAACGCCCCTCCCTAGACGTGCCACAGGACCGCCTCAGTCGCTCTGTGCGGGACTCTGTCGTTGCGGAGGAACTAGAGACCACGAGCGCTGTGTCGCCGTTAGCAGGCGGCCGCTGTTGCCGGGGCGAGATGACAACCTGTGCCGGTGGTGGGAGATCCTGACCGGTTCTCGACACCTCTTCGTTGACGGCCTGGGCGTCGAGCAGCTGGGCGAGTAACTGCGCCTCAGATCTGCGGTTGAGCCAGCGGCGGGACCACTGCGCGAAGGTCAGCAGGGGTGGGCGCTTGGCGGGCTTAACCGTCCGTCGAAGGTACCGAGCGTGCCTGCTGAACGGGTCGTGTAACGCCTCAACGATCGTGAGGCCGTGCGCCTGGGCGACGTGGGCCGTGACGCCGTCAACAGCGTGCAGCTCGGCCTTTGTCCGTGGCATGGCGTCGAGCAGTCCCCACAACGTGGTGTCGTCGATTACTTGGCCGTTGGCGAGAACCTTACGAGCGTCACGGCGCCAGATCCACAGGCGGTAAGCAGGTGAATAGCGGTCAAACTGGCGATCCGCCTCCTCGCACGTCTGACAGAACTTCCGGCGCCCGTACCGGACGATTGGTCTGAACTGATCAAGACGACGTGGGGCGAACTCATGCACAGGGACAAGGCGCTCGCCGAGGTGCAGCAGGTGGCCGCAATGCAAGGTCGGATCGCAGAACTCAAGCAGATCAAGACTGTTGTGTTTTGGGTCCGGGGCGCCTATCTCCGCACGGTGATCCGAGCCGTCTGCGTAATCGTTGCTGAACGGTGCCACTTGCTTCATATCAGCGCCCCCTTGTACCGGTATTCCACCGATCTGCTCTTATTGCCTGTCTGCACCAGCCGCTGTTCTTTGATCACCACTGATACGTTCACGCCCTCCCGGCCTCACTGTCTGGTCGCTCGTCGTTGTATTGCCGTGTCCAGCTAGCCGACTTGGGCCGGCTGCGCCCTCGCCGCTTGCTATCTGTCCGACTTCGCCAGTTCCCTGATCTACTGCCCGCCGGTGAAGACCAACTGCCGCTGTTGAGCAATTGCTCGTGCTGTACGACGGACGTTTCCTTAGTTGACGCGTAACGGCGTGTTAATGAGGGCTATAGGCAGAAACCCCTGTGTTTATGGGTGTTTCTACAGCCGAGCTCAAAACAACCGTTCTCGCGTGACCCCGTTCGTCGATCAGATCTGGAGGGCAAAACAGCCCCTCTCGTCGGTGAGATCCCAGAGATCGACCGGGTGAAATCGCATTAATAACGACGTTGAAACACTGAGCTGTCGGCGCGGCGACTGGAACGTCGCGGGGCCGTAGGGCGACCGTCAACGCGGGGGCTCGTTCCCGTGTCGGCGGTCAGCGTGTGCCGTGAAGTGCTAGGACTCGGACGCGAAGTCGTCGAAACCGTTGACCCGGTTGACAAGACCGGTTTGGTGGAGGCCCGGCCGGCTGGGATCGCCGTCGCAACCCTGATGAATAGCCCGGACAACCTCTCTGGTACGAACCGATGGCTGGCGCGCCATCATGCCGTCCTCGCGACTGTGACACCGCGTGCGTTGTGGAGTTGCTTGACGAGTTGGCGGATCTCGTCATCGGACTGGCCGGCGATGCGTGCGGCGTTAATGGCCGCGACCTCGCCAGCGGGCCAACCGACGGCGCGCAGGCCAATACTCACGGGCTGAGTGAACAGGCCCTGGGTGACGCGCAGATAGATCGTGGATCGGCTAAGCCCGACGGCCTCTTCCACGCGAGGTCTCCGAAGGATCGGTTCGATGTTGGCCATGTGTGCTCCTTGTGAGCGGTCCCGGCCCATCCGGGAACAGCATGACTATTAAAGCGCGTCGAACAGGGGGAAGGACGCAACTGCGGAAGGAACCTACGCAATTGCGGAATTAGGCTACAGGGTCGTCTCCCTCCCTCAACTCTTCTGGGATCTTCTTGATGTGATCCTGGATGCTGCGGCTGGACACACTCGCTCCGAGCAGCTCTGCCTGGCGCGCGATGGCGTCACCAGCCTTCGTCGGTTTAGAGAGATCAACCTTGGCCATCTTGGCGAGCGCAGCGATGATCGTCAGCAGGTTGCTTCGCTCGCGAGTCTTCAGCGGTTTGTCTGGCGATGACTTCTTGCCCTTGTCCGTTGACGGCGACTGGACGTGGCTTGCCTTCAGGCGTTCCAGCTCGGTTGTGCGCACTACAAGATCGGCGTCGCCGAGCCCTGCATACCGAGCATCGGACTCGGTTTGACGTGTCTCGTCCGAGAAAGGCTTTGTCTCTCCCCAGAGCAAGGACCACGTTCCGTCTGGTCTGTTCAGGTAGGCACCACTCGCGCCCTTCCAATTCACGGCTGTTCCACCGGTGAGGGTTTGCCACCGACTTTCTACGTCGCGCCGTGTGTTATCGCTCATTGGCAGATCCCAAATCCCCTCGATCTCGACCTGTCCTTTAGATCCTTCAGACATCTCGCTAATCGCAAACATTTCGTCTGCCGAGGCTCGGCCGAGCCAACCCCAGACGGGATTTACGTAATTGATGGACAACGTCAGTTTGTCATCCAACCCGAGGCGGAGCACATCCGCCTCGGTCACGCTCTCACCGAGTGCGTTTGTCAAGTGGGCAGCGGCCTCCGGGATGGTCAGCCATTCCCGCAGCTTATACAGCAGTTCTGCCATGGCAAGTGCTCCTCAGGGCTGTCCGCCCGCTTCCGTCCCGAGGGCGAATGCCGCCCACGCGATCATCAACTCGCGCCGCTTCTCGAACAGGTCCGTTCGGTGATACGCCGCCTCGGTCTTGTTCTTGAGAGCATGCGCGAGCGCGGCTTCGCACACGGCACGGGGGAAATTCGTGCGCTCCGCCGCCCAGTCTCGAAAACTGCTCCGAAACCCGTGAGTCGTGACATCATCCCGCCCCATCCGCCGCAGCGCCATCAAGAACGCCATACCGCTGAGCGGCTTCGTCCCAGACCGACCCGGAACGACGTAGTGTGACCCATTCACCAGGGTCTGCGGCGCGGGTCAGGATCTCGACGCAGCGCGGCGACGAGCGGGACTGCGGTGTTCGACGCCGGCTCTTCATGCGCTCGCTCGGAATGGTCCAGGTCTGGGTCGACAGGTCGGTCTCGTTCCAGGTGGTAAGCAGGGTCTCCGAGGTGCGGACCGCGGACAGGAGGGTCAGCTCGAAGGCGAGTCGCACCCACTCGCTCGCGTCCGACGCGCGCAGGGCGCAGGGCGCAGAGGAAGGGCGGCACCTCTGCGTATGGCAACGCCGCGTGAGGGGGTCTTGGTCGCGCGGCGCGTCGGGTATGGGCCGACATGGAGGTCGTCCTCAATCGGTCTATGCCCGTCTGAACATGGTGACCACATCGGCGTCGCCCTTGAGCGCATCCAGATAGTCCGCCCACTCCTGCATCATGCGTTGGCGCTCGGGGAGGTGCGTCGTGCGGTTGTAGGCCCGTCCGAGTGTGTTTCTTGACGACGTGTGCGAGCTGGTGATCGAGCAGGTGCTGAGGGAACCCGAGTTCTTCCTCCAGGACCGTATACGCCATCGCACGGAACCCATGTCCCGACATCGTGTCTGCGGGAATCCCCATGGTTCGCAGCGCGGCGGTGATGGTGTTGTCACTCATCGGGCGTCCGTTGTTCCGCGAGCCAGGAAAGACGAATATCCCGTTACTGGTCAGGGGATGCAGCGTGCGTAAGACGGCGACGGCTTGAGTGGCAAGCGGGACGATATGCGGTGTTTGTGTTTTCGTGACGAGATACCGCCACTCGGCTGTGTCGAGATCGATGTCTGCCCACTTCGCCTTCCGCAATTCTCCGGGCCTGACGAACACCAGCGGTGCCAGACGCAACGCGCTGACGACAACCGGCGTGCCCTGGTAGCCGTCGAGCATCCGTAAGAGTGGCGCGATGTCCTTGGGATCAGTGACGGCG